>CAWGXP010000001.1:0-60000 GCA_963826585.1 uncultured Actinomycetes bacterium
GCCGAACACCGACGCCCTTGGAAAGCAGACCGCAAGCTGCATGGCCGGCATTGCGATCTCCAGGGTAACGGCGGCCAGGGGCTGGAATTGTCGTACTCGCCGGGCTGCTGGAGGAGTCCGGCTACGCCTGCGTCCCGAGCCCGCTGCTCGGCACGGCCGGTGCGGCACTGGTGATCTCGGCCGGCGGCTCTGACGAGCAGCGCGCCGAGTGGCTGCCGAAGCTTGCCTCCGAGAGGCGACTGGGTCGTTCGGCGGCTTCGCCGACGGCCAGAGCACGCTCTTCTGCGATTTGCCCACCGCCGATGTCGTTGTCACCTTGGATGGCGACGGCGCACTGGTCGCACCCGCCTCCGAGGTCGGCCATGGCGATCCTGGCCGTGATCACCTGCGTCGTCGCCATCGGCGCTGCCCTCGTGGCCCTCCGCATCATGTTGCGAGCTACGGCGCCGGCCTGGGCAGAGGAGGCTGGGCTCGGTTCGTCGCGCCGCGGCATCGACGCCGCCGCGTCGATGCCGGACTGGGACCGCCGTCGCTTCCTGCAGGTCGGGGGCGGCGTGGCGGTGGCCTCGGTCGTTGCCGGCGTGGTCGGGCGCAACCTGCTCGAGTCGAGCGCTCCGACTCCCGCGCTGGCGGGGCTCCCGAGCGCTGGGAGCGCGCCTGCCACCCTGCCCGCCGGTGCCTCCCTGGACGTGGCCGGCATCACGCCCATCGTCGTGCCCAACGAGGACTTCTATCGCATCGATACCTCCCTCGTGGCTCCGCGCGTCGACGCCGCCAGCTGGGCGCTCACGATCCGAGGCATGGTGGACCGCGAGACGACGCTGTCCTACGACGACCTCGCTGCCATGCCCCAGTTCGAGCAGTACGTGACCATCGCCTGTGTCAGCAATCGGGTCGGCGGCGACCTCGTCGGCAACGCCCTCTGGAGCGGTGTGGACCTGCGGGCCGTGCTCGACATGGCCGGTGTCCAGCCAGGTGCCGACCAGATCGTGGGCCGCTCCGTGGACGACTTCACCGCCGGCTTTCCGACCGCCTGGGCGATGGACCCGCAACGTCAGCCCATGATCGCCCTGGGCATGAACGGCGTGTCCTTGCCGGTCGACCACGGCTATCCGGCCCGCCTCATCATCCCCGGGCTGTACGGCTACGTGAGTGCCACCAAGTGGCTCAGCGAGATCGAGCTCACGACTTGGGATGGCTTCGACGCGTACTGGGTGCCGCTCGGTTGGGCGAAGGAGGCGCCCATCCTCACGCAATCGCGCATCGACGTGCCACGTCCGCGCACCACGCTCACGACCGGCTCCAGCGTCGACATCGCCGGCGTGGCCTGGGCGCCCGATCGTGGAGTCTCGAAGGTCGAGGTCTCCATCGACGGCGGCACGTGGCAGCCGGCCGAGCTCTCGGCGCCGCTCAGCGACGCGACGTGGGTGCAGTGGCGCCTGCCTTGGCAGCGCGAGCCAGCCGGGCGACCATGAGATCCGCGTCCGCGCCACCGACGGCGATGGTGTCGTGCAGACAGCGGAGGTCAGTGCGCCGGCACCCGACGGCGCGCGGGGATACCACACCATCTCGGTCAGCGTGGCCTGAGCCGACGGCCGCCTCGCGCTGCGCTGACTCAGTCCAGCTCGATGACACCCTCCACGACTGTGCGCGTATCGCCGGCGACCCAGATGGCGCCGCTGCCGTCCTGGCTGATGTGGGCACGCCCGCTCCGCCCCAGGACCGTGCCCTGGCTCGCGACATAGGGCGCCCGAACGCGACCGCTACCCACGAGCCACTGTCCGAGCGAGGCGTTGAGGCTGCCGGTGACGGGGTCTTCCACGATCCGTCCGCGGTCGTCGTTGAAGATGGCGCGGACCTCATACGCGCAGGCTGATCCGGGCGGATAGGGCCCCGCGATGCCGATGTTGAGTGTGCCGCTCTCCCACGGCTCGGGCATAGCCGGGTCGACGGCCAGGACGGCCTCCGCGGATCCGAGCAGGACGCCCAACCAGCCCGGACCGTTGTCGAGCCACTGGCTTGCCTGGACAGCGCCGGCATCGATGCGCAGCACCGCGACGACGCGCGCCAGGTCCTCCTCCGAGACCGGCCCGCCGCGCAGCAGGGCTGGAGCCTCGAAGGCCAGCCGGCCGTCGATGCGGCGCAGGGGCACCAGTCCCGCCAGGCACTCCTGGATGATGCGTTCGCGGTCTCGGGGCATCCCGCCGCCGCGCAGCCAGGCATGGCAGCTGCCGAGCGTTGGGTGGCCGGCGAAGGGCAGCTCGCCCGCCGCCGTGAAGATGCGCACCCGGTAGTCAGCCGGCGGGTGGCTCGGTGGCAGCAGGAAGGTTGCCTCCGAGAGGTTCGTCCAGCGCGTGAAGCCCAGCATCTCGTCGCTCGTCAGGCCGTCGCCATCGAGCACGACGGCCACGGGATTGCCTTGCTGTGGCGTCGGCGAGAAGACATCCACCTGCTGGAACCGCCGCTGCTCTCGACTCATGGTCTGCCGCCCCCGACCTGCCCGGGCTGGGTGGCCAGGGACTCCACCAAAACCTCGAACTGCTGCCAGCTCGCGATGTCCACGGCACCGGCCACAGGCTCGTTCCAGGCCCGCACCATGCGGCAGACCGTCGCCTGCGGGCGCCCGGCCATCAGGTCGCGCAGGACGTGCGTGGCGTCGTCGAGGTAGACATCGCAGGCAGCCACGGACTTGTCCCACAGGAAGTGGACCTCGCGGGCCTGCACGCCGTGGTCGGCCAGCCAGGCCAGCGAGTCGGGGATGGCCCAGGGAAACTTCGAGCTGACGATGACGAGGCGATGGCGCACAGCGATGCGGTTGACAGCCTCGACAGCGCCCGGCAGGGCCGGCGCGTCGCGGAACGTCGAACGGCCGTCGCCGCGAGCCCACGCCCAGAACTCTTCCATCGAGCCGAAGTGGGTGAGCCGTTCGGGACCGTCCCACGCATCCACATTCGACGCCTGGAGCTGCGCGCCGAACTCCTCGTTGTAGTGCGTCATCCAGCCCGGTATTGAAGTCAGCCAGGACGCCATCCATGTCCACGCCCACGCGCAGGCCGGGCAACAGGTCGTCGAACTCGAGATCGCTCGCGACGGCCGCGGCAGTCGATCGGGCTGCCCGGCTGTCCGCTGGCGGGGGAGGCGTCCCCGCTCACAGTGCCGGGTCGTCCATGCCGGGGCGCCCGAAGAGCCGCTCGTAGGTGCGCAGGGCGAAGCGGTCGGTCATGCCGGCCACGTAGTCGGCGGCCTGGGTGACCCGGTCGGCATCGGTGTCGCGGAAGGTGGCGGGCAGGTCCTCGGGGTGGACGAGGTGGTGATCGATGAGCTCACGGATGACCTCGATGGCCTGGCGATGGTGGAGCCGCTGCGCCGGGGCCAGGTAGACCCGCTCGAACATGAAGTCGCGCAGCTCATTCATGTCGGTCAGCACCTCATCATCCATGCGCACCTCACCAGATGCCAGCGAGCCGGCCACGACAGCCTCGATCATGCCGCCGATCCAGTTCGAGCCCGGGGGTCCGAAGCGACGCGAGATGGCTGCCGGGAAGCCGTCTCTCGAGAGGATCCCGGCGCGTATGGCGTCGAGCGCGTCATGGGTCAGGTACGCGATGCGGTCCGCGTAGCGCACGCAGAGTGCCTCCTGGGTCGTGGGCGGCGGCTCGACCTTCCAGGAGTGGGCCCGGATCCCGTCACGGACCTCCCAGGACAGGTTGAGGTCCTCGAGGACCTCGTAGACGCGGACGCTCTGTGCCGCGTGGTGCCAGCCGCCCGTCGTCGGGAAGTAGGGCGAGAGCGCCTCCTCACCGGTGTGCCCGAAGGGCGAGTGGCCCACGTCGTGGCCCAGCGCGATGGCCTCCGCGAGCGACTCGTTGAGCGACAGGTCGGCAGCCAACCCGCGCGCGATCTGGGTCACCTGGATGGTGTGCGTCAGGCGCGTCACGTAGTGGTCGTCCTCGGGGTTCACGAAGACCTGCGTCTTGTGCTTGAGGCGCCGGAAGGCCTTGCTATGCATGATGCGGTCACGGTCGCGCTCGAAGATCGTGCGCATGGCGTCGGGCGGTTCGTCGCGGACGCGGCCGCGCGAGTCGGCCGAGCGCATCGCCGCGGGCGCCAGGCGCACGGCCTCTTCGGCCTCACGCACCTCGCGGGTGCGGAGGGTGAATTGCTCGGTCATGCGGCTGTCACCTCGACGACGAGGGCGTCCACGTTGACGGGTCGGACCTGAGCGCCCTCGATCGTCCGGGCGCGCACGCGGCCCGAGGTCATGTCGACGAACGGATCGTGCGTCACGACGATGACGAGGAGCGCCGTGCCCGCCTGTGGAAAGCGGCCGAACGTGATGGTCTGCTGGAGGACGAACCCGATGCCGCCCGCTCCCACGACCCCCAAGACTGCGGCGGCGCGGATGTTGATCTCGAAACGATAGAGCCAGAAGCCCACCATCTCGGGCAGCACCTGGGGGACGATACCCCAGCGCTGGACCTGCAGGAAGCGGCCGCCCGTCGCCCGGACTGCCTCGACCGGGCCGCCGTCGATGCCCTCGATGACCTCGGCCGTGAGCTTGCCCAGTGTGCCGGCCGAGTGCACGCCGATGGCGAGCGCACCGGCGACGGGCCCGAGCCCGGCGATCGGGATGAAGATCGCGATGGCGAGGACGAGCTCGGGGAAGGCTCTGATCGCGTTCATCACCTGTCGGACGATGAGTGACGTCGTCCCGCCCGTCACGTTGCGGGCGCCGAGGAAGCCGAGCGGCAAGGAGAGCAGCGCCCCGATGATCGTCCCGACCCAGGCGATCTGAAGCGATTCGATCATGGCCTCGAGCGCCCGCGGCAGGTACGACAGGTCGGGCCCGCCCTGGAAGTACATCTCGGAGACGATGAGAGCCACGCCGGCGGGCAGCTCGAGCAGCTGTGCAAGGTCGACGTCCACCCCGATGGCAGCCCAGGCGACCACGGCGGCAGCCACGAGGATGAGCGCGTTGCGTCCCGCCACCGAGGGACGGGGCGGTCTCGCGGTCGACGCGACGGAGGTCGCCGTCACACCAACCTCCGCCGCAGGCTGATCGAGATGAGCTCGATGACGAGCACGACGGCGAACAGCTCGATGATGATGACCGAGACGTTGCTCCACGCGAAGAACTGGTACTGCGTATAAAGCAGCTGCCCGATCCCGCCAGCGCCGACGATGCCGATGACGGTCGAGGCGCGGATGTTCAGCTCGAACGCGTAGAGAGAGAAAGCGACGTAGTGCGGGAGCACCTGTGGCAGCACGGCCCAGCGCACCGCCTGTGTCCGATTCGAACCGGACGCCTGGGCGGCCTCGATCGGGCCGCGATCCACCCCATCGACCGTCTCGGACAGGAGCTTGGCGACGACGCCGATGTTGAACAGCACGAGCGCCACGATGCCGGGCAGCGGACCGACGCCGATGGCGGCCACGAAGATGAGCGCATAGAGGATGTCCGGGATCGCCCGGATCACGCTGAGCACGCCGCGATCGAGGTTGAGCACGAGCGTGTTCGGGGCGGTCACGCGAGAGGCGAGGAATGCCACGGGCACGGCGATGGCGCAGCCGATCGCGCTCGCGACGATCGCCATCTGGATCGTCTCGATCATGGGCCGGATCGTGCGGGGCAGAAAGGCCCAGTTCGGAGACAGCAGCTCGCCGATGATGGCGGCCCCGCGGCCCAGGTCGGCGATGAGCGCGCCCAGGTCGAAGCCGATGCCGAGCTGCTCGCTCAGCGAAAGCACGGTGATGACGACGAATACCAAGACTCCCGCTGGCACCGCGAGCGACCGCGGTGGCTTCGTCGGTCGCGCGCTGGTCGGTGCCGCGCTCATCTCTCGAGTTGAGGGCCGACCTCGCCCAACACGTCGTCGGCGGTGAGCGACCGCCCGTAGATGTCGCGAAAGACGTTCTCATCGGCCGCGGCGGCGGTCCCGTCGTAGACCATCCCGCCGGCGCGCATGCCGATGATGCGCTCTCCGTAGACGCGCGCGAGGTCGAGGAAATGGAGGTTTACGATCGTCGTGATGCCCAGCTCTCGATTGATGCGCTGCAGGTCGCGCATGACCATGTGGCTCGTCGGCGGGTCGAGGCTCGCCACAGGCTCGTCGGCCAGGATGGTCGTTGGCTCCTGGGCCAGCGCGCGAGCGATCCCGACGCGTTGCTGCTGCCCGCCCGAGATGTCGCTGGCACGCACATACGCCTTCTCCACGATCTCGACGCGTTCGAGCGAGCGCATCGCGATCTCGACGTCGTCCGGCCGATACCAGCCGAGCAGCGAACGCAGAGTGCCCGTACGGTGCAGTCGGCCCATGAGGACGTTGTTGAGGACGCTCGTCCGCTTCACGAGGTTGAAGGTCTGGAAGATCATGCCGGTTCGGGCCCGGACCTCGCGCAGCTGGCGCGACGACGCCTGGCGGACGCTGACGCCGTCGACGATGACGTCCCCGTCGCTGAGTGGCACGAGCCCATTGATGGCGCGGATGAGCGTGGACTTGCCGGCTCCCGAGAGGCCCACGATGACAACCATCTGGCCGGCCGCGATCTCGAGGTTCAGGCCCTTGAGGGCGTGGACGCCTCCGGGGTACGTCACCGAGGCGTCCCTGAACTCGATCATGAGAGGGCAGAGACGCTGGTGAACGGACCCGCAGGCCCGCCCACCTCAGGCTCTACTGGTGACCCGGAGGAGGCCGCTCGCCTGATCGCGGCGCTCCCGAGGGTGGACGACAAGGCCCTCTGGGGCACGGCCCTCTACGCAGGTCTCCGGCGCGGCGAGCTGCGCGGCCTGCCCTGGCAGGATGTAGACACCGCCAGCGGCGTCATCCGCGTGGAGCGGGCGATGGACGACAGCGGCGCGGTCATCGCTCCGAAGTCGGCCGCCGGTACGCGCACGGTGCCGGTCGCAGCTGAGCTCCGCGACCTGCTGCTCGACTGGAAGATGGCCTGCGCGTGGTCGGGCCGCGAGGACGGGTACGTGTTCGGCTCGAGTTCGGGGCAGCCGTTCACCGCCAGCGCCGTCCGCCGCAGGGCGCTGACCGCCTGGAACGCGGCGACGGAGAAGGACGCGGAGGAGGCGGAGCGGGAGGGACGGAAGCCGAACCCGCTGACCCCGATCGGCCTGCACGAGTCGAGGCACACCGCGATCTCGATGTGGATCGCCGCGGGCATCAACATCAAGGCGTGCTCCGTCTTCGCGGGGCACAGCAGCATCACGATCACGCTCGACCGCTACGGCCACCTGATGCCGGGTAACGAGGAGGAAGCGGCCGGACTCCTGGACGCCTACCTCGTCCGGGCGAACACGTCCGCGCGGCTGGTCCAGGTCGCAAGGACGTAGCCGCGTAACGGGTGCGGTTACACAACAGGGCCGTCCTTCGGGGCGGCCCTCGTCGTTCCGAGGCGGTGTTTCAGTACCTGGGGGGCGTTGGGCCGCCCCCGTTACTTGCGATTTGAACCGGTACGGTTCAGCCCCTGCGTGACTGTCAGGCGGCTCTGTGTGGGAGTTTTCCGTTGATGAGGCGATAGCAGTACGTGCAGGTGTCGTACCCGCCTTTCAGGGCCTCTTCGAGGGTCATCTTTTCGGGATCGCCCCAGCCGGCCCAGGGCTTCCGAGAGCACGCCGGGTCATGCATCGTCCGCGTCCTAGGGTTGACGACAACCTCAAAACGATGGGCCTCAATGGTGCTGATTATCTTGTATTCGAGATCGTCCAGTCGCTCGGCTAGACGCTTCGCCTCTTGGCTGACCTCGCTGTCAAGAGCTTGACGGAGCTGCCTTAAGGACGCCTCCGCATCCCAACGAAAGCGCCAGACATCGCGGAGGCGGCTCTTGACGTCGCTCAGGTCCACTCATTGATGGTACGCGTACTCAGTCGTTTTTCTCCCTATGGGATTGCAGCGCGCCCAGCGGACTCCGCGCGTGACAGTTTTGTGACAGTGCGGGCCGAGTGGTTTCAAGAGCCGTGGCAGGCTGCCGCGGTCTAGCCGCGGTCTAGTGCGGTACCGAATCAGGCGGTTCCTAGCGGTTCCTAGCGGTAGGTCGGCCAGGACGTCTGATAGCGCGCTAGCCCAGTGTTCATACCGTATTCCGCGCTATCAAAGGAGCAGGGGCGGCAGGACTCGAACCTGCAACCCCCGGTTTTGGAGACCGGTGCTCTGCCAATTGAGCTACGCCCCTCGGCGACCGCGCTGGGTTGCCCGGCCAGTGTACTCAGCGGGCTGGGTAGATTCCGCAGGTGGGTCAGTCGTCGCATCGGCGAGCGCTCGGCGCGCTTTTTCTCGTCCTCGCGGCCGTTCTCGCGGGCATCGCGTGGGAAGCGTTCAAGGCGGATCAGTGGGTAATCGTGGTTGCCGCGGGCGTGCTGGCAGCGTGGATGGCGGGCCTTGTCGTGCGTGCGTGGCGCGCGCCGTGACGGCTTCCTGAGGATTACGCCGGAAAGCGGCGTATTCTCTCCGCGTGGCCGACGATATCCAGCGCCTCTGGCGCTCGTACCGAAAGACGAGCGATCCGGCGATCCGTGACCGGCTGATCCTCACGTACGCGCCGCTCGTGAAGTTCGTCGCAGGACGGATCTCGAGCGGCCTGCCGGCGCACGTGGACGAGAACGATCTTGCGTCCTACGGGCTGCTCGGGCTGATCAGCGCGATCGAACGCTACGACCCGGACCGCGACGTGAAGTTCGAGACGTACGCAATCGCGCGGATCAAGGGCTCGATCATCGACGAGCTGCGCGCGATGGACTGGGTGCCGCGCTCCGTCCGCGCCCGCGCACGCGAAATCGAGCGGACGATCGCCAAGCTCGAGGCGGAGCTCCACCGTGCGCCGACCGACGAGGAGATCGCCGAGAAGATGGGAGTCCCGCTCGAGGAGCTCGAGGACAGCCTGCTCGACATCTCGCGCTCGTCGATCGCCGCGCTCGACGAGCTCTGGACGGTCTCGGCCTCGAGCGGCGACCAGATCGCCCTCATCGACACGATCGAGGATCCCGACGGGCCGGAGCCGCAGGCGGCGCTCGACCAGACGGAGACGAAGGAGGCGATGGCCGAGGCGATCTCCAGCCTGCCCGAGCGGGAGAAGATCGTCGTCACGCTCTACTACTACGAGGAGCTGACACTGCGCGAGATCGGCGAGGTGCTGGGCGTGACCGAGTCGCGCGTCTCGCAGCTTCACACGAAGGCGATCCTCCGCCTGCGCGCGCGCCTAGCGGGGGCCAGCAGCCGGGGCCCCGCTCCTAGCGCCTAGGAGGGCTTGGTGGAACGGTGCTCGTCGTCGGGGCGCGATCGGCGCTGTGATCGCCAGGACGCAGGGAGCAACGGAAACTGCATAGGGGACAGGATTAATCCTGTCCCCTATGCCGCTTGCCTAGAACTATTAGCGCGACCGAGGACGAAGCGAGCGCAGCGTCGAGCGCGATTCCGGCGGCTCAGTACTGTTTCGCCAAGCCCTCCAAGCTAGGCTAGCTCCCGCACACCGCGGTCTTCGAGGAGGGATCCGTCACCGATGTCTTCGTTCGATCCAGGAAAGATTCGCAACGTCGCCGTCGTCGGGCACAGAGGTACCGGGAAGACGTCGCTCGTCGAGGCGATGCTCTTCCAGTCAGGTGCGGTCAATCGGCTCGGAACGGTCGAAGCGGGGAACACGGTGACCGACTGGGACGAGGACGAGCAGCGGCGGCAGATGTCCCTCTCGGCGACGCTCGCGCACGCCGAGTGGCAGGGGCGGAAGATCAACCTCGTCGACACGCCAGGCGACACCGGCTTCCAGGGCGACGCGATCGCTGCGCTGACCGTCGCGGACGGCGCGCTCGTCGTCGTCAGCGCGGTGATGGGCGTCGAGGTCGGCACGAGCCGCGTGTGGAAGCGGGCCGAGGCAGGTCGGCTCGCACGCGTCGTTTTCGTGAACATGCTCGACCGTGAGCGCGCCGACTTCTACCGTGCGCTCGGCCAGCTCACTGAGCAGCTCTCGCCGAAGTGCGTCGCCGTCGCTCTGCCGATCGGCGCCGAGCACGAGCTGACGGGCGTCGTAGACCTCTTGCACATGACCGCGTACACGAGCCCCGAGGGCGACCGCGAGGCTGCTCCAGGCCCGATCCCGGCCGAGCTCGAGTCCGAGGTGGCCGAGTACCGCGAGAAGCTCCTCGACGCGGTCGTGGAGACGGACGAGGGGCTGATGGAGCGCTACCTCGAGGGCGAGGAGCTCGCGGTCGACGAGGTTGCGCACGCGCTCAAGGACGCCGTCACGCGTGGTGAGATCTTTCCGGTCGCGGCCGGCGTCGCGACGAAGAACCTCGGCACGCAGGCGCTCCTCGACCTGCTCGTCGAAGGCGTGCCCTCGCCCGCGAAGCGCGGCGCCCCGGTGCAAGTGGAAGGCGCCGGCACGGCGGCGTTCGTCTTCAAGACGATCGCCGATCCGTTCGCAGGCCGCATCTCGCTGTTCCGCGTCCTCCAAGGCACGCTGAAAGCCGACTCCACGGTCGCGAACGTGCGCGCGCATTCGAAGGAGCGCCTCGGACAGCTCCTGCTTCTCCAGGGCAAGGAGCACACGGCGACGGATGAGTTCGGTGAGGGCGACATCGGCGCTGTCGCGAAGCTCAAGGAGACCCACACCGGCGATCTCCTGCTCGACGCCGAGCGCGCCGTCGAGCTGCCGACGATCGACTTTCCCGAGCCGGTGATGAGCTTCGCCATCACGCCGAAGACGAAGGGTGACGAGGACAAGGCGGCGGCGGCGCTGCGTCGGCTAGCCGAGGAGGACCCGACCCTCGTTCTCCGCCGCGACGAGCGCACGGCGGAGCAGCTGCTCGCCGGCCTCTCCCAGATGCACGTCGAGGTCGCCGTCGACCGGCTCCATCGACGCTTCGGCGTCGATGTCGACCTCGCGCAGCCGCGCGTGCCGTACCTCGAGACCATTCGCAAGGAGTCGCGTGCGCGCGCCCGCTACAAGAAGCAGACGGGCGGCCGCGGGCAGTTCGGCGACTGCGAGATCGTGCTCGAGCCGCGGCCTGGGCACGAGGGCTACGAGTTCGTCGACAAGATTGTCGGCGGCGTCATCCCGCAGGGCTTCCGCCCGGCCGTCGACAAGGGGATCCAGGAGGCAATGCTTCACGGCGACCTCGCCGGCGCGCCGGTGCAGGGCGTGACCGTACGGCTCGTCGACGGCCAGTACCACAACGTCGACTCCTCGGAGATGGCATTCAAGATCGCAGGCTCGATGGCTTTCAAGGACGCGTACCAGAAGGCGGACCCGATGCTCCTCGAGCCGATCATGGAGCTCGACGTCACCGTGCCGGACGAGGCCGTGGGCGCCGTCAACGGCGATCTCAACTCCCGGCGCGGGCGTCTGCTCGGGATGGAGCCGCTCGGCGGGATGACGACGATCAAGGCCGAGGTGCCGATGGCCGAGGTGCTGACGTACTCGCAGTCGCTCACGTCGCTCACGGGCGGCCGCGGCGACTACGCGATGTCGTTCCTCCGCTACGAGGAGGTCCCGTCGCACATCGCGCAGAAGGTGATGGACGACGCGGCAAAGGCGAAGGAGGAGGCAAGCGCCCACTGATGCCGGGCGGCGCGGCTCCCGCGGTCACGTGCGCGATCTGCGACCGCTCGCTTCTCGTCGGTGAGCGCACCGAGCGCTTCTCTCCGGACGGGCTCGACTACGTCGACGTCTGCCCTCTC
Source organism: uncultured Actinomycetes bacterium (assembly GCA_963826585.1). Classification (GTDB taxonomy): domain Bacteria; phylum Actinomycetota; class Thermoleophilia; order Gaiellales; family Gaiellaceae; genus PALSA-612. Next base: position 11,676 of record CAWGXP010000001.1, read on the forward strand.
TGTCGCGAGCAGGCGCTCGAGGCGGGCTGGTACCGCGAAGGCGGTCCGGGCCTTCACGTACGACCCCAGGAGCAGCGACGCGGTTTCTTCGCCCGGCTCTTCAAGGCGCCGTCCCCTCCCGTCGGCGAGGCGGTCGCCGAGCCGATGCTCCGCCGTCTGTCGCCCGAGGATCAGGTTGTCGTCCAGGCCGCGTCGATCTTCAACGGCAGCCCACACCGACGCACGGTGGAGGGCCTGATCCGCAGCCTCGGCACGCCGCGGGCGGCGATCCGCCCGACGGGCGACCGCACGGCAGTCGTCACGATCTGCTGGGATATCTCGTGGTACCAGTACGACGTCGACGCCGACGAGCCGCAGCCCGTGCGGCTGATCGAACGCGGGTTCGATCTCGCCGATCTCGAGGTGGCGCAGACGGCGTGGAACGCGGAGGTCGACCCCGCAGGCCGGCTCGTTCCGGCCGTGGCACCCGAGTAACCAGGGTCGAATAGCCCTTCCGAGGGGCTGACGCGCGCCGCCGGGGTACCTACAATCAGTGGGGCTGTGATCTACTGCGTCGTGCCCCCGGAGCTCGAAACAGAGCTGTATACGCGCCTTGTCGAGTACTACGAGGGGAACCCGGATGTGACGGTGATCATCGATCGGCGTCGCGCGCGCGGGCAGCGAGAGGCACCGGCCACGACACGAGAAGGACGCGAAGTGCGCGACCGGCGTCGTACACGCATCCCCGGCACGTTCCCGCGCATCGACGCGCCGTAGGCCGCCGGACTAGACTCGGCGCGTGGCGACCGGGGTCGAGACGCAGGCAAACCTGATCGGCGACGCGTGGGTCGGCGCCGAGACGAGCAAGACCTTCGAGAGCCGCAGCCCCGCGACCGGCGAGCTGATCGGCGTCTTCCCGCGGTCGAGCGCCGCCGACGTCGACCGTGCGGTCGAGGCGGCGACGGACACGTACACGAGCTGGAGGCTCGTGCCGGCGCCGAAGCGCGGCGAGATCCTGTTCCGGTTCGGCGCGCTCGTCGCCGAGCACAAGGCCGAGCTCGCAGACCTGATGGCCCGCGAGATGGGCAAGGTGCTCGCGGAGGCCGGCGGCGACGTGCAGGAAGCGATCGACATGAGCTACTACATGGCCGGCGAGGGCCGCCGGCTGTTCGGTCACACGACGCCATCCGAGCTCCCGGACAAGTTCAACATGAGCGTTCGCACGCCGATCGGCGTCGTCGGCGTGATCACCCCGTGGAACTTCCCGATCGCGATCCCGTCCTGGAAGATCGTGCCTGCGCTCGTCTGCGGCAACACCGTTGTCTTCAAGCCCGCGAACGACACGCCAATGCTCGCGCAGCGCTTCGTCGAGCTGCTGCTCGAGGCCGGCGTGCCACCGGGCGTCGTCAACCTCGTGCACGGCTACGGCCGCGAGGTGGGGGACAGGATCGTCCGACATCCCGGCGTGCCCGTCGTCACGCTCACGGGCTCGCGCGAGACCGGTGTCGCGGTGCTCGAGGCTGCGGCCGAGAACCTCAAGCACGTCCACCTCGAGTTGGGCGGGAAGAACGGGATCATCGTCATGGACGACGCCGACCTTGACCTCGCGGTCGAGGGCATCGTCTGGTCCGCCTTCGGCACGTCCGGCCAGCGCTGCACCGCCGCCAGTCGCGTGATCGTTCACCGCAAGGTCTATGACGAGCTCGTCTCGCGCGTCGTCGCGCAGGCCGAGCGCCTCCGCCTCGGCCCCGGCTGGGAGGACGACACGGACGTCGGTCCCGTGATCAACGCCGCGGCGCTCGAGAAGATCCATTCGTACACCGGGATCGGGAAGGACGAGGGCGCGACGCTGCTCACGGGTGGAGAGGTCGCGACCGGCGACGGCCTCGACGATGGCTTCTTCTACCGGCCGACGATCTTCGGTGACGTCGAAGCCGGAATGCGCGTCGCGCAGGAGGAGATCTTCGGGCCAACCACGTCGATCATCCGCGTCGCGGACTTCGACGAAGCGATCCGCGTCGCAAACGGGATCCGCTACGGGCTCTCGTCGTCCATCTTCACCGCCGACGTGAACCAGGCGTTCCGCGCGATGCGCGACCTCGAGGCCGGAATCACGTACGTCAACGCGGGCACGACCGGCGCCGAGGTTCACCTCCCGTTCGGCGGCACGAAGCAGACGGGGAACGGTCATCGCGAGGCCGGCCAGGCCGCGCTCGACGTCTTCACCGAGTGGAAGTCGATCTACGTCGACTACTCGGGGAAGCTCCAGCGCGCGCAGATCGACACGGAGTAGCGGCCTGAAGGCGAAGCTGTTCACGGACGGCGGCGCGCGCGGCAACCCGGGCCCGGCGGCGTACGGCTACGTGCTCGAGGCCGGGGACGGAACGGTGCTCGCCGCGGAGGGCAAGGCGATCGGCGTCGCCACGAACAACGTCGCCGAGTACCGCGCGCTGGTGGCCGGGCTCGAGCGCGCCGGGCAGCTGGGTGTTGAAGAGCTCGAGGTCGTGTCCGACTCCGAGCTGCTCGTGAAACAGATGCGCGGCGAGTACAAGGTGAAGAACGCGGCGCTGCGAGAGCTCTGGGCCGACGCGACCGACCTCGTGCGGCGCTTCGACCGCGTTGAGCTCGTCGCCGTGCGGCGCGAGCACAACGAGCTCGCCGACCGCCTCGTCAACGAAGCGCTCGACGCGGCGGAGCTATGATGCGCCCGTTCCGGCGGATGTAGCTCAGTTGGTAGAGCGTCTGCTTGCCATGCAGAAGGTCGAGGGTTCGAGTCCCTTCATCCGCTCCTGACGATGGCTCGACGTATCGATGCGCCAGCTGCGAGCCGCCGATCACGATCGGATAACGTCAGGCTTGTGCTCCCCGTATTGATCGTTGCGGTCATCGCGATTCCGCTTCTTCTACTCGCGTTCGGAGCCATGCGAAGGTCGAACAGCGCCGGCGAGCATCCGGCCGGCGAGACCGACGCCGACCGCTTGAAGACGGAGCAGGAGTTCGAAGAGTCGGAGCGCTACCAGGCGGAGTGGCGCGAAGAGCACAAGCACGACGACGACACGCTGATCCACTAGCCAGGGCCGCGTATCGCGGGCGTCCAGCGACTCTTGCCACTGCGCCCGCCGGGTCATATTCTGACGTGCGATATCGCAACCCTCTCCGCACAGGGGGAGAACCGATGATCGGACGCCGCGTCGTGATCGCTGCCGTGTTCCTGGCGGTGGTCGTCAGCACGCCAGTCTCGGCGGCGGGGGCCGCGAAGCCGAAGCCGTGGGTGACGGTTACGAACTTCTGGCCCGAAAGCAGTGGGCCGTCGGTGGTGGGGTCGGCCTCGGGGCGCGCGTGGATCGGATTCGCCAGCAAGGGTCGCGCACGAGGCTTGGAAGCATTCGTCGCGTCGGAGCCGGCTGTCGTTCGTCAGGACCGACGCTCGTGAGTCGGGATCCCGATGATGATCGTCGGCTCGCAACTCGTCTTCCACCCGCGGACAACTCCGGCAAGCCCGGCCCTTTCAGGACGGCGCAACTGCTGCCGAACGGGAGGGTTGGCGAAGCGAAGGCGGTCGCGGACGATCCGGAGAAGCATCCCGCCCCAACAGCTCGATCCTGTTGCAGTCGAACGCGATAGCCGCGGCGGGCGAACCGTGTGGATCATGACCGGCGGCAAGATGGGCGAGGGCGGTGGCGTGCTCCGGTCGTACCTCTGGGCCTGCTGCACGGCAGACGGGGAGCTCAGCGAGCTCACGCGGTACATCAAGCAGGGGCGACGGAACCTGCTTGATGCAGCTCGGCGTCGACGGCAAAGGGCACGTCTGGCTCTGGCTGGCTCGAGACGCACGGGCGGCGGCGTGGTTGGTCCGGTCAAGCTGCTCGAGCTCGACCCGCAGACCCTCGTACCTCGGACGTCGACAGCCGTCACGCTTCCGGGCGGAGCCACGGCGATCGACTTCCGTCTTGTGTGCGCCGTCGAATGTCGTGTCGTGCTGACGACCTGCTCAGCGGCGATCTCCGCGCGACGTCGCCCGGCAACGTACCGCCGACGACCATGGTCTCTGGGCACGCGCGAGGCTCCGGTCGACCTCCTCGACGCGACGGGCCGAGCCGGGCAGCTGACGACGGGTTCCATCACGCTGCGCCGGCCCAGCGACCTCTCGAAGGCGACCCCTCAGGTCGTCGAGGTGTTTCGGGCCGCTCGCACGGGGTCACATTCTCGGCTCGTTGGGTCGGTGGCGCTTCCACCGACGATCAATCCGCTCGACTACGACCACTACGCGCTTTACCAATTCTCCTAGGGTAGCGTTCGTACCGGGCGGGCTCGCGTACTTCGCAATGTACTACCCCGGCCACGACACGAAGACGCGCCTGCTCGCCGGCATCGTCCCCGTGAGATGACGCGGTTCCTCGACGAGCTCGCGCGCTCGCTGGCGAGGCCGATGCCACGCTCGCGGGCGCTTCGACTGCTCGGCGGGGCTGTCATCTACGCGGCGATGCCCGGTGTTCGCTGGGCTGGCTCAGCGGCGGCGGCGCCGGCAAGAACGGCCGCGCCGCCCATCTGCAGCTGCGGCTATAGACCCACTGTGTTCACTTGTAAGACTTCGTATAGACCGAACGGTGGAGCGCCGTGCGGGCCTCCCGACGGCGGCGTGGACAGCTGTTGCGACCCGGGAAGAAAGTGTTGCTCCGATGGACCCCCCGGCGGGAACTTCCCCGGTCGCTGCACCGGAAGCAGCGAGGTCAGCAGGGAGGGGTTCTACTGCTGCCCGGAGGGCTGCGAATGCCACAAGGGGACCTGCTGTGCGCCCGGGTCAGTGCGCGGCGTGGACAAGACCGGCTTTCCGATCTGCTGTGAGCGCGGCGAGACGTTCTGCGATCGGCCTCAGGTGCGTGGTGGCGTGATCTGCTGCAAGAAGACCTGCGGCCCCGACATCACCGACGAGCTCGAGGCGACGCTCGATCGGGTCCGGCGGGCATTCGCCGGATGGTCGGGACCGCGGCGGTACGCCGCATGCCTTGGCATCGTGACGGTGCCATCCGCTGCTTCTGCATGGGACATCGAGGAGCTCGGCCCCGCCGGGCGCGAGAGCTTCGTGAAGAAGTACCAACCCGATTGCGGGACCTGCGGATTGTCAGTCCAGGTCGGACGAGACTGTCACTACGCAGGATCGGTGAACTACGTCATCTACGGCCTGATGATGAGGCTGTGCCACGACGACTTCGTCAAGGACGGCTCGTCGATCGCAGACTGGTTCTCGCAGCAGGAGATGCTCGAGCTCGTCTACATCCACAAGAACTTCAACACGTCCCTCACCCAGGGCGCGAACTTCCAGGCCTCCAACGAGTGGGCGCTGGTCGGCTATCGCAACGGGCCACTTCGTCCCATTCCTCCGGGCGACCGCAAGGAGTGCAATAACCAACTCTGCGGGAAGAAGTACTCGGGACGCGGATTCACGGTGCAGTGGTCGTACCGTGAGGTCGGGCCGCGTTGATCGCTCGTGGCGCGCACTTCGCGGTCGTGGTGACGATCCTGGTACTGACGCCGCGGCCGCAGTCGCACGTGGAGCAGGCGCGCCGACGTGCGCAGGGCTGCCGGCAACGGCCGTCGGGACCGCCGGTGACGACACGCTTACGGGGACGGCACGCGACGACGTCATCGACGCGGGACCGGGGAACGACCGGGTGACCGGCGGCGGTGGCGATGATGTGATCTGCGGAGACGACGGCAACGACCAGCTGGACGGCGGGGCGGGTGCCGACCGGGTCGACGGCGCAGCGGGCGACGACACCCTGACGGGCGGGCCGAGCCTCGACATCCTCGTCGGGGGCCTCGGGAACGACACGCTCTCCGGCGGCCCGGGTCGCGACGTCGGCGACTACACGAATGCGCCGGCTGCCGTGGCCGCGGATCTGGGGCGCGGCAAGGCGACCGGTTGGGGCACCGACCGGCTGACCGGTCTCGAGACGGTGCTCGGCTCGCGCTTCGCCGACTCGCTGCTCGGCGACGGCGGGGCCAATCACCTCGCCGGCCAGAAGGGCAACGACCGGCTGAAGGGCCTCGGCGGCAACGACTTCCTCGATGGTGGGCCGGGGTCCGATGTCGTCGACGGCGGAGTAGGCTCGGACTTCTGCGTGAAAGGCGAGAGGAAGGTCAGCTGTCCGTGAAGCTGCTGGTGGCCGGGGCAGCCGCTCTGCTCCTGGCGAGCGTCAGCACGGCTGCCGCACCGCCTGCGGGCGGAGTCGTCTTCTGGGGCTGCAGGCCGGTGGATCCGGGCGTCACGGTGAAGAACTACGGCCAGTGCAGCGTCCCCGGGAGGGCGCGGGGCGGCGTGGTCGAGATTGCAGCGGCGTTCGCGCACAACCTCGCGCTGAAGAAGGACGGGAGCGTGATCGCCTGGGGGTGCGGCGGGACCACGAACTACCGCCAGTGCAGCGTTCCCGTTGCTGCGAGGCACGGTATCGTCGAGGTCGCTGCGAGCACGGCGACCAGTTTGGCCCTGAGCAGGAAGGGTGAGGTCATCGCCTGGGGTTGCCACACCTACGACGCCGGCCAGTGCACGGTGCCCGCCGAGGCGAAGAGCGGCGTCGCCGCGGTCGCTGCGGGCGAGCGCTTCGGCCTCGCCCTGAAGCGGAACGGCGAACGTCGTCGCCTGGGGCTGCCAGACGAGCCACAACGTCCTCTACACGAATCCGCGATCTTGCCGCGTGCCCCCGGCTGCGCATAGCGGCGTGAAGGCGATCGACGCCGGCTTCGACCATGCGCTCGCCCTGAAGAAGAACGGCAGCGTCGTCGCGTGGGGCTGCATCCCCGGGCACCAGGACACGCTCTCGTGCAGGGTGTCGCCGAAGGCCAAGCGCGGCGTGGTCGCGATCTCGGCGGGCGAGTTCCACAGCCTCGCGCTCCTGAAGGACGGCAGCGTCGTCGCCTGGGGCTGCCGACGTTTCAACGAGGGTCAGTGCAACGTGCCGCCGGCGGCGAAGAGCGGCGTGGTCGCGATCTCGGGCGGCGGCGGGCACAGCCTCGCGCTCAAGGACGACGGCACGATCGTGGCCTGGGGATGCCGCGGCGCCTTCGACGCGGGCGAGTGCGACGTCCCTGCGAAGGCTGCGGGCGGTGTGATCGCGGTCGAGGCCGGCAGCAGCGCGAGCTTCGCGATCGTCGCGAGCCCCTGAGCGATCAGGCCGAGTAGAGCGCGTCGATCGTCGCAATCGGGACGATCCCGTCGACTGCGCGCGCCAGCTCCGGGTCGAGCGTGACGAAGGCGTCCGCCTGGAGCTTCGTCAGCGCGACGTACTCCGCGTCGTACGTGTCCGCCCAGCCGAGCTCGTCCGCGAACTTCCACGCCTGCCGTCGCAGGACGGCGTCGCCGAGCAGGCGGATCGGCATCGCGTTGACTCGCACGAGGCGCTCTGCTGCCTCCTGCTGTGAGATCTCGCCGCGATGCAAGGCCTCGTGCATCGCAGACAGCGCCTGGGAGCGGAGCAGCGTCGGCGCGAGCAGCTCGTGCTCGGCCGCGACTTCGACCTCCTCGCTCGCGAGCTGCAGGACGACGTCGCAGGCGACGACAAAACGCGTCATCGCGTGGGAAGGCTCAGTGGGCGGCCAGGTAGTTGTGGACGTCGTAGAAGCTCATCTCGGGCGTCTCCTCGATCCCGACCTCGGCCGAGTACGGCCCGATCTTCTCCTGCGAGAAGGACTCGAACTGCTCCTTCGTCTCCCAGACGTCGACGATGCGCAGGCCGTTGTCCGTCATCGCAGCCCAGTGGAACAGCGCTCCCGCAGGCGTCTCACCGCCGGGCGCCATGCCCAGCTTCTCGCGGATCTGGTCGTACTGCTGGAGCGTCGCATCCTTGAACTTCATCACGACAGCAACGGGCATCGGAAACCTCGCTTTGGGCTTGACGGGTCGCGGCGAGCCTACTCGACGACCCAGAGACTTCGCTGCGGCGTGCTCAGCCACTCGACGCCGCTCTCCGTCACGACCACGTCCTCCTCGAGACCGACGTAGCCTCGGTCAGGCACGTGCACGCCGTACTCGAGCGTGAAGACGTTTCCCGCTTCGACCTTTCCGAGCGGAGAGTCGCCGTACCTCGCCCAGCGTGGCCCGAGCAGCGTCCCGCCGTCGTGCGCCGCGCGTCCGAGCTGGTGGCCGAGTGAGTACTTCGGCTCCGGGTAGCCGGCGGCGACGAGAGAGCCGCGGGCTGCCGCATCGACCTCCCAGCCGACCGCGCCGGGACCGAGGACGTCGACTCCTGCGTCCACGGACGCCCAGACGTCACTCCAGGCCGCGAGCACGTCCGCCGGCGGCTCTGTCTCGCCGTTCTCGAGGACGTACCAGACCCGCTGCAGGTCCGAGCAGTAGCCGTCCTGGCTGACGCCGAAGTCCACGTGGAGGAGCTGGCCCCGCTCGATCGTCAGCTCACCCGGAGGCGCATGGCCGATCGCCTTGTCGGGGCCGGCGTTGACCGCCGGGCAATGGTCGCGTCCCCAGGCATAGCCGAGCCCGCGATCGGCGATCTCGCGGTGCATGACGCCGGCGATCTCGCGCTCCGACTGGCCGGGCTGGAGCGACGCGCCGACGATCTCGAAGATCTCCTCCGTCGTGGCAGCGGCCGAACGGACGAGCTCGACCTCACGTGGTGACTTGCGGCCGCGCAGCGCGTTGACGACGCGCTCGGAGGAGCGCAGGCGGTCGGCATAGGGCGTGCCGGCGAGTGTCGCCTGGAGCTCGAGCCACATGCCGTGCGTGAGACCGTCCGCGGCCGGGTCGTTCTCCGAGTAGTTGACGGCGATCGAGGTCGGGTCGATCCGCTCGATCGTCTGAAGCAGCGCGGGACGGATGCTCTCGTCGTAGCCGATCACCTCGCCGTAGGCGCCCATCTCCTCGACCGCCGGAGCGTCGTAGCGGCCGACGATCGCGATCCGCTCGCCCGTGGCGGAGATGAGGAACGCGCTCTGCCACGCGCAGTAGGTGCCGGCGATCAGGTCGAGGCACGGGTCGGTCGTGAGCTGCGTCTCGCGGACGAACGTGAGCCACAGGGCGACCTCCTGCTCGCGCAGGATGCCGGCGGCTTGCCCGAGCTTCTCGTGGACCAAGGCCCCGTCGCTGTGCATGGACCAGACCCTAGCCGGGGATACGATGTCGCCTGCGGCGACGTGGCCGAGTGGTTAGGCAGAGGCCTGCAAAGCCTTGTACAGCGGTTCGAATCCGCTCGTCGCCTTCCCCGCGTGAGGATCTGCGACATCCGAGCGACTCGCCCCATCGAGCGTTGAGAACGCCGTCGCTCCTCGCCGCTCTGACACTCGCCCTTGCGGGCTGTGGAGGGGGAGGCGGCGAGGAGTCCGCGCAGAGGCTCGATGCGCGGTTTCTCGTCGCGCAGCTCTCGGATCTCCCAGACGGGTTCGATCTCGTGCTCGAGGATCCCTGGGCGAGCGACTCGCAGGCACTCATCCGACATGAGCGGGAGTCCGAGTATCAAGCTGGGTTCAGGACCCCGACTGGCCAGCGGCTCGAGTGCAGCGCCGCGGTCTACCGATCACGTGCGGGTGCAACCTCGATCTTCTCATCGCGCAACAGGCGCTTCGCTGCTTGGGTGGCCGCCGGAGGTGGCTCGGCAGCGCGTGTGGAGAAGATCGGAGACATGGCCCGCGCCTTCAGGTACAGCGTCCCGCGTGCGGACGGATACACCGCTCGTATGGCGCTTTCACGAGATCCTCTCGTCATGTTCGTCGATGGGTTCCGACCCACCTGACGCGAGCGAGATCCTGCGGGCAGCGCGGGGACAGCAGGCGCGAATCTCGCGAGCGGTCGGCGGGTAGACTCGGCTGCCGGTGGCGGGGAACGGGGAATCCGTGGGCACGGCCGTGCTCGGAGCGGGCCCAGCCGGACTGACTGCGGCGTACGTGCTCGGGCTCCGCGGCGCCCCCGGCGTCGTCTACGAAGCCGACGGGCTCGTCGGCGGGATCGCGAAGACCGTCGAGTACAAGGGCTACCGCTTCGACCTCGGGGGCCACCGCTTCTTCACGAAGTTCGGGCAGATCGAGCGGCTCTGGAACGAGGTGATGGGCGACGAGTTCCTCGTCAGGCCGCGCCTCTCGCGGATCTACTACGACGGGAAGTACCTCGCGTACCCGCTCCAGGCCCGCGACGTCGTCGCCCGTCTAGGGATCGTCGAGTCGGCGCTCTGCGCGTTCTCGTACTTCCGCTGCCGTGTCAGCTCCACGCGCACCCAGCCGGAGACGTTCGAGGAATGGGTGACCTGGAACTTCGGCTCGAGGCTGTACGACGCATTCTTCGCCTCGTACACGCAGAAGGTGTGGGGCATTCCCGGCTCGGAGATCCGTGCCGAGTGGGCGGCGCAGCGGATCAAGGACTTCTCGTTCGGCAAGGCGGTCCTGCGTGCGCTCCATCTCAGCCGGTCGACGCCGACGACGCTGATCGAGGAATTCCACTATCCGCGACTCGGCCCTGGACAGATGTGGGAGCGCGTGCAGGCGCGCGTCGAAGAGCGAGGCATTCCCGTCCAGCTGCGGACGCGCGTGCAGGCGATTCACCATGATCACACGCGCCCGCACGCGATCACCGTCGAGCACGAAGGCCGGGTCGAGGATGTGGCGGTCGATAGCGTGCTCTCGAGCCTCGCGCTCAGCGACCTCGTCCTCATGCTCGACCCCGCGCCGCCGGAGGCGATCGTGGCGGCTGCGGAGCGCCTGCGCTACCGGTCGCTCTGCCTCGTCGCGCTCGTCATCGACGATGAGCAGCCGTTCCCGGACAACTGGATCTACCTCCACGACCCTGGCACCCGGGCGGGACGCGTCCAGAACTTCGGGGCCTGGAGCGAGGCGATGGTGAAGCCTGGAACGACGTGCCTCGGCGTCGAGTACTTCTGCTTCGAGGACGACGACATCTGGCACCTCTCGGACGAGGACGCGGTCGCGCTGGCCACGAAGGAGCTGGCGAAGATCGGCCTCGTCGACCCGGCGACGGTCGTCGACGGAGTCAAGGTCCGCGTGCCGAAGGCCTATCCGATGTACGACGGCAACTACCGCGAGGCGGTGGCCGTGCTCCGTGGGTACCTCGAGTCTTTCGAGGGCCTCGAGACGTTCGGTCGCAACGGCCTGCACCGCTACAACAACCAGGACCACTCGATGTGGACCGCGATCCTCGCGACGCTCAACCTCGTCGACGGCACCGAGCACGACGTGTGGTCGGTGAACACCGAGGACGAGTACCACGAGGAGGGCGACGCGATCGACGCGCTGCTCGATGTCGACCTCGTCGACTGACGACCGCACCATCTCTCTCGTCATCGGCGAGAACGGCGCGGGCTCGTTGGGCGACGTGCTCGAGCCGCTGAGGCCACTGCCCGGCGGCATCCAGGTCTCGATCCGGGACGGTCGCGACCTGCTCGTGCCCGAGCAATGGCGGGATGGGATCGACACGGCCGAAGGCGAGATCGTGTGCCTGACGATCTCCGTCATGCGGCCCGCCGCGGACTGGTTGGAGACGGCACGGCGCCTGTCGGCCGAGGCTGCAGCTGTCGGAGGAGCGATCGAGCCGGGAGAGGGCCTGCGCCTGCGCGACTGGGCCGAGTACTTCTGCCGGTATGCGCGCGACATGCTCCCGTTCACGCCTCGGGAGACGGTCGACCTGCCGGGCGACAACGCGGTCTACCGGCGGGAGGCGCTGCTAGCGGTCAGGGACACATATCGCGACGGGTTCTGGGAGCCCGACGTCAACCGGGCGTTGCACGAGCGGGGCTACCGTCTGCTCCACTCGCCCGAGCTCGTCGTCTACCAGGGGCGCTCCGCCGGCTTCCGTGCCTTCATGCGCCAGCGCCTCGTGCACGGCCGCGCGTACGGACGACAGCGTGGCGCTCGCTTCTCCCGCTCGCGGAACGCGGTCGGGATCGGGGCGGCGGTGCTCGTGCCCCTCGTCCTCCTCGCGCGAACGGCGCGCGAGGTCTTCTCCCGCGGCCGGCTGCGCAGGCGCTTCCTGCTCTCGGTGCCCGTGATGCTCGCGTACGACGTGGCGTGGGCAACGGGAGAGGCCGCCGGGCATCTGGATAGCCTCCGTGGACGATGACGGCTCCCGAGCTCTCGGTCGTGATCGCGTCCGTGAACGGCCTGCCATACGTCGGCCATTGCCTCGAGTCGCTGGCCTCGTTCGCGCCCGACGCGGAGGTGATCGTCGCCGACTCGACGGACGACGAGACGCGAACGAAGCTTCGTGACGCGTGGCCGGCGGTCCGGCTGCTCACATTCGACGAGCCGCAGACCGTGCCGGCCCTGCGAGCAGCGGGCGTGTTCGCGGCACAGGCTCCCGCCGTCGCGCTGATCGAGGACCACTGCCGCGTGACGCCTGCCTGGGCGCCATCGGTTACCGCCGCACACGGCGCAGGGCACAGCGTCGTCGGCGGGCCGATCCGCAACGTCGCGACGCGGCGCATCCGCGACTGGGCGGCCTTCTTCTGCGAGTACAGCCGGTTCATGGAGCCGCTTCCCGAAGGGCCGATCGGCGACCTGACCGGAATGAACGTGTCGTACGACCGCGCCGCCCTCGCCGAGATCGAGGACCTCTTGCGCGAAGGGCGCTGGGAGACCTGGCTCCATCCGCGGCTGCGCGAGCGAGGCTTCGAGCTCTACTGCTCGGCCCACATGGTGCTCGAGCACGACAAGGACTTCGGCCTCGGCGAGTTCCTCTCGCAGCGGTGGCACTACAGCCGGTCGTACGCGGGCATGAGGAACTCGACGCTGGGCCCGAAGCGCTGGCTGTACGCACTCGGCGCCCCGCTCTTGCCGCCGCTCCTCTACTACCGCATCGCGCGGAACGTCCTCGCCCGCAGAGGCTACGGTCGCCAGTTTCTGCTGGCAACGCCGCTCGTGCTCGCGTACACGGTGACGTGGGCGATCGGAGAGTCTGTCGGCTACGTCGCAGGAGCAGGCGACAGCCTGCTCGAGGTGCGGTAGGGGTGAAGGTCGGTGTCGACGCGACGAGCTGGATGAACAGGCGCGGGTACGGTCGCTTCGCCCGCAACGCCGTCGGCCGTCTCGTGCAGCTCGACACGGAGTCGCAGTACACGCTGTTCATCGACCAGGCGTCGGCGAGCGAGGCCGAGCTGCCCGCCACGGCCAACGTGTGCGCCGTACCGGTCAGCAGGGCGCCGTCGGAGGCGGCGTCCGCCCAGTCCTACCGGCCGCTTGCCGACGTGTTCCGGCTCTCGCGCGCGGCGTCACGCGCGCAGCTCGACGTCATGCTCTTCCCCTCCATCTACACGTGGTTTCCCGTCGTCGGGACGCCGACCGTTGTTGGCGTGCACGACTTGATCGCGGAGGAGCTCCCCGAGCTGACGTTCCCGTCGCGCGCGGCACGCGCCCGCTGGCGCCTTAAGCGATCGGGCGCGATGCGGAGCGCCCGCCGCGTGTTCACCGTCTCCGAGACGTCGCGCCTGCTGATCGCCGAGCGGCTGAGCGTGCCGAAGGAGCGCATCGCGGTCGTGCCCGAGGCGCCCGAGGGCGTGTTCGGGCCACGGGGCCAGGACGCGATCGACGCCGAGCTAGCGCCTCTCGGGCTCGGCAGCGGGGCGTCGTACCTCGTCTACGCAGGTGGTGTCAGCCCGCACAAGCGGCTCGACGTCCTCTTCGATGCGTTCGCGACACTCGTAGCGCGCGTCGTGCCGGCGCCAAGGCTTGTCGTCGTGGGCGCGCTCGATGACGAGACGTACCTCTCGTCGGCGGCCGACGTGCGGCGAAGGATCGAGGAGCTCGGACTGACGGAGCGTGTGATCCTCCCGGGCCATGTCTCGGACGAGACGCTGGCGTGCCTGTACGCGGGCGCGCTCGCCTTCGTCTCTCCGTCCGCCTCGGAGGGCTTCGGGCTGCCTGCCGTCGAAGCTGCGGCGTCGGGCACGGCGGTCGTGCTCAGCGACATTCCGGCGCACCGCGAGTCGATCGGCGACGCGGCGCTCTACGTCCGGGTGGGCGATAGCGCCGGGCTAGCGGACGCATTGCTCCAAATCGTCGGAGACGGCCAGCTCCGGCGCCGCCTCGGGGCCGAGGCTCGAGCGTCTGTCGCGAGCCTGACCTGGGATGCCGCCGGCCGCAAGCTCGAGCAAGTGTTGAGGGAGGCGGTCGGTGGCTGAGCCGTTCTCCGTCTGCATGGTCACGACGTTCTATCCGCCGCACCACTTCGGCGGCGACGCCGTCTACACGGAGCGGCTCGCGCAGGCACTCGCGCGGCGCGGGCACGACGTGACCGTCGTCTACTCGGCGGATGCGTATCGGGCGCTCGGCGGAAACGGCGCCGCCGTAACGGCGGCCGAGCCCGGGATCACGCTCCATCCGCTGGAGCGCAGGCTGCCGAGAGTCGCCTCGCTCGCCGCCTACCTGACGGGACGTCCGGCCTTCTACGGGCACGAGCTGGCCGAGGTCCTGTCTGGCCGCGCCTTTGACGTCATCCACTTCCACAACGTCTCGCTCGTCGGCGGGCCGGAGATCCTCCGCTACGGCGAGGCCGTGAAGGTGTACACGACGCACGAGCACTGGCTCGTCTGCCCGATGCACGTGCTCTTCCGTGACAACCGTGAGCCGTGCGAGGAGCCTCATTGCCTCCGCTGCACGCTTCGCTTCCACCGCCCGCCGCAGCTATGGCGCTCGACGGGGATTCTCGCGCGGTCCCTGCCGGAGGTCGACCTCTTCCTCGCCCCGAGCCGGTTTACGATCGAGGCCCACCGCGCGCGCGGGTTCTCGCGACCGATGCGCTGTCTGCCGCCGTTCGTGCCGGAGGCGAGCGTCACCGGTGAGCGCTACGAGAACGACGGCAGGCCGTACTTCTTGTTCGCCGGAAGACTCGAGCGGATCAAGGGCGTGCAGGTGCTGCTCGAGGCGTTCCGGCGCTTCCGCGACGCCGACCTCGTCGTCGCGGGCGACGGGACGCTGGCCAAGGAGCTCCGGCGTTCAGCGGCGGATCTTCGGCATGTGCGCTTTCTCGGATCCGTCGACGTTGCGAGCCTGAGCGCGCTCTACGCAGGAGCGACTGCGCTGCTCGTGCCGTCCGTCGGCTTCGAGACGTTCGGCATCGTCGGCGTGGAGGCGATGGCGCACGGGACCCCCATCATCGTCAACGACCTTGGGCCGCTGCCGGAGCTCGTCTCCGACTCGGGTGGCGGTCTCGTCTATTCGACGGTCGACGAGCTCGTGGCTACGGTCGGGCGAATGCTCGACGACCCGTCGCTGCGCGCCGACCTCGGTTCGAGTGGGCGAGCCGCCTGGCGGTCTCTGTGGACCGAGGATGCGCACGTCGCCGGCTACTACGACGCGATCGGCGACGCGAGAGAGAGGGCGGCGGCGTGACGCTGATCGTCACCTACCACGCGGTCGAGCGCGGTCCTGAGCCGCTCTGCATCGACCCCGCCGTATTCGCCGAGCACGCCGCCGTGATCGCCGAGTCGGGCGCGGAGACGCTGACCGTCCGAGACCTGGCAGCGCGCCTGCGCGCCGGCGAATTGCCCGAGCGAGCTGTCGCCGTTACCTTCGATGACGGGTGCGCGAGCGTCGCCGAGCACGCCGCCCCGCGGCTCGTCGTCCACGGCGTGCGGGCCACGGTCTACTGCGTGTCCGGGCACGTCGGGGGCTCGAACGACTGGCCGACTCAGGCGTCCTGGGCGCCGAGGCTCGCACTCGCCTCCGCTGGGGCGCTCTCGGGGCTGGCCGGCGCTGGCTGGGAGATCGGCTCGCACGGCGTCGCGCACCGCCCGCTCGGGCAGCTCGACGACGCGGCCGCCCACGACGAGGTCGTGGCGTCGCGCGCGCGGCTCGAGGATCTGACAGGCGCCGAGGTCTCGAGCTTCGCGTGGCCGTACGGCAGCCGGCCAAAGGCTTCCGGAGCGACGCTGGTCCGCGAGACGTACGCGGCGGCCTGTGGCGGAGGCCCTGCCGTCGTGCGGCCCTCCTCGGATCCGTACGCGCTCGAGCGGGTCGACGCGCACTACCTCCGCGACCCGGAGCGGCTGCGGCGCGCGATCGAGGGTGCGCTCGACCGCCAGATCGCCACGCGGGCGCTCGCGGCGCGCATCAGGCGGCTCGTTCGGGCAGACCACGCGGTGGACCGGCAGGCATGAGCGAAGTGCAGCAGGTGACCGCCGCGCAGGGCTGGCGGATGGTCGTCCGCCGTTTCTCTGCGCTTTTCGTCGGCGAAGGGTTCACGCGCCTCATCGGCTTCGTGATCGTCTTGTTGCTGGCGCGCAGGCTCGGACCGTTCGGCTTCGGCGTGATCACGCTCGGGCTAACGCTCGTCGGCTGGGTCTCGCTCGTCGTCGACTCGGGGACCGAGATCCTCAACGTGCGCGAGGTGGCGAGGCGGCCGGACCGCTTCCGGCACATCGCCGAGCACGTCCTCGGCCTCCGTCTCGCGATGTCACTCGCGGCCACTGTCCTTTTCGCCGGTGGAGTGGCGATCTTCGCCCGTTCCTCCGTCACGCGCGAGACACTGATCCTGTTCGCGCTCGTGCTGCCGGCGACGGCGCTGAACCTGCGCTGGATGGTGCTCGGCGTCGGCGGCTCGCGTGCGATCGCGGCCGGGCAGGCAATCTCGCGTGTCGTCGTCCTCGTCGGTGTCGTCCTGTTCGTGGCCGGGATCGCCGACATGAAGCGTGTGCCGGTGCTTGAGGCTCTTGCGGCGCTCGTCTACGCGCTCGTCATCCTCCAGCTCGTCGGCGGCGGGATCTGGTCGCTGCGGCCACGCATCGATCTCGCCGAGTGGAAATCGACGTTGCGGCAGTCGACGCCGCTGATGGTCAACGGCGTCGCCCGTTCCGCTGTGATCTCGTTCGACGTGCTCGTGATCGACCTCGCGCTCGGGCCGCACGACGTCGGCATCTACAGCGTCGCCTCAAAGCCCGCGTTCTTCGTCACGAGCGCCGTCGGCCTGTTCTCGCTCGCCTTCCTCTCGGCGTTCAGTGCGACGGGGCACGAGGAGGCTGCCGCGCTCCACGGACGCGCGCTCCGCCGGGCGTTCGGGATCGGCGTGGTCGTCGCGGCCGGCGTGTCGCTGTCCTCGCTCCTGATCCCGGTGGCGTTTGGGCAGCGCTACGAAGCCGCGATCCCGATCCTCGCGGTCCTGGCGTGGAGGATCCCGCCGGCCGTGCTCGCCGGCCTGTACGGAAGCGTGCTGATCGCCCGCGACCGCCAGGTCGATCTGATGCGGAACAGCATCGCGGTCGCGATCTTCGTCGTGATCGCGGACCTGATCGCGATCCTCGTCTTCGGGCTGATCGGAGCGGCGGTCGTCAGCGTCGCGGCCGGCGTGCTCACGTTCCTCCTCAACGCCCGCAGCGTCAGCCGCGTTGCCCCGGATCTCGACAGCGGGCGGCTGCGGCTCGCGCGCTCCTCGGGTCGATGAAGGACGTTCCAGCCGATTACTACACGCGGCTCGCGGACATCGATGCGAGCCACTGGTGGACGCAGGGGATGATCGACATCGAGCTGGCGCTGCTCGTGCCCTGGCTCCACGACCGTCCGGCGTTGCTCGACGCAGGCTGCGGCACCGGCGGGTTCCTCGTCCGGGCGGCCGAGACCGGCCGCTTCGGCGCGCTGAGCGGGGTCGACATGAGCGAGGAGGCGATCGAGATCGCGCGCCGCCGCATACCCGGTGCGGAGCTCGAGGTGAGCCCGCTCGCGCAGCTTCCGTTCGAGGACAGCTCGTTCGGCGTCGTCGTCTCCAACGACGTCCTCCAGCACGTGCACGAGCGAGAGCTCGGGGTGAGCCTCGTCGAGCTGCGGCGGGTATTACAGCCCGGGGGCGTGCTCGCCGTGCGAACGAACGGTGGACGCAGAGCGCGGCGCGAACGGGATGACTGGCGGCTCTACGACGCGAGCTCGCTCCGCACGGAGCTCGAGCGGGCTGGCCTCTCGGTCGAGCGGATCACGTATGCGAACGCGCTCTTCTCGGCCGCAGGGGCCGCTCGCGGGCAATCGCCTCGCGCGCCGACCACTTCGGGCTCAGGGCTCCCGGCCGCGCCGGGGCGGGCATCGTCGATCGTTGGCGGCGCGGCGCTCGCGCTCGAGGCGAGGGCTCTGCGTGTCGGCGTGCGCGTTCCGTGGGGACACACCCTGTTCGCGCTGGCGGTGCGCTCGTGAACGAGATCGGCGCGTTCTTCGACAAGCAGGCCGAGCGCTACGACCGCGCGTACGACGATCCGGGCCGCGGCGGCCGGATCCTCCGCAGGCGGCTGGCCGACGCTCTCGCCCTGATCGGCGACGGTCCGGGCGACGTTCTCGACGTGGGTATGGGCGCGGGCCGTCTCTGCGCCGAGCTCGTCGACCGCGGGTGGACCGTTTGGGGCGTCGACCTCTCGCCGGCGATGGTGGAGGCGGCACGGCAGCGCCTGCCCGCGATTGCCGGTCACCTGGGTGAAGGCTCGATCGCAACGCTGCCTTTCGACGACGCGCGCTTCGACGCGGTCGCTG
The DNA here is from genome assembly GCA_963826585.1 of uncultured Actinomycetes bacterium. Lineage (GTDB taxonomy): Bacteria > Actinomycetota > Thermoleophilia > Gaiellales > Gaiellaceae > PALSA-612. The sequence continues at coordinate 30,111 of CAWGXP010000001.1, forward strand.
CCACCGGCGTCCTCGAATACGCGACCGACGACCTCGGCGGTGCCGCGCGGGAGCTCGCCCGTGTCCTGCTGCCCGGTGGCAGGGCAGTAGTCAGCTTCCCGAACCACGGCTCGCCACGCCATGTCTGGCGGGGGCGCGTTCTCTATCCCGCTGTACGGGCCGCGAAGCGCGTCGTTCCGCGCGGCCGACCGGCTCCGCCGGCTCTCGCGCTCCGCTCGGTGGCTTCTCTCGTGGCCGCGCTCGAGTCCGCCGGGCTTCGCGTCGAGGAGCGGCGACCATCCGGCGCATCACGACACCTCGCGTCCCAGGTCCTGCTCGCCGCGCGCAAGGAGACCGAATGAGCCCTGAGCCGACGAAGGTGCTCTACATCGCTGGCGTGCCGCACAGCGGCACGACCGTGATCTCGCAGATTCTCGGCCAGCTGGATGGTGTCGTCTCCGTCGGGGAGCTCTACTACCTCTCGGCGGCGTTCGAGAACGGCGATCGCTGCGGCTGCGGGGAGCTCGTGCGCGAATGCCCGTTCTGGACAACCGTGCTGCGCTCTGCAGGCATCTCCGTCGAGGCTCTCCGGCCCGACCGCTATTACATGGCGATCCGTGAGCTGCCCGCCGTGCTCCTGCGCTCGCCTGCCGTGCCATCTCATGCGTACCGAAGCGCACTGTCGGCCGTCGTCCGGGAGGCGGCCGCAGCGGCTCAGGCGCGCGTCGTCGTCGACAGCTCGAAGTCGCCGACCGTGGGACGCATCCTCGATGCGACTCCAGGCATCGATCTCCACGTGCTCCACGTCGTACGGAGCCCCGCCGCGTCCGGCTACTCCCGCGCGCGCGTCAACCCGCGCTACCGGGCGCTCACGCACGCGCTTCTCTGGGACTCGTGGAACGCGGCGATCGAGCTCCTCTGGGCCCGGCGGCCGGCGCGCTACATCCGCCTGCGCTACGAGGACTTCGCCGAGCGCCCGCAGGAGGCGATCGACGCCATCGCGGCGCTGATCGGTGAGAGCCAGGCTGCGTCTCCGCTCTCGCCGGACGGGAGTGTGGCGATCGAGCCCACGCACAACGTTGCGGGCAACCAGATGCGGTTCTCGACGGGCACGATCGCGATCAAGCGCGACGACGCCTGGCTGGGGCAGTCCCCTCCGGGCGACAGGAGGACGATCGAACGGCTCTCGTGGCCGTTGCGCCTCCGCTACGGGTACCGCGCGGGGTCCTCGACGCCGCGCTAGCGTGATGCGCGTGCGCCGAGCCCTCGCCATCGCCGGGACGCTCGCGATCGTCGCAGCGAACGTCGCGCTCGCGGGGTCGGCCGCGAGCCCGGGGACGATCTCGACCGTCGCACAGCTCGACCATCCCCGCGGGATCGCCGTCGAGCCGTCCGGGAGCTTTCTCGTCGCCCAGCCGTTCGAGAACGTCGTCCGCCGCGTCTTCCCTGACGGAAGCTCGGCGATCGTCGCCGGCACCGGCGAGGCGGGCTACGGCGGGGACGGTGGGCCGGCGACCGCGGCGCTGCTCAACTTCGTCCACAGCGTCGCCGTGCTGCCGGCCGGCGGGTTCGTTCTCGCGGATACGCGCAACGACAGCGTGCGCGCTGTGGCGCCGGACGGAACGATCAGGACGGTCGCCGGCGTCGGCAGCGCCGGCTTCGCCGGTGACGGGGGACCGGCAACGGCCGCGCGGCTCTGGGCGCCGCACGGCGTCGCGGTACGGAGGGACGGCGCGCTCTTGATCGCCGACACCGACAACAACCGTGTCCGGCTGATCGTGCCGGACGGGACGATCTCGACGGTCGCTGGCACCGGTTCGCCGGGGTTCTCTGGAGACGGCGGCCTAGCCGTGTCCGCGCAGCTCGACGAGCCGTTCGGCGTCGCGCCGCTGCCGGCCGGCGGCTTTCTCGTCGTTAGCGGAAACCGTGTCCGGAAAGTCTCTGTAGCGGGAACGATCGCGACGGTGGCCGGGACGGGGAAGGCCGGTTTCTCGGGCGACGGCGGGCCGGCGACGGCCGCGCAGCTCGACCAGCCGCACAACGTCGCCGTGCTGGCCGACGGCGGGTTTCTGATCGCGGATGCCGGAAACGCCCGCGTCCGGCGCGTCTCGCCGTCGGGGACCATCACCACCGTGGCTGGAACCGGCGTCGCCGGCTATGCAGGGGACGGCGGCCCGGCCGTCGCCGCTGAGCTCGACATGCCGAAGGCGGTGGCCGTGCTCGGCGACGCGTCGGGTTTTCTCGTCGGCGATGCGGAGAACGACCGCGTGCGCGTCGTGTCCGCCGATCTCCGGGCTCCGCTCACCGTCCGCACGTCCGCCGCGATCACGGCGAAGCACGGCAAGGCGGCGAGGCTCCCGGTCGCGCTGTCGGATCGAGCCGCGATCCGACTCGACGTTCTTCGTGGTCAGCGCGTCGTCCTCCGGGTGCGTGTGGCCCGCTCGGCAGGGAAGAGCACCATCGCGTTCGGCCGCACGCTCGCGCCGGCGACGTACGCCCTCAAGCTCACGGCCACGGCGGCCGACGGTCGCCGCGCGACCGCTTCCAGCCGGCTCGCTGTGCGCAAGTGACGCGCGCCGTCCTCGGCGTCGACGGCCACCGGCTCGTGGGAGCGCGGACCGGCGTGGGGCGTTACGTCGCCGAGCTGCTAGGGGCGTGGGCCGCGGAGCCGCTGCCGTTCGACGAGGTTCGCGTCTTCGTCCCGCCGGGGACGGCGGTTCCTCCACCGCTGACGGAGCGCGTGCTCTCTGAGCGTGCCGGTGTCGGCGCGTGGTTCCACTGGACGTGTGGTCGCGCCGCGTCGCGTGAGTCGGACCTGCTCTTCTGCCCGTCCTACGCCGCGCCGCTTTCCTATCGCGGCCCGTTCGTCGTTACGGTCCACGACGCGCTGACGGCGTTCATGCCGCCCGGCTCCGGCCTCGGCCAGCGCTGGCGGCACGAGTCGATCGCGCGCTCCGCCCGCCGGGCGCTCCACGTGATCACAGTCTCCGAGACGTCCAAGCGCGACATCACGCGTCTCTACGCCGTCGATCCCGATCGCATCACCGTCGTCCCGAACGGCTGCGGCGAGGAGTTCTTCATGCCCGCGACCGCGACCGCGCTCGACGCGGCCCGGCAGCGGCACGGGCTCGGCGAAGACCCGTTTTGCCTGTTCGTAGGGAAACTTGCACGACGCCGCAACCTGCCGACGCTCGTGCGGGCGTTCGCCGCCGCGCGTGCCCGCGTTGGCTCTCGCCACCTGCTCGCCGTCGCAGGAGAGGGAAACGCGGAGCCTGTTGTGCAGGCGGCCCGCGATGCCGGGGTCGCCGACTCGGTGCGGCTGCTCGGGTACGTGCCCGACACCGATCTGCTGGCGCTCTATCACGCTGCGGACGTCTTCGCGTATCCGTCCGCCTACGAGGGCTTCGGGCTGCCGGTGCTCGAGGCGATGGCGGCAGGGACAGCCGTCTTGACGACGCGCTCGTCCTCGCTCGCCGAGGTGGCGGGCGACGCGGCGCTGCTCGTCGACGAGCCGACAGTGGAAGCGCTGGAGGAGGGGCTCGTCGCCCTGCTCGGCGACGACGAGGAACGCCGCCGCTACGCGGCCCTCGGGCCGCCACGCGCCCGGCTGTTCTCGTGGCGCAGCACCGCAGAGCGGACGATGGAGATTCTGGCGGCGGTATCCTCGGCCGGCGCGTGACCGAGCAGGAGACTCCCCTTCGGCTCAACCTCGGCTCGGGGAACCGTCCGCTCTCAGGGTTCGTCAACGTCGACGCACGCGAGCTGCCGACGGTCGACGTCGTGGCCGACGTGCGGGAGCTCCCGTTCCCGGACGGGTCGGCGGCCGAGGTCGAGGCGTCGTCGCTGCTCGAGCACTTTCGCGACCCGTACGCCGTGCTCGACGAGATCCATCGCGTGCTGGCGCCGGACGGCGTCGCTCGCTTTCGCGTCCCCTCGCCCTGGTCGCAGGCGGGCATGCTCGACCCCGACCACGTGTTCCTCGCCGACCTCAAGCAGTGGCGCGAGATCCTCAGCGGCTACTTCGAGCGCGTCGCGGCGCACGGGGAGGGCGTCCGCTACCGCGACAGCAAGCTCCTCGCCGGCGTCTTGCACATCGCCGTCCGCGGCTTGCGGCTGCACGAGCTCGCTCAGGTCTGGGTGCTCACGTGCTCGGGCAAGCGCGCATTGCCGACCCGTGCCTACGTGCCGTGGTGGCTCGAGGAGCCTCCGGCTACGTAGTGCCCGCCGGCCGCGCCAGGACCCAGGCATGAGGAATGCCGACGCGGTGGAGGACGTCCTGCGAGCGCGGCGCCCCTGGCCCCGGCTTTAGCCGAACCGGCCCGCCCGTGGCGAGGATCTCGAAGCCGGCGCTCGCCACGAAGCGCTCGAGGGCCTTCTTGTTCGGCGTCCACCAGTGCGGCTCGCGCCGCACGGCGAGGTCGGCGGCTGGAGCGAACGGCCGTAGCAACGTCTGCGTGAGCGAGATCTGGTCGCAGACGAGCAGCGTCCCTCGAACGACTGAGCGCGCCGCCTGGAGGGCGCCGACCGGGTCGCGAAGGTGGAGCAGGAGGGAGCCGAGGAACGCGAAGTCGAAGCTGCCGACGTGTGCAGGATCGAGGTCGTAGACCGATAGGTCCCGGCGCTCCACCGCCGAGCCGAGCGCCCGATGCGCGATCGCGAACCCGGCATCGGCCGACTTCCGCGCGAGCAGCGACTCGACGCCACCGGGCGGCGGAGGCAGTGGCCAGTCCCAGCGCCGCACGTCGTCGACGTCGATCGCGATCACCTCGGCTGCGCCGCGGCGCTCCATCTCGAACGCCCAGAATCCATCCCAGGTGCCGATGTCGAGCGCCCGCGCGCCCGTGAGGTCAGCGGGGAACGGAATCTTGTGGAGCAGCTGGCGCGTGTCCCAGGTGCCGGGCGTGACCATGCCACCGGGAAGCTCGATCGTGTGGTACCAGCGGGCCTCGGCGACCTGCGCCGAAAGCGTGCTCACGCGGCGGCCGCGAGGACGATCCGCTCGCCCGTCTCTGCCGAGCGGTATGCCGCCTCGATCACGGCGAGGACGCCACGCGCCTCACGTCCGCTCGACGGCGGCTCGGTGCCTTCCTCGAAGGCGGCGAAGATCCGCCGGAACAGCGTCTTCGTCGCGACGATCCCGGGGTCCCTGGGGTTCCGCGCGATCGTCTTCCGGTGCATGCCGCGCTCGACCCACGCGACGCCGCCGAGGCCGTAGTGCAGGCGGATCCCGGGCCGCTCCGCCCGCTTGATGCCTGCCTGGATCATGATCCGCCCGCCATGCGAGGCGCGAAGCGACGCGTGCTCGCAGTCGGCGCGGAGCTCGATGTAGCGCGTCCCCGCCTTGCAGAGCCGGTCGATCGTGATCTGTCCGAGGCGGTTGCCCGGGAACTCGAGCGTGACGAGGTGGATAGCGTCGGCCGCCCTCTCGGTCTCGAGGCCCGAGGAATGACGTGCGTAGACGGCCTCCGGCAGCTCGCCGAAGAGGTCGACCATCAGGTCGACGAGGTGAACGCCGCCTTCGAAAAGCGTTCGGTTTGGCATCGCCGCACGCCAGGCGACCGGCTCGTCCCACGGCGCGAGATCCATCAGCTGCTCGATCTGGCAGAAGACGAGCCGGCCGACGTCGGCCGAGCCGACGCGCTCCTTGACGGCGCGAAAGACGGGCTTGTCGCGGTACTGGTGGTTGACCGCAACCTGGCGGCCGGCCGTCGCCGCCGCGGCGAGCACACGGTCTGCCTGTTCGACCGTCTCGACGAACGGCTTTTCGCAGAGCACGTGCGCGCCGCCCTCGAGCGCGGTGACGGCAAGCTCTGCGTGCGAGCTCGGGGGCGTCGCGATCACGACCGCCTCCGCACCCGTCTCCTCGAGCAGGTCGGCAAGGGTCTCGAAGGCAGGCGTGCCCGTCGCCTTCGTCCACGCGGCGCGCTGCTCGGATGACGGGTCGGCGCCGCCGACGACGGCCGTTCCCGGCACCGCCTGGAGCGCGGGCACGTGGAACGCCTGCGCCGCCCAGCCGAGGCCTGCCAAGCCGACCTTCATCGCCTCACCACGGGAGCTCCCTGCCGAGGATCGTCGAGAGGCGCGCGGCGTCGTCCGAGAACGCGTCCTGGAGCAGTCGCCGAGCCTCTGGCTCCATCGCCGGCCGGTCGGTGGAGGTGAGGAAGACGCTCTCGACCCGCTCGCGCCGGGACGAGGGCACCACCGCTCGGCCGACGGCGCGGATCGGCTTCGACGTCAGGAACCGGCGAGTCACCTCGTTCCGCGGGAGGGCGAACGGATTGTGGCGCTCGAGCTCCATCGTGTCCGCGACGTCGGGGTCGACGCCGAGCGCGTCGAACAGGCGGCGCACCTCGCCGCGGGTGTCCGCGTTCAGCCCCTCGAAGAAGAGCACGTGGACGTTGCCGTCGAATGCGTCGAGGTAGCGGGCGACCGCATCGGCGTAGAGGCTGTAGCCGACGTAGAGCGTGTCGTGCCACTCGGCCTCCGGCCGCGCGAGCTCGCCCTCGACCGCCTCGAGAAAGGACTCCTCTTGGCCGCCGTACTTCACGCCCGTCCAGTAGAACGCATAGGCCCGCTCGACCGGATCGCGGAGCGAGATCACGATCCTCGCGCCCGGAGACTTCTCGCGGATTGAACCGGGGGTCTTGGGGTCCCAGAGGTACGACGCGCTCGCCTCGCCGCGAAGGAACGCGTCGCCCGCGTCGCGGAACAGGCGGAGGTACTCGCCTTCATCCTTCACCGCCGGAAACAGGCCGGGCGTGAACGAGGAGAAGTAGTGGGGCTCCTTGACGGGCGACATGTAGATCGCCGGATGCTGGTCGAGATAGCGCCAGAGAGATGTCGTCCCCGCCTTGGCGGCGCCGACGACGAACAGGTTCGGCCACGTCATCCGGCGGAAGAGTACTCGGGGGCGATCGCCTCATCGTGCGCTTTCAGAGCCGTCAAGCCCGCCGGCGTATCCGACGCGTCCCCGGCTAGGAGGATCGTGCCGCTGACGAGCAGGCCTGCGTGACCGGGCGTATGCCCCGGCAACGGCACCATCAGCAGCGAGCCGTCTCCCGAGACGTCGTGGGATGCCGGGAACGGGCCGGCAGGCGGCCCGGAGAACGTCACGAGCACGGGGACCAGCCCCTCCGGCCAGTGTTGGGGGACGTAGCCGCGGATCTTCCCGCTGATGCCCGTCGCCCGCTCCCACTCGACCTTCGCGACCAGCACCTCCGCGCGCGCGAAAGCTCCGAGCCCTCCGACGTGGTCCGTGTGGAGGTGCGAGAGCACGACCCACCGGACTGTGGCGGGATCGAGCTGGGCGCCGACCTCGTCGTCAGGCCCGAGCTCGAAGCGGGCCAAGTGCAAGTAGGGGTGCCACCACTGGTGGTATCCGCCTGCCATCGCGCGCGCGGTCTGGCCGGTGTCGAACAGGCAGACGCCCGCCGGGTGCTCGACGGCGAACGCGTGGACGGGGAGCGCCGCTTCGCTCCAGCCGCCGGGTAGGTAGCGGCGGGCGCCGCGCGAGCTCTGCTTGCCCCGGACGCGGCCGGTCGTCAGCCGGCGGACCCGCACGTCAGCGCGTGCGTCCGACGCCGAGGTGACGCGCGACGCCGACGGGGACGGACGCCGCTCCTGTGACGTGATGGAGGGCGTGAAGGCCGACGCCGAGCGCCGCCTCGCGTCTACCGCGGCGGCGGGCGAGCAGCTCGTAGAACGGCGCGTTGATCGCGACCAGCGCTGCGAGGCCGCCGAGCACCGGGGCCGTCCGTCCGCGTAGGAGCGAGACGGCTACGACGACCGATGCGAATGCGCTTGCGCGGTGCCGCCAGCCGAGGTTGAGCGCCGCACTGTCCGCGCCGCGCGAGAGCACGAGCTCGACCCATGGAACGCCGCGTTGCCAGAAGTCCGTCCGAACCATGGTCTCGAGCGTCCAGGCCTTGAGATGCGTTCCCTGAAGGCGAGGGTCGAGGACGATCCGGCCGCCGTTCTCGACGAGCCGCGCCCCGAGCTCGATGTCTTCGATCGACGGGACGGAGTAGCGCTCGGCGTCGAAGCCACCGACGGCGCGAAAGGCGTCGACACGCACAGCGCCGAGACCGGCCCAGAACGTCGTCGCCTCGCCCGCGCCCTCCTGATGGACGTGGTGGTGGAGGAGGTTGCGGAAGCCCGACACGGCGCCGGGTGCGCGCGGCGCGTCGTCGTAGGAGCCGAAGACGGCGGCCAGGCCTTCGTCCCCTTCGAACGCCCGGCGGATGCGCGAGAAGGCGTCCGCGTGCGGCAGCACATCGGCGTCGACGAACACGAGCACGTCGCCCGTCGCGTCCGCCGCGCCGTCGTTCCGCGCTGCCGCCGGGCCGCCGCCTTCCGTTACGACGATGACCTGCTCCGGACCGTCGTCGGCTGCCTCGATCGCGGCGAGGCACGCTGCAAGCGTCGGCGGCTCGTTCGTCGCGGGAATGACCGCCGTCAGCGTCGGCATTGCGGCGATAACGTACCCGGCTCGATGGGGGCAGTCCTCATGACCGGCGCCGGCCCGGCGGCGCGCATTCGCGCGCAGGTGGCTGATGACGTCCGCGAGCTCGGCCACGTCGGGCTTGCGACGGTCCTCGTCGGCAACGACCCGGCCTCTGAGATCTACGTCGGGCACAAGCACAGGGCAGCGGTCGAGGCGGGTCTGGCGAGCTACGACGAGCGTTTCCCGGAAACCGCGTCGGAGGATGATCTCTTCGCCGTGCTCGAGCGCCTGAACGCAGACGACCAGGTCGACGGGATCCTCGTCCAGCTGCCGGTGCCGAGAGCACTTCGACGAGAGCCGCGTGCTCTCGGCCGTTGACGAGCGGAAGGACGTCGACGGCTTCAACCCGTCGAGCGCCGGCCGCCTCTATCTCGGGCGCCCGACCTTCCTGCCGGCCACTCCGGCGGGAGTGATGGTGCTGCTCGACGAGCACGGCGTCGAGATCGAGGGCCGTCACGCCGTCGTCGTCGGCCGGAGCCAGATCGTCGGCAAGCCCGTCGCCCACCTGCTTCTCGGCAAGAACGCGACCGTCACCATCTGCCACTCGCGCACGCCCGATCTCGGCGCGATGACTCGCCAGGCGGACATCGTCGTCGTCGGCGTCGGCGTTGCACACCTGCTGACCGCCGACATGGTCAAGCCTGGCGCGGCGGTGGTCGACGTCGGCATCACGCGCACCGACGACGGGCTCGCGGGCGACGTGCATCCCGACGTCGCCGAGGTGGCCGGATGGCTCACACCTGTCCCGGGAGGGGTCGGGCCGATGACGATCGCGCTACTCCTTCAAAACACTGTCCTCGCCGCCCGCTACCGCCGCGGATTGCTTGCGTTTCCCTAGTTGCGGCCGCTACAGTCGCGGCGCTGGAGACGGCTCACAGCCGTCGTTTCATGGTGTGAAGGAGGGGTAGTGGATCAGGTAGGACAGACCGCCGTGGGGACTGTGAAGTGGTTCTCGAACGAGAAGGGCTACGGCTTCATCGAGCGCGAGGGGGGCGAGGATGTCTTTGTGCACTTCTCCGCGATCACGATGGACGGCTACAAGACGCTGACCGAGGGCCAGCGGGTCGAGTTCGAGATCACCCAGGGTGACAAGGGCCTCCAGGCCGCGAACGTCCGCGCCGCGTAGGCCCTGCCGAAACGGACAAACGGAGGGCCCCGCGAGGGGCCTTCCTCGTTGTTGAGCGAGGCTCTGAGAGGATTGGAGCGATGGCGATCACGAACGACCAGGTGCGGCACGTGGCACGGCTTGCCCGGCTCGCGCTCGAGGACGACGAGCTCGACCGGATGCGCGAGCAGCTGAGCGCGATCCTCGATGCGGTCGGCACCGTCGCCGAGCTCGATCTCGAGGACGTCGAGCCGACGGCCCATCCGCTGGACGTCGTCAACGTCCTCGCCGAGGACGTGCCGGAGCCCTCGCTCTCCGTCGACGAGGCGCTCGCGAACGCGCCCGACGCGGAAGGCGGGTTCTTCGGCGTCCCGGCGCGGGAACGTGCGTGAGCGGCCTCGACACGCTTCGCCTGACGGCTGAGCAGGCGATCGAGCACGTCGAGCGCGGCGTCGTGTCCGCCGAAGAGCTCCACGCAACGTACCTCGCAGCGATCGAGACGAGGGATCCGGAGCTGAACGCCTTCCTGCGCACCGTCGACGAGCCGAACGGCGCGAGCGTGCCGATCGCGCTCAAGGATCTCGTGTCGACGAAGGGGATCGAGACCACGGCCGGCTCGCGGATCCTCGAGGGCTACGTGCCGTTGTACGACGCGACCGTCGCCAGGCGATGCCGCGAAGCCGGACTATCCGTCCTCGGCAAGACGAACATGGACGAGTTCGCGATGGGCTCGTCCGGCGAGAACTCCGCCTATGGGCCGACGCGGAACCCGTGGGACCCGACGCGTGTGCCCGGCGGATCGTCGAGCGGGTCGGCCGCGGCCGTCGCGGCAGGGCTCGCGCCGTGGGCGCTCGGCTCGGACACGGGCGGCTCGATCAAGCAGCCTGCCGCCCTCTGCGGCGTGGTCGGGCTGCGGCCGACGTACGGGACGGTCTCCCGCTACGGGATCGTCGCCTTCGCGTCGAGTCTCGACCAGATCGGGCCGATCACGAGGACCGTCCGCGACTGCGCCCGTCTGTACGGAATCATCGCCGGGCGGGATCCGGCCGACTCGACCACCGTCGACCTCCCGTCTGCCGGTCGAGATCCCGGAGGACGGCGACCTGCACGGTCTCCGGATCGGCTTGCCACGCGAGCTGAACGGCGTCGACGGGATCGAGCCCGGCGTTTCGGCCGCTGTTGCCGCTGCGGTCGCGCGCGCCGTCGAGCTCGGCGCAGAGATCGAGGAGTGCAGCCTTCCGCAGTCGGTCCGCTACGGGCTCGCGTGCTACTACCTGATCGCGCCGTCGGAAGCCTCGTCGAACCTCGCTCGCTACGACGGCGTCCGCTACGGGCACCGCTCCGCTGCGCAGGGCGACCTCGACGAGATGTATGGAGAGACCCGGCGCGAGGGCTTCGGAGACGAGCCGAAGCGCCGGATCATGCTCGGAACGTACGCGCTGTCGGCGGGCTACTACGACGCGTACTACGGTCAGGCGCAGCGCGTACGCACGGTGATCCGCCGCGAGCACGAGGAGCTGTTCGCAAAGTACGACCTCCTGCTCAGCCCGACCTCGCCGACCGTCGCCTTCCCGCTCGGCGCTCGGACTGAGGACCCGCTCGCGATGTACCTCGCGGACGTGCTGACGATCCCGTCGAACATGGCCGGCTTGCCCGGGCTCTCGATCCCCTGCGGCCTCTCGGAGGGCCTGCCCGTCGGCCTCCAACTGATCGGCCCGCAGTTCGCGGAGAACCTCCTCTTCCGCACCGGCCATGCGCTCGAGCGGGCGCTGGCCTTCGACGGCGTTCCGGAGCGCATGCGATGAGCGAATGGGAATCTGTCATCGGGCTCGAGATCCACGTCCAGCTGAAGACGCAGACGAAGATGTTCTGCCGCTGCGCGACGCGGTTCGGCGAGCCGGAGAACTCGCGCACGTGCCCTGTCTGCCTTGCGCACCCGGGCGCGCTTCCCGTCGCGAACCGGGCGGCGGTCGAGTGGACCGTGAAGCTCGGCCTGGCGCTCGGTTGCGACATAGCGCAGCGCGCGATCTTCCACCGGAAGAACTACTTCTACTTCGACCTGCCCAAGGGCTACCAGATCTCCCAGTACGACGAGCCGCTGTGCGTCGACGGATCGTTCGCCGTGCCTGGGGAAGAAGGGCCGCTCGAGATCGGCATCGTGCGGGCACACCTCGAGGAGGACGCGGCGAAGACCGTCCACGTCGGCGGGGAGGGCGGGCGCATCGTGGGCGCCGGCCGCTCGCTCGTCGACTTCAACCGCGGCGGCACGCCGCTCGTCGAGATCGTCACGCAGCCCGACCTACGTACGGCCGAGGACGCCCGGCGCTTCCTCCAGCTGCTCCGCCAGACGATCGTTGAGCTCGGCATCTCCGACGCGGAGATGGAGAAGGGCACGCTTCGCTGCGACGCGAACATCTCCGTGCGCGGGGTGGGGGAGGAGGAGCTTCGCACCCGCTGGGAGCTGAAGAACATGAACTCGTTCGCGTACATCGGCCGCGGCATCGACGCCGCGGTGCGCGAGCAAATCGCCTTCCACGAAGCCGGCGAGGAGGTCGTCCAGGAGACGTACGACTACGACCCGGACCGCGACACGCTGACGCCGCCACAGGACGAAGGAGGAGGCCGAGGACTACCGCTACTTCCCGGAGCCCGACCTCGTTCCGGTCGAGCCGGAGGCGGCGATCATCGAGCGCCTCGCGGCCGAGCTCCCAGAGCTGCCCGCCGCTCGCGTCGAGCGCGTCCGCGACGCGGTCGGCTATGACGCAGGGTGGGAGCTCGTGACCACCGGACGCGACGGGGAGTTCGACAAGCTCACTGGAGCCGGCATCGACCCGAGGATCGCATCGAACGTCGTTCGCAACGAAGCGGCCGGCGTCGAGATTGCCGAGCCCGCCGAGCTCGCGCGGATCGTCGAGGCGCGCGACCGCCTTTCGCGCGACACGTACCTCGCCGCGATCGCGGCGAGCGCCACGGCCGGCTTCACGGCCGACGAGTACCTCGCGCAGGAGCTCGTGTCGGACGACAGCGAGCTCGCGGCGCTCGTGGAGCAGGTGCTCGCCGCGAATCCGGACCAGGTGGCCGCCTACAAGAGCGGCAAGACAGGTCTCGACGGCTTCTTCGTCGGCCAGGTGATGAAGGAGTCGGGCGGGCGCGCGAATCCGAAGCGCGTCAACGAGCTCGTGAACGAACGGCTGGCTTCGTGAGCACTGATCCCGTCGCGGAGGCGAACGCACTCCTCGCGGAGAAGGGCTACAAGGAGCCGCACCTCGCGGTGCACGTGACGCCGATGCCGGGGCGCGTCCTGCTCAAGGGCTCGAAGATCGTCAGCCCGTTCTCGGACTCGCCGGACATAGTGCTCGAGGTCGTCCGCGACCTCGTGCCCCCGTCCGACGAGCTCGGCGCACGCCAGCTCACGCCGACCGAGCTTCGCGAAGCCGGTGTCTGACACCTTGGCGCCAGAAACCGCTCTCTCGAGCGGTTCACGAAGCGCAGGTGTCAGACACCTAGTTCTGTCGCCGGGTCCTCGGGCATCGTCGCTAGCAGCCGGTAGCTACCACCCTTGCGGCGCACCACCTCGCCGAACAGGTCTTCGCCGGGCTCCGGCAGCAGGTCGATTCCCTCAGCCGGCTCGACGAGCCACGAAGCCTCGTCGAGCTCCGCCTCGAGCTGGCCCGGTCCCCAGCCCGAGTAGCCGGCAAAGACGCGGGCGCGACGCGTCGACTCGCCGAGGACGCTCAAGTCGCCGTCTGCGCGTGCGAACCCGAGGTCTCCGACGACGAGGCCGGCTGAGGCTCGCACGTCGTCGAACTCCGCGAGCACGATTACCGCATCCGCTTGCACAGGCCCGCCGATGAAGACAGGTGCGTCGTGCCCGGCGACGTCGCCCAGTTCGGGGAGCGCGTCACCGACGGTCGTCTCCGAGGGGCGGTTGAGAATCAGGCCCATCGCGCCCTCCTCACCGTGCTCGCCGACGAGGATCACCGTGCGTCGAAAGTTCGGGTCGTACAGCGCGGGCGTGGAGACGAGGAGCTTGCCCTTCAGCGACGCTGCCGTAGGCCCGGGCTCGCTACTCGTACTGGAGCGCCTGGAGGACATTGAGGCGGGCCGCACGCCGCGCGGGCAGGATCGCCGCGATCAGTCCGACGATGATCGCCGCCACCGCGAACAGGATCAGCGAACCGATCGGGAACGAGAGGACGAGGAAGTCGACGCGGATGATCAGCAGCACCGACAGCACGATTCCGAGCACGATCCCGATCGTGGCGCCCATCAGCGAGGTGACGACGCTCTCGAGCGTGATCATCGAGCGGATCTGCCAGCGGGTCGTCCCGACGGCACGGAGCATGCCGATCTCCCGCGTGCGCTCGAAGACGCTGAGCACGAGCGTATTGACGATCCCGAACAGGCTGACGATCACGGAGAGGGCGAGCAGGACGTAGAGGATGTTCAACACCTGCTTGAGGCCGCTTGCCTGGTTGTCCTTGAACTCCTGCTCGTTCTGGAGCTTCGCGTTGGGGAAGTCCGCAAGAGCCCTCTCGAGGGCCACGGTGTTCGCGTCGGTCTCGCCGCCGACCGTGTTGATGAAGACGAAGAGGTTCTTCGGCTGCTGGAACTCCTGGTCGAAGGCGGCGCTCGAGATCGTGACCACGCCGAAGGGCGAGCCGCCGTTCGGCGGATCGAAGATGCCCTTGATCGTGAACTCCTTCTTCGTGCCCGTCGGGAACAGCAGCTCTACCTTCGACCCGACCGTGAGGTTGTTGGCCTTCGCGTAGTCGGAGTCCGTGAACGCGCCATCGGCGCCGAGCCTCTCCATCACGAGGGGCGAGCCGGATGTCCAGTCGAGGTTGAACACCCTGCTCGCGCCCGGGTCGACAGCGGTCAGCGAGTGGGTCTGGCCGAGGAAGTGGGCCTCACCGGCGCGGACGCCGACGACGGCGGTCGTCACCGGCGAGTCGTGAAGAGGCTCCGTCACGCTGACGGGGATCGGCGTGTAGTTGTTCTGTGACGTGACGGCGTAATCGGTCTGCCAGATCTTGTCCACTGCGTCGAAGAACGACGCGATGATCGACGCCGCGAGCATGGCGACGACCGTGACGAGCGCGAGCCCGATCATCAGGGCCGCGGCGGTCGAGGCCGTGCGCTGTGGATTTCGCATCGCGTTCTCCCGCGCGAGCACACCCGGCGCGCCGGCGATCGCTGCCGCCGGGCCCCCGAGCACGTGCGAGAGCGGCACGACGAGCTGGGACGAGAAGAAGGCGACGCCGAAGAACACGAGCAGCGTGCCGAACCCCATGAGCAGCAAGATCGCCGTCGTCGAGAGACCGCTCACGAACAGCGCGATAGCGATCAGCGCGAAGCCGACGAGGCCGAGCACGGCGGAACCGACGGGGCGGTAGCGCGCGAAGCGGCCGGGAGGCAAGGCCGCGCCTTCGCGGACAGCGGCGATCGGTGGCACGCGAGTCGCGCGGATCGCCGGCCGCAGGCTCGCGATCACGGTCACGAGGATGCCGACGACGAGCGCGACGATGATCGTCCGCGTCTCGAGCAGGAGGCCGCTGTTCGGCAGCGTGAAGCCGACCTGCTCGAACAGCCAGAAGAGGCCTTTGGCAAGCGCGAGACCGGCGATGAGGCCGGTGAGTGAGGCGAGGATCCCGACCACGAGCGACTCGATGAGCACCGCGCGCAGGATCTGACGGCGCGAGGCGCCGATCGTCCGCACGGTCGCGAACTCCCGCGTGCGCTGGGCGATCGTGATCGAGAGCGAGTTGGCGATCACGAACGCGCCGACGAACAGCGCGATGCCGCCGAAGGCGAGCAGGAAGGTCTGCAGGAAGCTCAGGAACGTCTTCGTGTCGCTCGCGTCTTCCTCGGCCTGGCCCGTGCCAGAGCGCACCTGGGTCGCAGGCGGAAGGATCGAGTCGATCTCCTTGATCAGCTCTGCCTGCGACGTCCCCGGCTTGGCCGCGGCGCGAATCTGGTCGAGCTTGCCCGGCTTCTTGAACAGCTCCTGTGCAGTCGGCAGATTGAACGCGGCAAGCGTTGCGCCGCCGATGTTGCCCTCGCTCGAGAAGTCGAACAGCCCCGAGATGCGCAGCTTCTGCTCCTGGCCCTGGCCCTGGACGCCGATCGTCTGGCCAGGCGACAGATCCTTCTTCGACGCCGTGCTCGTGTCGATCGCGACCTGGCCGGCTGCCGGCCAGGTTCCCTGCTTGAGGACGATCGAGTTGAACCGCGGCTGCGACGGGTCGACCGAGAAGCCGATGTTCGGAGCACCACCGAACTGGATCACCTTGCCGTTCTGTCCGATCAGCTGCGCCTCGCCGCCGACACCGCCGACAGCAGCATCGACGCCCGGAAGAGACTTCACCTTCGGCAGCAGCGACTCGTCGAACGCAGGCGCCTCAACGCCGGAGTCGCTCGAGATGTCGAAGGCGGACTTGCCCGTGATCACGGCGTCCGTGCCCGAGTAGATGGTCGAGAAGATCGAGTCGAAGGCGTTCGAGATCGAGTCCGTGAGAACGTAGGTGCCCGTGATCGTCGCAACGCCGAGGACGATCGCAAAGCCGGTGAGGAAGGTCCGGAGCTTCCTTCCCCAGAGGGATCGGAGGGCGACTCTCGTCACGCCAGGTGAAGCTCGTCCATCGCCGAGATCACTTCGCTCGACGAGGCGCTCGATATGTCTTTGACGATCGAGCCGTCGGCGAGGAAGAGGATGCGATCCGCGATCGCTGCAGCCCGCGGATCGTGGGTGACCATCACGGTCGTCTGGCCGAGGTCGTCGACCGAGCTCCGCATCAGCTCGAGGATCTCGCCGGAGGTGGCCGAGTCGAGGTTTCCCGTCGGCTCGTCGGCGAAGACCACTGTCGGCTGCGAGACGAGCGCGCGAGCGATCGCGACGCGCTGCTGCTGGCCGCCCGATAGCTCGCTCGGGCGGTGAGATCGTCGGTCGGTGAGGCCCATCTTCTCGAGGAGGTCGTCAAACCACTTCTTGTCGACCTTCTCGCCCGCGATTCGCAGCGGAAGCTGGATGTTCTCCTCCGCGCTCAGCATCGGGAGCAAATTGAAGAACTGGAAGACGAAGCCGATGTGCTCGCGGCGAAGCTTCGTCAGGTCCGTGTCGCCGAGCGTCGTGATCTCGGTGCCGTCGATCGACACCGTCCCCGACGTCGGCTTGTCGAGCCCGGCGAGGATGTGCATGAGCGTCGACTTGCCGGAGCCAGACGGCCCCATGACGGCGGTCAGCTTGCCGCGATCGACGTCGAGCGACACGCCGCGAAGGGCATGAACGCAGGTATCTCCCTCGCCGTAGCGCCGCGCCACGTCGTGTGCCGCGACGACCGATGCTCCGTTCTCCATGCCTTCTTACCTCCCCGCGGATTGAGCTTTCAACCCTAGCGTCCGGAGGACGCCTCTGAAAGGATGCCGCTCGTGCGGATGCTTGCGCGGGTTTCCTGCCTGATGGCTATCGGCGGAGCCGGGCTTGTGCTTGCGTTTGCGCTCGTGGGGACGGGCTGCCGCGGTCTCGTGAGGCCAGACGTGATGGTCACCTACACCGGCAAGGCCGAGCCGACCGATGTGCTCGAGGATTACTGGCAGGACCACTACACGAAGAAGTACGCGGGCTACGTCAACGGCGTGTGGACGAGCGTCTATCTCAAGGAGCGAGTAACCGATCCACCCGGGTACTTCACGGGGAGCTCGCACGTCGTCAGAGCCAAGGGCAAGCGGAGCTCCCTCCTCGCGCCATTCAAGAGCGGCGCGACTGCCGGAACCTGGCAGCTTGAGGGGACGAACGTCCTCAGCGGGTCGCTGCTCGTCCTCTTCAAGGGGCAGAACCGCGCCGACGCGCTCTGCCTTTCGCTCAAAGGCAAGACGGTTCCCGAGTTCCCGACTGCGATCGCGATCGGGACGTTCACCACCGTGGGAGGCGCGGGAAGAGGGGCGACGCTCCGCGCCGGAGGGCGCTTTCTCCTCGTCAGCCCAAAGGTGCCAAAGCCGACCGCGACCTCCGTCTCATTCGAGGCCTGGATGGCGGTGAACTCGCTGTCGAGGGGATCGCCGCGTGCACTCTCGACGGCGTGCAAGAGCGCGGGGAAACCGGCTCCACCTCCCGTGAAAGCAAGCGCGACGCTCGACGGGTACGTGTTCGCCCCAGCG
This sequence comes from uncultured Actinomycetes bacterium, assembly GCA_963826585.1. GTDB lineage: Bacteria > Actinomycetota > Thermoleophilia > Gaiellales > Gaiellaceae > PALSA-612. The sequence continues at coordinate 47,855 of CAWGXP010000001.1, forward strand.
GGCGCGAAGAGCGTGCCTGCGGGCGCGACGGTGTATCCCGACGGCTCTTCGATCAGCGGCGGTGTCGGGTGTGGGTCCGACAACAACCTCTTTCTCGTCGTGACCTACGCAGGACCGGCGACGAAGGCGACCGGAGGCTTCTTCGGCCCGGTGAGCACGAACATCAATGCCTCGATGAAAGTAGGCAAGAACCTCTTGCTCCTTGGCGCCAATCTCCCGAACGGCTCGTACTCCCTGAAGCTGGGTTTCGCGAGCGGCGCGGCTCCGTTCGGTGGGAACGTGTTTCTTCAGCGGTCCTGTTGATCGCCTGAGCTACGCTCAGCGCGGTGCCCGCGAAGCGCTATCTCTTCACGCCGGGGCCGACGCCCGTCCCTCCCGAGGTCCTGGCGGCGCTCGCGGAGCCGATCGTCCATCACCGCGGCGCCGACTTCCGGCCGATCTACGCGGAGTGCATCGCGAGGCTGAAGGAGATCTGCCGGACGTCGTCGGACGCGCTCCTGTTCACCGCCTCCGGGACCGGAGCGATGGAATCGGCAGTCGCGAACCTCTGCAGCCCCGGGACACGCGTCGTCGTCGTCTCGGCAGGCGCCTTCGGCGAGCGGTGGGTGGAGATCGCCGAGCGGTACGGCTGCGACGTGGTGCCGCTTCGCTATTCCTGGGGTGAGGTGCCGGTGGCCGCCGATCTCGGGGCGCTGCTCGCTGACACGGACGGCGTACGTGCTGTCTTCCTGACGCACTCCGAGACCTCGACGGGTGTCGTCTCCGACCTGCACGCGTTCGCGGATGCGACGCGTCCGTCCGGCGCGCACGTGGTCGTGGACGCCGTCTCCAGCCTCGGCGCGGTACCGCTCGAGATGGATGCCTGGGGCATAGACGTCGTCTGCTCCGGCTCGCAGAAGGCGCTGATGACGCCGCCCGGGCTCGCGATCGCGGCCGTCTCCGATGCCGTCTGGAACTCTGAGGGTCGCTCGTCCTCGCCGCGCTACTACTTCGACTGGGAGCGGACGCGCAAGGCGCAGGACGTGCTGGACGCGCCGTTTACGCCCGCTGTCTCGCTCGTGCGCGCGTTGAACGTCGCGCTGGGGCTGCTGCTCGACGAAGGGCTCGACGCGGCATTCGACCGCCACGTCCGTCTCGGGCGTGCGTGCCGTGCCGGGTTGAAAGCTATGGGGCTAGAGCTGTTCTCCCCGGACGACGACTCCTCCGCCGTCGTGACGGCGGGCAAGACGCCTGCCGGAGTGGACGCGGCCGAGCTCGTAGCGCTGCTGCGGGAGCGGACGGGCGTACAGCTGGCCGGCGGCCACGGTCCGTTGAAGTCGACGGTGTTCAGAATCGGCCACATCGGCTACTACGACGTCTTCGACCTCGTCACAGCGCTCTCGGCGGTCGAGCTCGGGCTCGGCGAGCTCGGCGCCGACGTCGTCCGCGGCGCGGCCGCGTCTCGCGCGCTCGAGGCGTTCGAGACGGTGGCCGCTTGAGCGACCGACCGCGCGTCCTCGTCCGCGAACCGATCGCCGCCGCAGGCATCGAGCTGCTCCGTGCCCGGTTCGACGTCGACGAGGACGCAGACTCGAACCTCGCGGAGATCATCGGCCAATACGAGGCGATAGTCATCCGCTCGGGGACGCGGCTCGACGCCGACGTCCTCGGCCGCGCGCAGCGGCTTCGTGTGATCGGGCGCGCGGGGGTCGGCGTCGACAACATCGACGTCGAGGCGGCGACACGCCAGGGGATCGTCGTCGCGAACGCGCCCGAGTCGACGATCATCTCCGCCGCGGAGCACGCGCTCGGGTTGCTGCTCGCCCTCTCCCGCAACATCCCGCAGGCCCACATGGCCTTGAAGGCGGGCCGTTGGGAGCGAGCCGCCTACGCGGGGCACGAGCTGTACGGCAAGACGCTGTGCATTCTCGGCTTCGGGCGTGTCGGCCAGCAGCTGGGCCGGCACGCGCTCGACCTCGGGATGCGCGTCGTCGGCTACGACCCGTTCGTAGCGGCGGATCGTTTCCGCGAGCTCGGCGTCGAGGCGGCGGACAGCCGGGAGACGGCCCTCGCCGACGCCGACTTCGTCTCGCTCCACCTCCCCCTCGCGGACGAGACGAGAGGGACGATCGACGCGGCCGCCCTCGCGTCGATGAAGGACGGCGTGCGGTTGATCAACGCAGCGCGGGGAGAGCTGATCGACGAGGACGCGTTGCTGGCAGCGCTCGAGTCCGGGAAGGTGGCCGCCGCCGCGCTCGACGTGTTCGCGACCGAGCCCTACGACGGTCCACTCCTCAAGCTCGACAACGTGGTCGTTACGCCGCATCTCGCGGCGTCGACGGAGGAGGCGCAGGATCGCGCCGGCGTGATCGTGGCCGAGCAGGTGGCGGCGGCGCTCGACGGCGGAGTAGTCACGAACGCCGTCAACAGCCCCGTCGTCCGTCCGGAGGAGCTCGAGGTGCTCGGTCCCTTCGTGCCGCTGGCGGCGAAGCTCGGCCGGCTGGCGATGGAGCTCGCGGACGGCGGCGCCGAGCGCTTGGTGCTCGCATACCACGGCCGTCTTGCCGACCACGACACGCGGCTGCTGACGGCGGCGGCGCTCAACGGCGCCTTCGAGGGGAGGACGGAGCACCCGGTCAACTACGTCAACGCGCCGCTCGTCGCTGCCGAGCGCGGCATCCGGGTCGAGGAGGAGACGCAGCGCTCGTCGCGCGACTACACGAGCTTGCTCTCGGTAGCCGTGTGCATGGACGGTGAGGAGATACGGGTCTCGGCGACGACCATCGGCGTGGACGATCGCCACTGGCTCGTCGGCGCGCTCGGCTACCAGATCGAGATCGAGCTCGCGCCGCTGATGGTGTTCTTCCGCTACGACGACAGGCCGGGCGTGATCGGCAAGGTCGGGACGCTGTTCGGGGAGGCGGGAGTCAACATCGCGAACATGGCCGTCTCGCGCACGAACCAGGGTGGCAAGGCGCTGATGGCGCTCTCGATCGACACGCCGGCGCCGCCTGATCTCGTCGCACGCTTTCTCGACGAGGGCTTCGACGACGCCCGTTTCATTCGCCTCTCGACGACGTGACGGACCGGCTTCCCGAGGAGGTCGAGCGCGTGCGCGCGTTCCTCAACGCGGCGGGCGCCGAAGCACGGCTCGAGGAGTTCGCCGCCGGCACGCCCACCGCTGCCGATGCGGCGCGCGCGGTCGGGGTCGATCTCAGCCGGATCGTGAAGACGCTCGTGTTCGAGACCGTCGGCACGCCGGTGCTCGCGCTCGTGCCCGGAGATCGTCGCGCCGCCTCCGGCAAGATCGCCACGGCGCTCGGCGTCGCACAGGTCACGATCGTCGCTCCCGAGCGCGTGCGAGAGGTCACCGGGTTCGATCCGGGCGCCGTCTGCCCGTTTCCCGCACCGGCTTCGGCGCACGTCCTCCTCGAGCGGACGCTGCTTGGTGCGGAGAGGGTCTGGGTCGGCGCGGGCTCGACGCGCCACATGGCAGGGCTGGCTCCGGGAGAGCTCGTTCGCCTTGCCCGAGCCGTCCCGCGGGACATCGTTGCCGACGACTAATATTTGGTCGCCGTGCAGGAGACCGAGAAGATCTGGATGAACGGCGAGCTCGTGGACTGGGCCGATGCCCGCGTCCACGTCGCGAGCCACGGTCTCCACTACGGCACGGGCGTATTCGAGGGCATACGGTGCTACGCCACCGAGCGAGGCCCCGCCGTGTTTCGTCTCCGTGACCACCTCAGGAGGTTGGAGCAGTCGGCGCAGATGCTCTACATGGAGATGCCGTACTCCGTCGAAGAGCTACGGGACGCGTGCCACGACGTGCTCGCGGGCTGCGGGCTCGAGGAGTCGTACCTCCGGCCGATCGCGTTCTACGGCTACGGCGAGCTCGGCGTGCACACACGCGGGAACTCCGTCGACGTAGCGGTGATCTGCTTCCCGTGGGCGCCGTACCTCGGCGAGGATGGCCAGCGCGACGGCATCCGGGCGATGATCTCGTCCTGGAAACGGATCGGCCCGAACACGATCCCGCACACGGCCAAGGCGACCGGCGTCTACCTCAACTCGATGCTTGCCGTCCACGAGGCGCAGCGCGCGGGGTACGACGAGGCGATCCTCCTCACGCACGACGGCTACATCGCCGACGGCTCCGGCGAGAACATCTTCATCGTCAAGGACGGCGTGCTGTCGACACCCGACCTCTCGGCGTCGATCCTGCCAGGCATCACGCGCGAGACGATCATCGAGGTCGCCAGGTCGCTCGGCTACACGGTCAACGAGAAGCAGCTGATCCGCGCCGACCTCTACATCGCAGACGAGGTGTTCATGTGCGGCACGGCCGCTGAGGTCACACCGATCCGCTCGGTCGACGACCATGTGATCGGCGACCCCGGCCCGATCACGAAGGAGATCCAGCAGACCTACTGGGACACGGTCCGCGGCCGCAAGCCGCAGTGGACCGATTGGCTGGACTTCCTCGCGCACACGCCAGCCCAGGCATGACGCAGAAGGCCGCGGCGTCGGCCCCGCTCGGGCTGTCCGCGCCGTACTTCGACGGCCGCGAGGAGGAGCTCGTGCTCGAGGTTCTCCGCTCCGGCCGCCTGTCGCTCGGGCCGATGGTCGACCGCTTCGAAGTGTTGTTCGCCGAGCGCGTCGACGCGTTGCACGCGACAGCCGTGTCGAGCGGTACGGCCGGCCTGCACCTCGCCGTCCACTTGGCAGGCGTCGGACCGGGCGACGAGGTGATCACGTCACCCTTCTCGTTCGTGGCGTCTGCGAACTGTGCGATCTACGAAGGCGCGACGCCGGTGTTCGCTGACATCGACGCGGCGACGCTCAATCTCGACCCCGAGGCCGTCGAGGCCGCGATCACCGAGCGCACCCGCGCGGTCGTCGCCGTCGACATCTTCGGCTACCCGTGCGAGCTCGACCCTCTGAGCGAGATCTGCGAGCGCAACGGGCTGGTGCTGATCGAGGACTCGTGCGAGGCGCTCGGCGCGACGTACAAGGGCCGACCGATCGGCTCGCACGGCCATCTCGCCGTCTTTGCCTTCTACCCCAACAAGCAGATGACGACGGGCGAGGGAGGGGTCGTCGTCACCGGGTCGGCCGAGGAGCACAGGCTGCTCGAGAGCCTTGCCAACCAAGGCCGTGCCGACTCCGGCGGCTGGCTCGAGCACGCGCGGCTCGGTTACAACTACCGGCTGTCGGACGTCGCAGCGGCGCTCGGCGTCGCGCAGCTCGAGAAGCTCGACCTCCTCCTCTCGCTCCGCTCCGCGGCCGCCGCACGCTACGCGGAACTGCTCGAGGACGTGCCGGGCGCAGATCCATTGCTCCCCGACGACGAGGATCACACGCGCTCGTGGTTCGTCTATCCCGTCCGGCTTGCGCCGGAGATCGACCGCGAGCACGTGATCGCCGAGCTAGAGCGCGTCGGCATCCAGACGAGCCGGTACTTGCCTTCCATCCACCTCCAGTCGTACATGCGCGAGCGGTTCGGCTTCCGCGAGGGGATGTGCCCGGTCTCCGAGGAGGCGAGCCGCCGGCTCGTCTCGATCCCGTTCCACTCGGGCATCGAGGCCGAGGCGCAGGAGCGTGTGATCGAGGCGCTCGCGCAGTCGCTTTGATCGACGTCCGCTCGCTCGGTGCGACGGAGCCGTTCGTCACGAAGGACGGGAGCCTGATCCGCGAGCTCTGCGGCATCCCGACCGGCGGCACCACCAGGCACAGTGTCGCCGAGGCGACGCTCGAGCCCGGCCAGGCGACGGACCGCCACTACCACCGAGAGAGCGAGGAGGTGTACTTCATCCTCGAGGGGGGCGGAGTGCTCGAGCTCGACGGCGACTCGGGCGACGTCGCCGCCGGCGACGCGATCCCGATTCCGCCCGGCACGTGGCACACGCTCACGAACACGGGCGGCGGCCTGCTGCGCCTGCTCTGCACGTGCGCTCCGCCGTATCGCCACGAGGACACGTTCTTCGAGTGAGGACGGCTCGGCGAAACAGTGGCTGTGCCGCCGGAATCGCGCTCGACACTGCGCTCGCATCGTCCTCGGTCGTCCCAATAGTTCTCCACTATTGGGACTCCGTGCGTCCTTGCGATCGCAGCGTCCATCGCGCCCCGGCGACGAGCACTGTTCCGCCAAGCCCTCCTAGTGGGATAATCGGGGCGTGGCAGACGGCACGCGGATGATCTTCCTCGGCTTCGGGAAGTACGCCCGCGCCGACAAGATCTACTCGCTCGAGCCGCTCGACGCGGAGGAGCGGGGAAGCGGCCGCCGCACGCGTGTCTGGATCGAAGGCATCCCCGAGCCGATCATCGCCTCCCGCACCGAGCGCACGATCCTTCATGACATGGGGCACGACGTGTCCGCGGCGTCGCCGCTGATCGATCAGTCGCTCGAGCTCGCCGAGCTGATCGCCGAGCAGTCCGAGACCGGCAAGGTCGACCTCACCGATCTCGGCCGCCGCGCGCGCAAGCTGCTCGAGGCGAGCGCGAAGCCCGGCGCCGCGAACAAGCTGTTCTGAGCCCCTTCCCCGACTGGTTACGAACGAGTTTGCTCGATCGAGTCCGCGAGCGCGTCGGAGTCGCGTGCTGTCGCGCTTCCCGCATTCGCGACGCGCCGGGTTTCCGGGCGTCAGAAGAAGCGAACGGCTGAGATGCCTGGCGGCCTCGACTAGCGCCGATCCGGATGACGCGCGACACTGTGCCGGTGCAGCTGGAGACGCGCTATGCGAAGAGCGGCGACGTTTCGATCGCCTATCAGGTCTTGGGGGATGGGCCGTTCGATCTCGTCTTCGCGCCGGGCTCTGTCTCGAATGTCGAGTACGGCTGGGAAGAGCCGACGCTCGAGCGCTTCTACCGTCGGCTGGCGTCGTTTTGCCGCCTGATCATTTTCGACAAGCGCGGAACCGGGGTTTCCGATCGGGTCAGTGGCGTCCCGGATCTCGAGACGAGGATGGACGACGTTCGAGCGATCATGGATGCCGTCGGCTCGGAACGGGCCGCCGTCCTTGGCTACTCGGAGGGCGCGGCAATGGCTGCATTGTTCGCGGCTACGTATCCGGAGCGGACGCCGGCACTCGTTCTCTACGGGACCTTCTTGGGACCTGAGAGGCGCGAGACGTACCGGCAAGTGTTTCTCGACCAGAAGCTCGAAGAGAGGGGGAGACGTTGGGGAACGCCCGAGTACTGTGACGAGCTTCTTCGCGAGGACGCGCCGTCCAAAGCGGATGACGAGGACTTCCGCCGCTGGTACGCAACCCGGTTGCGACTCGGCGCGAGTCCGGCGGCGGCCGTCACGCTCGCGAAGATGAATTTGGAGACCGACGCTCGTCCGATCCTGCCCACGATCCATGTACCGACGCTGATCGTTCACCGCGTCGGCGACCGTAACTGCGACGTCAGGAACGCGCTGTTTGCGGCAGACCAGATCCCCGGCGCCGTCTACGTCGAGCTTCCTGGCGAAGATCACCTTCCGTGGGTCGGAGACAGCGAGGCGATCGTCGGAGAGATCGAGCGGTTCTTGACCGGGGTCTGGGAGAGTGGGGGATGGGAGGAGCCCGAACCGGAGCGCGTCCTCTCGACGGTCCTGTTCACTGACATCGTCGGCTCGAGTGAGCATGCTGCCTCGCTCGGCGATCGCGCGTGGCGTGAGCTGCTCGGGAACCACCACACGGTTGTCCGGCGCCAACTTGCGCGCTTCCGCGGACGGGAGATGGACGCCGCCGGTGATGGGTTCTTCGCCAGCTTCGACGGGCCGGCACGGGCGATCCGGTGTGCCTGTGCCATCGTTGGATCGATGCCGGAACTGGGTCTCGAAGTGCGTGCCGGCCTGCACACGGGCGAGTGCGAGCTCATGGACGACAAGGTCGCCGGCATCGCCGTGCACACCGGGGCACGGGTTGCCTCCTATGCACAGCCCGGGGAGGTGCTCGTCTCGAGCACAGTCAAGGACCTGGTCGCAGGCTCCGGCCTCGCCTTCGAGGATCGCGGCGCCCACGAGCTCAAAGGCATCCCGGGCGAGTGGCGCCTCTATGCCGTGGAGCGCTGATGGCGAGCTGGGCGGAGGTCTGCTCTGTCGCCCTTCCGCCAGATCACGACAGGGGCTACGGGAGGCGCTTGGGCCGGGGCTCTCTACGCTCACCACCGAGCCGCCCGCGGACCTCCTAGCCGCTCTAGGTCGGCACACAGTCGCGGGCAGTTCTCCGCGTCCGCGAGTGGCGCCCGACCACATGTATGACGACCGTGCAGTCCCGGAGCTGCCGAAGGTCATCGTCGCCAATCCACCGGTGTCGGGTGTCCAGGCGCCGGGCAAGGCCGACGGTCGCGACGCTCCTCCGGCTGGCGAAAAGCGGTAGGCACGAAGCTCACCCGACAGTTCTTTGCGCGCTCGGTGCACGAGGTCGCGCCGGAGCTCGTTGGCGCCACGCTGCTCGTGGACGGAGTGGGCGGCGTGATCGTCGAGATCGAGGCATACGGCCCCGACGATCCGGCGAGCCACGGCTATCGCGGGCAGACGCCGAGCAACGCGTCGATGTTCGGCCCGCCGGGCCACGCGTACGTGTACCGCTCGTACGGCGTGCACTGGTGCCTGAACGTCGTCTGCGCAGGGGACGGCTCTCCGCAGGCGGCGCTGATCCGGGCGCTCGAGCCTGTCAGCGGGATCCGGGAGATGGAGGCGCGGCGCGGGCTCGAGAACGTGCGCCTCTTGTGCGCCGGTCCCGGTCGTCTCTGTCAGGCGCTCGGGGTCACGAAGGAGCTCGACGGGGCGAGGCTCGACCGCTCGCCCTTCGCGATCTACGCACCCCTTGAAGCGCCGGAGATCCTCGCGGTTCCGCGGATCGGGCTGACGCGAGCGGAGGACCGGCCGTGGCGGTTCGTCGCGGCTGGCTCGCGGTTCCTCAGCCGCCCGGCGCCTTCGCCTTGGCGCCTAGTACGGGCTTCGCGTGCGGCTTCGCCTTCGAGACGACGAGCCTGACCCGCATCCGCCGCTCGGCGGCCACGCCGGCCACGGGCTGCTGTACGAGGACGCGGCCGGGCTTGCCCTTCGCGGCGCGTTCGCGTACGACGGGCTCGAGCCCGCGCTTGACTAGCCGATCACGAGCCCTGGCGACCGGCTTGCCGACCACGTTCGGCACGACGCCGTGCGTCGCTTTGGTGACGACGAGGCGCACGGTGTCGTATGACGAGAGCCGCGCACGGATGCCTGGGAGCTCGCCGACGACGAGGCCCACACGCTGGCCCGGCCGGGCGGGCTTGTAGATCGGAGCGGCGTCCAGCGGCTGGAGTGCGAGTCGCGCCTTCGCCTCGTCGTAGGTCATGCCGATCACGTCCGGAACCTCGACCTCGTTCGGCTTGCAGTTCGCGGTCGTGTCGGGGCCTTCGCCCGAGAAGTAGAGGATGACGCGCGTGCTCTTGCAGTAGCCGTTGTCGAGCCGCCAGCGCCCGTCGCGGAAGACGATTCGCCGCGGCGACGCGTACGGATAGGACGGCGGTGTGAACGACTCGGGCTGCGCGCCCATCTGCGGCAGCGCCTTCTCCATGAAGGCCTTGAAGATGAGCGCAGGGAACGTCCCGCCGGCGACGGGATCGCCGTGGTAGTCGGTGAGCATCGGCCGCAGGTTGTTCGGGTAGCCGACCCAGACGGCGACGGCAAGCTGCGGCGTGTAGCCGACGAACCACGCGTCGCCATAGTTCTCCGTCGTGCCGGTCTTGCCGGCGACCGGCCGTCCGTCGGAAAGCTGGGCGCGGCGTCCGGTGCCGCTCTCGACCACCCCCTGGAGCAGGCGGGTCTCGATCGCGGCCTCGTTGTCGCCGAGCGCACGTTTTTCGACCGGCGCGTTCGCCTTCTTCCCGATCGAGAGCACCGCGCGCGGCTGGTTCCCCATCAGGCTGCCGTCGATTCTCTGGCCACTGTTCGCAAGCGAGGCGTACGCGCGGGCCATCTCGAGCGGGTTGACGGCCTCTCCGCCGAGCGTGAGCGAGAAGTAGCCCTTGAGCTTGCTGGTGATCCCGAGCTTGCGCGCCATTCCCGCGACTGCCTGGGGGCGCACAATGTCCGTCAGCTGCGCGTAGACGGTGTTGTCGGAGTACGTTGTCGCCGTCTCGAGGTCGATCGTGCCGAGGTTCGAGCCCTCGTAGTTCTCTACGTGCCAGTCGCGGTCTCCGAGCGAGATCGTGACCGGGCCCGAGACGAACGTCGTCGTGGGGGAGATGCCCTGGTTGAGCGCAGCCGCGAGCGCCACGGGCTTGAACGACGACCCCGGCTGGCGCTCGCCCTGAACGGCGAGGTTGAACTGGCTTGCGCTGTAGTTCCGTCCGCCCGACATCGCGAGCACCCGGCCGTCACGCGGGTCGATCGCTACGAGAGCCGCGGCCGGCCCGTTGGGATCGGGGAGCCACTTCGCGATCGCCTCGCGTGCCATGTCCTGCAGGTCGAGGTCGATCGAGGTTCGTACGCGGAGGCCGCCGCCGAACACGCGTGCCGTGCCGTACGTGTCGATCAGCTGCTGCTTGACGTAGTTCGTGAAGTACGGCGCCGGGCCCTGGATGCCCGGCAGGTGGATCGTCGCGGGATCGGGCAGCGGCTTCGCGTTCGCGCGCTTGAACTCGCCCCACGTGATCGCCCCCTGCTGGAGCATGTCGCGGAGGACGACCTTTCGCCGTGCTCGTGCCTGCTGCGGGTTGGCGGCCGGATCGTAGAGCGTCGGGTCGGCGGGAATGCCCGCGAGCAGCGCCGACTCTGCAAGAGTCAGCCGGTCGGCCGAGTGCTGGAAGTAGACGCGGGACGCCTGCTCGATGCCGTACGCGCCGTTACCGAAGTAGATCGTGTTGAGGTAGGCGGTGAGGATCCGGTCCTTCGGCCAGCGCTGCTCGAGCTGCCACGCGAGCGCGGCCTCCTTCAGCTTCCGCTCCACGGTCCGGCTCGAGTGCACGTATGCGTTCTTGACGAACTGTTGCGTGATCGTCGAGCCGCCCTCGACGACGGCGCGGTTTCGCACGTCCTGCCAGACGGCCCGCACGATGCCTCGCACGTCGACGCCTCGGTGCTCGAAGAACCGCCGGTCCTCGACTGCGACGATCGCCTGCTTCATCAGGTCGGAGATCTGGTCCGACTTGACGACGATGCGCGCCTCGTCACCGCGGAGCACGGCCAGCACGCGGCCATCGGACGTGTAGACGTAGCTGTTCTTGTCGGGGTGGTAGCGCGCCGGATCGAGCTTCGGGATCTCGCTGGCAAGAGCGGTCACGAGGCCGTACGCGAATGACGCGCTACCTACGAGACCGAGCACGACGAGGAGCGCGAGCAGGCGTAGCTTGCGGATCCTCCGTCGGCGGTGTCTCTCCCCTTGAGAACCGTTCTGCCGCACGAGAGCCGCCGGATTGTAACGTTGGCGCGCCGATGGGAGTCGCAGACCTCACCCGGAACGCTGTCCACGTCGAGCCCGCGGGCGCCCTCGAGGCGAAGCTGGCGCGCGGCAAGCCGCTGCGTGTGAAGCTCGGGATCGACGTCACGACCGCCGACGTCACGCTCGGCCACGGCGTGCCACTCCAGCGAATGGCGGCGTTTCAGCGCGAGGGGCACGTCGGCGTGCTCATCGTCGGGGACTACACGACGCGGATCGGAGACCCGTCCGGCCGATCAGCGAAGCGGCCGATCCTCTCCGCCGACGAGATCGACCGCAACGCCCAGCTTCTTCGAACCGGCAGCGGCGATCATCGACCCGGAGCGAACCGAGCTGCGGTTCAACAGTGAGTGGCTCGGTGAGCTGGACTACGCCGAGATCGTCCGCCTAACACGAACGGCGACGGTGGCCCAGCTGCTCGAGCGCGATGACTTCGCCAAACGCTTTGCCGCCCAGCAGCCGATCTCGATCTCGGAGCTTCTCTACCCCATCATGCAGGGCTACGACTCCGTGGCGGTCGAGGCCGACGTCGAGCTCGGCGGCACAGACCAGCTCTACAACCTCCTCATGGGGCGCGAAGTGCAGCAGGCGTACGGGCAGGACCCGCAGGTGGCACTCACCGTCGAGCTGCTCGTCTCCTGGGACGACCAGCTGATGAGCCGGTCGAGGGGAACTACATCGGGCTCGCCGAGCCACCGGAGGAGCAGTTCGGAAAGGCAATGCGCTTCCCGACTCCGCCCTCGACCAGTGGTATCG
>CAWGXP010000001.1:65000-459117 GCA_963826585.1 uncultured Actinomycetes bacterium
CCAAGCGTCCACAGCGACGGCGCGGTTTGGCACCTCGATGTCGGCTCGTCTCATCCTGGGGCTGTAGCAGGTCCCAAGGGTTGGACTGTTCGTCCATTAAAGAGGCACGCGAGCTGGGTTCAGAACGTCGTGAGACAGTTCGGTCCCTATCCGCCATGGGCGTTGGGAGCTTGAGGAGGGTCGTCTCTAGTACGAGAGGACCGAGATGAACAGACCTCTGGTGTATCAGTCGTCGTGCCAACGGCGCCGCTGATTAGCCACGTCTGGTTGGGATAACCGCTGAAAGCATCTAAGCGGGAAGCCCACCTCCGAGATGAGGCTCCCCATCCCCTAGAGGGAGTAAGGGCCGTGGTAGACGACCACGTCGATAGGCGGGACGTGTAAGCGCGGCAACGCGTTCAGCGGACCCGTACTAATTGCCCGAGGTCTTGATTTTGAACACCGATGAGTCGCTATGGAGTTTTGAGGGTGCGCGCTCGTGTGCGCCTTTGAGAAACGGAATCGGTGCCAGACTCGAAGTCAGGAACCGATGCCTGACAAGTTTCCGGTGGTCATAGCGGCGGGGATACACCTCTTCCCATTCCGAACAGAGCAGTTAAGCCCGCCAGCGCCGATGGTACTCGGGGCGAAAGCCCCCGGGAGAGTAGGTCGCCGCCGAATCTAACGTAGAAGGAAGGGGCTTCTTCGGGTGTCCCCTTCGCTCGTTTCCGGGGACATCTTTCAAGGTGTCCCCGTTTGTGTCTCCGGGTCGAGCGTCCCGTAGCCGGCGCACGCGCTCGCCGACCGGCGGGTGCGTGCGAACATCGTCGCGAGCCCGCTCTCCTCGAACGGGTTGATCGTGAACAGCGGCTCAGCAGCGGGGCTGGCACGGAACTCCACGAGCTCTGCAGCCTGATCGAGGCGAAGCAGCGCGTCGGCGAGGCCGTGCGGCGTGTCGCAGATCTCGCCGCGAGACGGTCTGCATCGAACTCGCGCTTCGCCGAGAGAAGGATGTGTTGAAGCGCCGCCGCGACCGGCCCGAGGACGTAGAGGAGGACGCGCTCGAGCCAGCCGCCAATCCGGCTCACGTCGATGAGCGCCGCGGAGATCATCACGACGGCGGGTCTGCACGACGATGTCGCGGTTGCGGACGTGCGCGACCTCGTGCGCGATCACAGCCTCGATCTCGGCCGGGACGGGCAGGCAGGGCGAGTGCCTCCGTGATCGCGAGGGTCGACGAGCTCAGCCGTGCGACCGAGACGAAGGCGAGCGGCGGGCCGTGCTCGATCACATACAGCCGTTCGGTCTTCACGACGCCCGCGCGTGTGGCGAGCCGCCTCCGACCGTCAGTGTGCACAGGCGGGCTCTCCGCGCGGTCGCGCAGCGGGCGCGCTCCGAGCATGCCGCAGGACGACCGCGATCGGCCATCCAGTAGGTGCTGATCCCGAGCAGAGAGCCGCAGCAAGCCCGAAGACTCCTGCGAGCCGATAGCCGGCCGATCATGCGCTACGACCGAGATAACGCGAGCGCTGCGCCAAGCGGGACTTGCGAGAGAGCGCCCCAGGCCTTCGACGACGTTCCACCGAGCGGCAGCATCACTGGTCGGGGCACCTAGCTCTCCTCGTCGGTCTCCTCCTCGGCGAGCCCACGCGGCGGCCAGTCGGGCTCGGGGGCGTCGCAGCGGCTCGAGCAGTGCAGCGAGGCGACGTTCTGGAGCGGGATCAGGATGTGTCCGTTGAGCTCGACGTGGGCGACGTCGTCGATCGAGCAGTATGCGGTGAGCACGCCTTCCTGGTAGTCGCCGCCGAAGAGCGCGACCTCGACCTGCTCGCCCTTGTACTTGCTCGTGTAGTCGTCCACCGGAGCTGAGTCTACTCCTGGGCGAACCGTCTCGACGGCGTAGCGGACGACGTACGCCGCCGTTCTCGAGGACGGGCAGCGCCTCGCCGAGCAGTCGCGCGTCCTGGAGCGAGCGGACGACGCCGCCGTGCGTGACGACGAGACCCGCTCGCCGGCGTGCGAGACGCGATCTCGGTCAGCGTCGCGACGACGCGCGCGTCGAAGTCTCGTGCGGCTCGTCCGTCGTGATGCTCCATGCCCGGGAAGCGCTCGTCGATCTCCGCGAGCGTCAGCCCTGCCACGAGCCGACGTCGATCTCGCGCAGCCGGGCGTCGCGCGTCCAGGGGGAGCCCGGCTGGCGCGGGCGACGATCTCCGCCGTCTCGCTCGCCCGGCTGAGGTCGCTCGAGTAGATCGCGGCGATCGGCGTCTCCGGCGAGCCGCTCGCGCGAGCGCGCCCGCCTGCTCGCGGCCGGTGGCGTTCAGCGGCGGGTCGGCATGTCCCTGGAAGCGCCGTTCGCGGTTCCAGTCGGTCTCGCCGTGCCGCGCGAGGAGGAGCGTGGTCACAGCGCTGTACGCTAGCGCCCGCATGGATCTCGGCCTTCGCGACCGCCTGTGCCTCGTCACCGGCTCCACGAACGGGATCGGCCTCGAGATGGCGCGTCTGCTGGCGGCCGAAGGCGCGCGGGTCGTCGACCTGCGGGCGGAGCGACGCGCCCGGGGTCGGCGAGGCGGTGCACGTCCAGGTGGACCTCTCGCGGCGGGCGAGCCGGAGCGGGTCGTCGGCGAGGCGGTGGAAGCTCTGGGCGGACTGCAGGTCCTCGTCAACAACGTCGGGATCGCCCGCCAGGCCAGGTTCGAGGACGTCCCCGACGAGGAGTGGGACGCGTACTGGCAGCTGAACGTGATGAGCTACGTGCGCGCGATCACGCGCCGCCCTGCCGCACCTGCGCGCGGCCGGCGGCGCGGCGATCGTGAACGTGTCGTCGACCGCGGGCAAGCGGCCGTCGACCGGCATGCCGCACTACTCGGTGACGAAGGCCGCCGTGCTCTCGCTGTCGCGCCTGCTCGCCGACCTGTACGCGAAGGACGGGATCCGCTGCAACGCCGTCGCGCCCGGGCCGACCGCGACCGACGCCTGGCTCGGCGAGGGCGGCCTCGCCGACCAGCAAGGCGATCGCGAGGAGGTGCTGAAGAAGGTCGGCGCCGGCCGGCCGCTCGGACGCCTCGCGACGCCGGAGGAGATCGCGGCCGTCGTCGTCTTTCTCTGCTCCGAGCGAGCCGCCTACGTGACCGGGGCCGCCTGGAGCGCCGACGGCGGGACCGTCCCGATCATCATCTGACGGAAGGGACGTGGGCGCGCCCGGCCGTCTTGACGGTGTGGCGGACGGCCGGGAGACTTGTCCTCTGTGGCCGATCTGAGCACCGGCGCGGCCGTCGCCGGATATCGCATCGAGTCCGTGCTCGGCCACGGCTCGATGGGCACCGTCTACTCCGCCCTGGACACCGGGCTCGAGCGGCGCGTGGCGCTGAAGGTGCTCACGCCCGAGCTCTACCGCGACGAGCGCTTCCGCGAGCGCTTCCTGCGCGAGTCGAAGCTCGCCGCCTCGCTCGAGCATCCGCACATCGTCCCGATCTACGCCGCCGGCGAGGCGGACGGCTCGCTCTACCTCGCGATGCGCTACGTCGAGGGGCGCGACCTCGCGCGCGCTGCTCGAAGCGCTCGGCCGGCTCGATCCGGAGCGCGCGCTCGCGATCCTCGGCCAGGTCGCCGGCGCTCGACGTCGCGCACGCGCGCGGGCTCGTCCACCGCGACGTGAAGCCCGCGAACATCCTCGTGCGGCGGCGAGGCGGACTACGCGTACCTCTGCGACTTCGGCCTCGCCAAGCACACCTCGACGGTGTCGAGCCTCACCGGCAGCCGCGCGATCGTCGGCACCGTCGACTACCTCGCGCCCGGAGCAGATCGAGGGCGAAGCCCGTCGACGGGCGCGTCGACGTCTACGCGCTCGGCTGCGTGCTCTACGAGTGCCTCGTCGGCGACCCGCCGTTCGCAGCGCGGCAACGAGCTCGCGGCGCTGCTCGCGCACGTCAACGACCCGGTGCCGCCGCTCTCCGAGCGGCGCGCCGAGCTGCCGCGCGGCGCTCGACACGGTGGTCGCCACGGCGCTCGCGAAGGATCGCGACGCAGCGCTACGCAACCGGCGGCGAGCTCGTCGCGGCCGACGGACGGCGGCGCTGCGGGGCGACGCGCCGAAGGCCGTCGAGCAGCCGCAGGCCGGCGACGGCGGCCGTTGCGCACGTTCGTCTTCGCGGACGTCCGCGGCTACACGTCGCTACACGCGGGAGCACGGCGACGAGGCCGGCGCCGCGCTCGCGCGGGACTTCGCCGCGATCGTCGAGGAGCTGGCGCCGCAGCACACGGGCACGCTGCAGGAGCTCCGCGGCGACGAGGCGCTCGTCGTCTTCGACTCGGCGCGCCGCGCGCTCCGCTTCGCGTCGAGCTGCAGGCGGAGGTCGCTGCGAGGGAGCTCCCGCGACCGGTCGGGATCGGGCTCGACGCCGGCGAGGCCGTGCCCGTCGAGGACGGCTTCCGCGGCGGCGCCCTCAACCGCGCGGCGCGGCTCTGCGCGCTCGCGAAGCCGGGGGAGGTGCTCGCCTCGGACAGCGTGCGCGAGGTCGCGGGGCCGACGGAGGGCGTGGCGTTCGGCTTCCGGCGCGTCGAGCGGCTGAAGGGCTTCGAGAAGCCCGTCGGTGTCGTCGAGGTGCACCCGCGGAGACGCGCGCCGAGAGCGGGAGCTCGGCCGCTGCGGTGAAGCAAGCGGCTCGGCGGGTCACGGCCGAAGACGGCGGCTGCCTCGTGGCGGCTCTCGCGGCGGTGGTCGCGGTCGGGTGGCCGTGCCCGTGGCGCGGCTCTCGGGTGGCGAGTCGGCCAAGGCGTTCGGTCTTGAAGCAGGGACGATCGGTCTGCGTCGACGCGAAGACGCTCGAAGCCGGTCGGGACGGTCGACGGGTCTCGGGCGTCCCTGACGCCTCTGGCGCGACTCGGCAAGGGCAGATCTGGTCGCTCGATGCCGCGAGCGGGTCGGTTGCGCGGATCGACCCGAAGACGCGCAAGGTCACGGCACGCTTCCCGCTCCTGATCGACCCGGGGCCGCCGGCGTGGGGAGCGGGATCGTTCTGGATGGGCGACTACAGCCACGCGACCGTCGTCCGCTACGACCCGCAGTACGGGACGATCGTGAAGAAGGATCGAGCTGCCGACGAAGGGCCTCGACTATCCGGACATCACCAACGAGCCTCGTCTTCGGCGCCGGCTCGGTCTGGGCGGCCTACGGCAAGTGGCCGTTCCGGATCGCCCGGATCGATCCGGCGACGAACAAGGTCGTGAAGATCATCGACCTCCCCAAGAACCACGGCCAAGCACTGCTCGCCTTCGCGAACGGCTCGCTCTGGGTCGCGAGCCAGGACACGGGACAAGTCTGGCGCGTCGACCCCGACACGTACGGCGTCGCCGCGACCGCGAAGCTCCACGGCGGCTGGGTCGAGGACCTCCGCGTCGTCGGAGGCAACGCGTGGCTTCCGATCGAGAACGATCGCGCCGTGTGGAAGGTCGACGGGAGCGGGAATATCCTCAAGAGCATCACGACAGGCGACCTGCCGTACGCGCTCACGGACGACGGCACGAACCTGTTCGTGGTCAACAACAAGGGCGCCAGCCTGTCGCGTATCGACACGACGACGGACGAGGTCACGACAGTGCACGTCGGGCATCGGCCGCAGGGAATCGCGGTCGGGGCGGGGCTCCTGTGGGTGCCGCGTCGCCGAGAGCGTCGCGGACGCGACCGCGGGGCTCGCCGGGAAGAACGTCCTGCACGCGGTCACCGAGGGGGATCCGTACTTCAGCACTGATCCCGCGCTGGCAGGCAACCCTGCACAGATGGCGCTCCAGCAGGCGATCGGCGCACGGCTGCTGCGCTATCCCGACAAGGAGCAGTCCGAGGGCGCGACGCTGATGGCCGAGATCGCCGATCTCCCGACGGTGTCGAACGGCGGCCGCACGTACACCTTCCACATCCGCAAGGGCTACCGGTTCTCGCCGCCGTCCGGCGCGCCGGTGACCGCGGAGGTGATGCGCTACTCGATCGAGCGCGCGGTTTCGCCGAAGATCACCGATCCCGGCGCCCAGGGCTACAACATGATCCAGGACATCGTCGGCTTCGACGCCTACAGAGCCGAGAAGGCCGCGCACATCTCCGGCATCCGCGCGAACGGCGACACGCTCTCGTTCACGCTCGCGAAGCCCGCGCCCGACTTTCCGGCGCGCATCTCGCTGAATGCCTTCTCCGCGGTCCCTCTCGGAACCCCGGCGCTTCCCCACGGCGTCGACCGGCCGATCCCCTCGGCGGGGCCCTACTACATCTCCGCGCACGTCGGCGACCTCGCCGAGGTCGTCAAGCAGAACCCGAACTACACGGGGCCGAGGCCTCACGGGCTCGACGCCTTCGTCGTCGAGAACGGCGTGGACGCCGGCTCGGCCGCTCTTCGCGTCATCAACGAGAAAGACGACTACGCGTTTGCGGAGCAGCCCCCGTATCCCGACGACCTCTTGCCGACCTCGGCGTTCGCCCGCAAGTACGGCGCAGGGAGCGCGGCCGCGAAGGCCGGGCGTCAGCGCTACTTCAACCCGCCGTTCAGCGCAGTCCAGTCGTTCATCTTCAACGTGAACTCGAAGGCACTGGCCGACCCGACCGTGCGACGCGCGATCAACTTTGCGATCGACCGGAAGCGTCTTGCCGCGCTCACGGCATCGGACCCCTACGCGAGCCTGATTCCGCCGGGGATCCCGGGCGCCGGTGGTTCTGCGGTGTATCCGCTCGATGCGCCCGACGTGAGGCGCGCGCTCGCGCTGATGCGGGGCCGGCACCTCGAGCTCGTCCTCCTCAGTCAGACGCCCGACGGGTGCCCGCGCTGCCCGGAGACGGAGAACCTGCTACGGAGCAATCTGGCGGCCATCGGGATCGCCGTGCGCGTGAAGGTGACCGACGACCGGTTCACGAAGGCGATCACGTCGAGGGACTGGGACCTCGTGTCGTTTACCTGGCTCCTCGACTACGTCGACCCGACCGACTTCGTCAACCTCCTCTACGACCCGAAGGATCCGCTCGGTTACGGCTACCCCAACCCCCTGCCGACGGGCATCGACGATCCGTGGCCAGCCCGTTTGCGCGCCGCCCACGACGTCGGAGGCGCCGCCCGCGGAGAGGAGTACCGACGCCTGGTGTCCGGAATGCTCCGTGCAGCGCCGCCCGCTGCGCCGTACGGGACGCAGAACGGGCCGGCGCAGGTCTTCTCGAGCCGGATCGGCTGCCAGGTCTTCCGGCCACAGGACTGGGGCTACGTCGACCTCGCGGCGCTCTGCCTGCGCGGAAAGAGCTGAGCGGCACCGTCTGCCACACTTAGCGCCTGGCCCGGGTCGCCGTCCTCGCCTCGCTCGTCGCCGTCTGCCTTGTCGTCGGCACCGCCGACGCGTCACGTGCGCGCGACCTCTCCGCGTACACCGGGCTCGCGACCTGGCTCGACGTCTACGACCGCGCCCAGTGGCGCGCGCCGGAGTCGACGGTCGCTGCGATCGCCGCGCGCGGCGTGAAGAACGCTCTTCCTCGAGACGGGCAACTCGCGTCAGCCGACCGACCTCGTTCGCCCTCGCCAGCTCGGCGCCCTCGTGGACGCGGCCCACGAGGTCGGCCTGAGGGTGGTCGCCTGGTACCTGCCCACGCTTCTCTATCCGTCCCGCGACCTGCGGCGCGTGCTCGCCGCCGTGCACTTCACGTCACCGCTCGGGTGAGCACTTCGACTCCTTCGCGCTCGACATCGAGGCGAGTGACGTGCGCGCAGTGTCGCTCCGGAACGCGCGCCTCGCGGCTCTCTCGACGGCGCTGAGAGCGGCCGTCGGCTCCACCTATCCGCTGGGCGCGATCGTGCCGTCCGCGGTCGGCATGGAGCGCCATCCGAAGTACTGGCCCGGCTTTCCGTACGCGCCGCTGCGGCAGTCGTTCGACGTGTTCCTGCCGATGGCGTACTCCACGTACCGCGTGAAAGGGCGCCTCCTGAGCGCGCGCTACGTCATGCGCAGCGTCGCGCTCCTACGCGCGGCTGCGGGCGCCGACGTGCCCGTCCACGTGATCGGCGGCGTCGCGAGCCGTATGGGCGCGACCGATGCGGCCGGATTCATGGACGCCGTCGCCCGCTGCGGAACGGTGGGCTACAGCCTGTACGACTTCCCGATCACGACGAGCGCGGCCTGGAAGGCGCTCGCGTCCCCGCCGCCGGCGTCGGCTTCCCCGGCCGCGTGCTCGGCGCCGCCGATTCCCTGAGTACGCTGGCGGGTATGGCCGAGATCGCCGGGAGAGTCGCCGACGCGTTCGCCGAGCGCGTCCGCGAGCAGGAGGAGCAGACGGCTCTCGCCGCTCGCCGTGCGCTCGTACGAGACGCGCGGCCGCGGACGCGCCGAGCCCGAGTGCGCGGTGCGCACGCCCTTCCAGCGCGACCGCGACCGCATCGTCCACTCGAAGGCATTCCGGCGCCTGAAGGGCAAGACGCAGGTGTTCATCGACCCGCTCGGCGACCACTACCGAACCCGCATGACGCACACGCTGGAGACGACCGCGATCTCCCGCGTCGTCGCCCGGGCGCTGCGGCTGAACGAGGACCTCGTCGAGGCGATCGGCCTCGGCCACGACATGGGCCACACGCCCTTCGGCCACGCGGGCGAGGACGCGCTCGACGAGGTGCTCCGCGAACGCTTCGGGCGCCCGTTCCGCCACAACGAGCAGTCCTTCCTGATCGCCGGGCGGCTCAACCTCACGCACGAGGTCTGCGACGGCATTCTCACGCACACCGGCGAGCGGGAGCCGGCCACACTCGAGGGGAAGATCGTGCGCATCGTCGACCGCGTCGCCTACATCAACCACGACATCGACGACGCGATGCGCTTCGGGATCCTGGCCGAGGCGGACCTGCCGCGCGAGGAGATCGACCTGCTCGGGCCGACGGGCGCGAAGCGGATCGACACGCTCGTCCACGACCTCGTCGAGACCTCGGAGGCGGCCGGCGATATCCGCCAGTCGGACGAGGTGGGGGAGGCGATGCTCTCGCTGCGCGCCTTCATGTTCGAGCGCGTCTACCTCGGCCCGCAGGTCGAGCCCGAGCACCGGCGCGCGCGCGAGGTCATCCGCCGCGTGTTCGACCACCTGATCGCGCGCGGAGACGGCCTCGACGACGCGGTCGACTACGTGGCCGGCATGACCGACCGCTTCGCGCTGTCCTACGCCGACGCGCTCTGAGCGGCGGCGAGCAACGCCTCACCGCGCTCGAGGAAGAACGTCGCTCCGACCGAGCGGAAGAAGGCAAGCGCCTTCTCTAGCTCGACGAGTCCGTCCGTCGACGCGACCTTCCGCGATCAGCGACTCGGCGGCCCCAAAACGGACGTGCGGCCTCCACCGCCGGCGCGCCGATCTTCGCGTAGATGTTCCGCCGCGCGTGGTGAACTCGCCCGGTCGCCTCCGGCGAGCGCACCGTTTCCATCCACGGGGCGGACAAGCGCCTCGCGAAGGAGCTCGGCGATCTCCTCCGCGAGGCCGAGCTCCCTGTGCGACTCGGTCGGCATGATCCAACCCCAGAAACTGTGCGACGGTCAGGCTCTCGCGCGTGATGGCGATCGCCTCGGCGATCAGTGGACTCAGCGCCTCGTCGTCGCGCCCGAGTAGCGCGAGGCCCCCGCGCACGCTGGAGAGGCGCGCGGAAGGCAGGAGCTTCGGTCGGGTCACCTTGCTCCGCGCGCGGGAGCGCGATGGCGCGCTCCCCAGTCGGCGAACGCTCCTTCCGGCGATCTCGCCGCGCGCAAAGCCGGATGGGAGCCCCGGATCTTCTCGTGCGGCCTCCTCCATGTTGTGCGGCGAGAGCTCGCATTCGGCGATGAAGAGGTCGGCTTCCACGGATGGTCTCGTTCCAGCGACCCCATGAACATCGGAGTTGTAGAGATGCAGGTTGGCGCGAGCGAAGCGCACGATCTCGCGGTCGCCCATCCGCCCGCGCAAACTCGAGCGCTTCACGGTTTAGCTCGTCGGCTCGGGATGGTTGTCCCCCGTTTCTGATTGGCGAGGACCGACCAGGTTGTTATAGACGCCCGCGGCAAGGGGAGAGGCCTCATCTTCGGCGAGCGTCGAGCGCTACGCTCCAGCCTCGGCGTTGCCGCTGCCTATCGAGCCCCATGCCTTGGCGTGTCCCGACCGTCGTTAGCGCATGGATTCGCAGCTCGTCGAGATCGAGCGTCTCGGCCAGCTGGGAGCGCCTCCGTTCCCATTTGGATTGCCCGCTCCTTGCTCGCTGGAGAGCATCAGCAGCCTCGCCGAGAGGCCCCAGCACCCGCGCTTTCGCGACGGTGGGGACCGGCGCCTGCGACGAGCTCCCTCTGCGCGCTCGAGGGGTGTTTCTCGGGCGTCATCGCCGTGCCCGCGGTACCACGCTTCGCGGCGACAGGAACGCCTCGGCCTCGGCGGCGGTCTCGCTCGTCGCCGATCGCGAGCAGCGCGTCGCGTGCCTCGCTCCGAGCGCCCGCTCTCTGCTCCTCGTCGCCCTGGGACGCTGGAGCACATGGCCACGCTTGAAGAGGAGCGCGGGCCGCTCGACGCCGTCGGCCGGCCAGAGCGCGAGCGCGTCGTCGTAGTATGTTCGCCGCTGCGGGGAACGCGTTGAGAGAAAATGCTCGGTTTCCCGCCTCTGCGAGCGTGAGCCGCGTCCGTTCCTCGAGCTCCGACGTGTCGCTACCGGAGGCGCTCGCGAGCTCGAGCGCTGAGCGCCAGTGGTACGCGAGCATCTCCGCGTGGTCCTCCTGGCGACCGAGCGACTCGAGCCATTCCGCGACGGAACGGTGCTTCGCCCCACGCTCGGCTCGGGGTAGCTGCCCGTAAGCGACATCGCGCACAAGGGCGTGCGCGAACGCGACCTCGACCTCGCCTGCGACCGACGAGCGCCGCTGCCGGCGGAGAAAGCCCTTTCGTACGAGCGCCTGGACGACGGGCCTGACGTCGACTCCACTCCCGTTGATCGCGCCCGTCCAGAAGACCTTCCCGACGACGGAGCCTGCATGAAGGAGCGCTTTCTCGTCCCCGGGCAGATCGTCGAGGCGGGCGCTGATGATCCCCTGGAGCGTCTCCGGAAGCGGCAGGTCATCGGCAGAGCCTCGCTCGACGTACAGCTGTGCGAATTGCTCCGCATAGAGGGGGTTGCCGCCCGCCCGGTCGAGCAGGGTTTGCTGGACCTCGGCTGACAGCACTGCCCGTTCGAGGAGCGTGCTCATCAGGCGTGCGGTGTCGGTGTCGGACAGGGGCTCGAGCGCGACGGTCGAGGCATTGAGCTTGCCGCCGCCCCAGTTCGGCCGGCGTGCGAGGAGCTCCGGACGGGCGGTGCAGACGACGAGGAGCGGCAGGTCTGTCACCCACTCGACGAGCTCGTCGACGAAGTCGAGCAGCCCGTCGTCTGCCCACTGGAGATCCTCGAAGACGAGGACGAGCGGGCGTTGGGCCGCGAGCTCTTCGAAGAAGCGGCGCCACGCGGCGAATGCCTCACCGCCGCGATCCCCGCCCAGCTCCGACTCGTCGTCGAGCCCGGCGAGCGGTCGAAGGCGGGCATAGACCCAGTCCGCGTCGGCGGCGTCGACGATCTCCGTCGCCGCCTGGCGCAGCTTCTCCGCCGCGGTCGCGTCGTCGTCCGCCTCGTCGATGCCCGCCTGCGCCTTGACGATCTCCCCGAGTGCCCAGAACGTGATCCCGTCTCCGTAGGCAAGACAGCGCCCCTGGCGCCACGTCGTGAGATCGGGGAGCGCATCAACGAGACGCGAGAGCTCGTAGAGGAGCCGGCTCTTACCGATCCCTGGAACGCCGACGAGGGTGACGAGCTGCGACGAGCTCTCCTCGCGGACTCGATCGAACGCGGCGCCAAGGGCGGTGAGCTCACGATCTCGCCCGACGAGGTCGCCTGCGACGTGGTCGAGCACTTCCGTCCCGAAACGCGCGCGCGCCTCGATGGCCTCCCAGACCGGGACCGGCTCGGACTTGCCCTTGGCCGCGACCGATTCCGTATCGCGATAGTCAACGGCGTGTCTCGTGGCGCGGTACGTCGTCTCGTCCGCGATGACGCCGTTCACGGGGGCTGCGCTCTGGAGCCGCGCGGCCGTGTTGACGACGTCCCCGGACGCCATCCCTTCCCCTTCGGCCGGGCTCGCATCGAGGGAGACGAGCGCCTCGCCCGTGGTGATGCCGACGCGAAGCTCGAGGCCCTCCTCGGTCGCGAAGTTCCGGATCGCGAGCGCGGCGCGCACAGCACGCTCTGGATCGTCCTCGTGGGCCACCGGCGCGCCGAAGAGCGCCATCACCGCGTCGCCGATGAACTTCTCGACCGTGCCGCCGTACCGCTCTAGCTCCTCCCGCACACGCGCGTGGTACGGCCGGAGGATCGCCTCGACGTCCTCGGGGTCGAGAGCCTCGGCCCGGGATGTGAAGCCGACGAGGTCGCAGAAGAGGACGGTGACGACCTTGCGTTCACGGCGGCGGGTCGTCATCAGGCCGTCTTCACCTGGTGCAGGAGCGCGTCGCAGCGTTCGATGAAGAACGTCGCGCCGACCGAGCGGTAGAACTCGAGTGCCTTCACGAGCTCGGCCTCACCCTCGGCCCGTTCGCCTGTCCGGAACAGCTCCTCTGCCGCAAGCGTACGCGCATGCGCCGCACACGGGAGGAGCCCGGCGGCATCGAACACGTCGGCCGCGCGACGGAGGTCGCCGTCGAGCGCAGCGAGAGCGGCGTCCCTCAGCCGACCAGGCAACGATGCCTCGGCGAACTCGCGGAGCGGCGGCGCAATCCCGAGCTCTTCCGCGAAGAGAGCGGTCCAGGCATGGCGTGACTGGCACAGGACCTGTACCGGGCGGAAACTTGCCGCGAACTCCTGCGCGTAAGCATCGGCCCGCGTCTGGCCGTCCGAGGAGCATCGAAGCGCACGCGGATACCCCATAGGGATCTCGATGTCCCTGCTCGCCCCGTTTGTCTTCGAGCTCGCGTGCACGCCGGAAATCCTCGAGCGCTGCCTCCGTCTCTCCACGGGCGAAGAGCAACATGCCGCGCACCTCACGAACGAAGTACTCGAGCACGTGGGGGATCCGCTCTCACATGCGGCGATGAAGCTCCCGGCGCTCGTGAGAGCTTCGTCCCAGCGACCCGTGGCCCAGATGTCGTGGACGAGGTTTCCGTTCGTGAAACGAAACTGCTCGCGATCTCCCATGCGCTCTCCGAAGTCTTGGGACTCCACGAGCAGGGCCATGGAGCGTCGTGTGTCGGTGATCGATGCCATGACGGACAGGTTGTTCAGCACGGTGCCGGCGATCCGTAGGTTCGCGGCAAGCGCGATGCCGAGGGCCTCCTGAAGTACCTCCTCGCCGCCTGGGTCACCGAGGAAGAACCTCGCGCCGCCGATCGTGGTCATCGCGTGCACGCGCACCTCGTCGAGGCCGAGCTCGGTCGCGATCGCCAGAGCCGCATTCGCCAGCTGGAGCCCTTCTTCGCGCCGCCCAGCGAGCTGCTGGTATCGCGCCGATGTCGCGAGCACGCGGGCGGCGGCCCGCGACGGTCCGACACCCTCGACGAGCCCCTCCGCCGCTTCCAGGTGATCGGAAGACGTCGTCCTGGCGGCCCTGGTACCAGGCGATCTCGGCGAGCGACGCTTCCGACTCTGCGGCGCGCTCGCGATCACCCGCGACGAGAAGCGCGTCGCGGGCCGCCTCGAGCGCAGGGATCCGTCGCTCGTCGGCCGCCACTGTGAGCGCGCGCGCGAAAGCGAACAGCAAGGTCGGCCGATCCGGGTCATCGGGAGGCGAGAGCGCGAGCGCATCCTCGTAGTACTTCGCCGCGACCGCGAACGCGTTGAGCCCGGACGCGCGATCGCCCGCCTCCCGTAACGCAAGCCGTGCTCGCTCCGCCAGCTCGCCGTCGTCGTTGCCCGCCGCGCGGCCGAGGTCGAGCGCCGAGCGCCAGTGGTAGGCGACGCATTTCCGCGTGGTCCTCGTGGCGACCGAGCGACTCGAGCCATTCGGCGACGCCTCGATGCCTGGCGGCGCGCTCGGCTCTCGGGAGCTGCCCGTACGCGACGTCGCGGACGAGCGCGTGCGCGAAGGCGAGCTCGACCTCGCCGGCCACCGACGAGCGCCGCTGGCGGCGGAGGAAGCCCTTTTGCACGAGCGCCTGGACGATCGGCCCGACGTCGACTCCACTCCCGTTGATCGCGCCGGTCCAGAAGACCTTCCCGACGACGGAGCCGGCATGGATCAGCGCCTTCTCATCCGCCGGCAGATCGTCGAGGCGGGCGCTGATGATCCCCTGGAGCGTCTCCGGAAGGGGCAGCTCCTCGGCGGATCCTCGCTCGAGGTAGAGCTGGGCGAACTGCTCCGCATAGAGGGGGTTGCCGCCCGCGCGGTCGAGCGAGGGCTCGCTGGACCTCGGCCGGCAGCACCGCTCGCTCGAGCAGGGTGCCCATCAGGCGCGCGGTGTCGTCGTCGGAGAGTGGCTCGAGCGCGACCGTCGAGGCGTTGAGCTTCCCGCCGCCCCAGTTCGGGCGCCGCGCCAGCAGCTCCGGCCGCGCGGTGCAGACGACGAGCATCGGCACGTCGCTCATCCAGTCGACGAGCTCGTCGACGAACGTCGAGCAACCCGTCGTCCGCCCACTGAAGATCCTCGAAGACGAGCACGAGAGGGCGCTGGGCCGCGAGCTCCTCGAAGAAGCGCCGCCAGGCGGCGAACGCCTCGACCCCGCGGTCGCCTCCCAGCTCGGAGACGGTCTTCGAAGTCCCGGCGAGCGGCCGAAGCCGGGCTGCGACCCAGTCGGCGTCCGCGGGATCGACCGTCTCCGCCGCCACCTGCCGCAGCTTCTCGGCGACCGTGGCATCGTCGTCCGCCTCGTCGATGCCGGCCTGCGCCTTGACGATCTCCGCGAGCGCCCAGAACGTGATGCCGTCGCCGTACGCGAGGCAGCGGCCCTGGCGCCACGTCGTGAGCTCGGGCATGGCGTCGACCACGCGCGAGAGCTCGTAGAGCAGGCGGCTCTTGCCGATCCCGGGAACGCCGACGAGCGTCACGAGCTGGGGCGAGCTCTCTTCGCGTGCGCGATCGAAGGCGGCGCGAAGGGCGGTGAGCTCGCGTTCGCGGCCGACGAGATCGCCCGCGACGTGGTCGAGCACCTCGCTCCCGAGCCGTGCGCGAGCCTCGTTTGCCTCCCAGACCGTGATCGGCTCCGATTTGCCCTTGGCCTCGACCGGAGTCGACTCGCGGTAGTCGACGGCGTTCCTCGTGGCGCGGTACGTCGTCTCGTCGACGATCACGCCGTTGACGGGCGCCGCGCTCTGGAGTCGCGCGGCCGTGTTGACGACGTCGCCCGACGCCATGCCCTCTCCCTCTGCCGGGCTCGCGTCGAGCGAGACGAGCGCCTCGCCGGTAGTGATCCCGACGCGGAGCTCGAGCCCGCTCGCTCGCCGGCGAACTCGCGGATTGCGAGAGCTGCGCGCACGGCCCGCTCGGCGTCGTCCTCGTGGGCGATGGGGGCGCCGAACAGCGCCATCACCGCATCGCCGATGAACTTCTCGACCGTGCCGCCGTACCGTTCGAGCTCTTCGCGCACGCGTGCGTGGTACGGCCGGAGGATCGCCTCGACGTCCTCGGGGTCGAGAGCCTCGGCCCGGGACGTGAAGCCGACGAGGTCGCAGAAGAGGACGGTGACGACCTTCCGCTCGCGGCGCTGCATTGCCATCAGGCCGTCTTCTCCCTCCGTACGAGCGCCTCACCGCGTTCGAGGAAGAACGTCGCGCCGACCGAGCGATAGAACCCAAGCGCCTTTTCGAGCTCCACCTCGCCCTCGGTGCGATCTCCGGCGGCGATGAGATCTCTGGCCGCGTCGAGTCGGGCTTCTGCTTCCACGGCCTTGAAGCCGAGGGCGGCATAGAGGTCGGCGGCACCGACGAAGTCGCGGTCCAGCTCGGCAAGGGCGGCATCCCGGAATCGGCTGGGAGCAGTCGCTTCGACGAGCGACCGTGTCTCCGACAAGAGACCGACGTCGCGGGCGAATCCCGCCAGGATCGTCACCGCCATCGGCTTGTCCTCGAGCTCTTGTGCCGTGGCAACGAACTCCTGGGCGAGTGCGCGCGCCTCCTCGATTCGCCCCAGCAACGGCGTAGGCATGGGCGGAAGTGCCGACGGCAGGCAGGTAGGCCTGCGGGTCCCCCGCCAGTCGACCAAGCTCGCGCGCGCGCCCGTACTCGGCGAGCGCGGCATCCGCCGCGCCTCTTGCGAGCAGGATCGTCGCGCGCGTCTCGCGTACATGGTGCTCGAGGTAGTGAGGCGATCCTGCTTCACACAACGCTATGAAGGCGTCCGCCCGGGCGAGCGCCGCGTCCCAGTCGCCACAGGCCCATTCGGACCACGCGAGATTGCCCTCGGCAAAGCGCATCGTGTCTCGGTCTCCCATCCGCTCCGCGACGTCGAAGCACTCCTGGAAGAGCTCCCGCTCTCGCCGGAGGTCGTTCGCGGACGCAAGGACGCCGAGGTTGTTCAGCGCGTTGGCTGCGACCGTCGAGTTGGCGGCGAGGGCGATCTTCAGCGCCCGCTCGAGATCCTCGGTGCCGGTCTCGTCGCCGAGATAGTGCTTCGCGGTGCCGACCGTGACCAGCGCATGCGCGCGGAGCTCCTCGAGCCCGAGCTCCTCGGCCATCGCCAGCGCTTCCTGTCCGAGCATCAGCCCCTCTGCGCGCTCGCCCGCCAACATGCGGTAGCGGGCGGAGACGGCCAGCGTGCGCGTGGCTCCGGCGGAGGTGCCTGTTCCTTCGACGAGCTCCTGTGCCGCCTGGAGATGCGCGAGGCCTTCGGCGCGCTGACCCTGGTACCACGAGACCTGAGCGAGAAATGCCTCCGCTTCGGCCGCGCCGGCCCGGTCTCCAGCCGCGAGCAGGGCGTTACGTGCCTCCTCGAGCGCGTCGATCCGCCGATCGTCCGCGGCTATGAGCAGAGCCTGCGCCCGACGAAAGAGCAGATACGGACGGTCGGAGTCGTCCTCGGGCCACAGCGTGAGCGCTTCGGCGTAATACCCTTCAGCGGTGGCGAAGGCGTTCAGCGCGAACGCGCGATCGCCGGCTGCGCGTAGCGCCAGGCGTGCGGGCGTCTCGATCTCCGCTGTGTCCGCGCCCGCCGCACGGGAGAGCTCGAGCGCCGAGCGCCAGTGGTGGGAGAGCATCTCGGCGTGGTCGTCGAGGCGCCCGAGGCCTTCGATCCAGACGGCGACAGAACAGTGCTTTGTGGCGCGATCGGCCCGGGCGATCTGTCCGTAGCTGACGTCGCGCACGAGCGCATGCGCGAAGGCGAGCTCCTGCTGACCCTCGACGGAGGTGCGCTTTTGTCGACGGACGAATCCCTTCCGCTCGAGTGCGTGCAGCGTCATCCGGACGTGCTCATCGTCTCCGTCGAGTGCGCTCGCCCAGAACACCTTGCCGACGACGGCGGCGTCCTGGAGCAGCCCCTTCTCGGCCGCGTTCAGCCCGTCGATTCGCGCCGCGATGATGCCCTGGAGCGTTTCCGGCAGGCTGAGCTCATCCGTCGATCCCCGTTCGCGGTACAGGTCGGCGAACTGCTCGGCGTAGAGCGGATTCCCCCCGGCGCGCTCGAGCAGCGCCTGCTGATCCTCGACGGTGAGGAGCGGCGCCTCGAGGAGGAGAGCAATCAGGCGCGCCGTCTGGTCCGGGTCCAGCGGGAGGAGCGCGAGCGTGGTGGCGTTCAACTTGCCGCCGCCCCAACCGGGCCGGCGCTCGAGGAGCTCGGGCCGTGCCGTCGCGACGACGAGCATCGAGGCATCGGTCACCCAATCGCAGAGCTCGTCGACGAAATCGAGCAGCATCTCGTCCGCCCAGTGGAGATCCTCGAGCACGAGCACGAGTGGCCTTTGCTCGGCGAGGCCTTCGAGGAACCGGCGCCACGCGGCAAACGCTTCACTGCGCCGGTCACCTCCGAGCTCGGACTCTTCCTCGAGCCCGACGAGGGGGCGGAGGTGGGACTCGACCCAGCTCTCGTCTCCCGACCCGCCGAGCACGTCGACGACGGCGGCGTGGATCTTCTCGCCCACGGTCTCGGGCGGGTCTTGCTCGAGGATGCCCGTCTGTGCCTTGACAATCTCGGCGAGCGCCCAGAGGGTGACGCCGTCGCCGTACGCAAGGCAGCGGCCCTGGCGCCACGTCACGAGGTCCGGGTCCGCGTCGGCGATCTGGGCGAGCTCGTAGACGAGACGGCTCTTGCCGAGCCCAGGAACGCCCACGAGCGTCACGAGCTGGGAGACACGCTCGTGGCGGGCGCGGTCGAAGGCATCTCGGAGCACGGCGAGCTCACGATCG
Organism: uncultured Actinomycetes bacterium; assembly: GCA_963826585.1. GTDB lineage: Bacteria > Actinomycetota > Thermoleophilia > Gaiellales > Gaiellaceae > PALSA-612. The sequence continues at coordinate 83,289 of CAWGXP010000001.1, forward strand.
CGGCCGACGAGCTCCGTCCGCGCCTCGTGAGCGACATCTGCGCCGAGGCGCGCGCGGACATCGATCGCCTCCCACACGTGCACCGGGTCGGCCTTTCCCTTCGCCTCGACGGGCGCGGCCTCGCGATAGCCGACCACGCCGCGGGTTGCGCGATAGGTCGTCTCGTCAACGAGCACCCCGTTCACCGGCGCGACGCCCTGAAGGCGGGCGGCCGTATTGACGACGTCTCCCGCCGCCATGCTCTCGCCCACCTCCGGTCGGGCATCGAGGCGAATGAGCACCTCTCCCGTGGTCACGCCGACACGAAGCTCGAGCCCGTCTGCGAGGGCCACCTCGCGAATCGCCAGGGCGGCGCGCACGGCGCGCTCGGGGTCGTCCTCGTGAGCCGCCGGTGCGCCGAACAGCGCCATCACCGCGTCGCCGATGAACTTTTCGACCGTACCGCCGTGGCGTTCCAGCTCCACACGCACGCGTGCGTGATACGGCTGGAGCAGCGCGTCGACGTCCTCGGGGTCGAGCACCTCCGCTTGGGAAGTGAAGCCGACGAGGTCGCAGAATAGGACGCTGACGACCTTTCGTTCTCTGCGGCTCGACCCCATCGACCAGGAAAGACTACGACGTAGGCTCGCGATACTCTCAGCGCGTGGCGCGGATCACGCAGGCATCGGTCGACCAGGTCAAGGCGGCCGCCGACATGCTCGACGTCGTCGGCGCGCGGACGCAGCTCAAGAAGGCCGGCGCGCGCTACACGGGTCGGTGCCCGTTCCACGAGGAGCGGACGCCGAGCTTCTCTGTCAACGCGCTCGACAAGCTCTACTACTGCTTCGGCTGCGGCAAGGGCGGTGACCTGATCTCGTTCGTGCGCGAGACGGAGAACCTCGACTTCACGGGCGCGATCGAGTGGCTCGCCGAGCGCTTCCGCGTCGCGCTCGAGTACGAGGAGTCGAGCCCGGCCGCCGACGCCGCACGCAAGCGCCGCGAACGGCTATACGCCGTGCTCGAGCAGGCAGCCGTGTTCTACGAGCGCTATCTCTGGGAGGCAGAGGCAGGCGCGACGGCGCGCGAGTATCTCGCCGGGCGCGGGCTCGGCGAGCAGGTGTGCAAGGAGTTTCGGCTCGGGCTGTCGCCGGTGTCGACTGAGCTCGCGCGGAAGGCGGCGGAAAAGGGATTCCACCGCGCCGAGCTGGCTGCCGCAGGTCTCGTCAACCGCCGTGGAAACGACTACTTCACCGGGCGTCTGATGTTCCCGCTTGCCGATGCGCGTGGGCGTGTCGTCGGCTTCAGCGCGCGCAAGCTTCGGGAGGACGACGCCCTGCAGGCGAAGTACGTGAACTCGCCCGAAGGCGAGCTGTTCCACAAGTCGGCGATCCTCTATGGCCTCGATCTCGCCCGGCAGGCGATCGCGAAGCAGGAGCGCGCGATCGTCGTCGAGGGGCAGACCGACGTGATCGCGTTGCGCCAGGCAGGCCTTGACGCTGCCGTCGCGTCGATGGGGACGGCTCTAACGGAACGGCAGTTGCAGGAGCTCGGTCGCCTCACGCAACGGCTCTTCCTCTGCTTCGACGCGGACGCCGCGGGCGAGGCGGCGACCTTGCGCGGGATGGAGCTCGCCGCGTCGAAGGGCTTCGACGTCAAGGTCGTCCCGCTCGTGCCGGGCGTCGATCCGGCCGATGCTGCCGATTCGTTCGCGGAGCTGCTGGGAAAGGCGGAGAGCTACGTCTACTACCGCGTGCGGCTGGAGCTCGAGCACACGCCCGACCGCCAGCAGGCATTCCTCGGGGTGCGCGAGATCCTGTCTCGCTTCGAGGACACGCCCGAGCGCCAGGACGCACTGCGGCTCGCAGCCGACCGGCTCGATCTGCCGGCCGAGCTGCAGGCTGGTCTGGCCCCGCAGACGCGCGCGGCGCTCGGCAGCGTGTCGGCCAAGGTGCTCGAGGCGGGAGACCGGCTCGAGCGCGACGTGCTGGCCGGCTGCCTCGCGCATCCAGAGTTCGTTCCGACCCTCGCCGGACTTCCTCCGGAGAGCTTCGACTCCGAGGCGAACTTGGCGCTGCGCCAGCACCTCGTGGAGGGCGGCTCGCCGCCGCCCGATCTCGTACCGCTGCTCGCCGAGCTCGACGCCCTCGCGGCGCGGGAGGCAATCGACGAGGCGACGACCGAGGAGCTCCTGTGGCGGCTCACCGAGCGCGGCATCCGCCGCGAGCTCGCGCGGTCGACGGACAATCTCGAGCGGACGAAGGAGCTCCAGGCGGCCCTTGAACGTGTCCACGAGGCCGTCGGTAGCCTTGTCTGAGTGGCCGATCCGCTCGTCATCGCGGGCCGTGAGCTCTCCTCGCGGCTGATCACCGGCACGGGCAAGTACCCGTCACTCGAGGCGATGCGCGATGCGGTCGTGGCCTCCGGCTGTGAGCTCGTGACGGTGGCCGTCCGGCGGATCGACCTCGACGAGCAGGGTGAGGCGATCACGGACTGGCTGCCCGAAGGCGTGACGCTCCTCCCGAACACCGCCGGCTGCACCACGGCCGAGGAAGCCGTGCGCGTCGCTCGGCTCGCACGCGCTGGAGGGCTTACGGACTGGATCAAGCTTGAGGTGATTACCGACCAGACCTACCTGCTGCCCGACGGGGAGGAGACGCTGAAGGCGGCGATCGAGCTCGTCGCGGACGGCTTCACGGTTCTTCCGTACGTCCAGCCCGACCCGGTCCTGCAGCGCAAGCTCGAGGACGCGGGCTGTGCGACCGTGATGCCGCTCGCGGCGCCGATCGGCTCCGGCCGGGGCCTGAAGCTGCGGCACGCGATCGAGCTGATGATCGAGCAGGCCGAGGTGCCACTGATCGTCGACGCCGGGCTCGGCGTGCCGTCGCACGCAGCCGAGTGCATGGAGATGGGCGCTGACGGCGTGCTCGTGAACACGGCCATCGGCATGGCTGGCGACCCGGCGGCGATGGCACACGCCTTCCGGCTCGGCGTCGAGGCGGGCCGCGTCGCCTACCTCGCGGGCATCGTCGAGGAGTCGTTTGTCGCGAGGCCGTCGAGCCCGATCACCGGGCTCGTCACCCCATGAACGTCGTCGTCAACGGGCGCGACGTGGAGCTCGAGCGGGCCGCGACGGTTGACGCGCTGCTCGCAGAGCTCGGCCTGGACGGGCCATACGCGCTCGTCGAGCGGAACGGCGAGCCGGTCGAGCGGTCGGCGTACGAGACGGTGCGTCTCGAGGAGGGCGACGAGCTCGTTGTCGCCCGACCCGTAGCCGGGGGCTAGTGGACGCCCGGCTCTACCTCGTGACGGGCGTGCGGCCTGACCTCGTCGCGTTTCTCGAAGCGAGCATCGCCGGCGGAGTCGACATCGTCCAGATCCGCGAGCGGTCGGTCAGCGATCGCGAGCTACTGGTCGCGCTCGGGGAGGCTCGGGAGGTGACACGAAGGCACGGCGTGCCGCTCGTCGTCAACGACCGGGCGGATCTTGCGCAGCTCTGCGAGGCCGACTACGTGCACGTCGGCCAGGACGACCTGCCCGTGGCCGCTGCGCGCGGCCTGGGCCTTCGCGTCGGCCTCTCGACGCACGCCCCCGCGGAGATCGACGCCGCCGATGCCGACTACATCGGTGTTGGCCCCGTCCATGCGACACCGACGAAGGAGGGACGCCCGGCTGTCGGGCTGGACCTAGTCCGCTACGCCGCTCAGCACGCCCGGCAACCGTGGTTCGCGATCGGTGGCATCGACGAGACGAACGTCCGAGACGTCGTTGCGGCAGGCGCCACGCGCGTCTCCGTGCTGCGCGCGATCGGTGACGCGACCGACCCCGAGCAGGCGGCGTCGAACCTCAGGGCCGCGCTGGGCACCGGCTAGACTGGCTCCGCCGTTTGGCGGTCCCCGGTAGCTCAATTGGCAGAGCATCCGGCTGTTAACCGGAGGGTTGTTGGTTCGAGTCCAACCCGGGGAGCTTCATAGCCGCCTGCATACGCAGGGCGGTTTCTCGGAGCTCCCTGGAGATCGCCGTCTAGATTGCGCGCGGTGCAGCGAATAGCGGGCGCGGTGGTGATCGTGATCGGAGCAGCCGTCATCGGCTACAACCCGACGGGGAGGGATGCCGTCCTCTTCGCCCTTCCGTGGCGCGGTCACGGCATCCATCTCAGCGATCTCCTGGGAATGACCATTGTCGTGATTGGCATCGCATTGCTCTGGCGGGCGCCGCGACAGCCCCCGGACTAGCCGCGGCGCGGGAGCTCGACTTGTCCTGAACGTTTTGGGCGCGCCCTTGCCGATTGACTTCTGGGGTTAGCGTTCAGGCGATGCTCGACCCGTCGCTTCCCCGGCCGAAGGCCGGCCGGACGTACTCCGCCCTGCGAGCGATTCGCCTGTCGGACATCGACGCCCATGGCCGTCTGCGGCTCGACGCGGTCGCGCGCTTCCTCCAGGACGTCGCCATCGACGACGTCGAGGAGACAGGGTGGGGGATGCCCGAGCATCTCTGGTTCGTCCGCAGCATCCGGATCGACGTGCTCGAGCCGTTTGTCGGCTGGGGCGAGATCAGCCTGACGACGTGGTGCAGCGGCGTCGCCGCGATCGCCGCCGGACGCCGCTGGTCGCTCTCGAGGGCCGACGGCGGCCGGATCGAGGTCGACAGCGTCTGGATCCACCTCGACGCCGATGCGCGACCCGCGCGCATCGGCGACTTCGGCGTCTACGCGGAGGCGGCGGGCGGTCGCCCCGTCTCGACGAGGCTCGGGCTTCCCGATCCCTCACCGGATGCCGCGAGGGTGCCGTGGCCGCTGCGAGCCAGCGATGTCGATCTCCACGGGCACGTGAACAACGCCGTCTACTGGCAGGCCGTCGAGGATGTCCTCGCGATCGACGGACCTGTACGCGCCGAGCTCGACTACCACCAGCCGATCGACCTGGGCGACGATCTCGAGCTCCTCGTCGCAGACACCACGATCGGGTTCGCCGTCGGCGACGAGCTGCGCGCGGTGGCGCGCGTCAGTCCTATTTGAGAAGTAGCTTCTCGAGCCGGCGATCCGCGATCGCCAGCCCGACGAGCGTCATCACGCTCAGGTAGGCGACGTGGACGAGCGTCGTCGTGCTCACCGTGCCGAGGGTGAGGTCGCGAAGCAGCTCGACGCCGTGATAGAGGGGCGTCAGCGGGACGATCCACTGTGCCGCCGGCGGGTATTCGTCGAGCGGCACGAACGTCGCCGAGAAGAGGAACAGGGGAAGAGTCACGAGCTCGATCAACGCGAAGTCCGCCCACGAGCGCATGAATGTCACGCCGATCAGGCCGACGGCCGCGAACGCTGCCCCGACGAGAATCGCCGCCGGCATGGCGAGCACGGCCCACCAGGACCCGATCAGCCCCATCGCCAGCATGACGACGACGAACCCGCCGGCGTACACGCCGCCGCGCATGAGCGCGTAGGTGAGCTCGCCGAGCGCGACGTCGCGGATCCCGAGCGGCGTCGCGAGGATTGCGTCATAGGCCTTGAGCCACTTCAGCTTCGCAAAGACGTTGATCGTCGATTCGTAGATCGCTCCGTTCATCGCTGCGGCCGCGAGCATCGCGGGCGCGACGAACTCCTTGTACGGCACGAGCTCACCTTGGTAGGTGACGTCGCCGACCAGCTTGCCCACGCCGATCCCGATCCCGAGCAGAAAGAAGATCGGCTCGGCGAACCCGGAGACGATCAGGAGCCATGCACGACGCCCGACGAGGACGTTGCGGTACACGAGCCGTCCGGCGAGCGGTCCCCAGAGCGGGATGCGGCGCGGAGGCGGCGGAGCCGTTACGGCCGTCATCCGTGCAGCCTCTGCGAGACGAAGCGGACGGCGAGCACGGCGCCCACGGCGACGAACGCCGTGAGGTACGCGATGTGCCCGATCGTTGCCAGCGCGTCGAGAGACCCGGTGCTGAGATCGCGACAGAGGGTGACGCCGTGCCAGAGGGGCGTCGCCCACGCGATCGGCTGGAGCCACGTCGGGAGCTGGCTGATCGGGAAGAACGTTCCGGAGAACAGGAAGATGGGGAGGATGGCGAAGCGGAAGACCGCCGTCAGGGCATTGTGGTTCTTGATCCGCGCCGCCAGCGCAGCCATCGGCGCGGCGAACGCGAGGCCGCAGAGCGTGGCGGCGAACGGTGTGAGGACGGCGAGCGGAGACGAGAAGGCGCCCGCGATCCCGGCGACGATTGCGAACAGCGTCGCGGCGACGAGCATGCGCGCGGCTGCCCACGCCATCAGGCCGCAGATCAGCTCGACAACCCGCACGGGGGTGGCGACGACCGCGTGGAAGGTGCGCACCCAGACGAGGCCGGCCATGACAGGGAAGCTCCCCTCGTTCGTCCCGATCTGCATCGCGAGCGCGGCGATCAGGCCGGGCGCGACGAACTCGAGGTACGTCAGCCCACCGAGGTTCGGGTTTGCGTCGTCCACCACGTTGCCGAGCAGGACGCCGATCGAGAGCAGGAAGAAGATCGGGTTCAGGAGGCCCGTCGTGATCGTCGACCACCACGCGCGCCTGTAGGCGCGTGCGTACCACTCGAAGACGGCTACCGCCTGGCCGACGGGCTTGATCGCTCCCTGGTCAGTCGACAAGGCTGCGTCCCGTCAGCGTCAGGAACACGTCCTCGAGCGAGCTCCGGCGGACGAGCATGCTCTCCGGGACGATCCCGCGATCGTGGACGGCGGACAGCGTCGCGTCCCCGTCGGTCGTCCGGATCAGGATCCGGTCCTGGAGCGCCTCGATGCGAGAGCCGACGCCCTCGAGCCTCTCGGCGATCCCGTCTTGGGCGTCGGCCTCGATGCGCAGCTCGACCACCTCGCGCTCGACGTACTGCTCGATTAGCGCGCGCGGTGAGCCCTCGGCGGCGATCGCGCCGCGATCCATGACCACGAGCCGGTCGCAGAGCTGCTCCGCCTCGTCCATGTAGTGCGTCGTCAGCACGAGCGTCACACCCTGCTGCTTTAGCCGGTACAGCCGATCCCAGAGGGCGTGGCGTGCCTGCGGGTCGAGCCCTGTCGTCGGCTCGTCCAGCAGCATCAGGTCGGGGTCGTTGATCAGCGCGCGAGCGATCGTCAGCCGGCGCTTCATCCCGCCCGAGAGATGCTCGACGCGCGCGTTTCGCCGATCCGTCAGCTGGACGAACTCGAGCAGCTCGTCGGCGCGCCTGCGGACGTGCTTCGACGGGAGCCCGAAGTACTTGCCGTAGACGAGCAGGTTCTCGAAGACCGAAAGCTCCTGATCGAGGTTGTCATCCTGCGGCACAACGCCGAGCCGTTGCCGGATCGCCGGCCCGGCTCGCCCGGGATCGAGCCCGAACACCGTCAACTCTCCGCCGGAGCGTGGCGAGACGGCGCCGATCATCCGCATCGTCGAGCTCTTGCCCGCGCCGTTCGGCCCGAGGAACCCGAACGTCTCGCCGGCCTCGACCGCGAAGTCGATGCCGGCCACCGCTGCGTTCTCGCCATAGCGCTTCACGAGCCCCCTGGCGACGATCGGACGGGCGGTCTCGCTCATCGATTTCGAGGCTAGCGGAAGGGATCAGACCGGCCTTGACAGGGAGAGCGATGTATGCGAGATTCCCTTTCGCCAAGTCCCGCGGATCTTCGGATCAGCGGGATTTGGCGTTTCTGGGGTCAGTCTCTCGCGTCTGCGGTCAGGCGCTCGAAGAGCCTCGACGAGGCGCGCGCAGTCCGCGGCCGTCGTGTACGGCGCAACCGACAGCCGGACGAGCGTTTGGCCTCCGACGCGGCGAGCCTAGTGGAAGGTCGTCCGTGAAGGCTCAGGCGCGGCGGGCGAACTCCGCCTGGACCTGGCTCACATAGCGGGCCATGTCCTCTTCCTTGCGCGAGAGGCGCGCGTCGAGCTCGGCGAGCTCCGACTCGCGTGTCTCGATGCGATCCTCCCGGATGCTGAAGGCGGCTTCGAGCTCCGACTCGCGGCGCTCGATGTCGAACTCGCGCTGGTCGAGCTCGTGCATGCGCTCCTTGACCGTCGCCTCCATCTGGGCGAGCCGGCGCTCGCGGCGTTCGACGTCCGCGGTCTCGGCTTCGATCAAGTCTTCCGTCCCGACGAGCGCCTGCTCGCGGCGGGCAAGCTCGTCCTGGCGGCTCTTGGCCTCGGCCTCGAGTGCGGCGAGCATTCCCTCGCGGCGTGAGAGAGCGTCCTCGCGCGTGCGGCGCTCGGGCTCGACCTGCTCGTCGAAGGCGGGCTGCGGCGGAGGAGCGGGCGCTGCTTCGTAGGCGGGCTGAGGCGGAGGCGCGGGCGGCGGTTCGAAAGCGGGTGCCGGAGCGGCTGCGGGTGCTGCCTTCGCCGACGTCGGGGCGTCCGACGAGGCGCCGGCACTCGGCGGCGACGACGGAGTCGCGTCTTGCTTCAAGGCGCGCTGACCTGCGGCGCCGTAGAGCTCGATACGCAGGACGGCGTCGCTGTCCGCCTTCGCAGGGGCTTCATCGGCAGCTGAATCACTGCCGTGCTGTTCGGGGAAGTCGACCATGCGCTCACCTCACGCATCGCTCCCAGCGCCTGATTCGGCAATCCCTCGGCCTAGCGATCCTCCCCGCCAATCGAGTTGCTGTAGCCAGCGTTTAGGATGAGATCGATGCGCACGCTGCGGCTCAGGGTCAGGCTCAGGCCGCTCGATGAGGCCGAGGCGTACGCGCGTTGCCACGGCGATCGCGGGCCTGAGGTGCGCATCGTCCACGTCGAGCCGCGTCGCGCCCGCTACGACCTCGGCGTCTCCGGCGAGGACCTCCGCCAGTCGTTCGAACGGAGGCTGGACGCGCGGGACGGCGTCGCGGGCCACGCCGCGCACGTCTAGACGTCGGCCGTGACGGTCAGCCCGGAAACGACAGCCGTCGGCTGGATTGGCGCCGGCGTCATGGGCGCTTCGATGTGCGGTCACGTGCTCGACGCCGGGTATCGCGTGACCGTGCACTCGCGCACGAAGGAGCGCGCCGCCTCGCTGCTCGACCGCGGCGCTGCCTGGGCGGAGTCTCCCGCTGCCGTCGCCGAGGCGTCCGATGTCGTCTGCGCCATCGTCGGCTATCCGGCTGACGTGCACGAGGTGTTCCTCGGGCCGGCCGGGGCGGTCGGGGTCGCGAAGAGCGGCAGCGTGCTCGTCGATCTGACGACGAGCGAGCCGTCGCTGTCCGTCGAGATCCATCGGGCGGGCGCGGAGCGCGGCGTCCAGACGATCGACGCGCCCGTCTCGGGCGGCGACGTCGGCGCCCGAGACGGCACGCTCTCGATCATGGTCGGCGGCGAAGAGGACGCCGTCGAGCGCGTGCGGCCGCTTCTCGAGACATTCGGCCAGACGATCCTTCGCCAAGGCGGCCCCGGCGCGGGACAGCACACGAAGATGGTGAATCAGATCCTGATCGCAACCGGGATGATCGGCGTCTGCGAGGCGCTGCTTTACGGGTACCGGGCAGGTCTCGATCTCGACCGCGTCCTCGAGTCGGTGGCGAGCGGCGCGGCCGGCTCGTGGTCACTCACGAACTACGGGCCCCGGATGCTGTCGGGCGACTTCGCGCCCGGGTTCACGGTGGACCACTTCGTGAAGGACATGGGCATCGCGCTCGCTGAAGCGGAGCGGATGCAGCTGTCCCTACCGGGCCTCGCGCTCGCGAAGCAGCTCTACGTCGCGCTCCAGGCGCAGGGTTCGGGCCGGAAAGGGACGCATTCCCTTGTGCTCGCGGTAGCGTCGCTCTCGGACGTCGACTGGGAGAGCCGCGGCTAGCTCTCGATCAGCAGCGGCAGATCGACTCGCCGGGCATTCGCCGCTCGAGACGAAGGCCGCAGTGACTGCACATCTTCGGAATGAGCCCCGCGGTCGCCAGGAGCGCGCGCAAGAGGACCACCCACACCATGGCCCACGGAGCGAGGAACGCGCCCGACGTTGTCATGCCCGTCCTATCGGCACCGGTAGGCCGTCGGCTTTAGCGCCCCGCGAGCGTTCTGGGGCGTGCGAGCGGCCGCTAGAATGAGCGCGTGAGCTGGGTGTTCGTGGCGCTGCTCGCTGGAGCCATAGCAGTGCTCGTCGCTGCGGAGTGGCCTCGTATCTCGACGTGGTTGGGGCGCGACGCGCCATCGACTCGCGCACGCCGGCGTCGCAAGTCCCATCTCCGCGTAGTCCCGTCCGAGCAGGACGAGTTCGCGGCGAGCGTGCAACGCGACCTCGACCGCCTGCCGACGATCGAAGAGCACGAACGCCGCTAGCGCGGCCGGCGTTTCTGGTCTAGCGCACGGCGAACGACGTGCGGAGGACGGAGGTGTTCGGGAGGTGCCCGGCGGTGCTCTCCGAGTTCTTTAGCTCCTGGTAGTCGGACGCCTGAAAGACGAGCGTGTGTCGTCCGCGCGCGAACTGCCCGCTGAGAAGCACGCGCGCCTTCCCTGACGAGAACGTCGTCGTCAGCCGCCTTCCGTCGACGAACGCGGCGAGCGACCGTGGGTCGACGCCCGATCCACCGTCGACGACAGACACGATGAGGCTGCCATCCTTGGGGGCGGAGGGCGTGCGGACGCGCGAGCGGGGCGGCGTCGTATCGTTGAGCCAGAGCCGGAAGCTGAAGCGGCCGGCGACGGTGCGCGAGCGCGTGTCGAAGACGACGTCGTAGAGCCCCCGGGACGGAACGAGGGCGGCCGATACCTCGCGGACTGTGCCGTACGAGTCACGGTATGGGTTGATGTCGAACGGCAGGGCCGGCACGCCTGTGAGCCGGTTCTCGTCGCCGGCGGTCACGATCCGCGGAGAGACAACGACGCCCTTTCCCTGGCTGACGATGCGAACGCCGAAGTTCGCGACGGGCGAACCGATCCGCACGCGGAACACCTGCTCGGGGCCTGGGAGATCGTTCGAGAGACCGACGCCTCTCGGGTCGTCCGGATAACGATAGGACGAGACCCGTGCCTGCCCGTGGCTCGTGTTGCCCGAGTAGCGGCCGGCGCGGGTCAACGTCCTGATCGGGGGGCCGAGCTGCGGCCGCTCGATCCTGGCCCAGAACGGGAGCCGTCGCGTCACGCTGCCACGCCGGAGGACGACGAATCCAGTTACGTCCGCCTCGGCCGAGCTGCCCGGTGCGCGGAACTCGACGTCGAGTCGACCGGGAGCGGTGATCGTCGCCGGTGCGGTGACGGAGACGCCTCCGGCGGCTCCGAGCACCTGCGCGGCGACGTTCCACGAGCCTGCTCCGCCTCCGGCGTCCGTCACGTCGACGTGCAGCGTCTTCGATGTTCCGGCCCGGACGAGGCCGAACGAGAGCGAGGACGGGCTTGCGAACACGAGTGGATCGTTGGCTGCCGGAAGATTGATCAAACCTCCGCCCTGGGCGTTGGTCGGGGCCTCTGACGCGCCCTCGTCGGAGATCACCGGTCGCCCCGTGAGCACGAGGGCCGACTTGACCTCGGCGACCGTCCAGTCGGGGTGGCGTTCGAGGAGGAGCGCGGCGCCGCCCGCTACGTGGGGTGATGCCATGCTCGTGCCGCTGAAGGACGCCCAGGTGCCCTCGCGGTCGGGCACGACCGAGAGGATCCCGACCCCGGGTGCGCTCACGTCCGGCTTGAGGCGAAGCGACACGGGCGTCGGGCCCTGCGACGACCAGGGGGCGAGGCGGGCGCCGTTCGTGACGGCGGCGACCGCGATCCCCTTCGCGGCCGAGGCCGGGGAGCCGACCGAGCCCCGCCCGAGCTCCTCGAACGAGTTGCCCGCGGCCGAGACGGGAACGACACCGGCGTCCGCCGCCGCGTCGATCGCGGCGTCGACGAGGTTGCGGGCAGGGTTCACTTCGTACTCGCCGAGCGAGAGGTTGATCACGTCCATCCCGTCCCGCACGGCGGCCTCGATGGCCGCGACCACCTCACTGGAGTTCTCGACGAGGCCGAACTCGGGCGTGTCGGCGGCGAAGACCTTGTAGTTCCCGAGATATGCCTTCGGCGCGATGCCCGAAAGGACTCGCCCGTCGATCGCCGGCGTGCCGTAGTTGCCGGCTGCGATCCCGGCCACGTGGTCACCGTGGTCCGAGTTGAAGGGGTCGTAGGGGGCGCGCGCGTACTGCCTCGTGACGTCGGGAGGAGAGAAGCCGCGGGCAACGATTACCTTCGGAGAGGTCCACGAGCGATCTCCCTTCGGGTAGCCGGGTGGGTACGCGTAGCCGGCGGCATCGAAGTACGGAAGCTTAGGGTCGATGCCCATGTCGATGATCCCGATCTTCATCCCGTTGCCGGCGCTCGACAGGCTCGGCAGGCCCCAGAGGTCAGGGGCGCCGATCGCCTGCGGGCTTGCCTCGAGCGTCGGGCCATAGGCGCCGCTTCGCTCGACCGCGGCGACGCCCGGGATCCTCGAGAGCCGGGCCAGATCCGCCGCCGGAGCGACGACCTCGAGCCCGTCGACGACGATCCGGAAGCGACGGACGACGTCGGCCGACGGCGAGATGGCCGAGATCTGTTGCTCCACGCGGCTCTGGAGCCTGGCGAGCTCTGCGAGGTAGGCCCGGCTCGTGGGGGAGTCGAGGTCGAGCCTGCGCGCCTTGACGGCGGCCGTCAGCACTTTGCTCGTCGCGATCGCGCGTGCGAGAGGCGGCGCCTGGAGCCGGATCACGACCTCGGGCCTCGGCGTCGGCGCGACGGCATGCGCAGGAAGCACGACGACGGAGGTGGCCGCAAAGAGAGACGCGAGCAGGGCAAGAGCGCGCACCGCCCGCCTCATGGTACGGACCGGGCGCTGCGGGCGAGTCGACTACCATTCGCGGCCGCGCGGATGTGGCGGAATTGGTAGACGCGCACGGTTCAGGTCCGTGTGGGGGAAACCCCGTGGAGGTTCAAGTCCTCTCATCCGCATAGCCGTCTTCTGCTGCCGTCCAGCGTCGTGTGCGCGTCGGGCATCACTCGATAGAGGGAAGCAGGAAGGAAGATTTCGGCCGCAAACCCCGTCTAGTGGGCAGTTGACAGCCTGCGGAGCGGAAGTGACGCTTGTCCCTTGAAGCCGGGAGGCGGCTGGATAGAGTTACGAGCTCGTTCGGCGATCGGAAAACAGGGGAGAGCATGGGGAGAATTCAGCGCACGCACCGCAGGCTGTCAGCTGGCCGACACGCTCGGCGAGGAAGCCGCAGCTTTATAGGCATGGGCAACCGCTCTCCACGGGCCCGGGCGCTTCGCACGCTGACGGCGTGTGCGATCGCGGGTGCGGTCGTCGTCCTCGTCGCGCAAGCGGCGCCGGCCCGCACGGCTGCGACGTACACGGTCTCGATCTCCGGCGCGGGGGCTCAGCCCGAGGGGAACTCCGGATCGACCTCGTTCACCTTCACGGTTTCGATCTCGCCGAAGGTGAACGACCCGCAGCCCGTCACCGTCGACTATGCAACGAGCGACGGCTCGGCGACCGCGGGCGAGGACTACGCCGCCACGAGCGGCAGCTTGACGGTTACGCAGGACGCGCCGGCGCAGATCTCGGTCGAGGCCTTCGGAGACACGAAGGTGGAGGGCGACGAGACGTTCTCCGTCAATCTTTCGAACCCGTCCTCCAACGCGACCATCGGGACCGTCCAGGGCACTGCGACGATCCTGAACGACGACGTCGCGCCGCCCCCTCCGCCACCGCCTCCTCCTCCGCCTCCTCCGCCACCACCGAGCGTGGGGCCGGATCTCGCGCTCGTGATGACGACCGACACCTCGACGGTCACAGTCGGAGGGACCGCCCGCTTCTCGATCGGCGTGAAGAACAACGGTGCGGGACCGGCCACCGGCGTGCTCGTCAACGACACGCTGCCCGCCTCGCTGCAGTTGACCTCGATCAGCGCGAGCCAGGGGTCGTGCTCCGGCTCCTCGTGCAGCATCGGGTCGATGGCGCAGGGAGCCACGGCCTCCGTGAGCGTCACCGCGCGAGCGACGGCCGTCGGGAAGGCGGTCAACACAGCATCGGTGTCGCAGAGCCTCCCCGATCCCGTGCCGGCGAACGGGACGGGATCGGCGACCGTGGACGTCGTCTCGAACGCGCCGCCGCCTCCTCCGCCTCCGCCGACACTGCCGCCTCCGACACCGACTGAGGTGAACGTCGCGCCTTCGAGCGGTGACGGGCAGTGCGTCGCGCTCAAGAGCGGCGGAGGGTGCAAGCCGCTCGAGGCCGGCCAGCACGTCGACATCTCCGACATCGCGTACGTCGATCCCGGCAAGGGCAAGGTTCAGATCGACTCGATCGTCGGCGTCGGGAGCTTCTATGGCGGCAAGTTCAGCCTGAAGCAGCTGAACAAGCCGGCTGCGCGAACGTCATCCGGTCGCGAGGCGGCGAAGCCCATCCTCGTCCTCAACCTCGTCGGCAGCCTCAAGCAGTGCTCGACGAAGAGCCGGTCGGTGTCCTCGGCCGCGGCGTCGAAGCCTGTGCGGCGCCTGTGGGGCAAGGGCAAGGGCCGCTTCCGCACGAAGGGGCGCTATGCGTCGGGGACGGTGCGCGGCACGAACTGGCTGACCGAGGACTTCTGCAACGGGACGCAGATCCGCGTCGTCTCCGGGATCGTGCAGGTCGACGACCTCGTGCTCAAGAAGACGATCATGGTGCACCCCGGCCACAAGTACTTCGCCAACGCGCCGAAGACGAAGTAGCGCGGATCAGGAAGGGAGGGCGGCGAGCACGTCGTCCGCGTGCTCATCGGGCTTCACGCGCAGCATCACCCGCGCGAAGTTGCCGTCTGCGTCGATGACGAACGTCGAGCGTTCGATGCCCATGTACGTTTTGCCGGACATCGACTTCTCGACCCAGACGCCGTACGTCTCGGCGACCGAGTGGTCCTCGTCGGCGAGCAGCGTGAACGGCAGGCCGTACTTGTCGCGGAACTTCTCGTGGGAGTCGACCGAGTCGGGGCTGACGCCGAGCACGACTGCGCCGCGGCGCCTCGAACTCGCCCCAGGCGTCGCGGATCGCACACGCCTGCACCGTGCAGCCCGGCGTGTCGTCCTTGGGATAGAAGTAGAGGACGACGGGCTTCCCGCGGAGCGACGACAGGCGCACCTTCTCGCCCGTGTCGCTCGAGAGCTCGAAGTCGGGAGCCGGCTGGCCTTCCTCGATCATCCCTGCTCGCGTCGATCATCTCTGCGATCGTATCGCGCCCGGCTACCCTTGACGCGGCATGGGAAGGTTCGTGCGCGAGATGAACCCGCTGGTGCGCGGGCTCTTGATCATCGCGGCCGTCGCCGCGTGATCGTCGTCCTCCAGCTCTACCAGACGCTCGTCGTGCTCACGCTGCTCGCGCAGATCGGCTTCCTGCTCGCGATCGCGCTCTTCGTATACCTCGTCTGGCGCGAACGGCGCGAGCGAGATCGGCGAGTGGTCGACACGGTCACAGGTCGCGTTCTACGGCGCGGCGGCGTTGATCGTGGCTGACATCGGCGCCTACTGGTACGTCCGCCCGTCGGGGCCAGACGCCGCCGCGTTCCTGCTCGTGCTCGGCATCTGCGGGTTCGCCATGTTCCGCACCTGGCGGGACCAGCACACGTACGCCTAGCGGGCTTCGCGCGTAGCGGCGCTGCCGTCAGGCGCGCGTCTTGGTCGACGCCCCGTCGAGAGCGTCGAGAGCCTCACGGATGCCCAGGTGCCGACCGACGAAGATCGGCGTGTCCCGCTCCGTGTAGCGGCTGGCCTCGGAGTCACGCAGGGTGAGCATCAGGTGCATGAAGTCGGCCGGCTCGTCGCACTCGAAGGCGGTCATGAACTCCTGGTCGTCGATGCCGAACGAGTACGTCGTGTGGTTGTGGATCGAGGCGAAGCTGCTCCGACCGCAATGTGCTCGTCCATCGCACGCTGACGGTCCTCCTCTGGCAGGGCGTACCACGGCCGCACCTTCACGAACGGGTAGACGACGAGGTAGGGCGATCCGCGCGGCACGACCTTCCGCGCGCGGCGGGCGCTCGTGTACTGCGATGCCTTCGTCGTCGCGAGGTACGAGTACGGCGTGTCGAGCCAGCCGGCGAGTGGCGTCGCGTTGAGATCGGCCGCGAGCTCCTCGAGATCGCGGTAGCGCTCGGTGATCTTCCAGACGAAGAAGTCGCAGTCCGCGCGTACGCCGACGGTCGAGTAGACGCGGAGGTGCTCCATGCGGTCGACCCACTCCTCGATCACCTCGGCGAACAGCTCCTTCGCCACGGTGCGCTCCTCGATCGGCAGCCGACGCCAGTCGGTGGGAAGCTTGTAGAACGTGTACGCGACGTACTGACCGTCCATCAGCGGAATCGTAGTCAGCGGAGCTTGAGCGGCTTGCTCGCCAGCTGACTGCGGCGGCCCCGTGTTGAGCGGCGCCATGCAGCGTGACGGTGAACCGGTAGCGTCCCCGGCCACGCGCCGTGGCGGCAGCCGGACGAGGGTCGCGTCTCCGGCCGAGCGCTCGCCTCGCGTCGAGAGCGTCGTCGAGCCGCGCGGGTAGCGCTCGAGCCGCACGCGGTACGCGCAGTCGATGTCACAGGTCAGCCGAACCGGGCAGCGGCACCTTGTCACGCGTGGGCTCTTCGGAAATACGACCTTTCCCTTGGCGTGAGTGAGAGCCCCTGGCACTTCGCGATCACGCCGCCTCTTGTGTCGCGCGTCGCGTCCTCGACGTCGGCGAGGCTCGACTTCGCCGAGCCGTCGACGAAGTAGACCCCGGACTGCCAGCGGTCGAGGTTCCCCTCGTCGATCGCATGGAAGAACATGAACATGGACACGTTCGGCTGGCAGAAGGCGATCGCGAGCGCTTCGCGGTAGAAGCGCCCTGCGTGCCCGATGTCGACGGGCTTCACGGAGGCCGGCTCGGTGCCGGTGTAGAGCGGTGGACTTCTGCGACGGGATCGTCGTCTCGACGCCGAACTCCCCGTACACGATCGGCAGCGTCGAGCCGGCCTGCGCGGTGCCGTCGAACGCCTTCCCGAGGAGTGCGACGAGCTTTCCGTAGTCGGCGATCGCGATCGTCGTGTTGTTCGGATGCGTGAAGGCGGGTGGCACGCTCGAGTTGTCCTGGTAGGGGTGGATGCCGAAGCTGTCCATGATCGGAAGCTGGCGGCCGCTCGCGCGGTACGCCTGTCCGAGATCGGTGATGAACGCCGTCGGCGAATGCGTCGGCCTGATACCGATCGGGTTGTCGCTGCCGCGTGGGGAGACCGCGACGCCGATCACGTTGATCTGCGTCGAGACAGCCTTGAGCGCGTCATATGTCTTCGCGAGCAGCCCCTCATAGGCGGACGCCGCAGCATCGCTACCGTCGGGTCGCGTACTGCGGCATCCAGAAGCGGTTCAGGTTCGGCTCGTTTCCGACTACGAAGTCGCGGATCGACGGGTTGTCGTGGGCGATCGCGGCGGCGTACGACGCGAACTGCTCCTGGTCGGTGCTCGAGAGCGGCGTCGTCGAGCTGTCCGCATTGAAGACGGAGACGATCACCTTCATTCCGATCAGGTTGGCGGCGCTGGCGACGATGTCGAGGGCGTTCCGCTCGCCCGCCGCCGGCTCGCTGCGGCCGGGATCCCAGCGCGAGGTGACGCGGACGGCGCGGAAGCCGGCCAGAGCAAGCAGGTCGAGCTGCGCCTTGGCCGTGACGATCGACGGCTGGCGCACGTTGTCTTCGGCTGCCCCGATCACGAGCGATGGCCCGCCTGCGCGGGCCGGGCCGGCAAGCGCGAGCGCCGCGACAGCGGCGGCGACGATGCGACCCATGGGCGGAAAAATAGCCGCTGGCTAGGCTAGAAACGCCGATGAACCATGCGCTGAAGGCCCAAATCGACGCCGTACCTCGGTCTCCGGGCGTCTACATCTTCCGCGCGCGGCGACGGTTCCGTTCTCTACATCGGCAAGGCGAAGTCGCTGCGAACCCGCGTTCGGACGTACTTCCAGGCCGGCGGAGCGACGCGCCTGGGGTCGGCGCAGCTCCTGGAGCGCGTCGCCGATATCGAGACGATCCTCACGAGCTCGGAGGCGGACGCGCTCCATCTCGAGCAGACGCTGATCAAGCGGTACCGGCCGCCGTTCAACATCCGGCTTCGCGACGACAAGTCGTTCCCGTACATCGCCGTGACGGTGGCCGACGAGTTCCCGCGCGTCATGTTCACGCGTGAGCGGCACCGGAAAGGCGTCGTCTACTTCGGGCCGTACGCGAACGCGAAGAAAGTGCGCGAGACGCTCGACGTGCTCAACCGCGTGTTCCGCTTCCGTCCGTGCGAGGGGCCGCGACCGGGCAGGCACTCCGGTATCCCCTGCCTCGACTTCCACATCGACCGCTGTCTCGCGCCGTGCGTCGCGAAGATCGAGCCCGACGAGTACCGGCAGCTGATCGAGGGCGTGATCGGGTTCCTTTCCGGAGACACGCAGACGATCCGCTCGGTGCTGACGGATGAGATGGAGCGCGCCGCGGCCGAGGAGCGCTTCGAGGACGCTGCTCGATACCGGAATCGCCTGTTCGCGATCAATCACCTCGCCGAGCGCCAGGCGGCGGGGGCCGGCACGGCCGGCGCGTTCGACGTGATCGGCCTCGCCGTCGAGGGCACGCGGGCGACCGTCCAGGTCTTCCCGCTCCGGGACGGGGCGCTCGTCGACCGCTACGCCTTCCATCTCGACAACGTCGAAGGCCAGGACCTCGAGACGGTCGTCGAGGAGTTCTGCCTCGAGTACTACGGCGCCGCACCGGCGATCCCGCGGCGAGATCGTCGTGCCGAAGGCGGTCGGGCCGCTGCCGGCCCTCGAGCACCTGCTCTCGGAGCAACGCGGCGCGCGCGTCCGGGTCCACACGCCGGTCCGCGGCGAGAAACGGCGCCTCGCCGAGCTCGCGACGTCGAACGCCCGAGCGGCACTCGAGTCCGCTGCCGCGGACGCGGAGCGGCGGCGCCACCGCCGGCTGGTCGCGCTCGAGGAGCTTCGCGAGGCGCTCAACCTCGAGAGCCTGCCCGTGCGGATCGAGTGCTTCGACGTCTCGACGACGCAGGGCAAGCACACCGTCGGCTCCCTCGTGGTCTTCGAGAACGCCCAGGCGAAGCGCTCGCACTACCGGAAGTTCGCGATTCGCAGAAGCGATGGGCACGACGATTACGCGGCGATCGCGGAGATGGTCTCGCGGAGGTTCGCGCGCTCGCGGGTTCCGGCGACGGCCGCCGACTGGGACGAGTCGTTCGCGGCGGTGCCGAACCTCGTCGTCGTCGACGGCGGAAAGGGCCAGCTGTCTGCGGCGCTCGACGCAATTCGCGCGCTCGACCTACCGCGCGTGGCCGTCGTCTCGCTCGCGAAACGCGAGGAGGAGGTGTTCGTGCCCGGCATCTCGCGGCCCGTGCGGCTCGAGCGCTCCTCGGCTGGGTTGCAGCTGCTGCAACGCGTGCGGGACGAGGCACACCGGTTCGCGCTCGGCTACCACCGCCAGAAGCGCGGCGCCGCGGCGCGCGAGTCGCTCCTCGACGACCTACCGGGCGTCGGGCCGGCACGGCGGCGGGCGCTGCTCAACCACTTCGGATCCGTCGACCGGATCCTCGCGGCGTCGCAGGAGGAGCTCGAGGGCGTGCCCGGGCTCCCGCCGAAGACGGCGCGCGCCGTCTACGCGCAGCTGCACAAGGCGGGTGCCCCGTAGCGGGCTGCGGCGAGCATCTACCATCGCGCCGTGCGAACCGGGGTCGCCATCCTGATCGTTGCGCTTGCGGTGGCCGCGTCCGGTTGCGGCGGCGGCGACAAGAGCTCTGAGCTACCCGGCTCGACCTCCGCGAAGGATCCCGGTCGTGACGTCGTCGGCGCGCTCGTCGACGCGGCCGCCGCGGGTGATTCGAAGGCGGTCTGGGCGCTCCTCTCGCGACCGTCGAAACGACGGCTCGGCCCAACGGAGGCGGCATTCGCGAGGAGCAAGGAGCTCCGCGCGCTGCGCCGTCAGCTCGCGCCGTTCCGCGATGGCAAGCTGCCGGTGCAGATCTCGGAGAACGTCGACGATCTGTTCGGCATCGTGGCGCTCTCGCGGGGCTCGAACGCCTGGGCCGCGCCGATCCGCCACGAGGGCGATCTGTGGCGCGTCGAGCTCGGCGGACCGCTCAGGATCGATGTCTCGGGCCCGCCGCCGAACTCACGCGGGAAGTTCTTGAAGCAGATCGGGATCGAGACGCACGGGCCGAGTGGCGCGGGCGTCGGTTTGCTTTACCTCGACGGCGTCACGCTCGACTCGAAGTCGTTCGAAGGCCCGCGCAGCGCGACGCTCTATGCGAACTTCGAGAGCCAGCTCACCCCCGGCGTGCACACGGCGGTCGCCTTCGCCGTCGCAAACACGAATGCCGCTGCCCGCGCCTGGACGTTCCGGCCCTGACGGCCGGGCGCCTCAGACGCGGACGGGAAGCACGAGCACGATCAGTGCAAGCGTGCTGGCGGCGAGTACGAGGATCCGCATACGCCGACCGTAGCTCTGGCCGGTGAGCGTCCTTTGAAACTCCCGTAAAGGCTTTATGAGCGCGCGATTGCGCGTCAGGGACCGTCAGGTGCGAGGAACGGATAGCGGTAGTCCTGCGGCGGCACGAACGTCTCCTTCACGGTCCGCGGGCTCACCCAGCGGATCAGGTTCCACATCGAGCCCGCCTTGTCGTTCGTTCCAGACGCGCGCCCGCCGCCGAAAGGCTGCTGGCCCACGACCGCCCCCGTCGGCTTGTCGTTGACGTAGAAGTTCCCGGCCGAGTAGCGGAGCGCTTCGCCTGCCTCCTCGAGAGCACGACGGTCGCGGGAGAAGACCGCCCCCGTGAGCGCGTACGGCGACGTCGTGTCGACGAGCTCGAGCGTGTCCTGCCACTTCGCGTCCGGGTAGACGAACGCGGTCACGATCGGCCCGAACAGCTCCTCCCGGAGCAGCCGGTCGCCTGGATCCGTCGTCTCGATCACGGTCGGGGAGACGAAGTAGCCCTCGCTGTCGTCCGTGCTTCCGCCCGCGACGATCGTCCGGCCGCCGGCGCGCGCCTCCTCGATCGCCGCCCGGTGCTGCGCGAATGCCTTGTCGTCGATGACCGCGCCCATGAAGTTCCCGAAGTCGGTCACGTCGCCCATCCGAATCGTCGCCACCTCGTCGCCGAGCCGGTCGCGTGCGGCGGGCCAGAGGGATGCGGGCACGTAGACGCGTGAGGCGGCAGAGCACTTCTGGCCCTGATACTCGAAGGACCCACGCAGGACGGCGGTCACGACCTCGTCGACGTCCGCAGACGGGTGCGCGAGGATGAAGTCCTTGCCGCCGGTCTCGCCGACGATGCGGGGATAGCTGCGGTAGCGATCGATGTTCGAGCCGACCGTGCGCCACATGTCGTGGAAGACCGCGGTCGAGCCCGTGAAGTGGATGCCGGAGAGATCAGGGCTCGCGAGCACGGGCTCGCCGATCGCCGCTCCCGGCCCGTAGACAAGGTTGATGACGCCGTCCGGCAGCCCAGCTTCCTGGAGGAGGCGCATGACGAAGTACGCGGAGTAGGCGGCGGTCGACGCGGGCTTCCAGACGACCGTGTTGCCCATCAGCGCCGGCGAGGCCGTGAGGTTCCCGCCGATGGCCGTGAAGTTGAACGGGCTGACGGCAAAGACGAAGCCCTCGAGCGGGCGGTACTCCAGGCGGTTCCACACGCCCGGCGACGAAACGGGCTGCTCGGCGTAGATTCGCGTCAGGTAGTCGGCGTTGAAGCGCCAGAAGTCGATCAGCTCGGTAACAGCGTCGATCTCCGCCTGGTGCGCGGTCTTCGACTGGTTCAGCATGGTGGCGGCGTTCAGCGTCGTCCGCCAGGGGCCCGCGAGCAGCTCCGCGGCGCGGAGGAAGACGGAGACGCGTTCCTCCCACGGCGTCCGCGACCACTCGGGCCAGGCTCGGGCGGCGGCCTCGATCGCCTTCGTCACCTCCGGCTCGCCGCCCTCGTGGACATCCGCGAGCACGTGCGCCTTGCGGTGCGGCAGGACCGCCTCGAACGTCTTGCCGGTGCGAACGTCCTCGCCACCGATCACGCACGGGATCTCGATCCGCTCGTCCTGCATAGCCGCGAGCCGCGCCTGGAGAGCCTTGCGCTCCGACGAGCCCGGCCCGTACGCCTGAGGAACCTCGTTGACGGGCGCCGGAGGCCGCGAGATGCCGTGGACGCTCACCAGGCGATTGTAGATTGGTCTCGTGGCTCAGGCGCGCGTGCTCTACGACGCGGGCACGTGGGGAGTGGGGGAGCTGCTCCTCGATGGCGACACGCTGCTCTGGCACGACCTGCCCCATGGCAACACGGGGCAGGGAGGCAAGGAGGAGACAGGCGACCACGCGCTCGCACGCAGGCTGTCGGCGTACTTCGCCGGCAGCAACGACGGCTTCTCGGACGTCGAGCTCGAGCTCGACTGGTGCACGCCGTTCCAGGCGGCCGTCGTGGACGCGCTCCGCGGGATCCCGTACGGCGAGACCGTGACGTACGGGGAGCTCGCCGCGCTCTCGGGTCACCCCGGCGCGCATCGCGCTGCGGGGACGTTCTGCGCCGGCAACCGCTTTCCGATCGTCCTGCCGTGCCACCGGGTCGTCGCTTCGAGCGGGATCGGCGGGTACGGGTCGCTCGGCGTCGAGTACAAGCGGCAGCTGCTCGCGCTCGAAGGGACCGCCTGACGTGCTCTCCGACGACGTGCGCTCCGAGCTCGCGGCGATCGCGCCCGTCCGGCGCTGCGACGCGCTGGCCGAGATCTCCGGGCTGTTCCACACGGCCGGCACGCTCCATCTCCTGGGCCATGGCGAGGTGGCGCTCCATCTCGATCTCGCCTCGTCGGCGGTCGCCCGCCGCGCGTTCGCCCTGCTCCGCGAGCTCGGCGTCGGCAGCGAGATCCGCACGTACCGTCGGCATGCCTTCGACCGGGCGACGCGCTACCAGCTGCATGTCGACGGGTCAGCCGCCGCGCTCGGCGTCCTGCGGGAAGCCGGGATCGTCGGCCAAGGCGGCGCGCCCCTCTCGCGCCCGCCGCGGCGCGTCGTCGGGCGCCGCTGCTGTCGCGCCGCGTACGTGCGCGGCGCCTTTCTCGGCTCGGGCTCTGTCAGCGGCCCGCGCCGGCCGCACCTCGAGCTGCGGTTCGCGGACGTCGAAGGGGCGGCCTTTCTCGCCGACGCAGCGGCGCAGGACGACGTCGTGCTCCGGGTACGCGACCGGGGTCGCTACGGCATTGCGTACGCGCGCGGAGCCGAGCCGATCGCGGACGCGCTGGCGCTCGCCGGCGCGAGCGACGCGGCGCTGGCGATCGACGAGCACGCGGTGATCGGAGCGGCGCGTGCGAGCGCGAACCGACTCGCGAACGCCGATCACGCCAACCTCGTGCGGACGGCGAAGGCCGCGCACGCGCAGCTTCGGGCTGTGCGCACGCTCGAGCAGCGGGGCGAGCTTGCCTCGCTCCCCGCGGCGCTCCAGGAGATGGCGGCGCTCCGCGTGCGATACCCGTCCGCCTCGATCCGCGAGCTCGGCGCGAAGTGCGATCCACGAACGCCGAAGGCGACAGCGCAACGGCGGCTTCGGCAGCTCGTGGAGCTGGCCGGCGATAGACTCGAAGCATGATCGAGGAGGAGCTCGAATGAGCAGTACGCGGGTCGGCATCAACGGCTTCGGACGGATCGGACGGAACTTCCTGCGAGCGCATCTCGACCGGGGCGGCGACTTCGAGATCGTCGCGGTGAACGACATCGGCGACACGCGAACGATGGCGCACCTGCTCAAGTACGACTCCGTTCTAGGCCCGTTCGCCGAGACGGTGGCGGCCGAGGAGGATGGCATCGTCGTCGCCGGCCGGAAGATCGACAAGCTCACCGTGCGAGATCCGAAGGAGCTTCCATGGGGCGACCTCGGCGTCGACATCGCACTCGAGTCCACGGGCCTGTTCACCAAGCGTGACCAGGCCCAGGCGCATCTCGAAGCCGGGGCGGCCAAGGTCGTCATCTCGGCGCCTGCGACCGATCCGGACGTGACGATCGTGCTCGGCGTCAACGACGACGACTACGACCCGGCGGCGCACGCGATCGTCTCCAACGCGTCGTGCACCACGAACTGCGTTGGCCCGATGGCGAAGGTGCTCCATGACGCCTTCACGATCGAGCAGGGGTTCATGACGACCATCCACGCGTACACGAACGACCAGCGCGTGCTCGACCTCCCGCACGAGGACCTGCGGCGAGCGCGGGCCGCCGCCATCAACCTCGATTCCGACTTCGACCGGCGCCGCCCGCGCGATCGGCCTCGTGATGCCCGACCTCAAGGGCAAGGTCGACGGGATGGCGATGCGAGCGCCCGTGCCGGACGGCTCGATCGTCGACCTCGTTGTCCTGGTAGACGAGGGAGACGACGGTCGAGGAGGTGAACGCAGCGGCTGCGGCCGTCGCCGACACCGGCCCGATGACCGGGATCCTCGAGTACACAGAGGAGCCGATCGTCTCGTCCGACATCGTCGGCTCCTCGTACTCCTGCGTCTTCGACTCGCAGCTGACGATGGTGTCGGGGCGGATGGTCAAGGTGCTCGGCTGGTATGACAACGAGTGGGGCTACTCGTGCCGCCTCGTGGACCTCGTCTCGAGGATGTCCGGCACGCTGCCGTCGTAGGAGCGCTCATGCGACGGCCTCGTTCGGTGCGCGACGCCGATGTCGCGGGGAAGCACGTCCTCGTTCGCGCCGACCTCAACGTCCCGCTCGACAACGGCCGCGTCGCCGACGACACGCGCATTCGCGCCTCGCTCCAGACGCTCGTCTGGCTGCTCGACCATGACGCTGCGGAGGTCGTCGTCTGCTCCCATCTCGGACGGCCGAACGGCGTCGATCCCGAGTTCACGATCGCGCCGTGCGCCGACCGGCTGCACTCTCTGCTGCCGGACGACCGCGTACACGTTCGCGAGAACACGCGCTTCGACGAGGGGGAGACGACGAACGACCCGCGGCTCGCGAGGAGCTCGCGAAGGGCATGGACCTGTACGTCAACGACGCGTTCGGCTCCGCCCACCGGGCGCACGCGTCCACGGAAGGCGTCGCGCACGTCCTGCCCGCGTACGCCGGCCTGCTGCTCGAGGCCGAGCTCGAGCATCTCGGGCGGTTGCTCGGCGACGTCGAGCGCCCGTTCGCGCTCGTTGCGGGCGGCGCCAAGGTAAAGGACAAGCTCGGCGTTCTCGAGCACCTCGGTGGCCGGGCAGATGTCGTGCTCGTCGGCGGCAAGATGGCGGAGGAGCTCCGGGACGAGAATCCACTCGACTTCGAGGTCGAGCTTCCCGACGATGTTGTCGCCGCCTCCGGGTTCGACGCCAATGCCGAGATACAGGTCGTCGGCTACGAGGCGGTGCCGGACGGCTGGCTAGGCCTCGACATCGGCCCGAGGACGCGCGAGCGCTTCGCCGAGCTGCTGGGGACCGCGAAGACGATCTTCTGGAACGGGCCGATGGGTGTCTTCGAGTGGCCGCGGTTCGCGGAGGGGACGAAGGCCGTTGCGACCGCCATCGCGGGCGCCGACGCGTACTCCGTCGTCGGCGGTGGCGACTCCGTGCGCGCC
The DNA here is from genome assembly GCA_963826585.1 of uncultured Actinomycetes bacterium. Classification (GTDB taxonomy): domain Bacteria; phylum Actinomycetota; class Thermoleophilia; order Gaiellales; family Gaiellaceae; genus PALSA-612. The sequence goes on from CAWGXP010000001.1 coordinate 108,745, forward strand.
GTCAACGAGCTCGATCTGGCCGAGCGCATCTCGTGGATCTCGACCGGTGGCGGAGCCTCGCTCGAGCTCCTCGAGGGGAAGGATCTGCCGGGCGTAGCTGCGATCCCGGAAGCGGCATGAGGTGCGAGGGACCATGCTACGCTCGGCGGCGATGACGGACGAGCTGGCGTCGATCGCGGCAGCACTCGTCGCGCCCGGCAAGGGCATCCTGGCCGCCGACGAGTCGAGCGGCACCATCAAGAAGCGCTTCGACTCGATCGGTGCCGAGTCGACCGAGGAGAGTCGGCGCGGCTACCGCGACTTCCTGTTCACGACGGAGGGCGCGGCAGAGCACATCAGCGGCGTCATCCTCTACGACGAGACGATCCGCCAGTCCTCGGCGGACGGGATGCCGTTCCCGGAGAAGCTCGCCGAGCAGGGGATCGTGCCCGGGATCAAGGTCGACACCGGCGCGAAGCCGCTCGCGAACGCGCCCGGCGAAACGGTCACCGAAGGACTCGACGGCCTCCGCGATCGGCTCACGGAGTACCACGGCCTCGGCGCCCGGTTCACGAAGTGGCGCGCGGTGATCTCGATCGGCGACGGCATCCCGAGCGAGTACTGCATCTGGACGAACGCACACGCGCTTGCGCGGTTCGCTGCGCTCAGCCAAGAGGCCGGGCTCGTGCCGATCGTCGAGCCCGAGGTATTGATGGAGGGCGACCATACGATCGAGCGCTCGTTCGACGTCACGTCTCGGACGCTGCACGCGGTGTTCACGGAGCTCCGCGACCAGCGCGTCCATCTCGAGGGAATGCTGCTGAAGCCGAACATGGTGCTCTCCGGCTACGAGTGCGCGACGCAGGCGAGTGCCGAGGACGTCGCGGCCGAGACGGTCCGCTGCTTCGAGCGCCACGTGCCTGCTGCCGTGCCCGGCATCGTCTTCCTCTCGGGCGGCCAGTCGGACGAGGCGGCGACGGCACACCTGAACGCGATGAACTCGTCAGGCCCGCACCCCTGGGAGCTGAGCTTCTCGTACGGGAGGGCGCTGCAGGCGCCTGCACTGAAAGCGTGGGGCGGAGACGCGGCGAACGTCGCGAGCGCGCAGGCTGCCTACCTGCACCGGGCGCGCATGAACGGCCTTGCGCGGTCGGGTGAGTACTCCGCCGCGCTCGAGGCGCAGGTCGCGGCAGCGACCTAGCGAATCACAACTTTCTCGGCCGGATGCTCGGCCTGCACTCGTCGCACCGTGCCTGAGCGCGAACGCATGACGATCGACTCGGTTAGCACGTAGTCCGTGCGGTACCGGACGCCCCGCAACAGTGCGCCGTCGGTGACGCCGGTGGCGGCGACGAACACGTCGTCGCCGCCGACGAGGTCGTCCGTTCGGAGCACTCGATCGACGTCGTAGCCCGCGTCGATGAGCGCCTGGCGCTCGTCGTCGGTCCACGGCCACAGCTTGCCCTGGATCTCGCCGCCGAGACACTTGATCGCCGCGGCAGAGATCACGCCCTCTGGTGTACCGCCTACTCCCATCAGCAGGTCAACCCCACTGTCCGGGCGTGCCGCGGCTATCGAGGGTGCGACGTCGCCGTCGGTGATGAGTCGAACCTTGGCGCCCACCTCTCGGAGGGCGTTGATGAGATCCTCGTGCCGGTCGCGATCGAGGACGACGACGTTCACCTCGGCTTGGGTGCAACCCTTGGCTTTCGCGACCGCTCGGACGTTCTCCGCCGGCGAGGCGTCGATGTCAACGACTCCGACGCCCGGGCTGCCAACCGCGATCTTGTCCATGTAGACGGCCGCCCCCGGGAAGAACATCGTCCCAGACTCCGCAAGCGCGATCACCGCGATCGCGTTCGCGGCGCCGTTTGCTGTCAGTCGCGTGCCCTCGAGCGGGTCAACGGCCACATCGACCTCGGGTCCCTCGCCGTTGCCGACCGGTTCGCCGTTGAACAGCATCGGCGCCTCGTCCTTCTCTCCCTCGCCGATCACCACCTTGCCCCGCATGCGCACGGTGTCGAGCATCGTCCGCATGCCGTCAACGGCGGCCTGGTCGGCGGCGATCTTGTCGCCGCGGCCGGCCCAGCGGCCGGCAGCCATGGCGGCGGCCTCGGTAACGCGGACGAGCTCGAGGGCGAGGTTGCGATCCGGAGGCGTAGTCACCGCCAGATCCTAAACCCGGTCTAGACTCGCCACGTGTCGCCCACCGGGAACCCGCTCGTCGCCGGAAACTGGAAGATGTTCAAAGGGCCTGCAGAGACGCACGAGTTCTGCCAGGCCCTGCGCGAGCGTCTCGACGGGATCGAGGGCGTCGACGTAGCGGTCTGCCCGCCGTTCGTCTCGCTCGGAGCGGCCGTGCTCGCGCTCGCGGGGACGGAGATCGCGGTCGCCGCCCAGAACGTCCACTGGGAGGAGACGGGGGCGTTCACGGGCGAGGTGTCGGCGGCGATGCTGAAAGAGGCAGGTGTGTACGGCGCGATCGTCGGCCACTCCGAGCGGCGGCAGTACTTCGGCGAGACGGACGACGGCGTGGCGCGGAGGACGGCGGCGGCGCTCGAGGCTGGGCTGTTCGTCATCGCGTGCGTCGGCGAGCTCGAGGCCGAGCGCGAGGCGGGGGAGACGGCTGACGTGCTTCGCCGTCAGATCGCGGTCCTCGAGCCGCACGAGAACCTCGTCGTCGCCTACGAGCCCGTGTGGGCGATCGGCACCGGCAAGACCGCGACGCCGGAGATGGCGCAGGAGGCCCACGCGCTGATCAAGTCAGAGCTCGGCGTCCCGGTGCTCTACGGCGGATCCGTGAAGCCGGAGAACGCTGCGGACCTGATGGCGCAGCCTGACGTCGACGGCGCCCTCGTCGGCGGGGCCTCGCTCGAGATCGAGCCCTTCGCAGAGATTTCGTCTGGCCGCCCGCTCGTAGCGCTCGTCGTCCTCGACGGCTGGGGCTGCGCGCCGCCGGGACCAGGGAACGCCGTCTCGCTCGCGCGCACGCCCGTCTTCGACGAGCTGTGGGCGACGTATCCGCACGGGCGCCTCGTCGCTTCGGGCGAGGCTGTCGGTCTGCCCGAGGGGCAGATGGGGAACTCCGAGGTCGGCCATCTGACGATCGGCTCGGGTCGACGGCTGGAGCAGGACCTCCAGCGGGTCAACTATGCGATCGCCGACGGCTCGTTCTTCGAGAACGAGGCGCTCGTCGGGGCGTTCGAGCGCGGCGAGCGCGTCCACTTGCTCGGCCTCGTCTCTTCGGGCGGCGTTCACTCGCACATCGACCACCTGCGGGCCTTGCTCCGGTTCGCGCCCGAGAAGACGTGGATCCACGCGTTCACGGACGGGCGCGACGTCTCGCCGCACTCCGCCGCGGACGATCTCGCATCGCTACCGATAGAGCGGATCGCCTCCGTCAGCGGCCGCTACTACGCGATGGATCGCGACCAGCGGTGGGACCGGACGAAGCGCGCGCTCGACGCGGTGCTGCTCGGCAAGGACACGCCCGCCGTCGATGATCCCGTGGCCGCAGTCCGCGCCAGCTACGACAGAGGGGTCACGGACGAGTTCATCGAGCCCGTGCTCGTCGACGGCACGCCCCGGATCGGGCCGAACGACAGCGCCGTCTTCTTCAACTTCCGCCCCGACCGGGCGCGCCAGCTGTCCCGCCGACTGCTCGACGCCGACGTCGACCTGACGACGATGACCCGCTACGAGGACGACTTCGACTGCCCGGTGGTGTTCGGTGAGCAGCGCGTCGACGACACGCTCGCGGAGGTCGTCTCGCGCGCAGGCCTGGGACAGCTCCACGCCGCGGAGACCGAGAAGTACGCCCACGTGACGTACTTCCTGAACGGCGGTCACGAGGACGCGTGGCCTGGCGAGACGCGTGTGCTCGTCCCGTCGCCGCGGGACGTCGCGACGTACGACGAGAAGCCCGAGATGTCGGCGGCCGAGGTGACGCGCCGCTTCGTCGAGGAGATCGAGAAGGGCGGGTACGCCTTCGCGATCGTCAACTTCGCGAACCCGGACATGGTCGGCCACACCGGCGTGATCCCCGCCGTCGTGGAGGCGGTCGAGACGGTGGACGGCTGCTTGGGCCAGGTCGTGGAGGCGGTTCGCAGCGCAGGCGGCGTGACGCTGATCACCGCCGATCACGGAAACGCCGAGCAGCTGCTCGAGGAGGACGGCAAGAGCCCGCACACGGCGCACACGACGAATCTCGTCCCCGTCGTGCTCACCGACTCCGACGCGACGCTGCGCGAGGAGGGCGAGCTCGCCGATCTTGCGCCGACGTGCCTCCGGTTGCTCGGTCTCGACGTGCCTTCGGAGATGACGGGTAAATCGCTCGTAATTCAGCCGTAAGTTCACAAACACTCAACACGGAACCCCCGAGAACGGGGGCCAGTACTGGCCCACCTTGTCGCTTCCGCAACCTGATCTCGGGATTCTCCGAAAGGCCCAGCGAGGCGATGAGCGGGCGTTCGCGATCATCGTCCGGATGTACGAGAAGCCGGTCTACAACTACGTCTACCGACTCGTCCACGATCGGTCGCTCGCCGAGGACCTGACGCAGGAGGTGTTCCTCCGCGTCTTCCAGGGCCTCCCGAAGTTCTCGCTCCGCTGCCGGTTCACGACCTGGCTGTTTCAGGTCACGAAAAACCGCGTGCTCGACGAGCTCCGCGCTAACGAGCGGCGACCGCGGGTCTCGTCCCGATCGACGAGATCGCACCGCTCGAGGTGCTCGATGCACCGCCCGAGCGCATCGAGGCGATGGACGCCGTCTGGCGCGCCGTCGACCAGCTGACCCCCGACCTCCGCATGGCGCTCCTGCTCCGCGACGTCGTCGGTCTGCCCTACATCGAGATCGCAGACTCGCTCGAGGTGACGCTCGCCACGGTCAAGTGGCGGATTCACAAGGCGCGTGACGAGGTGCAGCTCTCATTGGCGCGCGAGGGCATCACGTACGGCCGAGGCGGCCCGCAGGACATCGCCGAGGTCGTCGAGCTGCCGACGACCGGCAGCGGCAGCCGCTAGCTCCGGTCCGGAGCCTAGAGCCCGAGCGCGAGGCGGTCGGCGAGCGACGCTGGAGCCCTTCCGCGCGGATCTCCTCCTGCGTCGCCGAGATCTCGTAGAGAACGCGCCTGAACTCGACCCGTCCGCGATCCAGATCGAGGAGTAGCCACGCGGCGCGAGGATCGCCGTCGCGAGGCTGGCCGACCGACCCGGGGTTGAGGAGCCAGCGGCCGCCGTCGAGCGTAACGTCGGTTCCCTCCGGCGCGTGCCCGCCCGCGATGTCGCCGTCCTCCGAGACGATCGCGAGCGGCACGTGGCTATGGCCGACGAGGACGATCGGCGCCGCGGTCAGCCCGAACGCGGCTTCGGCTGCCTCCTCGCTGAGGACGTACTCCCAGACGGGATCGCGCGGGCTCGCGTGATAGAGGTCGACGCCCTCGGCGTGCTCCTCCGGAGCGAGCGATGAGAGAAACCCGCGCGTCTCTTCGTCGATCACCTGCGCCGTCCACGTGCCCGCGGCGGCCGCGTCGGGATTGAAGTCGCCGACCAGCACGACGCTCCCGATCGCGAGCAGGTCGTGGTTCCCCGCAAGGCAGATCGACTGCTCGCCCGGAGATCGTGGCCGCGCACGCGTTCGGCCGCGGACCGTAGCCGACGATGTCGCCGAGACACCAGATCGCATCGACGTTCTCACGCTCGATCGCCTCGAGCACCCGCTCGAGGGCGTGGACGTTACCGTGGACGTCCGAGATGACTGCGAGGCGCAACGAGACCCTCCTGTTCGGAGTCGCAACCGTACTCATCGCCGGCGCGGTGTGGGTGGTGGTCGCGTGGCTCCTGTGGCGAACGACCGTCCCGGGCGACCTCCATCTGCCACGCCTCGATCCGCACGACTATCCTCACGTCCGCGCAGCTCCACCGCGCCGACCGCTACGAGCGCTTCCACCGCATCAACTGGCTGCTTTCGACGGTCGTCCTCCTCGCCGTGCTCGGGTGGTACGCGGTCAGGGGGCGCGCTTCGTCCGTGAGTCGGCCGCCGGCCCGATCGGCACGGGGATGCTGCTCGCGATGCTCGGCTTCGGCATCCTCTGGTTCGTCCAGGTCCCGTTCGAGGTGGCGGGGAACTGGTGGGACCGCCGGCACGGCGTCTCGCACGTGGGGTACTTCGACGAGGTCTTCGGCGGCTGGCTCCAGCTCGGCGTCGAGTTCGTGTTCCTGTCCGTGTCCGTGCTCATCGTCATGGGCTTCGCTCGCCTGGTCGGCGACTGGTGGTGGATCCCCGGCAGCCTCGTGTTCGTGGGGCTGGCGACGTTCTTCCTCTTCCTCCAGCCGTACCTCGTCACGGACGCGCACGGGATCCGCGACCCGCGCCTCGTCGCCGACGTTCGCGAGCTGCGCGAAGGCCGAGGGCGTCGAGGGCGTCCCGGTCTCGGTCGAGGACGTCGACAAATACACGTCGGCCGCGAACGCGTATGCGACTGGGCTAGGGCCGTCGCGAAAGGTGTTCCTGTGGAACACGCTGCTCGACGGCCGCTTCACACCCCGGGAGGTGCGCGTTGTCGTCGCCCACGAGTTCGGCCACCAGGCCCGCAACCACCTGTGGAAGGGCGTTGCGTGGTACGCGCTCTTCGCCATCCCGGGCGCGTGGGCGATCGCGCGTGTCACGCGGCGGCGCGGCGGCATGCGGGCGCCGGAGGCAGTGCCGCTCGCCCTGATCACGCTCGCCGGACTGACTCTCCTCGCACAGCCGGTGGAGAACGTCATCTCACGCCATATGGAGGCCGAAGCCGACTGGCGTGCGCTCGAGGCGACGAGGGACCCGAAGGCGGCGATCGGCCTCTTCCGCGAGTTCTCGATCACGAGCCTCGGGGACCCGACTCCCCCGGGCTGGGCGTACGCCATGCTCGAGACGCACCCGCCGCTCCTCGACCGGATGGAGATGGCGAGGGCGTGGCAGCTCCGCAACCCGGGCGCGCAGCCCGCGCTCGGCGAGAATCCGTGAGCGAGATGGCTACTACGATGTCCTCGTGTCGAGCACCGTCAGCCTCCGGCAGGCGGCGTACGCCGGCATCGCCTTCGTCCTGCTGCTCGTCGTCGGCACCGTCGGCTTTTCGCTCCTGCTCGACGAGGACCCGTTCAACGCGCTCTTCCGGACAGTCAACACCGTCTACACGGCAGGGCTCTTCGACGCACCGGACTCGACAAGCGGCAAGGCGTTCACGCTGTTCCTCGTCGTCTGCGGCGTCGCCCTCTTCCTCTACGTCTTCGCGCTGCTCATCGAGCTCGCGGTCAGCGGAACGGTCGGTGGCGTCTGGCAGAAGGGCAGGACTCGACGCCGCGTGAGCAAGCTGCGCGACCACTACATCATCTGCGGCTACGGCCGCGTCGGGCGCCGGATCGGCCAGGAGTTTCGCGAGCTCGGGCTGGAGTACGTCGTCGTCGACGTCTCTCCCGAGGCGCTGAAGGCGGCCCGCGACCTCGGCGACACGGTGATCGAGGGTGCGGGCACGGAGGCGGGCGTTCTCGCGGAGGCGGGGCTCGCCGAGGCGCGCGGCCTCGTGGCGTCGAGCGACTCCGACGTCGACAACCTCTACATCACGCTCTCCGCTCGCGCCGCCAAGCCGGACGTCCTGCTCGTCGCGCGCGCGTCTACGGCGGACGCCGCCGAGAAGCTCCGTCTCGCCGGCGCCGACCGCGTCGTCCAGCCGTACTCGACCGCCGGCCAGGAGATGGCGAAGCTGGTCGTCAAGCCGCAGGTGGCTGCGTTCCTCGACATCGTCACGTCGGCCGGCGGCCCCGACCTGAGCATGGAGGAGATCGAGGTCACCGCGTCGTCAGGTCAGATCGGAGAGACGATCCGGTCGCTCCGTATCCGCCATCAAACCGGTGCGCTCGTGATCGCGCTCCGCAAGCGGGACGGCCGCTTCGACGCGACACCGAGCCCGGACGACGTGCTCGAGGAGGGCGACGTCCTGATTGCGGTCGGCTCGGTCGCCGAGCTCCAGGAGCTCGAGGAGCTGTTCACTGCGCGCGCTCCCGTCCCCGACTGAGCTTCGGCGCGATACTTCCGCCGTGGCCGGTGAGTTCACGGTTCGCCACTTCCGGTACGCCATCGGCGCGTTCGTCGTCGCGCTCGCGCTCGGCGCGGTCGCGTTCGCGCTCACCCTCGACATCGGGCCGCTCGACGCGATCTACCGCTCGACGGTGACGATCTCGCTGACCGGCCTCGACTCGCGCCCGGACTCGGCGGGCGCGGAGATCACGACCATCGTGCTCATCCTCGGGGGCATGGCAATCTACGCCTACATTGCCGGCTCGCTCGTCGAGCTCGTCGCCCGCGGCGTGCTGACGGGCGGGTGGAGCGACCGGAGGAGAACGAAGGTGATCCAGGGCTTGCGCGACCACTACATCATCTGCGGGCACGGTCGAGTGGGCCAGGCCGTCGCGGCGGAGTTCCGGAGCGCCGGCGTGCCATACGTCGTCCTCGACTCCGATCCGGAGGCTCTTGCTGCAGCACGCGAAGACGATGCGCCGTGGATCGACGGCTCCGGCACGCAGGACGAGGATCTCGAGGCTGCGGGTATCGAGCAGGCGCGGGGGCTCGTGGCCGCTGCGAGCAACGACGCGGACAACCTCTTCATCACCATCTCCGCGCGCACGATCCGGCCCAACCTGCTGATCGTCGCGCGCGCCTCCGACGCGGACGCTGCGCGGAAGCTCCAGCGCGCAGGCGCCGACCGGGTCACACAGCCGATGTCGATCGCCGGCAACGGGATGGCCAAGCTCGTGCTCCGGCCTCAGGTGGCCGCGTTCCTCGACGTCGTCACGTCGACGTCGGGGCCGGACATCCGGCTCGAGGAGATCGAGGTGACGCCGCAGTGCATGCCCGCCGGGAAGACGATTCGCGACCTCAGGCTGCGTCACGAGACTGGTGCGCTCGTGATCGCGGTCCGGCGTCGGGACGGCTCGTTCGAGGCGACGCCGAACCCCGACGTCGTGCTCGACCCGGGTGACGTGATCATCTCCGTCGGCACCGACGAAGAGCTGAGATCGCTCGAGCAGATGTTCGCTCCTCGAGAAGCCGTTGCCGGCTGAGACGCTCAGGCGCCTCGAGGCCGAGCTCTCGGAGCTTGCCGGCGGCGAGGTAGAGCTCGAGCGTCCGACCAAGACAGAGCACGGGGACTACGCGACGAACGTCGCGCTGCGCACCGCAGGGGCCGGCAACGGCGCGCCGCGAGAGATCGCCGAATCGCTCGCGGCCAAGGCGGTGGGGATCGACGTCGTCGACCGCGCGGACGTCGCCGGCCCGGGCTTTCTCAATCTCCACCTCGCGGACGCGTGGTTCGCGGACGCGCTAACGGAGATCGTCGAGGCAGGATCGGCGTATGGCGGGAGCTCAGCCGCCACGTTTCAGCGGATTCAGGTAGAGGCGGTCTCGGCTAACCCGACCGGGCCCGTCACGGTCGGCTCGGCGCGGAACGGGGCGTACGGCGACTCGGTCGCGCGACTGCTCGCATTCGCCGGCCACACGGTCGAGCGCGAGTACTACTACAACGACGTCGGGAGGCAGATCGACGCGTTCCGCGAGTCGGTCGATGCAAGGCGACGGGGTGAGGAGCCGCCTGAAGACGGCTACACGGGCGCATACGTCGAGGAGATCGCCGTGCGCGAGGGCGATCCGGTGGAGCTGATGATGGGGCAGATCCAGGAGGAGCTCGAACAGTTCCGCGTCCACTTCGACACCTGGACGCGCCAGGCCGTCGTCAGCGAAGGCATCCCAGCCGCACTCGAACGGATCGACACGTACGAGGCGGAGGGCACGCTCTGGGCACGAACGACGGCGTTCGGTGACGATAAGGACCGCCCGCTCGTCCGGTCAGCGGACGGCGGCTACCTCTACTTCGCGGCCGACGTCGCGTACCTCGCCGACAAGCTCAGCCGTGGCTTCGACACGGCGATCTACGTGCTCGGCGCCGACCATCACGGCTACGTTGGGCGTCTGAAGGCGGCGGCTGGCCTGCTCGGCTACGACCCGATCCGGGTCGAGGTGCTCATCTACCAGCTCGTCAACCTCGTCGAGCACGGCGAGGCCAAGCGAATCTCGAAGCGACGCGGCGACGTCGTCTTCCTCTCCGAGCTGATCGAGAAGATCGGTGTTGACGCGGCGCGCTGGTACCTCGTCTCCCGCGGGCACGACCAGCCAATCGACATCGACGTCGACCTCGCTGCGGAGCAGTCGCAGAAGAACCCCGTCTACTACGTCCAGTACGCGCACGCACGAATTGCGGGGATCAGGCGGAACGCGGGTGAAGCGGTCGCCTCAGCGTCGCCGGCTCTGGCGCTCGAGGCCGAGGAGCGCGACCTCGTCAAGCGGCTCGTCGAGTTCCCCGGTGTCGTCGCGGAGGCAACGGAGCGGAGAGCGCCGCACGCGCTGCCGACGTACGCGATCCGCGTCGCCGACGACTTCCACCGCTTCTACCACGAGCACCGTGTCGTCGGCGGCGGCGAGGCGGAGCCCTTCCGGCTCGCGCTCTGCCACGCGACGGAGACGGTGATCGCGCGTGCCCTCGAGCTGATCGGCGTCGACGCACCCGAGCGGATGTAGACGGAGGCCGCCACGAGGGCGGCCTCCGCAGTTCACCCGGGTAAAGAAGGCGGCGCTAGACGAACGCCTTCCAGAACAGCTTGACGTCCTCTGCCGGGAACGTCTCCGTCTCGAACACCTCGAGCTTCGCGATCTTGCCGAGGACGCGGAACGCTGCCTCGAGATCGGGGTACTCGAAGATCCCGAGGTACTCCCACGGACCCATGACGGCGAGGAAGCGCTCGACAGTGCCGTTCTCCTCCTCGACGATCTTGTGGATCTTCTCGAAGTACTCCGGGGTCTTCTCGAAGTGCTCGCGCGCAACCGGCGTGAGCTTGAAGAGCCCGACATAGGTGAACATGCGAACCTCCTGCATCGAGGGCATCGCGTAGAGCCCTACCAAGATGCGAGCCTCTCTCAGCACGGCTAGCCGCGGCATCCGCGAACTCGCGGATCACGTTGCTCGAAACCACGTATCTCGGCGACACGACGTAGGGCGCGCACGCAGCACGCGAACGGCGTAGGATCTCGCGCCGGGGAGTGGCTGTGCGGCGGCCGCTCCCCTGTCGTTATCGTGGCGGCACGCGGACGTAGCTCAGTTGGTAGAGCACTGGCTTCCCAAGCCAGGTGTCGTGGGTTCGAGTCCCATCGTCCGCTCTAGCGGCCCGCGGCGCAATCGGGTCGACTAGAGGCCGGTAGTGCCGGCGATGCGCTCGAGCGCATCGACGACCTGGTGGAGCGGCGCGCGAGTGTCGATCTCAGCCGTCGAAGTGGCGCGCAGCAGCGGTTCGTAGGTAGCCATGTCCTGGACGATCCGATCGCGTTCCGAATCGGTCTTGCCGAAGTCGTTCGTCTTCCGCACGGCCACGCGTTCGAGGATCAAGTCCGCAGGCGCACTCAGCAGCACGATCGCGTCGAACCGTGGGTAGAACTTCCCCTGGTTCGAGACGCATCCCGAGATGAACAGCACGCCGTCGTCGTGCTGGTCGAGCAGGGCGTCGATCCGATTCTCGCGCCAGAACTGTTCCGACTCCCGTCCATCCGAGGATGGCACTTCCTCGGAGAAACCGCCGTAGTCCGTGTCCACGACTCGGTGTCCCCTGCGGGCCAGCTCGGCCAGGGCCGTCGACTTCCCCGTCCCGGACATCCCCGTCACCAGCACGACCGGCACGAGCAGACGGTACCCCTCTCTACATCAGTCGACTCCTGTCGACTCGGTGTGTCAGGTTTCCTTCGGATCTTCTGGCCCACGATGCAGCCCAGGGTTTACGAGGGGATCGAAGCCGCCCGGGATCCCGGATCGAACGGTCAGCAGCGTCGGGCTGCGACTTTCCAGAGATTCCGCGTCTCCGTGATCGTGTCGAAGCGTGCCGCAGGCCCTGCACGTACTGACGGAGCCGGCCGCATCGGTCGTGGTCTCCCAGCGGTGACCGCCTCTGAGAAAGCACCGCAGCGCGCGAACCCGCATCGCATCGAACTATGCCAACGGATCGCTTGAAACGAAGCATGGAAAAGCTCACGAGCGATCACGGCCAGGCCGTCGCTAGCTTGGCGCGCGTCTCGGCGAGATGCTCGGGCAGCACCTTCACGTCGGCGAGCACGGGCATGAAGTTCGTGTCGCCTGCCCAGCGCGGAACGACGTGCAGGTGGACGTGGTCGACGATGCCTGCGCCGGCGATCCGGCCGAGGTTCCAGCCGAGCGTTGAACCCATCCGGCGCGTACGTGTCGCGCGAGCGCCATGCCCCGCGCGGCCAGTGCGTGGATCTCGGCGGCCTCGGTCGCGTCGAGGCCCTCGAAGTCGGCGATGTGGCGGACCGGCGCCACCATCAGATGACCGGACGTGTACGGGAAGCGGTTCAGGAGCGACGAAGGCGCGCGTGCCGCGGTGCACCACGAGGCGCTCCTCGTCGGACTGGCCGCGCGCGTCGCAGAAGACGCAGCCGGTCTCGTCGTCGCGCCGAGCCGACGTACTCGAGCCGCCACGGTGCCCACAGCCGCTCCGTCACGGGGCGCGCGTGAGACCTAGGAAGACTCGAGCGTCCGCTGATCGAGATCCGGACGCTCGCCGCGCCGCCGAGGTGGACCTGCAGGCGGTCGAGGGCCGCGATCGCCGAGGCGGTGCGCGAGCTGCTGGACGAGAACCGGCCGCACGGCACCTTCGGGTGACGTGGGACACGATCGAGCACTACGCGCGAGGGGCCGGACACCGCTGACGTGCAGCCGCGCTAGACGGACCCGCCGATCGTGACCGTGTCCGCGCCGACGGGCGCCCGAAGCGGCGCTGCTGCAGGTCGTCTCGAGACGCTCGACGCGATCTCGGCCTCGACCCGGAGAGCGTCTGGATCCGCTCGTCGAGCTGGCTGAGTCAGAGCCAGCGCTTGTAGCGGAAGAACGCGATCATCCCCACGAGGCCGACGATCACGTGCCGAGGATGATCCAGAAGACCTCGTCCTCGGAAGCCGTTCGGGGATGCCGCCGCCGGGAAGCCCGACGTTCATGCCCCAGATGCTCGCGATCAGCGTCGCCGGCAGGAACACGATGCTGAAGACGGTGAGGATGCGCAGGACATCGTTGAAGCGGTGCGACGAGCACCTGTTCGTTCGTCGTGCTCGAGCGCCTCGACGACCTCCTTGTAGTTGTCGAGCACGTCCCAGATGCGCTCGGCGCAGTCGACGATGTCGTCGAAGTAGAGCGTCGAGCTGCTCGGGCAGGAAGCCCTTGATCTCTCCGCTCGAGCACGCGCAGCGATGGCCGCTCGGGCTTGATGATCTTTCGGTAGGAGATGATCTCCTGCTTGACGTTCGAGATGTCGCGCACGACCTCCTCGGCTCGTCCCTCGAACACGTCGTCCTCGATCGAGTCCAGCTTGTGTCCGATCTTGTCGAGGATCGGGAAGCAGTAGTCGAGGAGGTCGTCGAGCACGTCGTAGAGCAGGCGGCCGGAGCCGTTCGAGAACAGGTCGTTGCGCAGATCCTCGTCGTCTGGGCAGCGCTGGAAGAGCCGTCGACACTGGGAGCAGCTCGACGTTCGGAATGGTCACGAGGTAGTCGGGCCCGAGGAAGAGGTCGAGCTCGGCCGCGTTCAGGCGCTGGACGGTCTTGTCGTAGACCGGGAAGTGGAGGACGACGAACAGATAGTCGGCGTACTCGTCGATCTTCGGCCGCTGGCGCTTCGAGAGCACGTCCTCGATGTCGAGCGGGTGCCACGTGAAGCGCTCTGCGAGCGCTTCCGAGCCCTCGAGGTCGGGCGCGGAGAGGTTGATCCAGGTGAGTCCGTTCGCGCTGAGCTCAGAGAGCTGCGGCGCCGCGCGTGTGACGAGCTCGCCGCGGGTACGGCGTGACGGCCGGCGGATGCGGGGCAGGCTGGCCATCGGTACTGAGAGGGTCGTCCTGTGCGAGCGGCATCAGGCTCTCATTGTAGCCCGCTCGGTAGACACGGCCGTGCAGTGCGCCTGGAGGACGCGCTCGAGCCGTTCTCGGCCGGCGTGGCAGCGATCTTGGCAAGATCGCCAGGTGTCGCACGAGAACACGGACCTTGGCGTGCAAGCGGCGACGCCAGCCGACCGACCGGCTGTCATCGAGACGATCTCGCTGGCGTTTCACGACGACCCGACCTGGAGCTGGGCATTCCCCGACCCGTCGCACCGGCAGGAGCAGTACGCAGCCTTCTGGGGCTTGATGATCGCCGGTGCGCTTCGCTACCCGTGGGTGCTGATGACAGAGAACTGCGAAGCAGCGGCTATCTGGATCCCGCCCAACGGTACGGAGCTCTCCGAGGAGGAAGAGCGGCAGCTGCCCGCTCTCCTCGACGACCTCGTAGGCGAGCGCGCAACGGATGTGATGACGCTATTCGAGCTGTTCGACGCGGCGCATCCGCACGAGCAGCCCCATTACTACCTGAGCCTGCTCGGCACGCATCCATCTCACACAGGACGCGGAATCGGCATGGCGTTGCTTGCGGAGAATCTTGACCGGATCGACGCCGAGGGAATGCCCGCCTACCTCGAGTCGAGCAATCCCGCGAACAACCACCGCTACGAGCGCTACGGCTTCGAGGCGACCGGCAGCTTTTTCCCTCCAGGAAGCGAGATTCCGGTCACGACCATGTGGCGCGAGGCGCGTTGAGCGTGCAACCGTGCAGATCGGGATACGAGACGCGGTCCAGGTGCGCCTGGCAGGATTCGAACCTGCGGCCTCGCGCTCCGGAGGCGCGCGCTCTATCCCCTGAGCTACAGGCGCGTACGGCCAGTCTAGTGGGAGGGTTTGGCGAAACAGTGACTGAGCCGCCGGAATCGCGCTGGACACCGCGCTCGCTTCGTCCTCAGTCGCCCCAATAGTTCTTCACTATTGGGGCTCCCTGCGTCCGTGCGATCGCAGCGTCCATCGCGCCCCGGCGACGAGCACCGTTCCGCCAAACCCTCCTATCCCGGCGCGTTCGCCTCTCCTGGATGGTGGCGGCGCCAGGTCGCGGCACATAGGAGCCCGACAAGCAGCGTCGGCACGATCGTCAGGAAGCGGTAGACGAGGACGGCAGCGACGACCTCAGCCTGGCCCCCGCCGAAGCCGACGAGGATCGACGTTAGACCGAGCTCGACGATGCCGAGACCCCCCGGTGTGAGCGGGAGCGAGCCGATGACCCGCACGATCGACCAGGCGGCGAACGCTTCCACCCAGTCCACCTCGGAGGCGGGCACGTCGAGGACACGGAGCGAGACGAGGAGGACGGCGAAGACGGTGAGATGGCCGAGCAGCGTCGACAGCGTGAGCACGTGCCACCGCCGGCGCAGGAGGCCGATCGTCTCGCCGCGGAAGCGCGCGAACGACTCCCCTCCCCAGGGAACGGGCTTTCGTCGAACCAGGTGCTTGAGCCACGAGACGAGCCGGGCGGCGAAGTCGCCGACCTTCCGCGCGAGCGCGGCGCTCCAGAAGCCGATGACGAGGCCGGCGATCGCCGCGACGAGCACGATGGCGCCGATCAGAGCCATCGTCCGCAGCAGCGGATGACCCTCGCCCTCGGCCGTGAGCATCGCGAGCGCCACGATCGGGAAGCCGAAGATGATCAGCTGGTTCCAGACGCCGGTCAGCGTGACCGCGAGCGTCACCTCCCCCGTCGTGAACCCCCAACCACGGAGCATGAGCGCAGATACCGCCATCCCCGGCGCGAAGCCACCGGGGGCGACGTACGTCGAGGCGGTCGAGGCCTGCGTGACGACGAACGCCTGGCGGAAGCCGAGGCCGGGAAGCGCCGACATCCAGTTCGGCGCGTAGGTGACGAGGTTCGCGATCGTGGCGATCACGAGCGCCGTGATCCCTCCCAACGAGAGTGTCTTGACGACGCCCCACACGTCGCGGTAGTCCGCAATCCGCGGTAGGACGAAGATGAACGTCGCGGCGATCACCGCGATCGCTAGCCCGCCGCCGATCAGCTGCCGCGACCGGGACCGGAGCGGGCTCCCCTTGGTCGGGATCTCGGTCGCGCCGTCGGCCATAGCCGCGCACGCTAGTCCATATGCTCCGCCGCATGGAGCTATCCGCGCGCCGCGAGACGCTGGTGCTCGCCCAGACGTTCCGCATCGCGCGCGAGACGCAGGACACGGCAGACGTCGTCCAGGTCACGATCCGGCACGGGGAGCTGACGGGGTACGGCGAGGCGGCTCCGATCGATCGCTACGAGGAGTCGGTCGACTCCGGCCTCGCGTGGCTCGAGGAGGCCGCCATAGTGCTCGGCGAGGATCCATGGGCGCTCGACGAGATCGCCGGCCGGCTGCCGCCCGGCGAGTACGCAGCGCGAGCCGCCCTGGATGCAGCGCTCCACGACCTCTGCGCGAAGCAGGCTGGCGTCCCGCTCTACCGGCTGCTCGGGCTGTCCCGCGAAGGGCCGCCGACCTCGTGGACGATCTGGCTCGGCGATCCCGACGACATGGGGCGACGTGCGGAAGCGGCCTCGTCGACGTTCCGGCGCCTGAAGCTGAAGCTCGGCGCGCGCGACGGGCTCGACGTCGATCGCGTGCGCGCCGTTCGCGAGGCGACGGAGCTGCCGCTGCAGGTGGACGTCAATGAGTACTGGTCGCTCGACGAGGCTCTCGACGCGTTGCCGCAGCTCGCAGAGCTCGGCGTCGAGTACTGCGAGCAGCCGCTTCCCGCCGGTCACCCAGGCGGGCCGCAGCTGCGCGCGGCGTCGACCGTGCCGATCTACGTCGACGAGGACTGCCACACGCTCGCGGACGTCGCGGGGTGCGCCGAGCGCGCACACGGCATCAACATCAAGCTCGCGAAGTCGGGCGGCGTCCGCGAGGCGGTGCGGATGGCGTCGGCGGCAAGAGCGCTCGGCCTCGGCGTCATGCTCGGCTGCATGATCGAGTCGGGGCTCGGCATCGCGCCCGGCGTTCACATCGCGTCGCTTTGTGATCACGTCGATCTCGACGGCAACCTCCTCCTGCGCGAGGACCCGTGGCCCGGCATCCGCTTCGAGAACGGCGTCCAGCTTCCCTCCGACGCGGAAGGGCTCGGTGTCGAGCACGCGCTATCTGATCCTCGCTGAGGGCTACTCCGCCGACGCGCACTACGGGAAGACCGCGCGAGGAATCCTGCGCTATGCGCCCGACCTGACGGTCGCCGTGCTGGACACGACGCGAGTGGGGGAGGAGATGGGAGGGGTACCGATCGTCGGCTCCGTCGAGGAAGCCATGCTGCTCTCGCCGACGACTGCGGTGGTCGGCGTAGCCACGCAGGGCGGGCGCTTCCCGCCGGCGTGGCGCGCGCTGCTACGTACATGCATCGAGCACGGCCTCGACGTCGTCAGCGGCCTCCACGAGTTCATCGGAGACGATCCGGAGTTGTCGGCGCTCGCAGTCAAGCACGGGGTCGAGCTGACTGATCTTCGCCGGCCGCCGGAGGGCATCAACGTCCCGACCGGCGAGAACCTCGCGGTCGACGCACAGATCGTCCTGACCGTCGGCTCGGACTGTGCGATCGGGAAGAAGACGGTCGCGCTCGAGCTCGACCTGGCCGCCCGGCGCCGCGGCCTCCCGTCCGTGTTCTGTCCGACGGGGCAGACGGGGATCCTGATCGCGGGCTGGGGCATCGCGGTCGACGCCGTCGTCGCCGACTTCATCGCAGGCGCCGCGGAGCGTCTCGTCGTCGAGGGCGCGAAGCGGGGAGGACGCCTGCTTTTCGTCGAGGGTCAGGGCGCTCTCTGCCATCCGCTCTACTCGGGCGTCACGCTCGGCCTCGTTCACGGGGCCGCTCCGCACGCCTTCGTCCTGTGCCACAAGGCGGGGACGCACGAGATCGAAGGCTGCCCTGGACACCCGATCCCGCCGCTGCCGGAGCTCGTCGAGCTCCACGAGCGGATCTCGCTGCCGGCGCGCAAGGCGCGCGTCGTGGCGATCGCGCTGAACACGGACGGCCTGGACGACGGGACCGCGAAAGCGGCGATCGCGGAGACGGAGGAGCTCGTCGGGCTCCCTTCGGACGACCCGGTTCGCTTCGGGGGCGATAGGCTCCTCGACGCCGTGCTCACCGGACTCGAGCGCGCTTAGCCCATTCAGGGATCAGAACCGCTCGAATCCGTGCCGACGATCACGCCATGAGATGCATCATGCTCGCCGCCGCGTGTCTCGCCGGCCTCTGCGCAAGTTCGGGCGCGTGGGCGGCGCCGCCCCGGTTCGGCGTGTCCGAAGACATGCCGAAGTACGCGGAGGACGGTGGCGCCTCGCTCTACCCGCGGATCCAGGCGCTCGGCATGAGCGCCGACCGGTTCACGGTCCGCTGGAATCCCGCCTCCCCGACGACGATCTATGAGCAGGGGTTTCTCGATCGCTCTCTCCCCGTCGCCGCTCGCGCCGGCATGAGCATCGTCTTCGACGTCTATCCGACGGACGCGCCGACCTTCGCCTTCGACGGGGATGCGCGGACGCTGCTGTTCGCGACCTACCTGCAGACCCTCGCGCGGCGGTACCCCCAGGTGACGGAGTTCATCGTCGGCAACGAGCCGAACGAGTCGTACTTCTGGCAGCCGCAGTTCGGTCCCGCAGGTGAGCAGGTCTCGGCGGCGGCGTTCGAGAAGCTGATGGCCGCGTCGTACGACGCGCTCAAGGCGGTCAACCCGGCGATCCGGGTGATCGCAGCGGGGCCCTCGAACGAGGCCAACGACCGCACGTCGACCTCGCCGGTGCGCTTTCTCAAGGCGCTGGGCGAGGCGTACAGGGCGAGCGGCCGCCAGGCCCCGCTGATGGACGCGCTCGGTTTCCACGTCTACCCGCGCTCGAACAGCGATCCGCCGTCGAAGCCGTTCGGCTGGCCGAACGCAGGCGCCGCGGACCTCGCGCGCATCAAGCAGGCGGTCTGGGACGCGTTCCAGGGCACAGCGCAGCCGACGTTCGCCGAAGGCCCGGCAGCGGGTGGCGGCGGGCTGAAGCTGTTCGTCGACGAGTTCGGCTGGCAGGCCGCGATCGACGCCGCTCACGCCATCCTCTACACGGGTGCGGAGAACGTGCCTGCGATCTCGGAGGCGGAGCAGGCAGCCAACTATCGCGCGCTGATCGGGATGCTCGCGTGCGATCCCGCGGTTTCGGATGCGTTCGTCTTCCATCTCGTCGACGAGCGCGACCTCGCGCGCTTCCAGAGCGGGCTCCTGCGCGCGAATCTCAGCGAACGGGCGTCGTACGGCGCCGTGCGCGACGCGATCGCGGCTGCCGGGAGCTGCGCCGCGCCCGTCTCGTGGACGCACACGACCCTCGTCGACGGCGCGCAGGCGATCTTCGGCCGGAAGAGCTATCCCGCACGGCAGGCGATCTTCGGTGTCTCCGCCACGGCGGCCGAGGACGCCGGCGGCAAGGCCGGGATCTTCCGGATCGCGAGCGCGAAGGCGCGCCCCCAGGCGGCGTTGCTCGATCGGTCGCTCGCGAGCGCGGGCGGGCCTTCCGCTGTGCGGACCACGTTCAAGCTGGTCAAGGCGAGCTACCGGCCGCGGTTCGAGTTCCGCGGCAAGCTCAAGCCCGGCTATTACGTGTTCGCAGTCCGCCTGACGGCCGACATGAACCCAAGCCGATCGCAGACGTTCGTCAGCTCAACCTTCCGCGTCGGAAACTCGTAGAAACGACTTGACACGAACACGTGTTCGCTTTACTATGGCGAACACATGTTCGCTAAGGCACTCATCACCGCTCTGATCCTGACGCTCGCCGTCGCGATCGCCGCGAACCGCTCCGAAGGGGCGGGGCCGGCGCAGGCCTACGTCGTGCAGCCGTACGACACGCTGTGGGCGATCGCCGCCTCGCACTACGCCGGGGATCCTCGGGAGGCGATCGATCGCATCGAACGGGCAAACGGGCTTGCGAGCCCGCTCATCAGGCCGGGGCAGCGGCTCGTGCTCCCGTAGCGAGCCTTCCGCCAGATCGTCGACGGCGTAGGTCGGAGCGGCCGAAACTACACTTGGCGCGTGGACCTCGACGTCGTCTTTCTCGGCACCGCCGGCTCGATGCCGACCCCGTCTCGTGCGCCCTCGGCGCTGCTCGTGCGACGCGGCGGAGAGCGGCTGCTCGTCGACTGCGCCGAGGGCACGCAGCGGCAACTGCTGGTCTCGGCCGTCGGGCTCGTCGAGCTCCACGAGGTCTTCCTCACGCACTACCACGCCGACCACTATCTCGGCCTTCCGGGCATGCTCAAGACGTTCGCGCTCCGCGGCCGCGAAACGCCGATCACGATCTACGGTCCTGCGGGGCTGCGCGACCTGTTCGGGTCGCTGCGGCGGATCTTCGGACGGCTGACGTACCCGTACGAGCTCGTCGAGCTCGGTCCTGGCGACCGGCTGACGCGGGATGGCTACGCGGTCGAGACGTTCGCCGTCGACCATGGCGTTTCGGCCATCGGCTACGCGCTCGTCGAGGCCGACCGTCCCGGCCGGTTCGAGGTCGAGACCGCCGACGCGCTCGGAGTTCCGAACGGCCCCGAGCGCGGCGCGCTGCAGCACGGGGAGGAGGTGACGCTCGCCGACGGACGCGTTGTCCGCCCGAACGACGTGCTCGGCCCGCCGCGGACAGGCCGCAGGCTCGTGATCTCCGGCGATACGGCGCCGACCGATTCCGTGGTGGCCGCGGCGGGCGGCGCCACGCTGCTCGTCCACGAGGCGACGTTCCTGGAGGACGAGCGCGAGCGTGCGCGGGACACTGCACACTCGACGGCTGTCGATGCGGCGTCGATCGCGCGGGACGCCGGCGTGGCGATGCTCGCCCTCACGCATCTCTCGAACCGGTACTCGGGGCGCGACGCGGCACGGGAAGCACGTGAGGTGTTCGCAGAGACCGTCGTGCCAAGAGACTTTGACACGATCGAGCTGCCGTTCCCCGAGCGGGGTGAGCCGCGACTCGTCAAGGGCGGCGGAATGCACCGCGGAGAGAGCGCCGAAGCGCTCACGGCCGCGGGAGCGCCCGAGCGCGTGGCGACGGACTGACCATTCGCGCTGCGCACAGGATCAAGGTCGCAGTGCGGCCGCTCCTGCCACAGGGCGCACGGTTCCGGCGGCTGCCCCTCGGTGTCGGTCGGGGCCTCGTGATGGAGGTCGACTTCGACCGGGACGCACGATTCTGGCTCGGCCTCTACGAGGTCGAACTCGCGCGACATGTGCGCGAGCTCTGTGTTCCAGGCACGTCGAGCTTCGACCTCGGCTCGGAGTCGGGCTACTACGCGCTCGTCTTCGCCCGGCGAAGCGGTGGGCGGGCGCTCGCGGTCGAAGCGGACGCGACGACGTGCGAACGGCTTCGTCGCAACGTCGTGGCAAATGCGTCGCTATCGCAGAGGATCGACGTCCTGGAGGCGCGGGTCGCACGGCTGACGGACGCGGCAACCGGCGCGGTCTCGATCGACGATCTCGCGTATCGGGAAGGCGGCTTCGTCCCCGATCTCGTGAAGATGGATGTCGAGGGGAGCGAGGTGGCTGCGCTCCGGGGCGCGCAGCGGCTGCTTGCCGAGCGGAAGCCGCACGTCATCATCGAGACGCATTCAAAGGATCTCGATGCCGGGTGCCGGTGGCTGCTCGAGGATCACGGGTATACGACGCAGACAGTGGAACCTCGCAGCTGGATGCCCGAGGTGCGCACCCTCGAGTTCAACCGCTGGCTCGTCGCTCGTGGCCTGCCCGCGCCGCCGTGAGCGGGCGGCCGGACTTCGGTCGTCTCGCCGCGGACTACGACCGCGTGCGGCCAATGGACGCCAACTGGCTCACGGTCTTCGAGGCGCTGGTCGCGGAGGCTGACCTCCGCGGGCGGCGCATTCTCGACTGCGGCTGTGGCACGGGCCGGCTGGCCAGGGCGATCGCCGAGAGCGACGCGACCGCGCGGGTCGTGGGTATCGACGCGGAGCGGCGGATGGTCGCCGCTGCGCGTGAGAGCGTTCCGGATACCGTCGAGATCCGTGAAGGGAGAGCCGAGGCGCTCCCCTTCGCCGATGGAGCGTTCGAGCGGGCGGTGCTCTGGCTCGTGTGCCATCTCATCGATCGCCCACCGGCCTTTGCAGAGCTCCATCGTGTCCTCGAGCCGGACGGGCGGCTGGGAATCGTGACCTTCGACCCCTCGTACTTCGGCGACTTCTGGCTCAGCGAGTTCTTCCCCTCGATCGAGCGCATCGACCGGGAGCGGTTCCCGACACCGGAGGAGCTCGCGTCGGCGTTGCCAGCGGCGGGTTTCCACGCCGTGGAGTTCCACCGCATCTCACAACACGCGGAGCTCACTCGCGAGAACGCGCTCGAGCGGATCCGCGCTCGCCACATCTCGACCTTCGACCTGCTCGATGACGAGGAAGTTCGCGTCGGCACGGAGAAGGCCGCAGCCGAGCTACCGGCCGTGCTCCAATACCGGGTGGAATGGCTCGTCGCCGTCGCCTACCGCTGATCCTTGCCTCTCTCGCAGCGGGTGCGGCCGTCACGTGCTCGGCCGCGGCGACCGGGACGGTGCACGCGTCCGTCTCGTTCACGAAGACGAAGGGCGTTTACAGCGACCTCGTGCTGACGATCCACCGTGGCGACGCAACCGTGACGCGGAAGCTCGGGTCGTCGTACCTCACCCGCCCGGAGGTACACGTTCGCGACCTCGACGCGGACGGTGAGCCGGAGGTCTGGGTCGACACGTTCACGGGCGGCGCGCACTGCTGCGCCGAGTCACGGTTCTTCCGCTGGGTATCGGCGCGAGCGACGTATGCCGGGCTGCTCCACAACTGGCGCGACCCGGGCTACACGGCGAACAACATCGACGGACGCGGCGACGTCGAGCTGATGTCCAACGACGCGCGGTTTGCGTACGAGTTCACGTCGTTCGCGGCGTCGTTCTTCCCGCTCCAGATCTGGCACTACGAGCGCGGTCGTCTGATCGACGTCACGCGCCTCTTCCCGGGAGAGGTCGACCACGACTCGGTCGAGCTCTGGAACCAGTATCGAGACGTCCGGTCGCAGCACGAGGACGTCCGCGGCGTGCTCGCGGCGTGGCTCGCCGACCAGTACCTGCTGGGCCGTGAGGACGCGGGCTGGAAGAAGATCGAGGCCGCGCGGGCCCGCGGGGAGCTCGGCCCGCTTCCCGGCATCGACATCTGGCCGCAGGGCACGAAGTACGTGAAGGCGCTCCGGGCGTTCCTCGTGAAGACGGGCTACGCGAGCTAGGAGCTCGTCCGACTCGGTCCGTTAGTCTCCTCCGAGCACGTACCCCTTTAACCCGGTCCCGTGAGGCCGGAAAGGAGTCGAGATGGAAGCACAAGCGCCCTCGTCGGAGCGCGTACTGCTGGACGCGGAAGCGCTCGGGCGCACCCTTCATCGCATCGCCCACGAGATCATCGAGGCGAACCCGGACCTCGACGCGATCGCGCTCGTCGGCATTCACACGCGAGGCGTGCCCGTCGCGCATCGACTGCGCCGGCTGATCGCAGAGTTCGCCGAGCACGAGGTCGCGCTCGGGGCGCTCGACATCACGTTCTACCGCGACGACGTGCAGGTGCGCGGCCGCGAGGCGCCGCTCCACCCGCAGCCGATCGTGCGCGCAACGAAGCTCGACTTCCCGCTCGAGGGCAAGACGTGCATCCTCGTCGACGACGTCCTTTACACGGGTCGCACGATCCGCGCTGCGATCGATGCGCTCTTCGACTACGGCCGGCCCGCCTGCGTCCAACTCGCCGTCATCTGCGACCGGGGGCACCGCGAGCTCCCGATCCGCCCCGACTACGTCGGCAAGAACCTTCCGACCTCCCGCTCCGAGCGCGTGCAGGTGCAGCTCGTCGAGGTGGACGAGGTCGACGCCGTACTGCTGATACCCGCTCCGGAGGAGGAATCCGCCCATGCCTGAGATCCACGTCGTGCGGGACCAGCTCCCGCCTGCGCCCACAGACCGCCGCCACCTGATCTCGATCGAGGATCTCGAGCGGGATGACGTGGAGCGGCTGCTCGCGACGGCGAAGAGCTTCGAGAACGCGCTCGATCGCGAGATGAAGAAGCTGCCGACCTTGCGCGGCCGCACGGTCGTCAACCTCTTCTACGAGTCGTCGACGCGGACGTCGTCGAGCTTCGAGCTGGCGGCGAAGCGGCTTTCGGCGGACGTGATGTCGATCAAGGCTGCCGGTTCATCGGTGGACAAGGGCGAGTCGCTCAAGGACACGGCACTGACGCTCGACGCGTACGGCCCGGATGTGATCGTGATCCGCCATCCGTCGATCGGCGCACCGCAGCTCGTCGCGCGGGTGACGGGCGCGCACATCGTGAACGCGGGCGACGGCAAGCATCAGCACCCGACGCAGGCGCTCCTCGACCTGTACACGATCCAGCAGGCGCTCGGACGGGTCGAGGGCCTGCACGTGGCGATCGTCGGCGACGTCCTCCACTCGCGCGTGGCGCGCTCGAACATCCAGGCGCTCGTGCTCTGTGGCGCGGCGGTGACGCTCGTCGGACCGCCGACGCTGATGCCGCGCGGCATCGAAGCGATGGGCTGCTCGGTCACGTCCGACATCGACGTGATCCGAGAGGCGGACGTCGTCTACGTCCTCCGCATGCAACGCGAGCGGATGGAGGAGGGCGCGAACTACGTCCCGAGCCTGCGCGAGTACACGGCCCGCTGGGGCGTGACGCCGGAGCGCGTGCGGCCGGGCCAGAAGATCATGCACCCCGGCCCGATGAACCGCGGCGTCGAGATCGACCCGCGCGTCGCCGACGCGGACGACGCGCTGATCGAGACGCAGGTTCGCGCGGGCCTCGTCACGCGGATGGCGGTGCTCTACGACCTGCTCACCCACGGCCCGATCCCCGTCGAAGCCGGCGTCGAGATGGAGGTGGCGTGATGCTCTACGGCAAGAACGGGACGAAGGACAGCCTCGTCGTCCGCGGCGCGCGCGTCCTCGATCCGGCTCGCGGTATCGACGCACTGCTCGACGTCCGCGTCGACGACGGCGTCATCGCGCAGCTCGCGGAGACGGTCGACGCGAACGGCCACCGCGTGATCGACGGCACCGGGTGCGTGCTCGCTCCGGCGTTCGTCGACCCGCACGTCCATCTGCGGACACCCGGACGCGAGGACGAGGAGACGATCGTCTCGGGCACGCGCGCCGCGGCTGCCGGCGGCTACTGCGCGATCCTCGCGATGCCGAACACGGATCCGATCATCGACTCCGCGGCCGTTCTCGGCGCCTTGATCGAGCGTGCTCAGTCGGAGGCCGAGGTCGCGGTCGGCTTCCTCGCCGCCATCTCGAAGGGCCAGAGCGGGGGCGAGCTGACGGAGATGGGCGAGCTCGCAGACGCCGGCGCAGCCGGCTTCACGGACGACGGCATGCCCGTCGTCTCGTCCTCGCTCATGCGCCGCGCGCTCCAGTACGGCGCCGTCGCCGGGCGCACGATCGCCGTCCACTGCGAGGAGCCGGCGCTCTCGCGGAGGGGCCAGATGCACGAAGGCGCGGTTTCCGCAGAGCTTGGCTTCACCGGCTACCCGTCGGTCGCGGAGAGCGTCATGGTCGGCCGCGATATCGCCCTCGCGGCGTACGAGCAGCGGTCGGTGCACGTGCTCCACGTCTCGGCGCGCGAGTCGATCGAGGCTGTGCGGCGTGCACAGGCCGACGGTGTGGCGGCGACGGCCGAGGCGACTCCGCATCACCTCGTGCTGACCGACGACGCCGTGCGCTCGCTCGACTCGAACGTGAAAATGAACCCGCCGCTCCGCTCCGCGGACGACCGTCGAGCGCTGATCGAGGCGGTCCGCGACGGGACGATCGCCGCCATTGCCACGGATCACGCACCGCACGCGCGCCACGAGAAGGAGGTGCCGTTCGAGGAGGCGCCGTTCGGGGTCACCGGGCTGGAAACGGCTTTCGCGGCGCTTAACACGCACCTGGTCGAGCCGGGGATCCTCTCGCTCGCGACGCTTGTCGAGCGGATGTCAACCGGGCCGGCGCGAATCTACGGTCTCGAGCCGCCGCGCGTCGAGCCGGGGGCGACCGCGAACCTCGTCCTGCTCGACCCGCGGGCGACGTGGACGGTCGAGGAAGCCAGCTTCCACTCGCGCTCTGCAAACTCGTGGCTGCTCGGGCGGGAGTTGAGGGGCTCCGTGCGCTTAACGGTCGCCAACGGCCGGGTCGCGCACTCGGTGTGACAGGTCCGACGGGGATGAATTGCCACCGAACTGTCACACCGCAGTGCCAGGCACTGGGGTGTGACAGTTGTGTGCCAGTTCGTCCACATGGTCTGAACGAGCCGTTGGGCACGTGAGCTACCTCCTGCTGGAAGACGGGGAGCGGTTTGCCGGCGACTCGGTTGGCGCAAGCGGCGTCGCGTTCGGCGAGGCGGTGTTCGCGACGGCGATGTCCGGCTACCAGGAGCTCGTCACCGACCCGAGCTACGCCGAGCAGATCCTGTGCTTCACCGCGCCGATGGTGGGGAACTACGGCGTCGCGGAGGACCGGTCCGAGTCCGCCGCGCCGCACGTCCGCGGCGCCGTCATGCGCGAAGCGCGAGGCCCGGCGTGGACGGAGTGGCTCGCAGAGAAGGGCGTCGTCGCGTTGACCGGCGTCGACACGCGCTCCCTCGTTTTCCACCTTCGCGACAAGGGCTCGATGCGCGCCGCGATCGTCGCCGAGGACGGCACAGCGGACGCCACACTCGAGGAGATCCACGCCCAGCCGTCGATGGCTGGGCGCGCGCTCGTCGCGGATGTCTCGGTGCCGGAGCCGTACGTCGCGAACGTCGACGGCGACGTGCGCGTGGCGGTCGTCGACTACGGCTGCAAGCGCTCGATCCTTCGGAGACTCGCGGCCGCAGGTGCGTCCGTCACGGTCCTGCCGCACGATTGCGACGCGGACGAGATGGCGCGCTACGACGGCCTCGTGCTCTCGAACGGCCCCGGCGATCCGGCCGCGCTACCCCTGGAGCGCTCCGCGGTCGAGGAGATCCTCGGACGCGTGCCCGTGTTCGGCATCTGCCTCGGACACCAACTGCTTGCGCTCGCCACCGGCCACGAGACGTACAAGCTCCCCTTCGGCCACCGCGGCGCGAACCATCCGGTGCTCGAGCGCGCGAGTGGGAGGGTGCTCGTGACGAGCCAGAACCACGGGTTCGCCGTCCGTGAGCAGTACGACCGCGCGGCCACGCACGTCTCGCTCTACGACGGCACGGTCGAAGGGCTCGACCACCGTGACCTCCGCGCACGGTCCGTCCAGTTCCACCCCGAAGCAGGCCCGGGGCCGCACGACGCGCGGTCGCTGATCGAGGCATGGGTCGAGGAGATCCGTGCCGCGGCGTGACGACCTCGAGTCGATCTGCCTGATCGGCTCAGGCCCGATCGTCATCGGCCAGGCATGCGAGTTCGACTACGCCGGCTGCCAGGCGCTGAAGGTGCTACGGGAGGACGGCTTCCGCACGATCGTCGTCAACTCCAACCCGGCGACGATCATGACCGACCCGGGCTTCGCCGACCGCACGTATCTCGAGCCACTCGACGTCGAGGGCGTCGCGAGCGTGCTCGAGCGGGAGCGCCCGGACGCGCTGCTGCCGACGATGGGCGGGCAGACCGCCCTCAACCTCGCCTCCGAGCTCGCGGAGACGGGCACGCTTGCGGAGCTCGGGGTCGAGCTGATCGGCGCGGGTCTCGAAGTGATTCGTCGCGCGGAGGATCGCGAGCTGTTTCGAGACGTAGTGCGCTCGGTCGACCTGCATGTGCCGGAGTCGCGCATCGTCACGTCGCTCGCCGAGCTCCGCGGCGTGTCCCTGCCCGCCGTCGTACGGCCCGCATTCACGCTCGGCGGCCACGGCGGTGGCTTCGTCTCGACGACCGAGGAGCTCGAGCGACAGGTCGAGATCGGCCTTCGCGAGTCGCCGATCGGGCAGGTGCTCGTCGAGGAGTCCGTACGCGGCTGGGACGAGTTCGAGCTCGAGATGATTCGCGACGCGGCGGACAACGTCGTCGTCGTCTGCTCGATCGAGAACCTCGACCCGATGGGCGTGCACACGGGCGACTCGGTAACGGTGGCGCCGCAGATGACGCTCTCCGACGAGGCATACCAGGAGCTCCGCGACGCGGCCGCAGCTGTCGTCCGCGCGGTCGGCGTCGAGTGCGGTGGGTCGAACATTCAGTTCGCGCGCGACCGCGACACGGGCGACATCCGAGTGATCGAGATGAACCCTCGCGTCTCCCGCTCCTCGGCGCTTGCGTCGAAGGCGACCGGGTATCCGATCGCGAAGGTGGCAGCGAAGCTCGCCGTCGGCTACACGCTCGACGAGATTCCGAACGACCTGACGAAGACGACGCCAGCGAGTTTCGAACCAACGCTCGACTATGTCGTCTGCAAGGTGCCGCGGTTCGCGTTCGAGAAGTTCCCGGGAGCAGACACGACGCTCGGGACGCAGATGAAGTCGGTCGGCGAGGCGATGGGCATCGGCCGGACGTTCCAAGAAGCGCTTCAGAAGGCGCTTGCGAGCCGCGAGCTCGACCGCGGCGCCGTTACGCCGTGGCTCGATCTCGACGACCTGCCCGAGGACATTCACCCGTGGTTCCGGACGGAGATCGAGGAGCTCGCGCGCTCTACGGCCCGCCGCGAGCCGCGTGTGTTCCGGCGCGTCGACTCGGTCGCGGGCGAGGTGGACGCGACGCTCGAACTACTTCTACTCGACCGCTGGTGAGCGGGACGAGGCGCCGCCGGAGGGCGACGCGCCGCGCGTCGTGATCCTCGGTTCCGGCCCCAACCGCATCGGCCAGGGCATCGAGTTCGACTACTGCTGCGTCCACGCGGCGCAGGCGTTCCGGGCGCTCGGCTACGAGGCGGTGATGGTCAACTGCAACCCGGAGACCGTGTCCACGGACTACGACACGTCCGACCGCCTCTACTTCGAGCCGCTGACCGAGGAGTACGTGCTCGACGTCTGCGCGCGCGAGCGGCCGGACGGCGTCGTGATCCAGTTCGGCGGCCAGACGCCGCTGAAGCTCGCGCATGCGCTCACGGAGGCCGGGTACCCGATCATGGGCACGCCGAACGCCGCCGTCGACCTCGCCGAGGATCGCGAGCGCTTCGCCGTCCTGCTCGACGAGCTCGGCATCCGCTGCCCCGCGTCGGGCATCTCCGAAAGCGGGGAGGAGGCGGTCGTGATCGCCGAGCGCATCGGCTACCCGGTCCTCGTGCGTCCCTCGTACGTGCTCGGCGGCCGCGCGATGCGCGTCTGCTACCGGCCCGAGCAGGTGCGCGAGGCGTTCGCGGCGAGCCCCCGCGGCTCGACGCTCGTCGACCGCTTCCTCGAGGGGGCGCTCGAGATCGACGTCGATGCGATCTGCGACGGCACGGAGACGTTCGTCGGCGCCGTGATGGAGCACGTCGAGGAGGCGGGCGTCCACTCGGGCGACTCGTCGTGCGCGCTGCCGGCGCCTTCGCTCGACGCAGCCCAGCACGCGGCGATCGAGGCGCTCGTCGAGAAGCTCGCGCCCGCGCTCGGCGTGGTCGGTCTCGTCAACGTCCAGCTGGCGGTCGTCGACGGCGAGATCTTCGTGATCGAGGCGAACCCGCGCGCCTCACGCACGGTGCCCTTCGCGAGCAAGGCGACGGGGGTCAACCTCGTCGAGGCCGCCTGCCGCGTGATGGCCGGAGCAGCCGTCGCCGATCTGGACCTGTCCCGGGGACAGTCCCTACCGACAGTCAGCGTCAAGGCAGCGGTTTTTCCGTTCCAGCGCTTCCCCGGCTCCGATCCTGTGCTGGGGCCGGAGATGAGGGCGACGGGGGAGGTGATGGCCTCTGCGGACGACTTCCCGACCGCCTTCGCGAAGGCGGAGCGCGCCGCCGGGCGACCGTTGCCGGTCAAGGGCACGGCGTTCCTGTCCGTCCGCGACGCCGACAAGCGGGCGATCGTGCCGGTGGCGGCGACGCTCGCCGGCCTCGGCTTCGACCTGATCGCGACGAGTGGCACGGCCGCGGCGCTCGAGCATGCCGGGATCGACGTCGACGTGGCGACCAAGGTGTCCGACGCCCACGGCGAGGACGGGCCGACCGTCGTCGACCTGATCCGGCGAGGTAAATGCGACCTCGTCGTCAACACGCCGCAGGAATCGGGCGACGCGCGAACGGACGGCTATCTGATCCGCGAGGCGGCGCTCGCGGCGCGCGTCCCCTGCATCACGACGGTCGCCGGCGCGGCAGCGGGTGTGCAGGCCATCGCGTATGCGCGTTCGGAGGTGGCGAGAAGCCTCCAGGAGCTCCACGCGGATGTGCGGAGCGCTTCGTGACGCGCGAGCCCTTGCGGGTAGGCAGCCGTCGAGGCGGTCGGGCCGTATGTCTTGCTTCGGCTCGAGCGCGGTGACGTCGACCCGGGTCGACCGGGTCAGTTCTTCATGCTCGAGGCGCCGGGCAGGCTGCTGCCGCGGCCGATGAGCCTTTGTCTCGCGCCGCCCAGCGAACTCGCGTTCCTGATCGACCCGATAGGCCCCGGGACGCGCGCCCTCGCCGCCGCCCGCCCCGGCGACACGATCAGGGTGCTCGGCCCGCTCGGGAACGGCTTCGACCTCGACATCGAGCGACCGCTGATCGTCGGCGGCGGTATCGGCATCGCGCCCTTCCCGTATCTGGCCGAGACGCTCGGCGGCGCACCGGCCGTGCTCGGTTTCCGCAGCGCCTTCCATGCCGAGGCGGCGACGCTCTTGCCGGGCGCAGAGGTCGTGCTCGACCCCGTGCTCGTCACGGATGCGCTGCCCGAAGGCGCCTGGGACGTGCTGGCATGCGGGCCCGAGCCGATGCTCCGAGCTGTCGAGCGCGCCGTGCCGGACGCACAACTCGCGTGGGAGGCGCCGATGGCCTGCGGCTACGGCGCCTGCTACGGCTGCGCCGTCGAGATCGACGGCCGGCTCGAGCGCCTGTGTGTACAGGGGCCAGTGCTCTGCCCCAGAAAGAGGGTCGAAGCGTGACGAAACCAGCCGTGTGTAAAACCCGCTAGGTTTGGTGATTCGGTCGTTGCTCGCGCCTGCCGACAGTCCAAGGGTCCCTACGCTCAAGGAGTATTGATGCTGACTGCCGCCGCCCGCCCGAAGCTTCTCGTTCTCGCCCTCATAGCCGCTTTCGGCGCCGTCCTGGTTGCAAGTGCCGGCGCCTCGCCGAGCGCGCCCGCGACGAGCTCGTACATCGTCGTGCTCAAGGATTCGGTCAAGAACCCGGCGGCCGAAGCGACTGCCGAGGGCCTGAGCCCGTCGTTCGTCTACCGGTACGCCCTCAAGGGCTACGCGGCGCAGATGACCGCCGACAAGGCGTCAGCAATGGCGGCGAGCTCGAACGTCCGCTTCGTCGAGCCGGACGGCATCGCGCACGCGGTGACGACGCAGAACAACGCGACGTGGGGCCTCGACCGGATCGACCAGCACAACCTGCCGCTGAACAACCAGTACACGTACAACGCGACGGGGGCGGGCGTGAAGGCGTACATCATCGACACGGGCATCCGCGTGACGCACATCGAGTTCGGCGGTCGCGCTTCACGAGCGGGCACGACTTCGATCGACGAGGGAACGGCCCCGACGTAAGGGCGGAACGTCGGCGGTCCGTCGAACGGTCACGGTACCCACGTCGCCGGGACAGTCGGCAGCTCGACATACGGTGTCGCGAAGAGCGTCACGCTCATCGCTGTGCGCGTGCTCGACTGCAACGGCAGCGGCTCGTGGTCGCAGGTGATCGACGGCATCGACTGGGTGACCGGCAACCACACCGGCGCGAACCCGGCCGTCGCGAACATGAGCCTCGGGGGCGGGTTCACCAGGCGACGAACGACGCGGTGCAAGGCTCGATCGCCGACGGCGTCACCTACGCCGTCGCCGCGGGGAACTCGAACGACAACGCGTGTAACTACTCACCAGCGAGCACGCCGAACGCGACTGACGATCGGCGCTACGGACTCAGACCGACGTCGCGCGCGTCGTTCTCGAACTACGGGCCGTGCGTCGACTTGTTCGCGCCCGGCGTGAGCATCACGTCGACCATCAACACCTGCGACACGTGCATCGCGATTCCGAGCCAGGGCTGGAGCGGCACCTCGATGGCGACGCCGCACGTCGCGGGCGCCGCGGCGCTCTACCTCCAGGGCAACCCGTCTGCAACACCGGCACAGGTCGCACGCTGCGATCACCGGCAACGCGACACCGAGCCTCGTTACCGATCCTCAAGGCTCGCCGAACCTTCTGCTGTACACGAATCCCGGTGGCAACCCGCCACCACCACCTCCGCCGCCGCCTCCGCCGCCGAACGGCCCCGCGGTCTCGAGCTTCCAGCCGAACAGCGGCCCCGTGAACACGGTCGTGACGGTCAACGGCTCCGGGTTCACGAATGTCCAGTCCGTGAAGTTCAACGGCAAGCTCGCCTCGCCGTGGATCGTCCAGTCGTCGACGAAGCTCCTGGCGCGGGTCGCGGCTGGCTCGACGACCGGGCCGATCTCCGTGACGACGAACGCCGGCACGGGTGTGAGCGCGTCGAACTTCACGGTGACGGGCGGCTCGCCGCCACCCCCGCCACCCCCGCCGCCTCCACCTCCCCCGCCGCCTCCTCCGCCCCCGCCACCACCACCGCCGCCTGGGCTATCACTGACGAGCTTCACGCCGACGAGCGGTCCGGTGATGACGATCGTGCAGATCAACGGCACCGGCTTCACGAACGTCCAGTCTGTGAAGTTCAACGGCGCGATCGCGCAGTTCATCGTCCAGACGTCGACGAAGCTCTTCGCCCGCGTGCCGAGCGGGGCGACGACAGGGAAGATCTCGATCACGACGAACTCAGGCACCGTTCAGAGCGCGACGAACTTCACAGTCACCTAAGGGAGGGACACGAATGGGTCGGTTGAGGATCATGGTACTCGCGGGGGCAGTTGTCCTTGCAGCGACGACGCTCGCCGGTGCCGCGGGCGGTGCTCCCGGGCTGCCCAACCACGTGGGCGGCGCCGTGCCGCCGATCGGAGTCCGAACTACCGGGAACCACCATCGATCGTTACTTCGCGGAACGTGACCGCCGCGCAGAACGCGACAAGCGCGAACGTCTACAGCGTCGAGACGCAGTACTACGACATCGCGCCGAACCCAAATCCGGGGAACATCCAGGTACAACTCGACGTTCGGCGGCTCGGTCATCGCAACAAACGCGTTCCCGGCGAACGGCTGTCCCGTGAACTACACGCCGGGCTGACGAACTGCCTTACGGACGCGCAGATCATCGCGGAGTCAATACCGTCGTTGGTGCAGCAAGGCTGGACCGAGAACAACGTCGACGCAGTTCTTCCTCTTCACGCCGCAGAACGTCGGCAGTTGCTTCAACGCCGGTGGCGGCAGCTGCGCGTACACGCAGTACTGCGCCTACCACGGCGACGAGCGGGAGCCTCATTTACGCGAACCAGCCGTATGCCGCGCATGCCGGCTGCGACACCGGTGAGCGCCCCAACGGCGACGACGCCGACGCGACCATCAACGTCACGAGCCACGAGCATCGGGAGGCGATCAACGACCCACTGCTCAACGCGTGGTGGGATACCGATACCGGCGAAGAGGGCTCGGACAAGTGCGCGTGGGACTTCGGGTCGCCGATCAACGGCCCGAGCGGCGCGCACTACAACCAGACCATCAACGGCCACAACTACTACCTCCAGCAGGAGTGGTCGAACGATCCTGCGGCGCACGGATGTCTGCTCCTCTACGGAGGCGGCCCACCACCGCCACCTCCGTCGCCACCTCCGCCGCCGAACGGCCCCACGGTCTCGAGCTTCCAGCCGAGCAGCGGGCCTGTGAACACGATCGTCACGGTCAACGGCACCAAGCTTCACGGGTGTCACGGCCGTGAAGTTCAACGGCAAGCTGGCGTCGCAGTGGCTCGTCCAGACGTCGACGAAGCTCTTGGCACGCGTGGCGACCGGCTCGACCACAGGCCCGATCTCCGTGACGACGAGTGCCGGCACGGGTGTGAGCGCGTCGAACTTCACGGTGACGGGCGGCTCACCGCCACCCCCTCCACCTCCACCTCCACCTCCGCCTCCCCACCGCCTCCGCCGCCACCGCCGCCTCCCGGTACCCCAACGATCTCGAGCTTCACGCCGACGAGCGGCCCGGTGATGACGATCGTGACGATCAACGGCACGAACTTCACCGGCGTGACTGCGGTGAAGTTCAACGGCAAGCTGGCGTCGCCGTGGATCGTCCAGTCGTCGACGAAGCTCGTTGCCCGCGTGGCGGCCGGCTCGACGACGGGGAAGATCACCGTGACGAACGGCTCCGGAACGGGGACGAGCACGGGGAACTTTACGGTCACGTGACCACCGCATAGGTGCTGCTCAACGCGTCCGGCTGCCTCGACGCTCTCACCGCTCCTGAGACGGCGAGGCAGCTGGACGCTTTCGTCACGAAGACGGTCACGCCCGAGCCCCGCGAGGGCAACCCGCCCGTCCGCATCGCAGAGACGGACGCGGGGATGCTCAACTCGATCGGCCTCGCGAACCCCGGAAGGGAGCGCTTTCTCGAGGAGGCCCTTCCGCGTATCCTCGAGCTCGGCCTGCCGGTATGGGTCTCGGTCGGCGGCTTCTCGGCCGGCGACTATGCCAAAACGTGCGCTGCGCTCGAGAGTCGCGGAGATGTGGCCGCGGTCGAGCTCAACCTCTCGTGCCCGAACGTCGACGAGGCGCCCGAGTCGGCCGCGGAGATCGTCGCGGCCGCGAGGCACGAGACCGCGCTGCCACTCTGGGCGAAGCTGTCCCCGGCCGTGCCGGACGTGGCCGCGCTCGTACGGGCGGTGGACGAAGCGGGGGCCGACGGCGTCTCGCTCGTGAACACGATCCGCGGCCTCGCGCTCGACGCGGAGCTCCGGCCGGTGCTCGGCCGGGCGACGGGCGGGTACTCGGGGCCGGCCCTCCGGCCGATCGCACTCGCCGCCGTCTACGCGGCGTACCGCGCGACCGACCTGCCGATCGTCGGCATGGGAGGCGTCTCGACAGGCCGGGAAGCGCTCGAGCTGATCGCGGCGGGGGCGACGCATGTCGCGCTCGGCACGGTCCTCTTCGCCGACCCGGACGCGCCCCGTCGGGTCCGAGACGAGCTGTCGTCAGAGCTTGCAGTGCTCGGTCTCGGAGGCCCGGAGGAGGCGATCGGCCTTGCGCATCGCGATGGTGTCACGGCGTCCCAGGCAGTGTTAGTATCGCCACCTTCCTATGGTCAGCACGAAGGCTCCGACACAAGCACCCCGCCGATCTCTCGACCAACGGATGGAAGCTCTCAGAAGGGCTAACGACATCCGTGTCCAGCGCGCGAAGCTGAAGAAGGATCTCAAGCTCGGGCGCGTCCGCTTCGAGCAGATCCTCCGCGACCCACCCGACTACGTCTCGACCGCCAAGGTCCTCGACATGCTGATGGCCGTGCCCAAGTTCGGACAGGTGAAGGCGAAGCGCTATCTGAACCAGTGTCGGATCGCCGAATCGAAGACGATCGGCGGCCTGTCCGATCGCCAGCGGGCAGAGCTGGTTGGGCTCTTCGTCCACTAGCGGGGCGGGACGCGACCGGGGCGGCGGCCGCCCGGTGATCGTGATCACAGGGCCGTCGGGCGCGGGCAAGGGGACGCTGATCCACGCGCTGATCGGACGGATCTCCGAGCTCGAGCTCGCGATCTCCGCCACCACGCGGCATCGCAGGAAGGGCGAAGAGGACGGGCGTGAGTACTACTTTCTCGCTGACGGCGAGTTCGCGAAGCGGGTCGCGGAAGGCGACTTCCTCGAGCACGTGACGTACGTCTCCGGGCAGCGCTACGGCACCCTGCGCTCGGAGATCGGGCGGATCGCCGACACCGGACACGTGGCCGTGCTCGAGCTCGAGACCGAGGGTGCGCTGAAGGTCGCCGAGGAGGTTCCGAACGCGGTCACGATCTTCGTCACGGCGCCCGTCACCGAGCTCGAGCGACGCCTCCGCGAGCGTGCGACCGAGAGCGCGGGAGAGATCGGCGAGCGCCTCGATCTCGCGGAGAGCCAGCTGCGGCAGGCCGGCCTGTTCGACCACGTCGTCGAGAACGACGAAGTGGAGCGAGCCGTGTCCGAGCTCGCCACGATAGTCGGCGGCTACCTCGGTCCGGCTAGCATGTCCGGCCAATGATCAATACACGTATCGACACGCTGCTCGAAACTGTCGACTCTCGCTACAGCCTCGTGATCGTCGCCGCCAAGCGAGCCAGGCAGATCAACAACTACCACCACCAGCTCGGCGAGGGAACGTTCGACGAGCTGCCGCCGCTCGTCGAGTCCCGCTCGAAGAACTATCTGACGATGGCCTTCGAGGAGATCGCGAGCGGCAAGATCGCCTACACCTACCCGAAGTAGCGCGGGGCAGGGACTGGAGGACAGGATGAATCCTGTCCCGCCAGGCTGTTCTCTTCGCGCACAATGTGGTCATGGCGCGGGTGATTCTCGGTGTATCCGGTGGGATTGCCGCCTATAAGGCGTGCGAGCTCTGCCGACTTCTCGTTCAGGACGGGCACGACGTCACGCCGCTGCTCACGCCCGAGGCTGAAGGATTCGTTGCGGCGAAGACCTTCGAGGCGCTCGCGCGGAAAGAGATGCCCCGCGAGCTCTATCCACATCTCGTCGAGGCGGACCTGCTCGTGCTCGCGCCGCTGACGGCGAACACGCTCGCGAAGCTTGCGAACGGGCTCTCGGACAACGTCCTCACGCAGGCGGTGCTCGCCTTCCGCGGCCCTGTGCTCGCGGCGCCCGCGATGAACGTCCGCATGTGGGAGCACCCCGCGACGCAGGAGAACGCGGAGCGTGTGCGCGCCCGCGGCGTCGAGCTGATCGGGCCGGACGAGGGCGAGCTCGCCGAGGGCGAGGTCGGCCCTGGGCGGATGACCGAGCCAGAGGAGATCTTCGCGCGCTGCCGCGTGCTGCTCGGCGACGCCGGGCCGCTTGCCGGCAAGACGGTGCTCGTCTCGGCCGGCGGCACGCGCGAGCCGCTGGACGCCGTGCGGTACCTAGGTAACCGCGCGTCCGGACGCATGGGCGTCGCGGTCGCAGAGGAGGCGCGCCGGCGTGGGGCGGAGGTGACGCTGCTCGCCGCGAACCTCGCCGTGCCGGCGCCTGCAGGCGTCGAGCTCGTCGAGACGCCGACCGCAGCGGCGATGGCGGACGCCGCGCTCGCCCGAAAGGATGCAGACGTCGTCGTCATGGCCGCCGCAGTCGCCGACTACCGGCCGGCAGAGGCACGGGCGGACAAGCGGCCGAAGGACGGAGACACGTGGACGGTCGAGCTCGAACCGACGACGGACGTCCTCTCAGAGCTCGGAAGGCAGCGGACGAACGGCCAGGTGCTCGTCGGCTTCGCCGCCGACCAGGGAGAGCGCGGGCTCGAGCGAGCGCGGGAGAAGCTCGTCCGCAAGGCGGTCGACCTCGTCGTCTTCAACGACATCACAGGAGACGGGATCGGGTTCGACGTCGCGGACAACGAGGTCGTGCTCGTGTCCGCCGGCGGGGAGCGATCGGTCGAGCGCGCCCCGAAGCCGCGCATCGCCGCCGCGATCCTCGATGCCGTCGAGGAGCTGCTCCGATGAGCGACGTTTACTCCGATTATCAGGAGGGCTGGAAGCGGCTTCGCGAAGGCCGCCCGGCGCAGGCGACGGTGCCGCTCGAGAAGGCAAAGCGGCGTGAGCCGGACAAGGCGTCGATCCGGGAGGCGCTCGGCATCGCGTACTTCCGCCTCGGCCGCTTCGCCGAGGCGGAAGTGGAGTTCCGCGCCGTGCTCGAGCTCAGCCCCGTGAACGACTATGCGCACTACGCGCTGGGTCGCTGCCTCGACCGGCTCGGGAGGCCGGTGGAGGCGCAGGGCCACTACAAGCTCGCCCGCTCGCTCCGGCCGGGCGAGGAGCAGTACGAAGCACGCATCAAGACCGCGTGAGGGCGGTAGTCCAGCGCGTTTCCATGGCGCGCGTCACACCCGGCGGCGAGGTCGGCGCCGGCGTTTGCGTCCTGCTCGGCGTTTCCCGCGAGGACGATCCGAACACGGCCAGCCGGCTCGCCGGCAAGGTCGCGCGGCTGCGGGTCTTCGAGGACGCCGAGGGGAAGCTCGACCGCTCGCTGCTCGACACGGGCGGCGAGGCGCTCGTCGTCAGCCAGTTCACGCTGATCGCGGACACCGGGAAGGGCAACCGGCCGAGCTTCTCGCACGCCGCGCCGCCGGAGCAAGCGGAGCCGCTCTACGAGGCCTTCTGCGCCGCGCTCGAGGCCGAGGGCGTTACCGTCGCGCGCGGCGTCTTCGGCGCTCGCATGGCCGTCGAGCTCGTGAACGACGGCCCGGTGACGATCATCCTCGACCTCTAGAGGCTTGGTGTAGGAGTCCCTTCCCTTACTTCGGTTCAATCATGAGCGCGCGGATGGTGGTGTCCCCTACGTTCTTGGTCGCGTGCTCCGTTGAGTCCATCCACATCGACTCGCCTGCCGGTACCTCGAGCTCGGCGACCTCTCCCGAAGGGGCGGTGAACGCCACCGTGCCAGTGTCGAGTCCGTAGACGAGATTGTCCGGATGCGAGTGCATCTCAGTGGTTTCTCCGGGCTGCAGGGTCACCTCTAGCAGCCGCACGTGCTCGTTCTCGAACAGCACCTTGTACACATGCGGGGCGACTGTGGTTGCGTGCTCGGTCATCCGTTGCACCTACCTTCCATCGACGATCCTTAGCCGCACCCTCACAGGGCACGCCTCTGCCGTCAAGCCGCTCGACCGCAGCTCTCAGGTCTAAGGATTGGGCGGCGCCGTGCCGACTCCACGGGTGTGAGCGGCTGGCGCGGGGCGTGGGGCCTGTGGGCAGCGGTCACGCTGCTGGCGATCCCTGCCTCGGCCCTGCTCTGGCTCGTGGGCGGGATGGCGTCGTGCGGCGAGGAGGATTACGACACCCCACCAGGTTCCGTGGGAGACAGCCTATGCCAGACATTCGTGAAGCCGGTGATTCCCTGGCTCCTATTCGCCGCGCTTCCATTCGGCATGGTCTTGGTAGGGGGCTTCATCGGCATCCGCCGGCAAAACAGGCGCTTGTTCGTGGCCGCCCTCACGGTGCCCTTCGTGCTGGTCGTCATTGGGGTATTCGCCACGCTGGCTGTCTTCTAGCCGAGTGCGCTGCAGCCCATCACCGCAGTAGCGGCAACGCGAGTTGCCGAAAGGGGCGGTCTGCGCGAAGATCGAGGTCACGGCTGCGACGAAGGAGGGTGCGACGATGGCGACCGAGCCGAGAAAGAAGTTCGCGATCATCGGTCAAGGGACGATCTTCGACGGCGCCGCGTACTGGGCGACGCTGCTCGGCGTCTACCTGATGGTCGGCGGGTTGATGTTCTACTCCGGCAAGGAAAAGCTCTTCGACGACGACGGGCATCCGCCGGCCGGCGTCGTCCAGCAATTCCAGGGCACGTTCATCTCGCACTTTCCTGGGACGCATGCCGCTTGGATCATTCTCGGCGTCCTCGAGTTCGGCGTCTTCGTGCTCCTGGTCGCGAGCCTGATCCGGCTCGAGTTCCTGCCGCACCGAGACAAGGGGCTGATGCAGGTCGGGCTGGCGGTTGCGATGCTCGCGTTCGCCTGCCTCGCCTTCGGGCAGACGGCGACGAAGCAGTACGCCGGCACGGCGTCGCTCTACACGTACTTCGGCTCGACGGTCGTCATCCTGATCCTCGTCAGCTTGATGCCGCCGAACCGCTCCGATCGCTGGCTCGGAGGCAGCCGGAGCCCAGAGAGCTAGCCCGCGAGCTGGCGGGCGTACTCGTCGGCGTCGAAGTGCCCGAGCGACCGGGTGATGAGCCCGTCCGCTGAAAGCGTCCACTCCTCGTAGCCGCTGAAGCGGACGGGCCTGCCAGTGCCACCCGGCCCGGTGTTCGTGCCGACGAACGTCCAGCGGTAGACGGCTGCCGATCGGTCACCGTCGATGCCGTCCATGAAGAGCTCCAGGTCCGGAAACCCGGTCATGAAGCCGCGCGCGACCTCGATGATCGCGTCGTGCCCGGCTGCGGGCTCGCCATCGTTCACCGTCAGTGAGCTGTCCGGCTCGTGGAAGGCGGCGACCGCCGCCGGATCGCCGCTGTTCCACGCGTCCGTGTAGCTGCGGCCAAGTTCCTCGAGATCCACGATCGGCGATGCTACTCCACGTCGAAACCGGTTGCTATCCTGCGGAAACCTATTTTCACCGGTTCGGCGAAATGGGCGCGCGGCGCCCATTTCTTGTGAAGGGAGCCAATTTTGGCCACGACGCACGAGACAGAGAGATCGCTTCAGCGGGACATCTCCCGCCGGGTCGAGGCTGCACTGCCCGGCGTCGAGGTGCTCGCTGTCGAGCTCTCGTCGGCCACCCGATTCACCGTCTTCGTCGACAGCCCGCAAGGCGTCGACC
This sequence comes from uncultured Actinomycetes bacterium, assembly GCA_963826585.1. Taxonomy (GTDB): domain Bacteria; phylum Actinomycetota; class Thermoleophilia; order Gaiellales; family Gaiellaceae; genus PALSA-612. The sequence goes on from CAWGXP010000001.1 coordinate 149,159, forward strand.
ACGCGCTGTGCGCGCGGGTGACGGAGGAGCTTCGCGACTACCTCGACCGGTACACGGTCGAGGTCTCGTCGCCGGGCCTCGATCGCCCCCTGCGCACGCCAGGCCACTTCCGGAACGCCGTCGGGCACACGGTCGCGCTCCGCACGGCGGAGCCCGTCGCGGGCCGCACCCGCTTCAAAGGCGAGGTCGTCGCCGCCGACGAGCGCACCCTCAGCATCGCCACAGCTTCCGATCCCGTGGACATCCCGTACGACGCGATCGTACGGGGCAACCTGATCGACGAGGTGAGCTGACCATGACGCGAGAGATCATCGAAGGCATCCAGACCATCGAGCGCGAGAAGGGCATCGAGAGCGGCACGCTGATCGAGGCCCTCGAGGACGCCCTCCTCGCCGCGTACAAGAAGACGCCGGGCGCGACGCGCCACGCGACCGTCGAGCTCGACCACTACACGGGCGACTTCCGCGTCTTCTCGATCGAGCTGCCCTCCGACATCGAGGAGCGCCTCGTCGAGGAAGCCCGCGAGCGCACGATCACCGCGCTCGAGCTACAGGAGGAGGAGACGGGCGAGCGCTCGCACGTCCTCGTCACGGACGAGGACCTGACGATCGACCTGACCGACGTGCCCGAGGATCGTGATCAAGCGAGACGACGTGACACCGGACGACTTCGGTCGCATCGCCGCGCAGACGGCAAAGCAGGTGATCCTCCAGCGGATCCGCGAGGCGGAGCGCGAGATGATGTACGAGGAGTACATCGACCGTGTGAGCGAGGTCGTCACAGGCATCGTCCAGCAGGCAGGCGACCGCAACAACGTCCTCATCGACCTGGGCAAGGTCGAGGCGCTGCTGCCGCGCTCTGAGCAGGTCGACGGCGAGCGCTACGAGCAGGGCAGCCGGATCAAGGCGGTGATCACCGAGGTGCGGTCGGGAACGAAGGGGCCGCAGGTGATCCTCTCCCGGCGCGACCCGGAGCTGATTCGGACGCTGTTCGAGCTCGAGGTGCCGGAGATCGCCGACGGTCTCGTCGAGATCCGTGCGGTCGCCCGCGAGCCGGGATACCGCTCGAAGATCGCCGTCGAGTCGCACGTTCAAGGGGTGGATCCCGTGGGGGCCTGCGTAGGCCCGCGCGGCTCGCGCGTCCGGATGGTCGTCTCCGAGCTGCGCGGCGAGAAGATCGACATCATCCCGTGGAACACCGAGCCCGCTCGCTTCGTCGCGAAGGCGCTCTCGCCCGCACGCGTGCGCGAGGTCTACATCGACGACGAGACCAAGGAGGCGACCGTCATCGTCCCCGACGACCAGCTCGCGCTCGCCATCGGCAAGGAGGGCCTGAACGCTCGCCTCGCAGCGCGGCTCTCGGGGTGGAAGGTCGAGATCAAGTCCGACTCGGAGTTCGCGCAGGAGGAGGCGGACGCCGCCTTCGGCGGCGAGGACGACGGAGAGTCCGTCGGCCGCTGCTCGGCGATCCTCTCGACGCGGAAGCGCTGCCCGAATGCTGCGCTTCCGGGCAGCCACTTCTGCGGCGTTCCGGCTCACCAGGAGCTGGCGGCGAAGGAGGCCCGGGGCGAGGACATCTCGGACCAGATCGTCCAGCCGGCCGCCGAAGCGGAGTTCGACGACGCGGACGAGGAGGACGAGGACGAGCTGGACCTCGAGGCTGCCGAGGATGACACTGCCAACGCCGGTGTGCTCGAGGAGGACGGTCCTGCCGGCTGCGTGACCGAGCCTCCGCTCCGGACCTGCGTGGGCTGCGGACGCCGCGCGCCGCAGCGCGACCTGCTGCGCTTCGTCGCCCGCAACGGCACTCTTGTCGCAGCCTCGCGCGGAGACCAGGGACGGGGCGCGTATACGTGCCGCAGGCTCGCGTGCTACGAGCGTGCGCAGGAGCGGAACGGGTTCTCGCGGGTTCTTCGCACCCGTGTGACAATCGATCCCCAGCTCGCTCGGCTCTACACTGACCGCAATGGCTGACGAAACTCCCGGCAACAAGCCGAACCGACCACTCCGCCCCCGGCAGGGAGCGCCGCGCGGCCGCCGCAAGCGCCGCGTGGTGATCGACAACGCCGCGGGACGTCCGCGTCCCGACTCGCGCCAGCTGCGCGACCGCGGCGTCGTCCGCGAGAAGCCGGCACAGGCGCCGGTTCAGCCGACCGGCCCCGCGACCGTCACATCGGGCTCGTCCGTCAAGGACATCTCTCAGGCGCTCGGCGTCACGATGGCGGAGATCATCAAGATCCTGATGGCGCTCGGCGCGCCGAAGACGGCGACACAGACGCTTTCCGACGAGGAGGTCGAGCTGCTCGCGTCCGAGCTCAAGCGTGAGGTGACGATCAAGCACGCGGCAGACGAGGAGCTCGAGCTCGAGACATACGAGGACGCGGAGGAAGACCTGTCAGCGCGGCCGCCGGTCGTGACGATCATGGGGCACGTCGATCACGGCAAGACGACGCTGCTCGATGCGATCCGCGAGACGTCCGTCGTCGAGACCGAGGCAGGTGGGATCACGCAGCACATCGGCGCCTACCAGGTCGACCACGCAGGCCGCCGCATCACGTTCCTCGACACCCCGGGCCACGAGGCGTTCACTGCGATGCGCGCCCGCGGCGCGAAGGTGACGGACATCGCCGTGCTCGTCGTCGCGGCCGACGACGGCGTGATGCCTCAGACCAAGGAGTCGATCTCGCACGCCCGAGCGGCCGAGGTGCCGATCGTCGTCGCCGTGAACAAGGTCGACCTTCCTGACGCGAACATCGACCGCGTCAAGAACGAGCTCGCTGCCGAGGGCCTGCAGCCCGAGGACTGGGGCGGCTCGACGCAGTTCTCCGAGGTGTCGGCGAAGGAGAAGCAGAACCTGTCCGACCTGCTCGAGAAGGTGCTGCTCGTTGCGGACGCCGAGCTCGAGCTCCGTGCCAACCCGAAGGCCGAGGCGTCGGGCCCGATCATCGAGTCACGCCTCGACGTCGGGCGCGGTCCGGTCGCGACGTTGCTCGTCCACCGCGGGACGCTGCACGTCGGCGACGCGGTCGTGGCCGGCGACGCGTGGGGCCGGGTGCGTGCGCTCTACGACTACCACGGCGACAAGATCAAGGACGCCGGGCCCGGCGTTCCGGTCGAGATCGTCGGCTTCGACCGACCGCCGCCTGCTGGCGAGGTCGGCCGGGTGGTCGAGAACGAACGACAGGCGCGCCACCTCGCACAGGCGCGCGGGGAGCGGCTGCGGCGCGAGCAGCTCGCTCAACGCTCGAAGCCGATCTCGCTCGAGGCGCTGTTCGACCGCGTCCAGGGCGCCGAGGGCGTCCCAGCAGACCTCAACCTCGTCCTGAAGGCGGACGTGGGAGGCTCGGTCGAGGCGGCAGTCTCCGAGCTGCAGAAGATCGAGCACCCGGAGGTCCGCGTCAACGTCATCCACTCGGCGGCTGGCGGTATCACGGAGAACGATGTGATGCTCGCGTCGGCGTCGGGTGCAATGGTCGTCGGCTTCAATGTCCGGCCGAACGCGGAGGCCCGCGCGCTCGCCGACCGCGAGGGCGTAGAGATCCGCACCTACCGCGTCATCTACCAGCTCACAGAGGACATCGAGAAGGCGCTCGTCGGCATGCTCAAGCCGGTCTCGGAAGAGGTTACGCTCGGCGAGGCGGAGGTGCGCGCGCTGATCAAGATCTCGCGCTACGGCACGATCGCCGGCTCATACGTCACGAGCGGCACGATTCGCCGCGGCGCCAGCGTCCGCATCGTCCGCGACGGCGCGATCCTCCACGAGACGTCGATCGACTCTTTGAAGCGCTTCAAGGACGACGTGCGCGAGGTGGCGGAGGGGTTCGAGTGCGGCATCCATCTCGCCGGCTTCGACGACGTCAAGGAAGGCGACGTCCTCGAGGTGTTCGAGATTCGCGAGGTCGAGCGGACGGGGCTCGACGATCTCCCAGCCGCTCCGGTCGAGACGACGTAGCTCGCCTTCGGATGCGGGCCGGCTTCATCGGCATCCTGTCCATCGAGCTGCACTTTCCCGAGGCAGGTTCGCTGAAACACAAGCGAAAGCACGTCAAATCGGCGAAGGCGCAGCTCCAGAACCGCTTCGGCGCGTCCGTGGCTGAGGTCGAGCACCACGACCTGTGGCAGCGGGCGGGGCTCGCTGCCGCGCTGGCGACGCGCGAGCACCGCGAGCTCCTCGAGTTGCTCGACGCGGCCGAGCGTTATCTCGGCGCACAGGAGTACGAGCTTGTCCGCTGCGAACGTAAGGTGGTCGCACTTGGCGACTGATCGGATGAGAAAGGTCGACGAGGCCGTTCGCGAGGTCGTCTCCGACACGCTGCCCGAGCTCAAGGATCCGCGGATCGGCTTCGTCACGGTCACCGGAGTGCACACTTCACGCGACCTCCGCCACGCAACGGTGTACGTCAGCGTGCTCGGCTCCGCGCGTAAGCGCGAGAAAGCGCTCGACGGCCTCGCTGCCGCGCATGGTCTGCTCCAGGGCCGAATCGCCCGTCAGCTCCGCCTCAAGCGCACGCCCACGCTGACGTTTGAGTACGACCCCACCGTCGCCGAGGGCGTGCGGATGTCAAAGTTGATCGATGAGCTCGACCCAGACGACGACTGATCTCAGCCGGGTGGCCCAGGCGCTACGTGGGCACGAGCGTTTCCTGCTCGTGACCCACGAGAACCCCGACGGCGACGCGCTCGGCTCGATCGTCGGCCTCACGCACGCGCTCGAGGGGCTCGGCAAGGACGTCGTCATGTACCTCGGCGGTGACACCGACCCGCCTGAGGAGTACGCGTTCCTCGCGCTCGACGGCATCAAGAGAGAGCTCCCGTCCGACGCCCACGAGCGCGTGCTCGTCGCGCTCGACTGCGCGAACGTCCAGCGGATGAGCGCCGCCGCCGCGCTGGTCGGTGAGGTTCCGCTCTCCATGGACATCGACCATCACCACGACAACACCGCCTTCGGCGACATCAACCTCCTCGTCGCGGACGCATCGTCGACCGGCGAGATCGTGCGGGACCTCCTCCGCGAGCTCGACGTCGATCTGACGCCCGCGATCGCCGAGGCGCTCTACGTCGCCGCTCGTCACCGACACCGGCCGCTTCCAGTACACGAACACAACGCCGAAGGCGCTCCGCCTCGCGGCCGAGCTCGTCGAGGCGGGCGTCGACGTCCACCGCGTCTTCCAGGGCATCTACGAGTCGGTCGAGTTCGCGAAGCTCAAGCTGCTTGCGCGCGCTCTCGAGCGCGCGGAGATCTTCGAGGGCGGACGGCTCGTGATCTCGTACCTCGTGCGCACGGACTTCCAGGAGCTCGGCGTGGGGGAGGAGTACGCCGAGGGGATCATCGACTACCTCCGCGCCGTTGACGGGACGGACATGGCCGCGGTCATCCGCGAGCCGCCCGAGCCGCCGGACGCAAAGCGGCGCGTGAGCATGCGGGCGTCGAGCGACGAGCTCGACGTGTCGGCGATCGCGCGCCAGCGAGGGGGCGGCGGGCACCGCCAGGCCGCCGGCTTCTCGAGTGCCGAGTCGGTCGAGGAGATCGCCACGTTCATCCGCGAGGCGTTCGCCAGTGCCTCCAAGAGCGCTTAGGCCGACCGGCCTCGTGCTCGTCGACAAGCCGGCCGGGCCGTCCTCGTTTGCCGTCGTCCGGCGCCTCCGCAACCGAACGGGAGCGCGGGCCGGCCACGCCGGGACGCTCGACCCGTTTGCGAGCGGGCTCCTGCTCGTGCTGCTCGGCTCCGCCACGCGCCTCGCGCAATATCTCGTCGGGCTCGACAAGCGCTACGTGACAGAGGTCGATCTCCGGTCGCGGACATCCACCGGCGATCCCGAGGGCGAGGTCGTCGAGGAGCTCGCGCTGCCTTCTCCAGCCGAGCTTGCCGACCGGGTCGCGTCATTACGTGGCGAGATCGAGCTTCCCGTGCCACGGGCGTCGGCGGTGAAGGTCGACGGCGAGCGCGCCTACCGCCGGTTCCGGAGGGGCGAGCAGGTCGAGATGCCATTGCGCGCGTCGACTGTCCACGAGGCGGCGCTCCACGGCTTTGAGAAAGGCATGGCGACGCTCGAGCTGTCCGTCTCGAGCGGTACGTACGTGCGCGCGATCGCGGACGCCCTCGGTGGCCACTGCCGGACGCTCAGGCGCACCGAGGTCGGTCCCTTTCGCGTGCAAGCGGCCGACGAAGAGCTGATCCTCGCGCCGGCGGACGCGCTCCCGTTCTTGCCTGCGATCGCCGTCTCAGAGGACGAGGCTGCCGCAATTCGCGCGGGCCGGCGACGATTCGACGAGCCGGTTCGCGCCGTGCTCGCGGGTGAGCTCGTCGCAGTCAACGGCACGGTCATGCCGTGAACGTCCTCCACGGGCCGGGCGAGCTCGAGCGAAGGCCGCGTGCGGTCGCGATCGGCTCGTTCGACGGCGTCCATCTCGGACACCGCCACGTGCTCGAGGCGCTCGTCGCCACCGGCCTGACGCCGACCCTGCTCACCTTCCACCCGCATCCGCGCATTGTCCTCGGCTACGGCGTCGAGCTCCTGACGACGCTCGAGCGGCGTCTCGAGCTGCTCGCGGCCGCCGGAGTGGAGGAGACCGTCGTGCTCGCCTTCGACCACGAGCTCCAGCAGCTCGAGCCCGAGGCGTTCGTAGAGACGCATCTCCGGGCGATCGGCGCCGAGGTGGTTGTGGCCGGCGAAGCCTTCCGCTTCGGGCACCGGCGGCGTGGGGACCTTGCGCTACTCGAACAGCTCGGGCTCCAGGTCTGCGTCGTGCCGATCGCGGACGACATCTCGTCGACGGCGATCCGCGACCTGCTGCAGGCGGGCGACATCAGCGGAGCAGCGTCGATGCTCGGCCGAGCGCCCGAGGTGGACGGAACGGTCGTTGTCGGAGACGAGAGAGGTGGAACGCTCGGTTTTCCGACGGCGAACGTCTCCGTCGAGCCGGGGCTGCTCGTCCCGAAGAACGGCATCTACGCCGGCTTCGCGCTCGGCACGCGCGCCGCTATCTCGATCGGCCTGAACCCGCATTACGGCGGCACCGAGCGGCGGATAGAGGCACATCTGCTCGACTACGAGGGCGACCTGTACGGCCAGCGTCTCGTCGTCGAGCTCTGGCAGAGGCTCCGCGACGAGCGGGCATTCGAGGACGAAGCGGCGCTCGTCGAGCAGATCGCGCGCGACGTCGAGGCGACGCGCGCAGCAAACCGACCAACGGGTGCTAGGGTCGGCGACGACCTATGACGAGGCTCGCAATCGGGCTTGTCACCGCGTTCGTCGTTTCCGTGTTCGCGGCGGGCGGGCAAGCGGCAAGCAAGCAGGGCCGAGAGCTCAGGGTCGCCTACATCACGCCAGTCGTGACAGCACCGAGTCCTCGCGACCTCTGGGGCCAGGGGCTGCTCGGGTTCCATCGCGCGGTCAAGGACCTGGGCATCCAGGGGCAGGTCTTCCAACCTGACCCCAACAACTGGGGGAAGACATTCACTTCTGTCGTCCGGCAGAAGTTCGATCTGATCTTTCCGGGAGTCCCGACCACCGACCGGGACTACGCTTTGCTCCTTCGACTCATGGACAAGTTCGCGGCGTCGAAGTTCGTCGTCGCTGGCCCGTACAAGTACTTGCCGTCGAAGCCGCCGAACGTCCAAGGCACGGAGTTCAAGAATCAGGAGGCCGGATACCTCGCGGGCTACCTCGCTGGCCTGATGGAGAAACGAAGTCCCGGCAAGGATGTGATCGGTGCGGTAGGAGGGAGCAAGGTCGAGCCCGTAGACCAGTTCATTGCAGGATATCAGGCGGGCGCGAGGAAAGCCGATCCGCACATCTCGATCCTGAACGGCTACTCGGAAGCTTCGCAGACCCGGCGAAATGCAGGTCGACGGCGCTCCGAGAGATCGGCAAGGGAGCGGGTGTCGTCTTCAACGTTGCCGGCGACTGTGGCGTGGGCACGCTTCAGGCGGCAAAGGAGAAAGGCGTGTGGGCCATCGGCGTTGACGTCGACCAGGCCTTCTACGGTCGCCACGTGTTGACGAGCGCCATCCAGCGTGGTGACGTCTGGGTCTACGAGACTGTCAGGGCGCTCGTGCGCGGCAAGCTCCGCACCGGCAGAACGGTCGTCTGGGACCTCCGCGACGGCGGTGTCGGCCTCGGCGAGATCAGCCCAAAGGTGCCACTCTCGGTCACTCGCGAGGTTGCGCGGATCCGCGCACAGATCATCGCCGGAAAGATCGACGTGCCAGATGCGCTCAAATAGACGAGTCGCCGACTAGGTCTCGACCGCCACCCAGACGGCTCCCTCCCCGGATGCGATCGCCGTTGGCCTCTGGCCGACTCGCACCCTCGCTTCGATCCGGCCCGTGGCACCGTCGATTCGTGACACTGAGCGATCAACAACGGTGGCGACCCATAACGTCCCGCCAGCGACTGCGAGATCCACTGGGACTTGGCCGATGCGGATCGTGCGACTCGGGCTCCCTGTATCCGCATCGAAGCGCCAGATCTCCCCACCGCCGATGCCGACGACGGCCCACAACGTCCCCTGCCTCGCCACCGGCGCATAGGCCTGCGCGGGAAGGGAGATCCTGCCGGTGACGGCCCCAGTGCTCGGTTCGATGCGAACCATGCGCTCGGAAGCCGTTGTGATCCACACTGCACCCGCTCCGACCGCGAGGGACCGGGGCTGGTCGATCGAAATGTCGAGTGTGACCTCGTTCGTGTCGGGATTGATTCGAAGCACGTGGTTCCCACGGGTGGCCCAGACAGCACCGGCGCCCGTGGCTACGGCGAAGATCGGCCTAGGGTGGAGAGGATCCGACTCCCCGAACGTCAGCCGTGCTTCGACCGCGTTCAGTCCAGGGTCGATGCGGGTCAGCGTCTCGTCGTTGCCTCCGGCGACCCAGACGGCACCGTAGCCAACGGCAAGATCACTGACCTCGCCGCCGACGCCGATCGTCGCCACGACCTCCTTCTCTTTCGCGTCCATGCGGGAGACGGTTCCGTCATCTCCGTTCGCGACCCATACGGCGCCTTGGCTCGTGGCCACGGCGACCGGCCCGAGCCGACGGGGATGTCTCCCACGACGCGCACGTTGGTGTCCACGACCGCGACCGAGTTCGGAAGCACCGTCACAGCCGATCCTCCCTGTCCGGTGGTGATGCGGACGATCGCTCCCGCTACCGCACATACCAACAGCACGGCACCTACGACGATGAGAGCCCGCCTTCGCCGACCGGCCACCTCGAGCAGTCGCTCCGGAATGGACGGAGGTGGAGCTGCGAGTCCCGGATCCTGGGTGAGGATCCGCTTCTCGAGCATCCGCAGCTCCTCACCTGGCTCGATGCCCAGCTCCTCGTCAAGCAGCCGCCGGCCCTGCCTGTACACGTCGAGGGCGTCGGCCTGCCGTCCCGAGCGGTACAAGGCGAGCATGAGCTGCCCACGCAGCCGCTCGCGCAACGGATGCTCTCGGACGAGGCCCTCCAGCTCCGGAACGAGCTCCACCTCGCGGCTGAGATCGAGGTCGGCTCCGATCCGTTGTTCCAGCGCCGACAGCCGCTCTTCTTCCAGGCGAGCGCGTTCGGGGCGCGCGAGGAATCCGTCGAGGTCCGCGAGTGGTGGACCTCGCCAGAGCGCAAGCGCATCGCGTAGCCGCTTGGCCGCCACCGCGGGCGACGCTCCCCGCGTCTCGCGGACGAGCTGCTCGAATACGTCATAGTCGAGCTCGCCGGGGCCGACATCGAGGAGGTAGCCGCCCTGGCGGGTTTCGATCGTGTCCCGCCCTAGCGTCTTCCGCAGCTGTGAGACGTAGACCTGAAGGGCCGTGCGGGCGGTTTCCGGAGGCTCGTCACCCCAGATCTCGTCGATCAGGCGATCACGCGATACGAGCTCGTTCGCATGGAGAGCCAGGATCGCGAGCAGCGCGCGCTGCCTCGGGCCGCCAAGAGCGAGCGGCGGACCTTCGGCGACCACCTCCAAGGGACCGAGAATCCTAATTTCCATGCGCCTTTCCAGCCTTCTTTAGCGCTGCTTTAGGTCCTACGGCAGCTGTCTTTTAGCCGCTGGCTGTCTCGTGTGCAAAGGCCGCCGTCCGGCGGTCGTCAAAGGAGGAGGAAGCACATGACCATCTCGTTTCGCAAGACCATTGTCGCAACTTTCCTCGTCGGGATCGCCGTCGCCACGATGGGGCTCGGGTCGGCAGTTGCCGCAGGTACTCCCGCGGGAATGTCCGGGCAGGAGTACCAGGCGCTCGTGATCCGAAGCCAGGCCCTGAACGACCGCTACGGCGCGCCGGAGGTCACGAGCGAATACGAGGCCATGCTGCGTGCCGAAACGATTCGCGGTGAGGCCATGAACCGCCTCGCGCGGAGCGGCGTCCTCTCGGCTGCGACGCCGGCGGACAGCCCTAGCGCTGCCGGCAACGGCTTTAACTGGGGCGACTTCGGCATCGGTGCCGGGGCCGTGCTCGGGCTCGTGTTGGTGGCGATCGGCCTCGGAGCCGGGAGCCACTACAGCAGCAAGCGCCGCGTGCGTCCAGCCGCGTAGCGTGCGCATCCAGTTCCGGCCGGGGCGAGCTGTCCTCCCGCCCCGGCCGGAAGCTCCTTGCTACCCTCTTCGAAGACCGCACCACCGGCGTTGCCGCGTCATTTGGGTCACGCAGGCAGTGGCTGGTGCAGCGGATTCGTCCCTGAGACCGGAGGTAGGAGTGACCCTGACGAACGAAGCAAAGCTGGAGATCGTCGGCAAGCATGGAAAGCACGAGAAGGACACCGGCTCGGCCGAGGTCCAGATCGCGCTCCTGACGACGCGCATCACCGAGCTGACGGAGCACCTGCGCACGCACAAGAAGGACCACCACTCGCGGCGCGGCCTGCTCAAGCTCGTCGGGCGGCGCCGCAGGCTGCTCGACTACCTCCAGCGCACGAATCTCGAGGGCTACCGTGCCCTCATCAAGGAGCTCGGCCTGCGAAGATAGGCACGAGCCGTAGAAACGGGAGGGTGGAAGTTTGAGCGAGCCCCGAGAGTCACCGGCCGAGGCTCCCTCAAACCTCCACTCTCCACGAAGCAAGACGTGGAGGAACACATGAATACGAACACGACCGACAGCACGACGTCGGTCTCGGTGACCGTGGGCGGTCAGGAGATCGTCTTCGAGACCGGCAAGCTCGCGAAGCAGGCCGACGGCGCCGTCGTCGTCCGCTCCGGGGACACGATGGTGCTCGCCACCGCTCAGGGTCGCCAGGAGGCGCGCGAGGGCCAGGACTTCTTCCCGCTCACCGTCGACGTCGAAGAGAAGATGTACGCCGCCGGCAAGATCCCCGGTGGCTTCTTCAAGCGAGAGGGCCGCGCAACGGAGCGTGCCACGCTCACGGCACGCATGATCGACCGCCCGATCCGGCCGCTCTGGCCGAAAGGCTTCAGGAACGAGGTGCAGGTGATCTGCACGGTGCTGTCCGCCGACATGATCACGCCGCACGACATCCTTTGCATCAACGGCGCCTCGGCGGCCTTGATGATCTCATCGCTGCCGTTCGCAGGCCCGGTCGGCGCCGTACGCATCGGCCTGGTCGAGGGCGAGCTCGTCGTCAATCCGTCGCTCGAGGCCACCGACGAGAGTGAGCTCGACCTGATCGTCGTCGGCACGAAGGACGGCCTGACGATGGTCGAGGCCGGCGCGAACCAGGTGCCGGAGGACGTCCTGCTCGAGGCGCTCGAGAAGGCACACCGCAAGATCATCAAGCTCTGTGAGGCACAGGAGGAGCTCCGCGAGAAGGCCGGCAAGCCGAAGTGGCTCGACGAGTCGCTGACGGCGGAGCTCCGCGCCGCCCACGGCTCGCGCATCGCCGGGCAGATCGCGACGCATGGCCTGAAGGACGCCGCCACAGCGATCGAGGAGCTCCAGGCCGAGCTCTGCGCGCCGCTGACGATGACGTCGACCGAAGACGACATCACCCGGCTGACGCAGGTTCGCTCGAGCCTGGCCCAGCTGCTCGACGAGGCTCGCCTGACTGCGGCCATGGAGCCCGTCCGCGCGCAGTTCATGGACGCGTTGACGGCGCTGACCGACGCCGAGCAGGACTCGAAGGAGCTGAAGTCGGCAAAGCGTCATCTGCTGTTCGACGAGATCATCGAGAACGTCCAGCTCCCGTTCCCGATCGCTCCCGTGACCGAGGGCAGCGAGGCGCCGACGTCCAAGGACTCGATCACGAAGCAGACGCTCAAGAAGGCCGGCGAGGCGCTCTACAAGGAGCTCGTGCGCCGGAAGATCGCCGTCGACAAGCGGCGGCCCGACGGACGGGGCACCGAAGAGGTGCGCCCGGTCACCTGCGAGGTGAGCGTCTCACCGCGAACGCACGGCTCGGCCCTCTTCACGCGCGGGCAGACGCAGATCATGACGCTGCTCACGCTCGGCACGGCTAAGGAAGGCCAGCGGATCGACGACCTCTCGCTCGAGGGCGAGCGCCGGTACATGCACCACTACAACTTCCCGCCCTTCTCGGTCGGGGAGACGGGATTCATGCGGGGTCCGAAGCGCCGCGACATCGGCCACGGCGCGCTCGCGCAGCGAGCGCTCGCGGCGGTCATCCCGCAGTGCGGAAGACTTCCCGTACACGATCCGCCTCGTTTCCGAGACGCTCGAGTCGAACGGCTCGTCGTCGATGGGCTCGGTCTGCGGCTCGACCCTTGCGCTCCAGGATGCCGGCGTGCCGATCTCGGCGCCCGTCAGCGGGATTGCGATGGGGCTCGTCAAGGAGGGCGACGACTACGTCATCCTCACCGACATCCAGGGAGCGGAGGATCACCTCGGCGACATGGACTTCAAGGTCGCCGGCACCCGTGAGGGGATCACGGCGCTCCAGATGGACATCAAGATCACCGGCGTCACGCAGGAGATCATGCGCTCGGCGCTCGAGCAGGCGAAGCGGGCGCGCGAGTTCATCCTCGACGTGATGGCGGAGACGATGCCCGAGTCGCGCACCGAGCTCGCCGACCACGCTCCGCGCATCTCGTCCGTCAAGATCGACCCCGACTTCATCGGCATGGTGATCGGCAAGGGCGGCGAGACGATCCGCGCGCTCGAGTCCGACCACGACGTGCAGATCGACATCGAGGAGGACGGGACGATCCTCGTCTACGCGACCGAGGGCACGAAGTCCGACGCCGCGATCGCCGCGATCACGGCGCTCACGAAGAGCCCCGAGGTCGGAGACGAATACACCGGCAAGGTCGTCAAGACGACGCAGTTCGGCGCCTTCGTCGAGCTGAAGAAGGGCACGGACGGCCTGCTCCACGTGTCGAACGTCGGCCCCGGTCGAGTCGGACACATCGAGGACGTGATCACGCGCGGCGACGTGCTCGACGTGATCGTGCAGGAGGTCGACAAGGAGCGAGGCCGGATCGGCCTCAAGCTCGTGGCCAAGCACGAGGACGGCGCGCTCGTCCAGCCCGAGGAGCTGATCGAGCGGGCGAAGAACGCTCCTCCGCGCGAGCGCGAGGAGCGGCCCGACCGTGGCGGCCGTGGCGGCCGCGGTGGTCGCGACCGCGAGCGCAGCCGCAGCTAGTAGAGAAACGGGATAGGGCGGGCACTCGCCCGCCCTATTACCATCCGGCCGTGGCCGACGAGCAGAGCCCGAAGCCACGGAACAGGGTCGTCAGGCTCGTCGTCCTGCCGCTCTGCCTCTTCCTGGGCGTGTCGGCGATCGCCTTCACGCTCGCGCAGCTGAGCCTCGCGAAGCCAGGCGTGCCGCACGTCGCCGCCGGCAACGTGCGCCTCGGCGATCCCTACCGCGGCCAGACGGTGTTCACGCAGACGTGCGCAGCGTGCCACGGGAACGCGGGACAGGGGGGCGTCGGCCCGAAGCTCGTCGGCGACACGATCACGCTCGCCGCCGCGAAAGCCCAGATCGAGAGCCCGGCCGGGACGATGCCGCCGAACCTCGTGACCGGGCGCAAGCTCGGCGACGTCCTCGCCTACCTCTCGCAGCTCTTCGAGGAGAGCCCGTAGCGTGATCGGAAGCGTCGACTCGACCTACACCGACATCATGACGTCGGTCTTCTCGACGACGATCGCCGCCAAGGCGTGGTTTGCGACCGCGGCCGTGATCCTCGTGATCGTCCAGGTGTCGACCGCCGCGCGGATCTTCGGCCACCTGCAAGGGATCTTCCCGATCTCGCCGCCGCTCGTGAACCGCGTGCACCGCTGGTCGGGGCGGCTCGCGTTCCTCTGCACGCTCCCGGTCGCGTTCCACTGCATCTTCATCCTCGGCTTCGACACCTCGAGCACGCGCACGCTGGTCCATTCGATTCTCGGCTCGTTCGTCTACGGCGTGTTCGCGGTCAAGATCTTCTTCGTCCACGACCACGATCACCCGCGCTGGACGCTGCCGCTCGTCGGAGGGACGCTCGCAGCCGTGCTCGTCACGCTCTGGCTGACATCCGCCTACTGGTACTTCACGACGGTCCGACTTGGTCTTTAGGGCGCGCCTGAGGTCACGTAAGACCCCTGACGAGGATCGAGGCGAGCGCCAGCCCGATGAGCGCAAGCCCGAAGGTCGAGTTCACACCGATCCGACGCATGCCGGAGCATCGGCGGGCCGCATTGTGCATCCCATCCGCCGTCCGGCCTAAACCTCACGGCTAGCTCGAAAGGGCGCCGTTCACGAGGGCTACGATCCCTCCGTGCAGGAATACGTCCTCTCCGAGCTCGACTCCGGCGAGCGCCTGATCACCGAACGCGTCTCGAGCGTCCGCTCGGTCTCACTCGGCTTCTGGATCGGCGCCGGCGCGCGCGACGAGCCCGATGCAAAGGCCGGCGTCACGCACTTCATCGAGCATCTGCTGTTCAAGGGAACACGCTCGTACACGGCGCAGGAGATCGCCGAGATCTTCGACGAGATGGGAGGCGAGCTGAACGCCGCTACCTCTCGCGAGAGCACCGTCGTCTACGCGCGCATTCCCGACCGTCATCTCGAAAGGGCGATCGACGTGATGGCAGACATGGTGTTCGCGCCGACCTTCGCGGACATCGACTCCGAGCGCGATGTCGTGCTGGAGGAGATTGCGATGGTCGAGGACACCCCGCAGGACCTCGTGCACGACCTGCTCGCGGAGGCCGTTTTTGGCACCCACGCCCTCGGGCGGCCGGTGATCGGGCGCGCGTCCGTGATCTCGTCCGTCACCCGGCGCTCGCTGGCCGCGTATCACCGGCAGATGTACACGGCCGGGAACATCGTGCTCGCAGCGGCGGGAAACCTCGACCACGACACGCTCTTGAAGCTCCTCGAACGCGGTGCTCACCAGCGTCTCGAGCCGCCAGAGTCCCGGACGCACGTACGCAAGCCGCTCGTGAAGACACCAAAGCCCGGCCTGCGCTTCCAGGCGAAGGACACGGAGCAGTACCACGTCTGCGTCGGCGGGACAGGAATCTCCCGGTCGGATCGACGGCGCTTCGCCGCCTCGCTGCTCGATGCGATTCTTGGCGGATCGGCGTCGTCACGGCTGTTCCAGGAGATCCGGGAGAAGCGGGGCATGGCGTACTCCGTCTATACGTTCGCCGGCCAGTATTCGGACACCGGTCACATCGGCGTGTACGTCGGGACCCGCGAAGAGAACATCGCGCCGTGCTTCGAGATCGTGGCCGAGCAGATCGCCGACATCGCCGCAGGCAACGTCACCGACGCGGAGCTCGAGCGGGCGAAGGAGAACCTCAAGGGACGCATTGTGCTCTCGATGGAGTCGACCTCGAACCGGATGACGCGGCTCGGCAAGGCGCTGATCACGGACACGGAGATCCTGTCGCTCGACCGGGTGATCGCCGAGCTCGATGCGGTGGAGCCGGCGGCCGTCGCCGAGCTCGCGGGCGTGCTGCTGGCGCCGGAAGCGCTGTCCGCTGCCGGCATCGGCCCGAACGGGGACAGGTTCCTCAAGGCGGTCGAGCTCGTCCACCCGGGCCTGCCCGCCCAAGCCGTCGCGTGAAGATCCTCCTCAACGGCCGCTCGGGCAAGGTCGGCTCCGTCCTCGTGCCGGCACTCGAGCGCGCCGGGCACGATCTCGTGGACGGGCTCGCGACCGCGGACGCGATGGTCGACTTCACGGGGCCGGACGCGGTCGTGGCCAACGTCGAGGCAGCGGTCGACGCAGGCGTGCCGTCCGTCGTCGGCACGACCGGCGCCGATCTCGCCGGCGTAGGGGAGAAGGCGAGAGCGGCCGGCTTGCCCGTCTTCTTCGCGCCGAACTTCGCGCTCGGCGCCGTGCTGATGATGCGCTTCGCCGAGGAGGCGTCGCGCCACATGGCACGCGCCGAGATCGTCGAGGCGCACAACGAGGCAAAGCAGGATGCGCCGTCCGGCACAGCGCGCGCGACCGCGGACGCGATGGCCGGCGACCCGACGATCCACTCCATCCGCCTGCCGGGCCTCGTCGCGCACCAGGAAGTGCTGCTCGCCGGTGACGGCCAGCTGTTGACGATCCGGCACGATGCGTTCTCGCGAGAGGCCTACGTTCCTGGCGTCCTGCTCGCGCTCGAGCGGCTGCGCGATCTGCCGCCGGGCCTCACGATCGGGCTGGACACGCTCCTCCACTGAGCCCGGCGCAGCATCAGGCCGGGCTCATCACCCGGCTGATGCACATGCGCGCAGACGTCCTCTGCGCTCGGCGTTGTTACAACGGCTGGTAGCGGCCGCCGCCCGACGGGTTTCCGCCGGTCTTCTTCTTCTTGGACTTCTTCTTCAGCGCCCGGCCGCCCTTCACGTCCTCGGCCTCCTTCGCGGTGAGCGCGAGGTCGGCGTCCGCCGCCGCCTGCTTCTTGTCAGCTGCCTCTGCCATCTTGGGCCTCCCTTCGAGGTCATGCCCGCTGGAATCCTGATGCTAGTAAGACGGCCGGGGGGAAGGAAATCTTCCGCCGCGTTCCGCCCTTGGCCATGCGCTTGGTGAACTTGATGCAGAACCCCTGAATGCGATCAGGCCGGGCAGATACCCGGCCTGATGGAGAGGAACGTCCTCGCTCGGCGAGTGCTACATCGGCCGGAACCTGCCGCCTCCCTGGTGCGCGCCCGCCTTCTTCTTTTTCTTCTTCTTCCCGGTCGCGTCGCCGGCTGCCATCGCCTTGCCGCCCTTCACGTCCTCCTCTTCCTTGGCGGTCAGCGCGAGATCGGCCTGCTTCTTGTTGCTCTCGTCGGCCATTCGAGCCTCCCTTCGGGGTCCCGTTGATGGGACCCAATGTCAGTAATACCGAGCATAGACGCGGAATCTTCCGTCTAGCGAGAAAGGAGGGGCCTAGAGCTCGAGCTGCTGGCCGACGAGGTAGTAGTACAGCCCCTGGCGCTCCATGAGCTGTGTGTGCGTGCCGCGCTCGATGATCGTTCCGCGATCGAGGACAACGATCTCGTCCGCGTCGCGTACGGTGCTGAGCCGGTGCGCGATGACGACCGCGGTGCGACCGTGCATGAGCTCGTCGAGGTTCTGTTTCACCGCGCGCTCCGACTCAGCGTCGAGCGCGCTCGAGGCTTCGTCTAGGAGAAGCACGGCGGGCCGTCGGTAGATCGCACGTGCGATCGCGATTCGCTGCGCCTGTCCGCCTGAGAGGCGAAGACCGCTCTCGCCGACCCGCGTCTCGTATCCAAAGGGGAGGCGCTCGACGACGTCGTGGATGTCTGCAACTTTCGCCGCCCACTGGACCCGATCGGGGTCTGGCTCCTCCCCGAGCGCGATGTTTCCGGCAATCGTGTCGTCGAAGAGGTGGCTCTCCTGGAGCACGAAGCCGATGTGGCGCCGCGCGCTTCGATAGTCGACGGTCCGCAGATCGGTACGGTCGAGCTCGATCGTGCCCTCGGTGGGCTCGAGCAGCCCGGCGACGAGCTTGACCAGCGTCGTCTTCCCCGATCCCGAGCGGCCGACGAGCGCGACGGTCGACCCAGGGGCGATGTCGAGGTTGATGCCTGTCAGCACGGGGGGCGCCTCTGAGCCCCCGTACCTGAAACCGACGTCGCGGAGCCGGAGCGCTCCCTCCACGGACCGCACCTCGCGTAGCGCTCCGTGATCCTCGCCCTGCTCGGGCTCGGCCTCGATCACATCGCCGAGGCGATCGATGAGGATCCTGCCCTCCTGGATCTCGTCCCACAGCGAGAGGAGCGCCAGAACAGGGCCATTCGTCAGGAGCACGAGCGCGTTGAAGGCAACGAACTCGCCCGTCGAAAGCTGGCCGTCGATCACGAGCAGCCCACCCGCGAACAGAAAGAGGACGAGCGAGAGGATCGTGACGAGCTCCACCGCCCCCTGGTACGTCATGACGAGGAACTCGGCTCTGAACAGGCGATCGGCGAGACCGGAGAAGCGGTCACGCATCTGCTTTCGGAACGAGTCCTCGGCGGCGAGCGCCTTGATCGTCTCGATGCCACGGATGGCGTCGATCTGCTGCGAGCCATACCGGCCGTACGCATCCTCGAGCGAGTCGTACATCGGACGCAGGCGGCGCGCCGAGTACCGCATCAGCAGCAGGTAGAGGGGAACGACGGCCAGGTAGACGAGCGTCAGCTGCCAGCTGTAGTAGAGCATCAGGCACAACGCAGCCACGATCTGGGCCACCATCGTGATCCCCTCGACGCCAGAGTCGACGAGCACCTCGCGAAGCTGGCGCACGCCCGCCAGTCGCCGCTCTATGTCTCCGGTCCGCCGCCTCGTGAAGTAGCTCATCGGCAGCGTGAGCAGGCGAGCGGTCAGGAAGTCGAGCGACGCCGTGTCTATGCGAACCGCCGCCGACGAGAGCAGGTACCTCTGCGCGACGGTGAGGCCGACCATCGCTGCAAGGATCGCGAGCATGGCCACCAGCCCGATCACGAGCAACGTCTTGTCTTTGTCAGGGATCGCGTCGTCGACGATGACCTGCGTGAAGACCGGCACGGCGAGCTCCAGAGCCGCTGCCGCTAACGCGAGCAGAGTGGCGAAGATCAGCACGCGACGGTGCGGGCGAATGAACGAGAGCAACCAGTCGTAGCGCGTCCGGTCCTCCGGGATGTCCTCAAAGGTGGGTGTCCAGGAAACCAGGGCCGCGTAGCCCGTCCAGCTGGCATCGAAATCCTCGCGTGAGACGGTGCGGAGCCCGCGAGCTGGATCGCCGATCTTCACAGAACGAGGGCCGACCTCGTAGAGCACGACCCAGTGGTCTCCCTCCCAGTGGCAGATGGCGGGAAGTGGCATCTCGTCCAGTCGGCTCTTCGAGGCGCGCACCGAGCGGACGTCCAGCCCGAGCGCCTCGGCGCCACGAACAATTCCTAGGAGGCTCGTACCGTCACTCGCGGTGAAGACAAGGTCTCGGAGACGCGGCATGCCGATCTGCTTTCCGAAGTAGCGAGTGACCATCGCAAGGCACGCGGCGCCGCAGTCCATTTCGTCGAGCTGGTACACGTGAGGGAGCCGCCGCGGCCGCGGGCGCGCCGGGGCCGCTTCGAACGTCGAAACCTCGTCCGCCTGCTCGGTCTCGGAGGAGGCGTCGACCTGCTCCGGCCCGACCTTGTCGGCAGCCTCGATCTCCGCGGGAAGGATCTCCTCGGCGAAATCGAGCGGCACAGCCGCGACGCGACGGAAGTCGGCTAGAGCCGTGCGCTCCTCGACCCGCTCGCGAAACTCCGTGTGCTCCGCGAGCAGGCGTTCGAAGAGAGGTGGCGCGAGCGTCAATAGCCGGCATTCCGTCAGAGCCTCGACCGTCGCTTCGCGCGGCCCGTGGTGGAGGAGCGAGAGCTCGCCGAAGAAGTCGCCTGCGTGGAGGTACTCGAGATCGGCCCCATCACGGACAATGCGTAGCCGCCCTCGCTCGACGAGGTACATGGGACCGGTTGGCTCGCCGGCTCGGACGACCATCTCCCCGGGACCGACCGACAGAGGCTCGAGCCCCTCTGCGAGGACGAGCAGTCCGTCCTCGGGCAGGGATGCGAACACCGAGTGCAGACGAAGGAAGTTCAGCGCGACGCGCGACCGCGCCAGTCGCTCGAAGGAGCCTCGCACGTCCGGGAACTGACGGACGAGCGCAAGGAACACGCTTCGATCAAGTCGCATCGCCTCGACGGGCTCACGGGCCCGCACCGTCGCGATGCGCGTCGACTCTTCGAGCAGGCCTATCTCCCCGAAGTAGTCCCCGCCCCGTAGTACGTGCAAGGACACCTCGTCGCCCTCCTCGCTCCGCTTCACCACCCGGGCGGTACCGGACACGATGACGTAAAGGGCGTCCGCCTCAGCGTCCTCGCTGACGATGACGGAGGCGAAGCCGTACGAGACCGGCTCGAACGCATCGACCACGACCGCCCTGACGGCGCTCGGGAGTGACCGCAGGCCAGGCAGATTCTCGAGGACCTCGAGCGCATCCTCCGCCGCAGCGACCTCAGGCGTCATGCCACACGACGGTCTCGTCCACTTCGCGGCGCACTGCCCGCTCGACGATCGCCTGTGCGGCGCGAGCGCGAACCGCCTGATCCGCGGCATCGACGGGCACCTTCTTGATGACCTCGGTGACGAGAAGACCGTCCTCCACCACGAGAGGACCGAGGAGGTCGCCTTCGGACGCTCCCACGAGGAGCGACGCGAGCGCCGGCTGCTCGTCCTCGAGCCAGGCGTCGACCGCTTCGACCTCGACTCCCGCCAACGCCGCGACGTTGGCGAGCGTCTCACCGTCCGCACGTACAGCAAGCGCCACCTCCGACGCAGCGGCGGCATCGGCGAACAGCGCCGCTCGATAGCGCACACGGATCCACTCGACCCGGGCCGAGGCAATCTCGCGGTCGATGGCATCGTCCGTCACGACCCGCGACGCGTAGGCGCCGAAGGCCGCCTCCAGCTCCTCGAGCTCGGACCCGGGCGCGACGGCGAGCCGATCGGCCAGGTCGTCCGCGAGCTCGTCAAGGCGACCTGAGCACATCGCCTCCGCCCAGACCTCGTCGGGGGTGGGGGCGTGCCGCTCCACGGAATGGCCCGAGAACGAGCGGCGCACGTACGCGAGCCAGTCGTTGACCGTGATGCCCCGGCGCTCGAGCCACGCGGCGAGCTCGTCCGCAGCAAACAGCCCACGTTCACGTCGAAACGTCATCGCCGCTTCGTCGATCGCCTCTTGGTCGAGGCCAGCCTTCTCCTCGGACGCTCCTCTCCCGGCCCCCTCCTCGATCTCGTCCCAGATACCGAGGAGCCTTGCGTAGGCGACGATGTCCCGCCAGGTGTAGACGCGATCGTCGATCGAGAACACCGGCTGGTCGAGGGCCGCCTGCTCAGCCATCCAGCGCTCCCGGCAACCCGGCCTGCTCGTGCACGAGGACGAACCGATCCACCGCCGAAGTATCATCGGAGACGATGCTCGGAGAGGTTCTGACCGCGATCGTGACGCCGTTTCGGACGGACGGCTCGATCGACTTCCACCGCTTTGCCGAGCTCGCTCACCACCTGATCGAGAACGGGTCGGACGGCGTCGTCGTCGCCGGCACCACGGGCGAGTCGCCGACGCTGTCCGAGGACGAGCGGCTCGAGCTCTTCCGCGTGGCCATCGGCGCGGTCGGCGACCGGGCGACTGTGATCGCCGGAACCGGCACGTACTCGACGGCCGAGTCGATCCATCTAACGGAGCAGGCGCACGCGATCGGTGCCGACGGCTTCCTCGTCGTCACCCCGTACTACTCGAAGCCGCCGCCGCGCGGCATCGTCGAGCATTTCAAGGCCGTGGCGTCGGTCAGTGACCGGCCGGTGATCGTCTACAACATCCCCGGCCGCGTCGTGATCAACATCGAGCCTCCGACGATGGCCGAGCTCGCGAAGATCGAGAACGTGAGGGCGGTCAAGCAGGCGAACGACGACCTCGTCCAGGCGCGGTTCATCGTCGAGGAGACCGGCCTCGACCTCTACGCGGGCGACGACAACATCCTCTTCCCGTTCCTCGAGGTCGGCGGCGTGGGCGGCGTCTGCGTCCACACGCACATCGTCGGACCGCGGGTGAAGGAGATGATCCGTCTCTACAACGCCGGCGACCACGTCGAGGCACGGCGAGTGGACGAGGAGCTCGTGCCGAGCTACGACCTGCTGAAGGTGGCGCCGAACCCGATCGCGATCAAGGCGGCGCTCAACCTGCTCGGCCACGAGGTCGGAGGGCTCCGGCTGCCGCTCGTCGAGGCGACAGCCGACGAGGTGGCGGAGGTGCGCACCTGCCTCGAGCGCCTCGGCCTGCCTTCCGCAGTCACTGCGTAGACTCACCACGTGAGCCGCGGCACTGTCCGCATCGTCCCCCTCGGTGGGCTCGGCGAGATCGGGAAGAACATGACCGTCGTCGAGGCGGGAGGAGGCGCGCTCGTGATCGACGCGGGGCTCGCGTTCCCGCGAGACGAGCATCTCGGCGTCGACCTCGTGCTCCCGGACATCTCGTACCTCGCTGAACGGTCCGGTGGGGTCACCGCGGTCGTGCTCACGCACGCACACGAGGACCACGTCGGCGGGCTGCCCTACCTTCTCCGCGAGGTCGACGTGCCGCGCATCTACGGCACGAAGCTGACGCTCGGCCTCGTCGCGTCGAAGCTCGCCGAGCACAAGCTGACCGACAGGACCGAGCTCATCGAGATCGTTCCCGAAGACGGCCGGGTCGACGTAGGCCCGTTCCGGGTCGAGCTCGTGCGGATGGCGCACTCGATTCCGGACAACGCCGGCGTCGTCGTCGAGGCGGAGGGCCTGCGCATCCTGCACACGAGCGACTACAAGCTCGATCACACGCCGGTCGACGGCTTCAAGACGGACGTCGGCCGCCTCGCCGAGCTCGGCAACGAGGGCATCGACCTGATGCTCGGCGACTCGACGAACGCGGAGCGACCCGGGTACACCGGGTCGGAGCGACTCGTGGGCGAGGCATTCCGCCAGATCATCCCGCTGCGGAAGGGTCGGATCCTCGTCGCTTCGTTCGCCTCGAACGTCCATCGGATGCAGCAGGCGATCGACGTCGCGCTCGAGAGCGGGAGGAAGGTCTGCGTGGTCGGGCGCTCGATGCGGAAGAACCTCAACATCGCGCGCTCGCTCGGCTACATGAGCGTGCCCGACGAAGCGCTCGTCAAGCCCGACGAGCTCGACAACTACGCCCGACACGAAGTGCTCGTGCTCTGCACGGGCAGCCAGGGCGAGCCGATGTCCGCGCTGACGCGGATCGCCTACCACGACCACTCGACCGTGCAGGTCGAGCGCGGCGACACGGTGATCATCTCGGCCAAGCCGGTGCCGGGAAACGAGCTCCGTGTCCACGACTCGATCAACGCGCTGTCCCGCGCCGGCGCCGAGGTGCTCCACCAGGACATCGCTCCGGTGCACGTCTCCGGCCACGGGAACTCCGAGGAGATCCGCACGGTCCTCGCCCTTGTGCGCCCACGGGCAGTCATGCCCGTCCACGGCGAGTACCGGATGCTCGAGGCGCAGGCACGCATGGCGAGAGACGCCGGCGTCCCTGCGGACGCGATAGTGCTCGCCGAGAACGGCTCTGTCGTCCAGCTGGATTCGAGCGGCGCCAAGATCATCGACCGCGTCGACGCGGGCGTGACGTTCGTCGACGGGCTTTCCGTCGGGGACATCACCGACGTCGCGCTACGCGACCGCAAGCGGCTATCCGAGGACGGCGTCTTGATCGTCGTCGCCACGCTCGCGAGCGCGAACGGAAAGCGGACGGCCACACCAGAGCTGATCGCGCGCGGCTTTCCGGAGGCGGACGACCTGCTCGAGGAGCTGCGCGAGGAGGCGGGCCGCGTCCTCGACGAGCTGCTGGCCGAGGACATCGTCGAGATCAAGCTCCTCCAGGAGCACCTCCACGAGGACCTCGGCCGGCTCGTCCACACGCGTGCGCGCCGCAGGCCCCTGATTCTCCCCGTCGTGGTGGAAGTGTGAGCCCAGTCGGCACCCGCGACTGGGCCGGAACGCTCGCCGACCAGGGCCTCGACCCCGATACCGCCCGGCGGCTGATCAGCCAGCTGCGGGCCTGCGAGGCGGCTTCGCTCGCGTTCTGCCGGCTACTCGAGCGCTGGGCGCGTGGAGACGCGGAGCCGTGTACGCCAGGGCGGCGCGAGGCGGCGCTCCACCGGGCTGCAGAGCGGGCGGAGACGGCGATCGCCGGCCTCGAGCGACCGCTCGCGCGCTTCCTCCTCGAGCTCGAGCCCGACATCGCCGAGGGTCGATCGTGGTACGCCGAGCCCGGCGCCGGCGAACTGGTCGACTGGGCGGACGTCCTCGCGCGGGCGGGAGTGCGCGCGTCGCCGGTTCGGGTGTCGCAGGTGTATCTCGAGCTGGCCGTGCTCGTGCGGGCGCTCGAGGGCCTCGCCGACCGCGCGCGCGTCGGATCGCCGCCGGACCGCAACGCGCTCTGGGCCGGGCTGTTCGACCTCCGCGAGAACCTGCTCGACCGGGCTGCCGAGGACCTGCGCGCGCTCGCGGCGTGACGCCGCCGCGCGTCGTCGTCGTCGGATCGATCAACCTCGACCTCGTCGCACGCGTCGACCGGCTTCCCCGGCCCGGGGAGACGGTCTCGGGCGCCGCGCTCGACCGCTTTCCCGGCGGCAAGGGCGCGAACCAGGCCGTCGCATGCGCGCGGCTCGGTGCTGAGGTGACGATGATCGGCGCGGTCGGGCGAGACGCGCATCGTGATGAGGCACTGGGCGGGTTACGCGAAGTCAACGTCCGGCTTCAGCTCGTCGAGGCATCGGAGCCGACGGGCGTGGCGCTGATCGAGGTAGACGGCGTGGGGGAGACGACGATCGTCGTCGCGCCGGGGGCGAACGCGACACTCGGCGGGGTCGAGGTGCCAGAGCACGATGCCGTCCTGTGCCAGCTGGAGATCCCTGACGAGGCGGTCCTTGCCGCGCACGCTGGATGCACCGGGCTCTTCTGCCTCAACGCGGCGCCGGCCCATCCGATCGACGTCGCGGCCGAGCTGACGGTCGTCAACCGGCTCGAGCTGGAGGCGCTCCGCCACCGCGAGGGGCTCGTGGCGGTGACGCTCGGCGCGGAGGGCGCGGTCTTGCTCGAGGGCGGCGAGGAGGTAGCTCGCGCCGCGCCGCCACGCGTTACGGTCGTCGACGGCACCGCGGCGGGGGATGCGTTCACCGCCTGCCTGCTCGTCTCGCTCCTCGAGGGTCGGGCGCGGGACGACGCGCTAGTGCGCGCGTGTGCGGCGGGGGCGATCGCGGCGTCACGACCCGGCGCGCAGCCCTCGTTGCCGACGTCGGACGAGGTCGACGCGCTGGTCGGCTAGGTCAACAGGAGCTCGTCCAGCTCCGCGACGAAGCGCTTCGGCGCGACGATCCGGTAGCTCTCCTCCACCCAGTCTCTGAGCAAGCCGAGCGAAACGCCTCGAGCGCGCAGCGGCACCGTCACCCAGCCCGATGCTCCGAGGCCGTAGCCCGTGCGAGCCGCGCCGTCGATCGACAGCGCGTGCCCGTGCGCCTCGTCGAGCTTCACCGTCATCCGCAGGCGGCCGCTCCCGCCGAGGAAGACGAAGATCTTGCCGTTCACCTTGACGACGTCCTCGCCCCACGGATGATCCTCGGCCGTGCCGGGAAGCGAGAGCGCGAACGAGAGGACGGCATCGCGTACCCGTGCCATCGATGGCCACGATACTTCGCGCATGGCGATTCCGATCGTCCTCGACTGCGACCCGGGGCACGACGACGCGATCGCGATCCTGCTCGCGCTCGCAAGCGAGGAGGTCGAGCTCCTCGGGGTGACGACTGTCCACGGCAACCAGACCCTCGAGAAGACGACCACGAACGCGCTCAAGGTGCTCGAGCTCGCCGGTCGCAGCGACGTGCCAGTGGCGGCAGGGGCGCCACGTCCGCTCGTACGCGAGCTCTCGGTCGCCGACCACGTGCACGGCGAGACTGGCCTCGACGGGCCGTCTCTACCGACGCCGACTGCTGCGCCTGTCCACGAGCCCGCCGTGGACTTCCTCGCCCGCACGCTCCGTCCGGATGTTGTCCTGGTGCCGACCGGCCCTCTGACCAACGTCGCAGAGCTGCTCGCTCGGCATCCACAGGTGAAGCCGGCTCGGATCGTGCTGATGGGCGGCTCGATCGGCCTCGGCAATATGACTCCAGCCGCCGAGTTCAACGTGTGGGCGGATCCCGAGGCGGCGGCTGCCGTCTTTGCGAGCGGCCTCGACGTGACGATGGTCGGGCTGGACGTCACGCATCAGGCGATCGTGACTCCCGACCGCGTCGAGCGAATCAGGGACGGCGGTCGCATCGGCGCCGTCGTAGCGGAGCTGCTCGAGTTCTTCGGCCGCTACCACCAGCGGACGTACGGGTGGCCAGGGCCGCCCGTCCACGACGCACTGGCGCTCGCCCACGTTTTTCGTCCAGCGTTACTCGAGACGGTCGAGCGCAACATCGTGGTCGAGACGGCCTCCGAGCTCGGCCGTGGCCGCACGTACGTCGACCTCTACGAGCGCACCGATCGCCCACCGAACGCCCGCGTGGCTGTCGAGGTCGATGCCGATGCATTCCTTGACCTGCTCGAGGAACGGCTGGCAGCGCTCCACTGAGCCGACCGACATCCCTCCTTAATTCAGGCACAGAGTTGGCACACATTCAGTGCCTGGCACTGGGGTGTGTCGATTGTGTGCCAAAGCGTCCAGTGAGCTTCCGGGCGATCGGCGCCGCCGCTACCGTCGACGCGTGTCACGCGTCGCCCGATGCACGCTCCCGGACGGTTTCTTCCACGTCTATTCGCGCGGCGTGGCAGGGCGCGCCATCTTCCTGGATGACCAGGACCGCGGCGCGTTCGTCCACCTGTTCGAGACGGCTGCAGCGCGCCACGACTGGCGGTGTCACGCGTTCACGCTCCTGTCGACGCACTACCACGTCGTCCTCGAGTCAGCCCGTGCTGCCCTCTCGCGGGGCATCCACGCGCTGAACGGCGGCTACGCTCGTCGGTTCAACAGCCGTCACGACGGCTTTGGCCACGTCTTCGCCGAGCGCTTCTCTGCACGCGTGATCGAAAACGAGGAGTACCTCTACGACGTGTGCAGCTACGTCGTCCAAAACCCTGTCGCGGCCGGACTGTGTGATCGAGCAGAGCAGTGGCCGTGGTCCTACTCCACCTTCCCGCTCGACGCCGTCTAGCCGGCATGGCCCGCCGCAAGCGAGCGCTAGCCGACCTGCCAGCGCTCGCGCGAGAGGAAGAAGCCGTGGCCGGCGGCATTCGCGCAGCTGAGGCCTGCCCACGAGGAGAGGCACGTGAAGATCCCGTGCTTCCAGACCGAGCCGTAAGCCAGCACCGGCGCTTTCGGGTCGAGGACGGTGTCGCCCGCGCACGTCGGCGTCGCCGCCTTCTTCGCCATCGAGACGCCGACCCAGTCGAGCTCGCACCTCCGGGCCGGAGGCGGTCGCAGGCCGCTGAAGATGTCGCAGCGGAGAACCGTCGGACCGAACCCCGTCAGCACCCCGCAGGCGATGTTCTTCGACGGCATCCTGAACGTGACGAACTTCGTACTCCGCCCGAGCGCCGAGCCGCTCGCAGCCGCCGCGATCGCGAGCAGAACGAGCACGAGAGCTAGGCGCCGCACGCGGCGATTATGCAGGAAGGGCTGCCTCCCGCCCGAACACGCGCTCATGGCGCGAAAGAAGCGTTCCTCGAGGTTGCGCCCGAAAACGCCATCCCGGATCCGGAAGAAGCGGCGCGCGAAGGCGCGAAGCCACCACTATCCGGAGCTGGCGGGGCTCGGCCTCGTCGCGTTCGGCGTCTTTCTCGGCTTCGTCCTGTACGGAGACTGGGCGGCGGGGCACGTGGGCAGTCGTGTGACGGACGGCCTGTCTGCGGTCGTAGGAGACGCCGTGTACCTCGTCCCACTCGGCTGTGTGGCTGTCGGAACGCTGATGCTCGTACGGAGTCGGCTCGTCGATGTGCGGCCGTTCCGTCTCGGTCTGGCCGTGACCGCCCTCGGCGTGCTGCTCGTGCTCGGCGACGCGCACGGCGGGTACGCGGGGCAGGCCGTGGAGGCGGCGTTCTCCTGGCTGATCGGCTCGACCGGCGTCCTTATCCTCGGCGTGTTCACGTTGCTCGCCGGCGTCCTCCTGCTCACCGGCGCCTCCGTCGGCGCCCTCGTTCGCCGCTCACACGGCGCGGTCAGAACCGTGCGCCAGAGGGCCGTCACGCGACGGGCCTCACACCCGACTGCCGCGGAGGTGATCCCGCTGCCGACTCCGGCCGGTCCGCCGCCTCCTCTCGTCGACGGAGC
This sequence comes from uncultured Actinomycetes bacterium, assembly GCA_963826585.1. Lineage (GTDB taxonomy): Bacteria > Actinomycetota > Thermoleophilia > Gaiellales > Gaiellaceae > PALSA-612. Next base: position 177,350 of record CAWGXP010000001.1, read on the forward strand.
GCACGACTTCCCCGACATCACGGAGCCCGAGGCAGCTGAGCCATCCGCGCTCGTGACCTTTGACGAGGAGCCTTTCGAGGAGACGCAGTCGTCGCTGTTCGACGTCTCGGACGCGATCACGACCGTCTACCACCTCCCCGACCGCGGGATCCTGCGCAAGTCGCGGGCGGTACCCGGAGCCTCCGCGGAGACGAGCGCGCGGGTGGCCGCCACGCTCGTCTCCGCGCTCGCGAACTTCGGCGTCGACGCAACCGTCGTCGGCGAGATCTCCGGGCCACGCGTCACGCGCTACGAGCTCCAGCTCGCGCCGGGGACGAAGGTCGCGAAGGTCGCCGCGCTCAAGGATGACCTCTCGTATGCGCTCGCGACGACCGAGATCCGGATCCTCGCGCCCATCCCGGGCAAGCAGGCCGTCGGAGTCGAGGTGCCGAACGTCTCACCCAACCTCGTCACTCTCGGCGATGTGTTCGACGACCTACCCCAATCGGCGAGCCCGCTCTCGGTCTGGCTCGGCAAGGACATCTCGGGTAACGCGATCTGGGCCGACCTCGCGCGCATGCCGCACCTGCTGATCGCCGGCACGACGGGCTCCGGCAAGTCAGGCTGCATCAACACGATCCTGACCTCGATCCTCTGCCGCTCGACGCCCGACGAGGTGCGCATGATCCTCGTCGACCCGAAGCGCATCGAGCTCGGCTACTACGAGTCGATCCCGCACCTCCTGACTTCGGTTGTCTCGAGCCCGAAGCAGGCGGCCGCTGCGCTGACGAACGTCGTCGGGGAGATGGAGCGCCGGTACGAGCGCATGAGCCTGTTCCGGGCCCGCAGCCTGCCGGAGATGAACCGCGCGCTGCGCACCCGCAACGAGCCGCCGCTTCCCTATCTCCTCGTCGTCATCGACGAGCTCGCCGATCTGATGATGACCTCGCCGCAGGTGGTGGAGGACTCCGTGATCCGCCTCGCCCAGAAGTCGCGCGCGGTCGGCATCCACCTCGTCGTCGCCACGCAGCGGCCGTCGGTCGACGTGATCACCGGGATGATCAAGGCGAACATCCCGAGCCGGATCGCGTTCGCCGTGTCGAGCCAGACCGATTCGCGCGTGATCCTCGACGCCGCCGGGGCCGAAGCGCTGCTCGGTCAGGGCGACATGCTCTTCAAGCCACTCGGCACATCGCGACTCCAGCGTCTCCAGGGCGCCTACGTGACGGAGGAGGAGGTCGCGCTGATCGTCGAGCAGTGCCGTGCCCAGCGCCCACAGGAGCTCGACGAGTCGCTGCTCGTCGTCCCCGAGGCGGAGATCGACAGCGAGGACGCCGACGACGGAGAGTTCGACCCCGACGAGGACCCGCTGCTCGAGAAGGCGATCGACGTCGTCGTTCAGACACAAACGGCTTCGGTGTCGCTCCTCCAGCGCCGACTCCGCGTCGGCTACACGCGCGCCGGCCGGCTGATCGACATGCTCGAACGTCGCGGGATCATCTCCGGCTACGAGGGATCGAAGCCCCGCCGCGTGCTCGTTGAACCGAGCGAGCTCGATCCCGCTGCGCACGGCTAATACCCCTGCAAAGCCGCAATAGATAGCCGCCGTCGATGGTTACAGCAGGCAGCCCAACTTCGGGTTAGCATCCGACGTCTCAATCTTTCGGCAAGCCAACAAGGAGGAGAAGTGAAGAACCGCAAGTTGTCGGCATCGGCGGGCGTCATTGCCGCCGTCGCCATTGCTGCGTCGGCGCTCATTGCCACCGGCGTCAGCTCGGCGGCTCCGCAGGCCGGCTTCAAGATGGCCATCGTCACGGACATCGGGAGCCTGCAGGACCGCTCGTTCAACCAGCTCGCGAACACGGGTCGCATCGCCGTCGGACGAGAGTTGCGGATCCCGACCCGCGTGTATGAGACGAAGTCGGAGGCGCAGCGGATTCCGAACATGCTGGCCGCAAGCCGAGCCGGCTATAACCTCATCTTCGCCGTCGGCTTCCTCAACTACAGCGCGCTCAACACGGTCGCGCCGAAGTTCCCGAGGCTCCAGTACGTCGGGATCGACGAGGCCTACGCGCTCTTCTCGAAGAAGCCGCACAACGCGGCCGGGCAGCAGTCAGCGGAGCAGGAGGCAGGCTATCTCGTCGGCTACCTCGCCGGACTGCAGGTCAAGAAGCAGGGTGGCAATCAGACCATCAGCGCCGTCGGAGCCATCCCCGTGCCCGCGATCGTCCGCTACATCAGCGGCTACATCCAGGGTGCGAAGAAGGCGAACCCGAAGATCAAGGTGCTCGCCAACTACGCGAACGACAACACCTTCAACGACCAGGCGAAGTGCGCTGCCACTGCGGATCAGCAGATCACGCAGGGCACGCAGGTCATCTTCCAGGTGGCCGGCGGTTGCGGTCTCGGTGCACTGACCGAAGCCGGCAAGGCCCACATCTGGGGCATCGGCGTCGACGCCGACCAGCTGTACCTCGGCTCGTACATGATGACGAGCGCGCTGAAGACCGTCGACAAGGCCGTTAGCGACCTCACGAAGCTCGCCTACGCGGGGAACCTCGCGACGCAGCGTGACTACAACTACAACCTCCGGAACGGTGGGGTCGGCCTCGGCTCCGTCAGCCCCAAGATCTCGAAGGCGTTCGTCGCCAAGACGAAGAAGATCGCGACACAGATCGCCGCGGGCAAGATCATCATCAAGCCCACGATCAAGTTCTAAGTAGGACCGTTCTAGGGGGTGGGCAGCCGCCTACCCCCTAGAATCGCCTGGCCATGGGCCAGCAACCTGTAGCTCTCGAGCTCAGAGGCATCACCAAGCGCTTCCCGGGGATCGTCGCCAACGATCACATCGACTTCGATCTTCGCCGCGGCGAGGTGCACGCGCTGCTCGGGGAGAACGGCGCCGGAAAGTCGACGCTGATGAATGTGCTCTACGGCCTCTACCACCCTGACGAGGGCGAGATCGCCATCAACGGAGAGGTCGTCCAGATGTCGTCACCCCGCGAGGCGATCAGCCGCGGGATCGGCATGGTGCACCAGCACTTCATGCTGATCCCGGTGATGACCGTCGCCGAGAACGTCGTGCTCGCGGTCGAGCCGCGTCGCGACGGCGTCTTCCTCGACTACGCGGCCGCACGCGCGCAAGTCCACGAGCTGGCGCGGACGTTCGGCTTCGCCATCGATCCCGACGCGCGGATCCAGGACATCTCGGTCGGCCAGCAGCAGCGCGTCGAGATCCTTAAGGCGCTCTTTCGCCGAGCGGACATCCTCATCCTCGACGAGCCGACGGCCGTGCTCACGCCGCAGGAGTCGAGCGAGCTGTTCGGGATCCTCCAGACGCTTACGCGGGAAGGCCTGTCGATCATCTTCATCAGCCACAAGTTGAACGAGGTGCTCGAGATCGCCGACCGCATCACCGTGCTTCGGCGCGGCAAGCTCGTCGAGACGCTTCCGGCTGCGGGGGCGACGGAGCAGAGCCTCGCGAGGCTCATGGTCGGCCGCGATGTGCTGCTTCGCGTCGACAAGACGGCGCCCGACGTCGGGGGGCCGCTGCTCACGGTCGAGGACGTCCACGTCCGCGACGATCGCGGGATCGAGAAGGTACGCGGCGTCTCGTTCGAAGTCCGCGGTGGCGAGATCGTCGCCATCGCCGGCGTCGACGGAAACGGGCAGACGGAGCTGATCGACGCTCTCGCCGGCCTTCGCTATGTCGACGAAGGACGGATCACGGTCTCGGGCAACGACGTCACGCACGAGGGGGTGCGTCAACACTTCGAAGCTGGCATCGGTCACATCCCAGAGGACCGCCAGCACCGCGGACTCGTCCTCGACTTCTCCATCGCCGAGAACGTCGGGCTCCACGACTTTCGCAGGCCGCCCAACTCCCGCCTCGGTTGGCTCCACCCGACTCAGCTCGTCGAGCGCGCGGCGAGGCTCGTGAAGGAGTTCGACGTGCGCGGCGGGAACGCGCACACCGCAGCCCGGGCTCTCTCCGGTGGGAATCAGCAGAAGGTGATCCTCGCCCGCGAGATCGATCGCGACCCGACGGCGCTGATCGCCGCGCAGCCGACGCGCGGCCTCGACGTGGGCGCGATCGAGTTCGTCCACAAGCGGCTGATCGAGGAGCGCGACGAGGGACGCGCGATCCTCCTCGTGTCGCTCGAGCTCGAAGAAGTCTTGTCCCTCGCCGATCGCATCCTCGTCATCTACGAGGGCGAGCTCGTCGGCGAGTTCCCGCCCACCGCGACGGAAGAGGAGCTCGGGCTCGCGATGACGGGCGGCACGCAGAAGGAGCAGGTGGCCTGAGCGAGCAGGTTCGCCAGCTCTCGGAGGAGCCCGGCGTCGAGCCGCCCGAGAGCGCCGCCGAGCGCTACCGCGTGCTTCAGAAGGCGGGCGGACTCCTCGCGCCGCTGCTCACCGTTCTGCTCGCGTTTCTCATCAGCGGCGTCGTCGTGCTCGTGACGACGGGCAGCGTGCTCGACGCGCTCCGCACGTATCGGGCGATCTTCCGGGGATCGGGCCTGTCGTGGTTCGTCGAGGTCGGCAACCACCACATCGGGCTTCCGTTCTCGAACGCAACCGTCTGGTTCCCCTGGAACGTCGACGACGTCCAGTCCATCGCTGCCACGAACCTCCAGCAGACGCTGATCCTCTGGGTCACCCTCGTCCTCACCGGGCTGGCCGTCGCGTTTGCCTTCCGCTGCGGCCTGTTCAACATCGGCGGGCAGGGTCAGTACCTCGCCGGCACGATCGGAGCGGTCATCGTCGCGACCGAGCTACCGCACGTGGCCGATCTTCCAGGCTGGCTCCTCGATCCTCGCGGCGATCCTCGGCGGGATGCTTGCGGGTGCGACGATCGCGGGCATCGCGGGCTTCCTCAAGGGGACGGTGGGCGCCCACGAGGTGATCACGACGATCATGCTCAACTGGATCGTCATCTGGGTGGGCTCGTACCTCTTCGGCCTCGGCGGTCCGCTCCAGACGGAGGCGCCGGAAACATTCGGCACTGTTCCCTCCTCGGCCGACATCCCCGAGAAGGCGAAGCTGCCGGTCTTCTGGGGCGACCCGCTCCTCCAAGGCCTCCACATCGGCCTCTTCATCGCCTTCGGGGCGCTCATCGTCTACGCGGTGACCCTGAACCGCACGACTCTCGGTTACGAGGTTCGCGCAGTCGGGCACAACCCCGAGGCGGCACGCTACGGCGGTATCAGCGTCGCACGGAACTACTTCCTCGCGATGGCGATCGCAGGCGTGTTCGCGGGCCTCGCCGGAGCAATCGACGTCGTCGGCTGGCAGTACCGGGTCGACACGACGGCGATCTCGGCATCGACCGTCGGCTTCGTCGGCATCGCCGTCGCTCTGCTCGGCCGCAACACCGCCGTCGGCGTCGGCCTTGCGGCACTTCTCTTCGCGGCGCTCGACACGGGGACGGCGATCACGCAACCTCGACCCGTCGTACTTTCCGCCCGACCTCGCCTCGAGCCTCGCGCTCATCATCCAGGGTCTGATCGTCCTCTTCGTCGGAGCGGACGTCATCGTCCTGCTCGCGCTCCGGCGATTGAAGCGCAAGCATCGGGTGGGAGGGACCGCGGCGTGAGCCGGCTGCCGCGCGGCTGGCGCGGAGTCGCATGGGCGGGAGTCGTCGTCGGCATCTTCGCGGCGCTCGTCGCGTTGCCGCCGATCGAGGTTCGCAGCCCGGTGGCGCCGGTGGTGATCGGGCTGTTCGCACTCACGATCGGGATCGGCTCGTGGATCCGCGGCGAACGGAGAATCGGCGGCTACGCAGTTGCGGCAGGCGTGATCGGCTTCCTCGTCGGCTACCTAGCCACGCGCTCGGGCTCGGACAATCTCGAGACTGCCGTCGTCTGGGGTGCGCTCTTCGCTGCCATGCTCAAGTACGCCACACCGCTCGTCTTCGCCTCGCTCGGCGGCCTCTTCTCCGAGCGCTCGGGCGTCGTCAACATCGGCCTCGAAGGAATGATGCTCACGGGGGCGTTCTTCGCCGTCTGGGGCTCGGACGTGACGGGGACGTGGCCGCTCGCGCTTCTCATCGGCATCGCCGCCGGCGGCCTGATGGGGCTGCTGCACGCGTTCTTCTCGATTACGCTCCGCGCCGACCAGATCGTCGGCGGAACGGCGATCAACTTTCTCGCTCTCGGTCTGACGAGCTATCTCTACTACAAGCTCTACGGCGCCCAGGGTACGCCGACCGATCTCTCGACGATTCCGGACGTCCGAGCAGACTTCCTGTCGCACATCCCGCTGATCGGCCACTTTCTCGCGACGACGTCTTCGGCCAGCTCAACCTGCTGATCTGGGTCGCGATAATCCTCGTCTTCGCGACTTGGATCGTCGTCTTCAAGACGCCGCTCGGTCTCCGCATTCGATCGGTCGGCGAGCATCCGAGAGCCGCCGACACGGTCGGCATCAACGTCTACGCCGTCCGCTACGGCGCGGTCGATCCTCTCAGGCGTGCTCGCCGCCGCGGGCGGCGCGTTCCTCTCGATCGGCTTCCGAACTCCTTCAGCGAGAACATGAGCGCGGGCCGCGGGTTCATCGCGCTCGCCGCGCTCATCTTCGGGAACTGGCGACCGTTCGGCGCGGCCGCGGCGTGTCTCCTGTTCGGATTCTCGAGCGCCCTCGCGACTCCGCTCCAGAGCGCTACTCGACGTCGATCTCGACGCTGCTTCAGCCGCTCTGCCATACGTCCTGACCCTCGTCGCCGTCGCGGGCGTGATCGGCCGCTCGATTCCACCCGCGTCGGTCGGCCGACCGTACGTGAAGCAGTGAGCGCCGTGGCTCGCGCGAACGACCTCCCGCGAGCGCGCAACGGGCGCGCCTGGGCGTCGGTCGTCGTCGGCATAGTCGCCGTCGGCGTGTGCCCGCTCGCGATCGCGAGCTCCGAGATCTTCGACGAGGTCACACTCGTCCAGTCGTGCGTCTCGGCGATCGTGGCGGCACTGCTCGGGGTCGTCGCGATCGGCCTCGCGCGACGCGGGACGGAGACCGTCCAGCGCACGCTCGGCCGGAGCGGGGGAGGGGGAGCTGCGCGCATCGGCAAGGCACTCGGCGTGATCGCGCTCTGGATCGCGGCGACGGTCGGGCTCGCCGTCGGCTTCTACTGGCTGCTGACGCTCTTCGCCGACTAAGGCCGTACAATCCCTCAACCGCATGTTCGAGATTGGGTCGAGCCTACGAGAAGCACGCCTGCGCAACGAGCTCGAGATCCCCGATGTCGAGCGAGCGACCATGATCCGGGGCAAGTACCTGCGCGCGCTCGAGGACGAGAGCTTCGAGGTGCTCCCGAGCCAGGCGTATGTCACGGGGTTCCTGCGCTCGTATGCCGACTTCCTCGGCCTCGACGGCCGCCTGTTCGTGGACGAGTACACGTCGCGGTTCTGGGTCGACGAGGAGCAAGGCTCGCGCCGTGCGCGGCGCATCCGCGTCCGCGAGCAGCATCACCGCCGCGCCGAGCGAAACATGGTCGTCTTCACCGTGCTTGCGATCGGCGTCGTCACGGCGCTCGTGATCGCAGCGTGGAACTACGGCGGCGGAACCTCCAGCCCGAAGATCCCCAACCTGACGCCGGCCACCGCGGTCGCGACGCCAGCGACCGCCGCTCGAACGGTGATCCGTGCGACGGATGGCGCCTCCCTGCTCGAGGTCCGCAAGGGCTGGGCGACCGGCAACGTGCTCTTCCAGGGGACGCTCGAGAAGGGTGAGGCGCAGCGGTTCACGGCCAAGCGGCTCTGGCTGCATATCTCACAGCCAGAGAACCTCCGCGTCGAGGTCGACGGCCAGGTGGCCTCGCTGGGCTCGGGCTGTCCCCAGGTCGTGAGCGTCACCCGCCGGCAGGTGACGTCGAAGTCCACTTGCGGCTGAGCCGATGACCGACGGCGCGCCGCGGCCGCGCGCGGCGATCGTCGTCACCGGAAGCGAGCTCGTGCGCGGCGATCGCCAGGATCGCAACGGCCCGTTCCTCGCGCGGGAGCTCGTCGCGCTCGGTCTGGCGCCGTCGCGAATCACGATCGTCGGCGACGACCCGTCCGAGCTCGCCGCCGCGTTCGAGCTCGGGCTCGAGGCAGATCTTTGCGTCGTCTCGGGCGGCCTCGGACCGACACACGACGACCGCACCGTCGAGGTGCTCGCGCTCACGGCCGGTCTCGATCTCGTCGTCGACCAGGAGCTCGAGGAGGAGATCGAGAGCATCTCCAGGGCCGTCGCCGAACGTCTCGGGCGTCCATACGCCGATTTCGCGATCGGTGTCACCAAGCAGGCCACACTGCCCGCCGGGGCCGAGTCGATCGGGCTCGCAGGCACCGCGCCCGGCTTCGTCACCCCCTGCGGAGAGAGCGCCGTGGTCGTCCTACCAGGGCCACCGTCCGAGCTCCAGCGGCTATGGCCGAGCGCGCTCGAGCATCCGCTCGTTCAGGACGTGGTCGCCCGGGCGCAGCCACCCGATCGACGCGTCCTCCGGTTCTTCGGCGCAAGCGAGTCGGCGGTCGCCCGCGCGCTGGAAGAGGCGGGTGGGGACGGCAACGGCGTCGAAGCGACGATCTGCGCGCGCGACTTCGAGATCCACGTAGACCTGTTCGTCGAGGCCGGCCAGGAGGAGCGAGCGGCTGCGCTCGGCGCCGAGCTGCGCACGCGGCTCGACCGCTATCTCTTCGCGGAGGACGAGCGTCCGGTCGCGGAGCTCGTCCTCGCTTACTGCCGCTCGCTCGGGCTGACGATCGGCACCGCCGAATCGTGCACGGGAGGTCTCGTTGCCGAGCGCCTGACGGCGATTCCCGGCGCGAGCGACGTCTTCGTCGGCGCCGTCGTCGCATACGCGAACGAGGTCAAGGAGACCGAGCTCGGCGTCTCCGCGGAGACGATCGAAGAGCACGGCGCCGTCTCCGCGGAGACGGCGGCCGCAATGGCGGCAGGCCTACGTGCCCGGCTGGGCGTCGACGTCGCCATCTCCGTCACCGGGATAGCGGGACCGGCGGGAGGCACGCCCGAGAAGCCCGTCGGGCTCGTGTACGTCCACGTCTCGGCCCTGGGCGAAGAGCGCGGGACGACCTTCGACTACCCCGGCGACCGAGAGTCGATCCGCCGGCGGGCGACCGTCGCTGCTCTCCATCTCGCGCGGCGTGTCTTGGCGCAAAGTCCGAACAGTCCTGCGTGACGTCCACGCGTAGCGTTCACGGCCGTGATCGTCTGCGACTCTTCTGCGGCCTCACCCTCCCGGCTAGCGTGCGAGCCCGACTCGATGCATGGCAGCGCTCCTCCCTCGGCTGCGACGCGCGAAGGGTCGAGAGCTCGAACCTCCACCTCACGCTCGCCTTCCTCGGCGCTCGACCGAGAACGGAGCTCGAGGCAGTCGCAGAGGCGCTCCGAGAGGCTGTTCGCCTGTCCGAACAGCCGATCGTGCTCGCGCCTCTGCGCTACAGGGAGACACGCAGCGTCGCGATGCTCGTCCTCTCGGACGAGCTCGGGCGGGCGGAGCGGCTGGCGCTCGCGGTCTGGGAGCATCTCGAACGCCTCGGCGTGTACGAGCGCGAAGCCCGTCGCTGGCTTCCGCACGTCACAGTGCTCCGCTTCCGGACGCGTCCGCAGCTCCGCCCACCGTTGCCCGAGATTCCTGCGTTCAGTCCGTCCGACGCGGCTGTCTACCATTCTCTGCTCGCGCCGTCTGGGGCGCGGTACGAGGTGCTCGAATCGGTACCTCTAGTTTCGTCTCATCGGGGAGGCTGATAGCGGTGGATCGTGGAGAAGCTCTCGAGACGGCCCTAGGCCAGATCGAGCGTCAGTTCGGCAAGGGCTCTGTCATGCGGATGAGCGACCGGCCGCAGGTTTCGATCGGGGCCGTGTCGACAGGCTCGCTCTCGCTCGACATGGCGCTCGGCATCGGCGGCCTGCCGCGCGGCCGCGTAGTCGAGATCTTCGGCCCCGAGGCGTCGGGCAAGACGACGCTCGTCTACCACGTGATCGCCGAGGCTCAGCGCCGCGGCGGCATCTGCGCCTTCATCGACGCCGAGCACGCGATGGACCCGCAGTACGCGCGACGCATCGGCGTCAACATCGACGACCTCCTCGTCTCTCAGCCCGACACCGGCGAGCAGGCGCTCGAGATCACGGAGCTCTTGATTCGTTCGGGCGCGCTCGACGTCGTCGCCGTCGACTCGGTGGCGGCGCTCGTGCCGAAGGCGGAGATCGAGGGGGAGATGGGCGATGCCCACGTCGGCCTCCAGGCTCGGCTGATGAGCCAGGCGCTGCGCAAGCTCGCCGGCACGCTCAACCGGACGGACACGGTCGCGATCTTCACGAACCAGCTGCGCGAGAAGATCGGCGTCATGTTCGGAAGCCCGGAGACGACCCCCGGCGGTCGCGCGCTGAAGTTCTACTCCTCCGTGCGCCTCGACATCCGCCGTATCGAGACGCTCAAGGAGGGCGTCGAGGCGATCGGTAACCGGGTGCGCGTCAAGGTCGTGAAGAACAAGGTCGCGCCGCCCTTCAAGCAGGCGGAGTTCGACATCTACTTCGGCGCCGGCATCTCCTGGGAAGGGACGGTGCTCGACGCAGGGATCGAGCACAAGGTCGTTCAGAAGTCCGGCTCCTACTTCTCCTTCGGCGATGAACGGCTCGGTCAGGGGCGGCACAACGCAACGGCGTTCCTCCGCGAGCATCCCGACGTCTGCCAGTCGATCCTCGGAAAGCTTCAGGTGGCGATCGGCCCGGACCAGATCGTCTCCGCACGGCTGCTTCCGTCAGCCGTCGCGGACGCAGGCGACGACCTGGACGCAGGCGACGACCTGGACGCCGACACGGCTGTCGCCGACGCCGTCGAAGAGGACGCGCTCTCCCAAGCGTCCTGACGTGACCGGCACGCCAGCGAGCGCCGTCGATGTCGCGACGAGAGCGCTTGCCCGGCGCGAGCTCTCGGCAGTCGAGCTCCGCACACGTCTCGGTCGCGCGGGTTTCAGCGAGGACGAGGTCGAGCGCGCCATCGAGCAGCTCCGCGAAGCCGGGTACCAGAGCGACGAGCGCACGGCGAGAGAGCGCGCTCGCACGCTCTCGGAGCGCTGTCTGGGAGACGCCGCGATCGTCGCGGACCTCCGTCGTCGCGGCATCTCGCAAGACGCGGTCGACGAGATCTTCGAAGACCTGCCTCCCGAAGGCGCGCGTGCGGAGCGGCTGGCGGCCAGGGTCGGCTCCGGGCGCCGTCTCGTCGACGCCCTCAGGCGCAAAGGCTTCTCCGAGGACGTGATCGCCGCGGTGATACGAGAGGACGTTGCGGATGGTCCCTGAACGGCGCTAGGATGCGGCCACGACTCACATCTTGACTTCGCAGACACATCTGACGCAGCAACCAGAAGCCAACCCGACAGGAACCAACGTGAATCCGTCCCCCGATCGAGCAAAGGAAGCGCAGCCAGCCTTCTGATCTAGCTTCTCTGTGGCGGCGTCGGCCGCCCATGCTGCGCGGGATGCATCCGCGAAGGCTCGGTGTCGAGTCGTACCCCACGCCAGACCGGCGTGGACAACGACCGGAGGAGCGCCGTGCCGTACGTCCTCGGAATCGTCATCGGTCTCGCAGCTGGATTCGTCGGAGCGTGGGCCGCGGTGACGTTCACGGCCGACTCGCGCCTCGCTACAGCGCGTAGAACACGCACCGCTCTGCTCGACGACGCGCGCCGTGAGGCGGCGGCGCTTCGGCGCGAGGCGGAGCTCGAGGCCAAGGAGCAGACGGTTCAGCTCCGGGAGCAGGCCGAGCTCGAGCTCGCATCCGAGCGCACCGAGGTGCGCGAGCGGGAGGAGCACGTGCGTCTCGCGCGCGAGGATCTCGCGCGTCGCGTCGACGACGTCACGCGGCGCGAGCAGGGCGTCGCCGATCGCGAGACACACGCGAAACAGCTCCAGGAGGACCTGAAGGAATCGAAGGCGGCGGAGCTACGCGAGCTGGAGCGAATCGCCGGGCTGTCTCTCGACAGCGCCAAGGCGGAGGTGCTTTCACGGTCGGAAGAGCTTGTACGCCACGAGCTCGCCCGGCGCGTCCGTCTGCTCGACGAGGAGGCGCACACGGAGGCCAGGCGGCGGGCGCGGAACCTCGTCGCGGACGCGCTGCAACGAGTGGCGGCGAGCCATGCCGCGGAAACCACCGTCTCGATCGTCGAGCTCCAGTCCGACGACATGAAGGGGCGCATCATCGGCCGCGAGGGCCGGAACATCCGGACGCTGGAACACTTGACGGGCGTCGACTTCATCGTCGACGACACGCCGCAGGCGGTGGTCCTCTCTTCGTTCGACGGCATCCGCCGCGAGGTCGCGAAGCTGACGCTGACGAAGCTGCTCGAGGACGGCCGAATTCATCCGGCTCGCGTCGAGGAGATGTACTACGAGTCGAAGGCCGAGGTCGACGATCTGATCCGCCAGGCGGGCGAGCAGGCCGTGTTCGAGGCGAACTGCGGCGAGTTCCACGAGGAGCTCGTGAAGATCCTCGGACGGCTCAAGTACCGGACGAGCTACGGGCAGAACGTCCTCAAGCACACGCTCGAGGTCGTCCAGCTCGCCGGCGTCATGGCGAGTGAGCTCGGCGCGAGCGTGAAGACGGCGAAGCGGGCATCGTTGCTCCACGACCTCGGAAAGGCGGTGTCGCACGAAGAGGAGGGCCCGCACGCGCTGATCTCCGCCCGCTACGCGCGCCGCTATGGGGAGAGCCAGGGCGTCGTGCACGCGATCGAAGCGCACCACTACGAGGTACAGCCGCAGACGGTCGAGGCGGTGCTGCTCATCGCTTCCGATGCCGTCTCCGCTGCCCGTCCCGGCGCGCGAGGCGAGAGCCTCGAGTCGTACGTGAAGAGGCTCGAGGCGCTCGAGGAGCTCGCTGCGAAGAGGGCCGGCGTCGACCGCGTCTACGCGCTCCAGGCGGGCCGGGAGATCCGCGTCATCGTCAAGCCCGAGGAGATCGCCGACGACGAGGCGGCGCTCCTCTCGCACGAGATCGCCCGCGAGATCGAGCAGCATCTCGAGTACCCGGGCCAGATCAAGGTCACCGTGATCCGCGAGTCGCGCGCGATCGAGTACGCGAAATGAGGCGGTACCACGTCACGACGTTCGGCTGCCAGATGAACGCGCACGACTCCGAACGGATCCGTGGCACGCTCGAGGAGCTCGGTCTCGGAGAGGCCGCGTCGTTCGAAGAGGCAGACGTGCTCGTCTTCAACACGTGCACGATCCGCGAGAAGCCCGACCAGCGGCTTGCAGCGCATCTCGGGAATGCGCGCGCCGCGAAAGCCCGTAACCCCGAGACGGTCGTCGCTGTCGGCGGCTGCTACGCCGAGGCGCAACGGGATCGGCTGTTCGAACGGTACCCGTTTGTCGACGTCGCCTTCGGCCCCGGCACGATCCACCATCTCGGCGACTGGCTCGGCGCCGGCGGCTTCGGCGTCCCGCGTTCGGCCTTCGGCACCGGCGAGGAGCGGCGCTTCTCCGCCCGTCTGCCGGGACGAACGAGCAGACCGTTCCAGGCGTGGGTGCAGATCTCGATGGGCTGCAACTCCGTGTGTTCCTACTGCATCGTGCCGGCCGTGCGCGGCCGCGAGGTAAGCCGCCCGCTCGACGAGATCCTCGTCGAGATCGGCGCGCTGGCGGCGGACGGCGTCCGGGAGGTGACGCTCCTGGGCCAGAACGTCAACTCGTGGGGACGCGACCTCCGCGTCGAGCCGCTCGGCTTCGCAGGGCTGCTGCGTGCAATCGACGACGTCGACGGCATCGAGCGGCTCCGCTTCACGAGCCCTCATCCGAAGGACTTCCGCCCGGACGTGATCGAGGCGATGGCGGAGTGCGCCACCGTTTGCGAGCACACGCACCTGCCCGCGCAGTCGGGGTCGACCACAGTTCTCAAGCGCATGCGCCGGACCTACTCGCGGGAGCGCTACTTGCGACTCGTCAACGACCTCCGGTCCGCGATCGGCGATCTCGCGTTGACCACCGATCTGATCGTCGGCTTCCCGGGCGAGACGGACGACGACTTCGAGCAGACGGTCTCGCTCGTCGAGGAGGTCGGCTTCGACGGCGCCTACACGTTCGTCTACTCGCCGCGGAGCGGGACCGAGGCAGCGGCGATGGACGATCAGGTTCCGGACGAGGTCAAGCACGAGCGCATCGAGCGCCTCGTCGAGACGGTGCAGCGCGTCGCAGCAGCGCGGAATGCCACGCGCGTCGGAGGCACGGAGCAGGTGCTCGTCGAAGGACCGAGCCGACTCGATGGGTCGCTGCTAAGCGGCCGCACACGCCGGAACACGACGGTTGTGTTTTCGGGGAACGCACCGCCTGGTGAGCTCGTCGACGTCGATATCACCGCAGCGACATCGACGACGCTGCGCGGCCGGCAGCCCGCGCTCGTCGCGGCCTGAGCCCCGTGAGCACGAGCCGGGAGCTCGCCTGGGACGGCTGCGTGAACGTCCGCGATCTCGGAGGCCTGCCGACCGCGAACGGCGGCGAGACGGGCTACGGTGCGGTCGTGCGGGCCGACAACCTTGCCGGCCTCTCGGACGGAGGCTGGCAGGCACTGAGCGCTTACGGCGTTCGCCGCATCGTCGATCTTCGCTGGCCACACGAGGTCGAAGAGGAGCCACACCACCGCCCGGATGTCGAGGTCGTCTACGTGCCCCTGTTCGGCGACGCGTGGGACGGCCTGGATCGAGACGGTCGCTTCAGAGACATCGGCGACTACGCAGAGAGACGACAAGCGCTCTACCTCGACCGAATCGACCGTTATCGAGAGCGCTTCGCCGAGGCCGTGCGCGCCGTTGCGCGCGCCCCCGGGGGATGCGTTGCGATCCACTGTGCGGGCGGCGTCGATCGAACGGGCCTCGTCTCGGCTTTCCTCCTGCGGCTTGCGGGCGTGCCTTCGGAGCCAATCGCCGAGGACTATGCCCAGAGCGAGCCGAGCTGGGCGCCTCGCGTGGCGGTGTGGATCGCCGAGGCTCCCGACGAACAGGAGCGAGAGGCGCGTCAGTTCCTCGCCACCGTCCCCGCGGCGGCCATGGCAGGCGTACTCGAGACGCTGGATGACCGGTACGGAGGCGCGGAGGAGTATCTGCGCATCGCCGGCCTCGACGACGACGACCTCGACACCGCTCGTCAGAGGCTCCGCCCGTGAGCGTGCTTGCACTGTTCGGCCCGACGGCGTCGGGCAAGACCGCGGTGGCGGCTGCGATCCTCGAGCGGATTCCCGGGGTCGCGATCTCGGCAGACTCGATGCAGGCGTATCGCGGGGTACCTGTTCTGACGGCACAGCCGCCCGAGCCGACCGAGCTAATCGCCATCTGGAATCTCGGTCACGAGGCATCGGTCGCCGAGTACCAGGCGCTCGCCCACGAGGCGATCGACGGTGCTCTCGCGCGGGGTCTGACGCCCGTCGTCGTCGGCGGGTCGGGACTCTACCTCCGCGCCGCTCTCGCGGATCTCGCGCTGCCTCCGCCACCCGCCGAGGGAGCGCGAGAGCAGTGGGAGCGTCTCTACGACAACGAAGGGCCGGAAGCGGCGCATGCCCTGCTCGCGGCTCGCGATGCCACAGCCGCAAGCCGCATCCATCCGAACGACCGCAAGCGGGTCGTGCGGGCGCTCGAGCTGAGCGAAGCCGGAACGTCGTTGGCGCCCGTCGAAGACGCGCTGTGGAGCGAGCGCTACCGCCATCCGACGCGGGTGTTCGGCCTCGAGGTACCGCGCGAGGAGCTCGACCGGCGGATCGAGGCACGGGCAGCCGCGATGTTCGACCGAGGTGTCGTGGAAGAGGTCGAGCGCGCGCGGGCAAGCCGCCTGTCGACGACGGCCGCGCAGATCATCGGCCTCCGAGAGATTGCCGAGCTCCCGGCCGACGAGGCTCGTGAGGCAGTCGTCGTGCGCACGAAGCGGCTTGCCGCGTACCAGCGCAAGTGGATGCGCCGCGTTCCGGGTCTTGCTAGCGTCGCCGCCGATCGTCCACCGGACGAGATCGCCGATGAGATCCTCGAGCTGGCACGCAGCGGGCAACGTCTATCTGCTCACGGAGGAGCCGCTCGACGCTGAACGCGTTCGCGCCGCCGTCGGCGACGCGGACGGCATCCTCCAGGTGCTCGGCGCGGGAGACGACTGGGTCGAGCTCGCGATCTGGAACACAGACGGCTCCCGCGCGGAGATGTCGGGAAACGGGACGCGCATCGCCGCCAGGTGGCTCTCAGACCGCACGGGCGCGGCGACGGTGCGGGTCGTCGTCGGGTCGCGAACCGTGACCGCCCGCGTGGGCGCCGACTCGATCGCCCAGGACATGGGCGAGGTGCGCGTCGTCGGCTGCGAGAACGTAGGCGGGTACGACGTGACGCTCGTCGACGTCGGCAATCCGCACGCGGTCGTCACTGCCGACCCCGGCGAGGTGGGGACGATCGGGCCTGCGCTGGAGACCCACCCGCGCTTCCCCGAGCGCACGAACGTCCAGGTGGTGCAAGTCGAGGGGCCGGGTCGGGTGACGGCGCGCGTGTGGGAGCGGGGGGTCGGAGAGACGCAATCGTCGGGCACGAGCGCGGTTGCGATCGCCGCCGCGACGACCGGCGAAGGCAGGACCGTCGTGCGCTTCCCCGGCGGAGAGCTGACGGTCGAGATCGCGGGCGGCAAAGCGACGCTCATAGGCCCGGTGGAGCGCGTCGCCGGCTGACGCGCTCCCCGTTGGGAAACGGGATTGGGGACAGGATGAATCCCGTCCCCAATACGGTCTCTTCTACGCCATTACGGGCATCGGCAGCGGCTTCCCCGTCTCGAGCAGCGTCTTCAGGCCGCTGAGGATCAGGGGCATCCCACCTGCGATCTGCCCGAACGTCGCCGTCTCCTCGTCAAACCCGTCGTGGACGACGGTGAGCTTGCAGAGCTCGTCGCCGACGGACTCGATCTCCCACGTGATCCGCGACGCGGCATCGGGCGTGACGTCCTCGTCCCAGCGGGCGTCGAACGTCATCGCGAGGCGCGTGGGGGAGACGGCTTCCAGCACCTTCCCGGTGATCGCCTGCTGTCCCTGGATCAGGTACTCGTAGTCGGAGCCCTCCGTCCAGTCCGATTCGACGGTGCTCGCGAAGTAGTACTGCTCCGTGAACTGCGACTTGGTGAGCGCATCCCAGATGCGCTCTGGCGTCGTCTCGATGAAGACGACGTAGACGTGCGACGGCTTCTCGGCCGTGGCCATGTTCGCTCCTTTCTCGAGGTGGGCCCGCAGAGCGAGCAGTGAGTCGCTCGCCCTGGCGGCGAACTTCCGTGTCCAGCGGTCGTGGAGCTCCCTGATCGGGACCGGGTTCAGGTAGTGGAGGCGCGCCCTTCCCACCTTGCGCGTCGTCACGAGCCCAGCCTCCTCGAGCACCCGGACGTGCTTCATCACTCCGAAGCGCGTGATCTCGAAGTGGGACTGGAGCTCTCCGAGCGTGCGGCCGTCCTCGTCGTAGAGCAGGTCGAGGATCGCGCGGCGCGTCGGATCGGCGAGCGCCCTGAACACCGGTTCGTCCACGCTTCGATCTTAGGTGACCAAATGGTCACCTGTCAAGAGCGGAGCTCGTCTAGCCCGTGCCGATGCCGAACTCGCGAAGCGTCTCGTTGAGGCTCACCTTGAGGTCGGTCGCCTCGGTACGGCGTCCGATGACGAGGGCACAGGCAACATCGAAGATCCCGGCGGGGAACTCCTTCGGCCGGGTTCCCGGGACGACGACGGAGCGCGGGGGAACGAAGCCACGGTGCTCGACCGGCTCAGGCCCCGTGACATCGATCACGGGCACGGAGGCTGTGAGGGAGACGTTGGGCGCCAGCACGGCCTGCTCGCCGACGATCACTCCCTCCGTGAGGATGCAACGGGATCCGATGAACGCACCGTCCTCGACGATCACGGGGCGCGCCTGCACGGGCTCGAGCACGCCGCCGATGCCGACCCCTCCTGACAGATGGACATCCGCGCCGATCTGCGCGCACGAACCGACCGTCGCCCAGGTGTCGATCATCGTGCGTGGCCCGACCCAGGCGCCAATGTTGACGTAGCTCGGCATCATCACGACGCCTTCCGAGAGGAACGACCCGTAGCGCGCGACGGCGGGCGGCACGACGCGGACGCCAGCCTTTGGATCGGGCCGCTTGAGCGGGATCTTGTCGAGATACGCGAACGGCCCCACCTCGATCGGCTCCACCTCGCGAAGCCGGAAGTAGTCGAGGATTGCCTGCTTCGCCTCTTCGTTGACGACCCAGACGTCGCCGTCCTTCTCGGCGACGCGGAGCTCCCCGCGGTCGAGAGCGTCAACCAGCTCGAGCGTCCGCGCAGCGTCCACTAGAGCGCGTCCTCGAGGATCCGCGCCGCCCGTTCGCAATCCTCGACCGTCGGCACGAGCGCGAGCCTCACGTAGCCCTCGCCGTGGCGCCCGAGGTACGAGCCGGGAGCAACGACGATCCCGTGCTCGAGAAGACGCGCCGCCGCGTGCTCGGACGACTCGCCCGCCGGGACAGCGAGCCAGAGGTACATCGTCGCCGCCTTCCCGGCGACACGCCAGCCGTTCCGCTCGAGGACGGGGAGGAGGGCCTCCCGCTTTCGCCGGTATCGCTGTCGCGCATCCTCCACGTGCTGCTCGTCGCCCCACGCGACGATCGACGCGCGCTGGACGAACTCCTGCGGCGCCGTCCCCACCGTGGGCCGGTACTTCTTGAGCGCGTCGACGAGCCACGAGGGGCCGGCGACGAACCCCGACCGGTACCCGGTCATCGACGAGCGCTTGCTGAGCGTGTTGAACGCGACGACACGGCGACGGTCGACGGCGCCGAGCGCGGACGCCGGAGGCTCGTCGAACCAGAGCTCGCTGTACGCCTCGTCCGAGCAGACGAGGAAATCGTGCTCTTCGGCCAGTCGCGCCACTTCGTCGAAGAACGCCGGAGGCGCCACGGCTGCTGTTGGGTTGTTCGGATAGTCGATCCAGAGAAGTGCTGTGCGGGCGAGCGTCTCATCGGGGATCGCGCCGAGATCCGGGAGGAACCCGTTCTCTTCGAGCAGCGGAACGCGCTCCACCCTGGCGCCGGCGAACTCTGCGCCGCGTTCGTAGACGGGATACGCGGGGTCAGGCACGAGCACGGTGTCCTTCGAGCTGTGGCGATCGAGCACGACCTGGGCGAAGCTGAAGATCGCCTCCTTGCTGCCGTACGTGGGGATGAGCTCCCGGTCAGGATCGATAGCGACGCCGAACCGGCGACCGCACCACGCGGCGATCGCCTCGCGGAGCTCGGGCAGCCCCTCGGCCTTCGGGTACGCCATCGTCTCGGCGACGCCCGCAGCCAGAGCCTCCCGGATCCGGGGGTCCGTGGGCTCGCGCGGATCGCCCTGCCCGAAGTCGATGATCTCGATCCCGCGCGCAGCCGTCTCCCGCTTTGCACGGTCGAGCGTGACGAAGGGATAGGTCGTCTGCTCCTCGAGGACGGGCGAGACGCGCACGCGCCAACGCTAGCGGTTTCCCGTCGCGCGTTGGCACCGCTGCATAATGGTGCCGTGACCCACCGACAGCCCGACCCAGCCCCTGGAGCCGCGGCAGAGCGCGGCTTCGTCGTCGCGTGCCTGCCGCCCGCACGCGAGGCGGAGGAGCTCGCAGAGCTCCAGGAGCTCGCGCGGACCGCAGGCCTCGAGCCGGTCGGTGAGCTCGTCCAGCACCGCGCCCATCCGGACCCTCGCACGTACGTCGGAAAGGGCAAGCTCGAGGAGCTGAAAGCTGCGTTTGCCGAGGCGGAGGCGGAGGTGCTCGTCGTCGACGACGAGCTCGCTCCCCCGCAGCAGCGCCGGCTCGAAGACGTCCTCGAGGCGCGTGTCGTCGACCGCACCCAGCTGATTCTCGACATCTTCGCCCAGCACGCAGTCACGGCCGAGGGCAAGCTCCAGGTCGAGCTCGCCCAGCTCGAGTACAACCTGCCGCGCATGCGGGGCATGTGGCAGCACCTCGAGCGCCTCGGCGGCGGAGTCGGGACGCGCGGACCGGGCGAGAGCCAGCTCGAGACCGACCGCCGCCTCGCGCGACAGAGGATCTCCGTCCTCAAGGGCAGGCTGAAGGAGCTCTCGAAGCAGCGCGACACACGGCGAAAGTCGCGTGTCCGCTCGGCGACGCCGACGATAGCGCTTGCCGGCTACACGAACGTCGGCAAGTCGACCCTGCTCAACGCGCTCACGGGCGCAGGCGTCTCCGTGGACAACCGGCTGTTCGAGACGCTCGATCCGACCACGCGCTCGTTCGAGCACGAGGGTAGGCGGTATCTCGTCACCGACACAGTCGGCTTCATTCGCCGTCTCCCGCACGAGCTCGTGGAAGGCTTTGCGGCGACGCTCGAGGAGACCGTGATGGCCGAGCTCGTGCTCCACGTCGTCGACGCTTCCACGCCGGAGGCGACGCTCGACGAGATGGTCGGCGCGGTCGACGACGTCCTCGCCGAGATCGGCGCGGACCAGCTGCCGATCGAGATCGTCCTGAACAAGATCGACGCCGTCGATGCGCTCGCGCGTCGGCGGCTCGGCAACCGGTTCCCCGGCTCGGTGCAGGTTTCCGCGCGAACGGGCGAGGGACTCGATGAGCTTCGTCGCCACATCGCCCTGCGCTTCGAAGACCGCTTCGAGCTCGTCGAGCTGCTCGTGCCGTACGAGCAAGGCGCCGTGCTCTCGGCCCTGTACGCGCTCGGTCCACCGATCGAGCGGCGGGAGGATCGTGCCGACGGCGTGTTCGTGCGCGCGCGACTACCCGAGCCCGAGGTGCGCCGGTACGCCGAATACCTCATCGCCGATGCCAGCATCGCCGCGATCAGCTCGTCGTGATCGATCTCCAGGTCACGCGACTCCGCGACGACGCCGTGCTCCCCGACGGGGCCTACCCGGGTGACGCCGGGCTCGACCTCGTCGCGTGCGAGGCCGTCGAGCTAGGCCCGGGCGAACGGGCGCTCGTCCCGACCGGCATCGCCGTCGCGATCCCGGAGGGCCATGCGGGCTTCGTCGTCCCGCGCTCTGGCCTCGCGCTCGAACACGGCATCTCGCTGGTCAACACGCCTGGGATCATCGACTCGGGCTACCGCGGTGAGCTGCGGGTGATCGCGATCAACACCGACCGTACGGCGTCATTCGTCGTCGAGGCGGGCATGCGGATGGCACAGCTCCTCATCGTCCCGATCGCGACGCTGTCCATCGTCGAGGAAGACGAGCTTCCGGATACCGTGCGCGGGGCGGCCGGCTTCGGTTCTTCGGGGCACTGACGTGACCGGCCAGCCACGGATTCGCGTTTCGGCCGTTCTTCGCTGGCGCGACGGATTCCTGCTCTGCCGCCACGAGAAGCCGGGAAAGGAGTACTGGCTGCTGCCCGGCGGCGGCGTCCACGCGGGCGAGAGCCTCCTGGAGGGGCTGCGCCGAGAGCTCCAGGAGGAGCTCGGGATCAGCGACGAGCTGCCCCTCGAGGGACCGGTCGCGCTCGTCGACTCGATTGCGCCGGCGAACAGCGCGCGCCAGAAGCACGTCCTCCATATCATCTTCGCCGCCGATCTCACCGGCCGCTCTCTCGAGGCCGTGACGTCCGAGGACGCGGCCGTGCGGGGGCATCGGCTGTTCACATTCGACGAGCTGCACGACGTCGTCCTCCACCCGCCGATCCAGCGCTTTCTCGAGCGCTGGCAGCCGGGGGACCCGGTCGCCTACCTCGGAGCGCTCTGGGCGCCGTGACGGTCGAGCCGCACGAGGGTATGGACCTCGCCGTCGCCGGGATCCTCCTTGAAGGTCCTCAGCGCCCTGAAGCCGGCTTTCTCGAACGCGCGTAGCGACGCATAGTTCGCCGAGTCGGGATCCGCGACGCAGCCGACGATCTCCGCACGCTCGAAGACGACATCGTGGACGAATCGCTCGAGGATCTTCGTTCCCAGCCCTTGCCCCGTGAGTTGCTCGACACCGATGAGGATGTCCACGCCGGCGGTCGTGACGTCGTCGATGCCGATCTGCTCGGCGTAGTCGGGGTAGTCGGCGACGAGATACGTCCGGAGCATGCCGATCGGCCGGCCGTCGAGCTCGACGATGTAGTGGTCCGTCGGATCTCTGCCGTCCAACGCGGGGCCGTAGTGAGCGACGACGTCGTCGTAGTCGCCGTGGTCCCGGTACCAGCGCTTGACGTGCGGACGCTCGAGCCACCGGTACAGGAGCGGGAGGTCCTCGCACCCCGTCGGTCGGAAGCCGAGCCCGTCGGCCACGACGCCTAGCCGCGTCCGCCACGTGCGCGCGCCCGGGCGGCAGAGATGGCATGCGCCTCGCGCTCCAACACGTCGGGCAATGGTGCGAGATCGGGAACCGAGCCGCTTCGGTGGGCCACAGCGTGCGTGAGGAGCCAGTCGGCGAGACGCGGGTTCCTAGGCAGAAGCGGGCCGTGAAGGTACGTGCCGATCGCGTTCCCCACACGGCACCCTTCGAGGCCCGATTCGCCATCGTTTCCGAAGCCGTAGAGGACGCGTCCGAACGGCGTGGCGCCGGCGTCGAGCAACGTTCGCCCACTGTGGTTCTCGAAGCCTGCGACAGCCTGCTTCTCGCCGTCGAGGTCGCACTCGAGGAGCACGTCGCCGATCATCCGTCGCTCGCCGCCAACGGTCTCCAGCGGGAACACGCCCGCGCCCGCGAGCTCCGCGCCCGAGCGGTCGCGGTACGAGCGTCCGAGCAGCTGGTAGCCACCGCACACGGCGAGCACGGCTGCGCCATCGGCCACCGCCGCGGCGAGGGCCGGTCCTCGAGCGGCGAGGTCGTCCGCGATGAGCGCCTGCTCTCGATCCTGGCCGCCTCCGATGTAGAACAAATCGACATCGGCGGGAGTGGGGGCTCCGACATCGATCGTGCGGACATCGAGGTCGATGCCGTGCCGCTGCGCGCGCCCCGTGAGCACCGCGATGTTCCCTCGATCGGCATAGATGTTGAGGTAGTCGGGATAGAGATGTCCGACGATGGCGTTCACGCCACGCGCTCCCAGTACGGCCTCGCATGGCCGCGGTCGGCGACGATCCGCTGCAGCTCCAGCATCGCGGTGTACGTGGGGAGAAATGCGAGCTCGGCGCCCTCCGCCGTCGCCGCGAGACCACGGTCGAGCGCATCCGCGATGCTCGGCACGACGTCGATAGCGCCCTCATCGAGGCCGCCGTATGCAAAGCGGAGCCCGAGCTCCGCCGCGCGCCCGCCGGACACGATCAGGCGGTCGAGGAGGGGGATCAGCGGCTCGAAGTCGACGTCCCAGATCCACGAGACGTCTCGACCATCCGCGATCTCGTCGTTGAGCGCGACCACGGCGACGCCGAGCCGTGGCCCGCGCACGAGCGTCTGCACGATCTCGTTGGCGCCGGCCGGGTTCTTGATCAGGAGCACGAGCAGCGTCCTCCCGTCCACGTCGAGCCGCTCGAAGCGACCGAACGCGGGCTCGAATCTCTCGAGCCCGGTGGCGATCTCGTCGAGAGAGCTTCCCGCCTCACGCCCGACCGCCGCGGCGGCAAGCGCGTTGTAGACGTTATAGACGCCCGGCAGCCGCAACCGCACGCGCCTGCTTCCTTCCGGCAGCTCGAGGTCGAACGCGACGCTCTCGATCCCGTCGAGTGCGACGCGCCGTGCGGCAACGTCGAGTCTCGGCCGGCGGTGGCCGCACGCGGGGCACTCGTACTCTCCGAGATGACCGACATACGCGGTCACATATCGGTATGCGCCACCGCACCGGCGACAGAGCTTCGAATCCGCAGCGTGGGGGAGAACCGTCGAGCCTGCGCTCGGATCGTCGATGCCGTAGGTGACGAGAGCGTCGTGCCCCTCGGCGAGATCGGACACGAGCGGATCGTCGGCGTTCGCGACCACGATCGTCGCACGCGGCAACCCTTCAACCAGCGCCCGCCAACGATCCGCGACGATCTCGAGCTCGCCGTAGCGATCGAGCTGGTCGCGAAACAGGTTCCCGAGCGCGACCACGCGCGGCGAGACCCTGCGCACGACCTCCGGCAACGCCGCCTCGTCGACCTCGAACAGGCCGAGCCTCGCGTCCTTCGCGGCCACGAGCGCCGATGCGACGCCCGACAGGAGGTTCGCGCCAGCCGCGTTGTGCGCGAGCGACACGCGAGAGGAGAGGATCGACGCCGCCATCGACGCCGTCGTCGTCTTCCCGTTCGTCGCCGACAGGACAACGCAGCCGTCCTCGAGGCGCCCCGCCAGCGTCGTAATGGCCGTGGGATCGATCGCGGTCAGGAGCTTCCCCGGCACGGTCGTGCCGCCGCCTCGGCGCGCGGCGCGTGAGAGGCGCCCCGCGGCTCGAGCTAGCGCCGTCTCCACCTCCACCCGCACGGCGCCAGTGTAGTCACGCCGACCGCTTGCGATTCAACACATACCCCCTCTACTTGCGAATCTTCCACAACGCTCTATTCTGATTTGCATGGCCCGAAAACGTGCGCGACGCGCGGTACCGCGCATCGACCCTCAGGCGCTGGCCGAGTTCCAGGCCGGGATCCGCAAGCGCTACACCGACGAGGAGATCCTCGACCAGCTTCGTGCGTGCGCCGTCGAGCTCGGCCGATCGCCGACGATGCGGGAGTTCGAAGCGGACCCGACGACGCGCGTCCATTCGCAGACGGTGATCGCGCGCTTCGGTACCTGGAACGCCGCCAAGCGCCAGGCGGGCTTGATGCCGCGAAGATTCGCGACGCGGGAAGAGCTTCTCACCTGCCTTCGTCAGCTCGGTCAGACGATCGGTCGGGTCCCGACGGCGAAGGACATCGACGAGCACCGCGGCCTCGTGCCGTCCAAGTCGCTCTACTGGCATACGTTCGGATCACTGTCGAACGCACTCCGCGAAGCCGGCTTCGACGTGCCGGTGGGGGAGGAGCGCCTCGAGCGCGCGATCGACCAGGGCGTCGAGCTCTCGCGCCGGCTCGGTCGCCTGCCTCGGTTCGCCGATTGGAAGCAGGCGCGGCAGGAAGACACGTCGCTGATGACGGAGTGGCAGGTCTACCGGATGTTCGAAGCAAGACGAGGCGCCTGGTCGACTTTCCAGTTCCTCGTCCGCGAGCGGCTGCTGGAGATGGACGTCGACGTTGCGCCGGACGGCTCGATTCGCGAATAAGGCTCACGCGAACCGGGCTCCGTGCCGATAGCTCGGAACGAGATGGCACAACCCCTGCCCGCAGACGAGGGCCTCGAGGACGAGGTCAGCTGCTCCGTCCCCTGCGCTCCTCGAAGAGCTGTCTGTCGACGAGGTCGACGAAGGGGCGCCACAGACGCGTGATCCCCTGAAGCTCTATGTCCGTCAGATCGGAGGCGGACGGCTGCTGACACGGGACGAAGAGCGCGAGCTTGCGCGCCGCAAGGACGCTGGCGACGAGGCGGCGAAACGGCGGCTGATCGAGTGCAACCTGCGGCTCGTCATGTCCCTGACGCGGAACTACCGACACGCCGGCGTTCCGCTGCTCGATCTGATCCAGGAGGGAAACCTCGGCCTGATCCGCGCCGTCGAGAAGTTCGACTATCGGATGGGCTACAAGCTCTCGACGTACGCGACCTGGTGGATCCGCCAGGCGATCACGCGTGCGCTCGCCGACCAGGGCCGCCTGATTCGACTGCCGGTGCACGTGTCCGACCAGGCCCGTCGCGTCATGCGGACGCGCCGCGTCCTGGCGCAGAAGCACAACCGGGAGCCGACGGTCGCCGAGATCGCCGCCGAGTCGGGGTACACCGAGGCGCGCGTCGCCGACCTGATCGACCTCGTCGAGGATGCGATCAGCCTCGAGACGCCGCTCGGCGAGGGCGGAAGCCTCTACTCCGACCTGATCGAGAGCGAGGACGCCGAGCGACCCGACCAGGTCACGACCGAGCACATCCGGGCAGCGGAGGTGCGCGAGGCGCTCGACCGCATCGAGCCGCGCCTTCGCCAGCTCCTCGTCCTCAGGTTCGGGCTCGAGGGAAAGCCGCCGCAGACACTCGACGACATCGGCCGCGAGCTCGGCGTCACGCGCGAGCGCGTGCGACAGCTCGAGACGCGGGCGTTCCGGCAGCTCCGCGCCATCGCGCCGGAGCTCGCCTTCTATCTCGAGACTGACTAGCCCGCGCTAATAGGGGACGGCCTGGATCTCGCGCAGGCTAGCGAGCCTGCGTAGCGCCTCGACCTCGATCTGCCGGACACGCTCTCGCGTCAGGCCCAGGCGCCGCCCGATCTCCTCGAGCGTCTTCGGATCGTGGTCGTCGAGGCCGTAGCGGAGCGCGAGCACCTCACGCTCGCGGACGCTGAGCGTCTGGAGCGCGGCCTGGAGCGCCTGGCTGCGGAGCGAGACCTCGACCTCCTCGTCCGGCAACGGCCCGTCCCCGGCGACGAAGTCCCCGAGCACCGCCTCTTCCTGCTCGCCGACGGGCTGATCGAGGCTGGTGGCGGCGCGCGCTGCCGCCTTCACCTCGCGTGCCTGCTGAATCGGCAGGCTCGCCTCCTCGGCGATCTCCTCGAGCGTCGGCTCCCGGCCGAGCTGCGTCCAGAGGTTTCGCTCGGCACGATTCATCTTCTGCAGGCGCTCGACGATGTGCACCGGCATCCGGATCGTGCGCGCCTTGTCGGCGAGCGCGCGGGCGACGGCCTGGCGGATCCACCAGGTCGCGTAGGTCGAGAACTTGTAGCCGCGGCGCCAGTCGAACTTCTCGACGGCGCGGATCAAGCCGAGCGTGCCTTCCTGGATCAGGTCGAGGAAGGGGAGGCCCTGGTTGCGGTAGTTCTTGGCGATCGAGACGACGAGACGAAGGTTCGACTGGATCATCCGCTGCTTGGCCGCGTCGTCGCCGCGCTCGATCCGCTTCGCCAGCTCGACCTCCTGAGCGGCCGTCAGGAGCTGGTGTCGGCCAGCCTCGCGGAGAAAGAGCTGCAGCGCGTCGGTCGTCGTCTCGACGGGCGCGGTCAACAGGGCGGCGATCGACCCCTGGTCGTCGTCCTGGACGTCGATCCCGCGGCCCTCGAGCTCGCGGTAGACGGCATCCGTCTCCAGGGCGTCGAACCCGTGGGCGTCGAGGGTCTCCGCGAGCTCGCTCGCGCGAACGAACCCCGCCGCCTCACCTGCCTCCAGCAGCTGGTTGAGGTCCTCGCTCTGGGGGAGGGCCTCGAAATCGATCGTCGCTTCGGTCGGCTGTTCGCTAATGCGTCCGCCCTCCCGTATCGAAGCCTCGCCCTGGCACAGCCGTACGCCTGCCGACTACGCCCGTGGTCGCCATCCTCTGCAGCGCGTGGGTAAGGATAGCCCCCGCGTCAAGCGCCAGGCCCGATTTCGTCTGCACGATAACGTCTGTTATGTCAAGTCAGCGGAAAGCCCGTACTGACGACAGACAGCCAACCTCCCGCCCGTCTCGAGCGCTCGACTACGATGCCGCAGGAATGCGGCAACGCGTCGGGATCGTCGTGGTGGCCGGCGTCGCGCTCGCGATCGCCCTGCTGCTCTGCATCCTCGGCGTCGGCGACTCGTCCACCGCCCTCACCGACTGGCAGGCCTTCGTCCTCGGCGCCGTTCAAGGATTCACGGAGCTGCTTCCGATCTCGTCCTCCGGCCACCTGATCCTCGTGCCCTGGCTGTTCGACTGGACCTATCTCGAAGCGCATCCCGACTTCAACAAGACGTTCGACGTGGCGCTGCACGTCGGGACGCTCGTGGCAGTAGTCGCGTACTTCTGGCGCGAGCTCGCCGAGCTCGTCGTCGCCTGGTGGCACAGCTTGCGCGCGCGCGCGGTTCGGACGCCTGACGAGCGTGTCGCCTGGATCGTGATCATCGCCACGATTCCTGCGGCGCTCGCCGGAGCCGTCGGCGAGAGCTTCATCGAGAAGCGGCTCGGCGAGCCGTGGCAGATCGCGATCTTCCTCGCGCTCGGCGCCGTGTTGCTCTATCTCGCGGACCGCCGACCCACGGATCGTGCGATCGAGGATCTGGACTACAGACGCGGCTTCTCGCTCGGCCTCGCGCAGACGCTCGCTCTCGCCCCCGGCGTGTCGCGCTCCGGCATCGTCATCACCCTGGGGCGGTTCCTTCGGCTCGACCGCGACTCCGCGGCCCGCATCTCGTTCTTCCTCCTGATCCCGGTCGTCTTCGGTGCCGCCCTCTTCAAAGGGCTGAGCGACATCGCGTTCGGCGGCGGCCTTCCGCCCGGGTCAGGCGGCCCGTTCGTCGTCGGCATGCTCACGGCTGCCGCAACCGGTCTCGCCGCGATCTGGTTCCTGCTCGGCTACGTGCGCCGGCACACGTACACGGTCTTCGTCGTGTACCGCCTCGCCGTCGCCGCCGTCATCCTGCTGCTGATCGCCACGGGCGCCCGGTCGTCCACGTTCTGACGCACTCCACAGGCTGCGCGGCGGAGTGTGGAAAGTGTGGAGAACATCTGGCCGCATTTTGCGGCTTTTTCTCCGCTCGACCCTCTTGATCGAGATCGGGTGAGGCACTAGATTCCTACTTGCGCCGAGCACGGAGCGTGAGTAGGTCGAAGCCAGTTTCAAAGGCACTACGCGGAAGCGGAATGTCAGTGGAGCAGGTGGACGAAAGCGCAACCGGCTCGGCGAATTCTTGGTCCCGTTTAGTCATGCGCATGCCGTAGCGCGGGATAGGATCGCAGCATGCACCTCCGGTCGCCGAGCGTCGCCGCGGGCACGTCCGCCTTTCTCTGGGCTCTCGGCTTCGGCCTCTACGTCTGGCTGTTCCTGCTCGCGATCGGCAGCTCGAACGCGATGGGCTTCCTCGTCGGCGCGCTCACGTTCGGCTGCGTGTTCCTCTTCGTCCGCACGCGCGGTGTCCAGGGCCACCTGCGCAAGCGCTGACGCGTCAGGGAGGGTTTGGCGAAACACTGACTGAGCCGCCGGAATCGCACTCGACGCTGCGCTCGCGGCGTCCTCAGTCACCCCAATAGTTCTGAGACAGCGGCATAGGGGACAGGATTAATCCTGTCCCCTATTCGGTCTCCGTTTGCTCCCTGCGTCCTGGCGATCACAGCGTCCATCGCGCCCCCGGCGACGAGCACCGTTCCGCCAAACCCTCCTAGAGCTCGAGCCGTCGCGCGTCGAACGTCTCTGACCAAAGCTCGGTGCGGAACTCGGCGAGCGTCCGGAACGCGTCGTCTGCGATCGCGTGCGGCACGACCGCCACCTCGACGTCGTGGTGGAACGGGACGTCGACGTGGGCCGTCGTGACGACGTTGACCGACAACCGTCGGCAGCTCGCGCAGCGCACCATGATCCCGATCGACCCTCCCCCTCCCGGCGCCAGCAGCTCGAAGGAGGACGGGAAGGCCGGCCGCGAGCGGTCCTCGGGATAGCAGTACGCCGCCCAGGGCCACTGGCCCGCCTTGATCCGGCGGACGGCGAGGTCCTGGAGCTCGTCGCGAACAGGATCGACGCGGCTCGTCATCAGGTTGACGTACATGCGCTCCTCCCCCACGCCGAGCGGCGCCCAGTCGAGGTCGTCGTGCGCGAGCAGTCCGTCGTGGTCGTCGCCGCACAGGCACGCGAAGCGCACCCGAAAGACGGCCGGGTGCGCCGCGCCCGGAAGTCGCTCGATCTCACGGAAGGCCGAGAGCGGAACGCTCGCCCGTTCGCGATGCGGACAGGCGAACGTGTAGCGAGCCGCGAGCGCGTCGTACATGTCCTCATCTAAGACGACCGGGCGGACGGCCGCGTGTAAATCGTGCGCCTCGGGTCGCGCTAGTACTCGATCAGCGAGAAGACGTCGTAGCCGGTGAGCTTCTCGCGGCCGTCGAGGAACGCGAGCTCGATGATGAACGGCAGACCGATGACGACGCCGCCCAACTGCTCGACGAGCTCTGCCGTCGCCTTGGCCGTGCCACCCGTAGCGAGCACGTCGTCGTGCACGAGCACGCGCTTTCCAGCCGTGATCGAGTCGGCGTGCACCTCGAGCTGGTCGAACCCGTATTCGAGCGCGTACTTCACGGCCACGGTGTGCCACGGCAGCTTCCCTGGCTTGCGGGCAGGAATGAACCCACACCCGAGGCGACATGCGAGTGCGCCGCCGGTGATGTAGCCGCGCGCCTCGGCGCCGAGCACGAGATCCGGCTTCCGTGGCTCCGACCACTCCGCAAGACGCTCGACCGTGTCCGCAAGCGCGGCGGGATCGGCCAGGAGCGGCATGATGTCCTTGAAGACGACGCCCGGCTTCGGAAAGTCGGGCACGTCGCGAATCTTCGATCTGAGATCGACCTGCATCCGTGCCAGCCTAACCGGCGGCGACGCGTCGCAGCGCCTTCCAGAGAAGCAGCTGGGTCAGCTGCTCCGCCGCCTCGCCGAGCGAGCGCAGCCGCTCGAGGCCCTCCTGATGGCGATCCGCGTTGCGCGAGCGGAGCGAGGGCGTCACCACCTGCTCGAGCAGGTCCGCGGCTCGATCGGCCGTCGTCCGGAACGTGCGCAGGTGTCGCGCGTCCATGCCGGAACTGGCCAGCCGCCCGCAGACAGACGCGATCTCGACGTCCGACTCCGTGTAGAACCGCTCGCCCCCGTGGAGGTCGGCGGAGATCAGTCCGTACTCCTCGAGGTCCCGAGCAAGGTCGAGCGAGACGCCGGCGCGCTCGCAAAGCTCGCGGAGGTCGATCTCGACGGTATCCGCGTCGAGCTCCGGCGATTTGCGGCGGCGGCGGGTCGGCAGTTGCGACGCCAGCTCCTGGCGGATCACCCGCAGGGGAAGGAACTCGTCGCGCTGGAGCCGGAGGATCGTCTCCAGCCGCTCGACGTCCTCCTCGGAGAACAGGCGATACCCGCCGGGCGTGCGGCTCAGCTGGATCAGGCCCTGGTCCTCGAGGTACCGGATCTTGGAGATGGAAATGTCCGGGAACTCCGCGCGGAGCTTGCGGCAGACGGAGCCGATCGTCTGCCGCTTCTGCGTGCTCGTCGTCGGCCCAGGGCTCGCGCTGCGCACGGCCGTCGTCATCGCGCGAGGAACACGAGTCGGTACTTGCCGATCTGGAGCTCGTCGTCGTCCTCGAGCTCGCCCGACTCGATCCGGCGACGGTTGACGAAGGTTCCGTTCAGGCTCCCCTGATCCTCGATCGCGAACGAGCCGTCACGCCGCGTGACGACGGCGTGGCGGCGCGAGACGGTGACGTCGTCGAGGAAGACGTCGCACTCGGGAGAGCGGCCGATCGTCGTCCGCTCGCGGTCGAGCACGAAGTGCTCGCCCGCCCGGCCGCCGCCGGAGCGGATCACGAGCGCCGGTCCTTCGACCGGCTCGTAGCTCGAGTCGGAGTCTCCGTCCTCTTCCGGTGTGTAGGAGAGCGTCGTCTCGTCACCGACCTCGTCGCGGAGCAGCGATCCGCACCGCGCGCAGTAGTTCGCAACCTCGGGGTTCTGAAACCCGCATTCCGAGCAGTAGACGTGGCTCATCTGAGACCTGCTCCTGGGAAGATCGCTACTTCCCCGAGAGGATCTTTGCGAGCTCGCCGAGGTCATCCCCTTTCGCGCCGGCGCGGAGGATGTCGATCTTCCCGTGCAGCAGTCGCCGCCGGTACGACATGTCGTTCTCCTTGGCCTCGAGCTGCGAGATCACCTTGTCGAGCTCGTCGTCGGAGATCGTCGCGAGATCGGGAAACTCGTCCGCCACCTTCGCCGCCGCGATCGACGTCGACACGCCGATCGCGAGCGCCTCGTGCATACGGTCGTCGCCGAGCTGCGCGAGCTCGTCTTCCGGCTTCTGCTTCAACCGCGCGGTCCTCTCGGCCCGAAGCATGTCGATCCTCCCGTGGAGCATCCGCCGTGAGTACGAAAGGTCGTTCTCGTCCTTCTGGAGCTCGGCGATCAGCCGTTCGCGCTCCTCGTCGTCGATCGACAGGTCAGGGAAGGGTTCCACGCATCACCTTTCGTCGTAGTGCCAGCCCGGTCTTGCCCACCATTCAAGCAGGCAACCCCCAAAGGGTCAACCTCAACTTGAGATTGGTGCTACGGCGACGTCACTCTCCTGCTCGACAGCTGCTGTGACAATCGCCTCGAGTTCCTCCGCCAGCGCCTCGGACGCGCCCATCGTTTCCCCTTCGGCGTACACGTGCATCACCGGCTCTACGGCATCGGGCAGCACGTGCCCCCAGCCGCGCTCGTCCGAGACCCGGATCCCGTCCGTGACGTCCGTGTCGCGATCCTTGAGCCGCTCCGTGAGCACCCGCATCGCGAGCCCCTTCTTCGCCCACGGGCAGGCGACCTGACGGTGCACGACATGCGACGAAGGCAGCTCGGCGACGATCTCCGAGAGAGGCCGTGACTCCTTCGAGAGCAACTCGAGGAGGAAGGCCAGCGCGGCGACCCCGTCCGCGGCGGGTTGGAAACGCGGGACGATGTACGCGCCGCCGCCGGCAGCGGCGAAGATCGCGCCGTCCTCGTCGGCCGCCTGGGACAGCAAGGCGAGCGAGGCGGCCGTTCTCACGACCTCGAGCCGCGATTCTCGCGTGAGGCGTTCGACCGCCCCGGTCACCGTGCCAGGGAACGCGATGCGGCCGCGAGCACCGAGCCGCACGAGCAGCGCCACGTAGAGGAGCGTCACCTGATCCGGGTCGATCTGCTTTCCCTGTTCGTCGATGAGAAACAGCCGTTCGGCGGATCGGTCGAGCACCGCGCCGAAGTCCGCGCCGACCGTCTCCACGAGCCGCTCCGCCTGCGCCAGCGACTCGGGCAGCGTGACCGAGTCCGTGTCCGCCTCGGCGAACTCGTGGAGCGCGACCGTCTCGATGCCGAGTGGCCCGAGCACGAGCGGGAGCACGAACGACGCGGCCGAGCCGCCGTAGTCGACGAGCAGCCGGTAGCCGCGCTGTCTGATTGCTTCGCCATCGATCACGTCCAGCAGGTCCTGCGCATAGCCCTCGCGCACACGCACCGGATACCCGATTCGGCCGATCTGCGCGGGCGCCACGCGCCTCAGCTCGATGCGCGTGAAGTGCTTCTCGACCTCTTTCTCGAGCCGCGGCGTCAGCTGGATGCCCGGGTGCTCGAAGAAGCGGATCTGGAGCATCTCGGCGTCGGTTGGGCTGACACCGACGTGAAAGCCGGCGTCGTAGCCCTGCGTCCGCAAGAGGTGTCGGTTGATCGGCGCCGGCAGCACCCGCAGGTCGGCGACACTGATCCCCGTCGAGCTCAGGCCCGAGACCATCGCCCGCTTGATCATCCGGCAGGCGGCCGTCGCATCACGGCTCGCAACGACACGCCCGCCGCGCTGGAGCGCCGTGCCGAGCGCCGCGGCAAGCCGCACGGCGACCTCGGGCGTGAGATCGACGTTGACGATCCCGCTGACCCCTTCCCGGCCGAAGAGATGTGTCGACGCGGCGGCCTCCCAGATGATGCTCTCGTGGACTGTTGCGCCGGACTCGATCTCCTTGTAAGGGAAGATGCGGACGTCGGGCATGACGATGGCCTGCGCACCGACGATCACGCCGTCACCGAGCGCAACGCCGTCGTGGACGCGCGCGTGCGAGCGGATGTCGCACGAGCGGCCCACAACCGCCCCTTCGACGATCGCGTTCCGCCCGACGAACGTCGAAGCGTCGAGAACGGAGCGCACGACCCGTGCGCTCTCGCGCAGGCGGACGCTCGAGCCGAGCACCGAGTAGGCGCCGACGGTCGCCTCGGGCGAGATGCTCGAGTAGCTGCCGATGAACGCCGGTCCTTCGACTCCCTCGAGGTCGTCTATCTCGACACCCTCGCCGAGCCAGATGTTCCCGCGCAGCCGGATGCCGGTTACGTCGAGCGAGACGCGCTCGTCCAGCGCATCGGCATTCGCCTGCCGGTACTGGTCGAGGTTGCCGATGTCCTGCCAGTAGCCGTCGCAGACGTAGCCGTACAGCGGCAGGCCCATCTCCAGGAGGTGCGGAAAGAGCTCCTTCGAGAAGTCGTACGGGCGGTCGCCGGGGACATGCTTGAGCAGGTCTGCCTCGAGCACGTAGATCCCGGTGTTGATCGTGTCCGAGAACACCTGCCCCCAGGAGGGCTTCTCGAGGAAGCGCTCGACGCGCCCGTCCTCGTCCGTGACGACGACCCCGAACTCGAGCGGGTTCGGCACCGCCTTGAGCGCGATCGTCGCCGCCGCTCCCCTTTCCTGATGGAAGGCGACGATCGCGCCCAGGTCGAAGTCCGTCAGTGCGTCGCCGGAGATGACGAGGAACGTGCCGTCGAGCCTGGTCGCCGCGAGGCGGACGGAGCCGGCCGTGCCCATCGGGCTCTCCTCGAGCGAGTACTCGATCGACATCCCGAGCTCCTCGCCGTCACCGAAGTGGCTCTTGATCGCCTGCGGTAGGAAGGCAAGCGTCACGATCACGTCCTCGAAGCCGTGCGTCTTGAGCAGATCGACGATGTGCTCCATGCAGGGCTTGCCGACCACCGGCACCATCGGCTTCGGCTGGTTCGACGTCAGCGGACGCAGCCGCGTCCCCTCCCCACCTGCCATCACGACTGCCTTCATCGCACGGCCTTCCGTGCGCCGACCACGTACGAGACGCCCGCGAGCACGGACAGCGCGACGCCGATCCAGAACAGCACGAGCGGCCAGTCAGTCCCGGCGGGCGTCGCGATCACGAGCCCGATCGAGAGATAGAGGATCCATGTCGCAAGCTTCCCCAGGAAGCTGACGGAGAACTCGTAGCCGCGCGGGAGCACGAAGCGCGTGCCGACGACGAGCAGCAGGTCGCGGCCGACGATGATCACGAGCGCGGGCCACGGCAGCCGGTCGTAGAAGAAGAGCATGACGACGGCGACGTCGATCATCAGCCGGTCGGCGAGCGGGTCGGCGTACTTCCCGAACTCCGATTCGACGTGGTAGCGGCGCGCGAGCCAGCCGTCCACCTGATCGGTGACAGCTGCGATCCCGAAGACGATCGCCGCAGGCCAGCTGTGGCCGTCGTCGCCGCGCGCGAGCAGCAGTGCGAACACGGGCACGAGCGCGAAGCGCGCGATCGTCAGCGCGTTCGGCAGCCGGGCGAGCGGTGCAGAGACGGCGCGGGCGCTCATCGCCCAAGGATAGTGACGGTCGTCGTCCGGCACGGAAACGGATCCCCGTAGAATCCCGGTGTGACCGCGACCTTCTCCCTGCCCGGCTTCGTCGACGCCCACTCGCACGCATTCCAGCGCGCGCTGCGCGGACGGAGCGCAGGCGGCGACTTCTGGGCGTGGCGCGAGACGATGCTCGCCGAGGCCGCTCGCCAGACGCCGGCGACGATCCGCAGCGAGTACGAGCTGACGTACAGCGAGCTGCTCGCGGCCGGCTATACGGCCGTCGGCGAGTTCCACTATCTCGGCTTCGACGAGGCGGATCGCGGCCGCGGAGGCAGCGGCCGCGGCCGGAATCGAGCTCGTCCTCCTTCACGCTGCCTACGGCCGCGGCGGGGTCGACCGCTTCCGCCAGCCGAGCGTCTCGGCCTATCTCGCACAGGTGGAGGCGCTTGTCGAGCGTGGGATCCGTACCGGCCTCGCCCCCCATTCCGTCCGCGCCTGCCCGAAAGAATGGCTGATCGAGATCGGCCGCTACGCTGAGACGGTCCCGCTGCCGCTACACGTCCACGCGTGCGAGCAGCCGCGGGAGATCGAGGAGTGCCTCGCCGAGCACGACCTCCGGCCGATCGAGCTTCTGGCCGAGACAGGGTGCCTCGGGCCGCGCACGACCGTCGTCCACGCGACGCACGCGAGCGACGTGGAGCTCGACCTGGTCGCCGCCGCTCAGGCGAGGGTCTGCATCTGCCCGACGACGGAGGCTGATCTCGGCGACGGCTTCGCTCCGGTCGGGCGCCTGCTCGAGCGGGGGATCGAGATCTGCATCGGCTCCGACGCGAACGTCCGCATCGACCCGCTCGAGGAGCTCCGCCAGCTCGACGGGATCGCGCGACGCGAGGCGTTGCGACGTGACGTGCTGACGCCTGACTCGCTGCTCGAGATCGGCGGCCGGAACGGCGCCGGTGCTCTCGGCATCGAACGCTGGCGTGAGATCGAGATCGACCTCGGGAACGAGGAGCTTCGTGGGGTAGCTATGCCTGACGTAAGAGCCGCGCTGTTGTCCGGCGGCTCAGCCGCCGCCGTGAAGGGACCGGACGAGGCTCTCTAGCAGGGCGGTCGCGGCCGTCGCAAGACGAAAAGCACGCGTCCAGTACGTCGTCCTCACGATGTACGCGCGCTCGGCGGCTACGCCGTACTTCCCGTACGCACCCTCGTAGTTCCCGTACGCGTCGTAAAGCTCCGGGGGGTGCTTCTTCGCCGCCTCGATCTGCGTGCCCTCGTGCCATTCGTTGTAGCTCGTGATCGTGACCCGGTCGGGCCGCGCGGTGATTGCCGCGCGCCACATGTCGTCATACGTCTTCCCGCTCCTCCGCGACCGGACCCGCTCGTCACCCGTAGACCGGAACGCGTTGTACCCGGGGCCAACCGAGGGTGCGCACGCGATGCCGGCCGCATGCGCACGCGCGCACAGCCCGGCGAACGCGCCGCCTCGCACACTCAAGATGTCGTACGTGTAGACGCCGTCGAAGCCGTCGGCGGCCGCCCGGGCCGAGTCGGTCGTCTGCGCGTAGAGCTCGAGTGCGGGATACGCCGCGATCAGCTCGGCCCAGGAGTCGTCGTCGATCGTCCCGTCGAACGGCCGGTAGACGTAGACGCGGCGGATGCCCACGTCCTGGAGATGACCGAGATCGCGGGCCAGCACGTCGGCCGTCCGTCTCCACTTCTCGTACGGCTCGACCTGGACGGCGACGTTGAGACCGCGCTTCTCGGCCACGTTCATCACGAGCGGAAGCCGGTCATCCTCGGGCGAGCCCCAACCCCACCACGACGAGATCACCTCCGTTACGCCGGCCTGCTTGATGTCGTCCATCTGCGCGCGAACGACGTCGCCGTCGGAGCTCGAATACGGCCCTCGCGCCGGAAAGAACGTCGTCGCGAGATCGGTCGGAGGCGCGTGCCCGTATTGGCTCCAGTGGAAGAACTTCCCGTCTACCTTCTTCGTCCCCCACCACGGGTAGTAGAAGATCGACGAGTCGCCACTCGCGAGCGCGCTCGCCGGCAGCAACAGCATCATCCCTGCAATCACCACCAATACGCGCCGCATGTGCGCGGCATCATGCCAAAGCGTGAGCTACGGGCACCGGCCGGACCGACGGTAGACGCGCCAGCCGCCTGTCTCCGGAGACACCGCCGTCCACGCCGCCTTGCAGGAGGGTGTGGAGAGCCTCGGAGCGACGACGAGCCAGCTGGCGTCTGCGAGCGGCCGGTCGTCCCCGTCCCGGGCCAAAACGACCCTGCGGTCGAGCTTCGAGCCGAAGTACGGATAGGTGACATCGTCCTGGCGGAGCCGCAGCGCGATCGTGTCGCCTGGCCGCGTGAGGCTCCCGACAACCGCGAACGGGCCGCGGACGTGCGCGGCGGCCAGCACTGCCGATCGAGGCGCAGACCACACGGACTCCCGTGCTGGCCTCTCGAGGAGCGCGATCCCGGCCGGCTTCTCCTCGTAGTGGACGAAGACGAGGAGCAGGGTGGCGAGCGCGGTCGCGCACGCCGTCCAGGCGAGCGCGCGCACCTCGACCGCGAGGCCCCACGTGGCGGCGCTAACCGCGACGGCAGGCATCAAGTACCGGCCGTGGTCTACCCCGTAGTCGAGGGCGAGCACGACGATCACGAGATAGCCGACGGGCGCGAGCAAGAAGACCCACGCGCCGCGCGGAACCTCGCGCCGGCGCACTGCGCGGGCGACGAGCGGCACGGCGGCGACGAATAGGAGCAGGCCCAGCGGCCCGTACCACGAGCGGATGGGCGACGGCACCTGCGGGTCGCGATCGAAAGCGAAGAACGCGACCACCGGCTCGTCGAGCCGCAGCCACACGTGCTGGTAGCCGCGGAGCAGCTGCTCGTGTGCGGTCGCCGTGGCAACCGGGATCAGGACGAGGACGGCGGCGGCGCACAGAGCGGCAGCGACTGCGACGCGTCGACGAGCAGCGACGACGGCGCCGGCGACGGCGAGCGCGACTGCCGCCAGGACGTACACCAGCCGGTCGCGCCCGACCTCGCCGGCAGGGTCGACGGTGTCGACCAGCGTCCGGGACAGCTCCCCGAGCATCCTCGCCGTGTCACCCACGCTCCGGTTCGGGCTGTCGTCCTGCGTGTATCCGGACAACAGATGGCCCTTCTCGACGAGATTCACGCCGTACCAGAACCCACCGACCACCAACGCACCGAGTCCCGCGAGGGCGATGCGGGCCCAGTCGCGGCGCGGACGAACGGCGGCTGCGATCACGAGCAGCAGCGGCAAGGCGAGCAGCGCCGTGGTCTTCGTCGCGACTGCGAGCGCCAGCGCGAGCGCTCCGAGCAGCGGCCAGGGTCGTGCGGGAGACAAGAGGAACCACACCGCGACGACGAGGAACGACGTGACGGCGATGTCGTTCAGGGCTGTCCCGGCCTGAAGCGCGACCACGGGCAGCGAGGCAAAGACGAGCGCCCCGAAGAGCGCCGCGCGAGCGGTCAGTCCGAGACGCCGTCCGCTGCCTGCGAGGGCGACGAGCGTCGCGGCTAGCGCCACGAGCTGGAACAGGCTCGCGAACCGCTCGCTGCCCTCGAGCACCATCGGCCAGGCAGCCGTGATCTCTGCGCCCGGAGGGAAGATGTCGAGCCTCTGGTCGTTCGCGTTCGCGACGTAGCCAACCGCGTGCTCCTGCGCCCAGAAGGCCGGACGCGCGAGGTGGTACCAGAGACTGTCGTAGTCGTTCGGCGCCGTCGCGACTGAGAGCACGGCCGCATAGACGAGCGCCGCCGTAACCCCGAGCGCGAGCAGGAAGACGGGCGGGTCGCGGAGCGCGATCCAAGCGGATCGCGCCTGTGCGGCGAGCGGCAGGCCGGGGCGCCCGGTGCGCCACCAGACGGCGATCCCGGCGACGAGGACAATCGTGGAGGCGACGAGCAGCCCGCCTCTCGTCAGCCAGTTCCCGGGCGACAGCGCGAGCGGGACGACGATCGAGAGGGCGCTAGCGAAGAGGTACGCCGTCAGTAGCGCGTCGACGGCCGTCGGCAGCCGAAGCGCCGCTGCGAAGAGCGCGGCGGCGGCGGCTAGCGCACCGATGCCGAGGACGAGGCTGAGTAGACCCATCGAGCGCGATTCTTTAGCACCGCGCCGGCGCCGGTGCCTGGAAGACTCTTGTGCTCTTTGCCACCTATGAGTACACTCAGCGGTCGCCGAGCGTGGTGTCGGGGGAGTGATCCGACTTCCCAGCACGGGGAACTGGGATGCGGCTCACGCTCGGCCCCATCTCGGGCGGGCAGACTCGAACTGCCGACCCTCTACTCCCGCAGGTCTGGTTTACGACCTGTGCACGGGATAGCGCAGATGCGTGACACCCACACCGGTGACGACTGTCGGATTCCCGAGGACGACCGGGGTGTTCGCGAGGTGGTCGAACAGCCGCACTCCTGCGCCTAGCAACACGGCAGCCAGATCGATGTGGATCTCGTCGAGCAGTCGCGCGTCCAGGCACTGCTGGATCGTTTGGGCGCCGTGTACTCCCACGGTCTTCGGACGGGCAGCCGATTTCGCTCGAGCAACCGCGCTTTCGATGCCGTCGGTGACGAAGTGGACTGTCGAGCCGGGCCGTGGCCAGCCGTCGGGCACCTCGTGGGTGACGATGAAAGCTGGAATATCCCACGGGTGCTGGCCGCCCCAGCCGTCAGCGACCTCGAACGTGCGCCGACCGGTGAGCATGGCGCCGATCTCAGCCGTCAAGCTCCTCAGGTGGTCGGCGCTCGCCGCCGAGACGCGGAACGTCATGCCGGATGTCCCGCTCGCTGTCGGGACCTCGACGTCGCCCGAGAAGTACCAGTCGAAAACTTCTGCGACCCCGTCGTTTTCGTCGGCGACGTACCCGTCGAGAGACATCGACATGAGCGCGACGACCTTGGTCATGGTGCGGCTCCTTTCGCGAGAGGACACGGC
Source organism: uncultured Actinomycetes bacterium (assembly GCA_963826585.1). Taxonomy (GTDB): domain Bacteria; phylum Actinomycetota; class Thermoleophilia; order Gaiellales; family Gaiellaceae; genus PALSA-612. The sequence goes on from CAWGXP010000001.1 coordinate 217,277, forward strand.
GACTTGTGTGGGCCGGAAGCCCCCGTCAGGAGGGCTTTTCTCAGTCGGGGCGGGCAGATTCGAACTGCCGACCTCTAGTCCCCCAGACTAGCGCGCTAACCAGGCTGCGCCACGCCCCGCGGCGGCAACGATACCCGTTACTGCCGCTTTCTAGCCGGGGCGCCTATGAGCGCTTGCCCGCGGTTGCGCGATCGCCTTTGCAGCCGGCATCCTTCTGACGTGTGCGCTCTTGCCAGGCACGGAACCCCTCTGATCGTTGTCCCGTCGAGCGCTCGTCTATCCGGCGCACGTGTCGCTAAACGCCGGGCGCCTTCCTGCCGACAGAAGGGGGAGATGGTGTTGCGGGCAGCACTTGTCGCCGCCGCCGTCGTCGCGCTGTCACTTAGTTCGGCGCAGGCGGCTGTATCCCTTCCGACGCCGAATGTCGCGGCGCTGCAGGTTGCGCTGCGCGCGGAGAGCGCGTATTCCGGGCCGATCGACGGTGTCCGGGGGCCGAGGACGACGGGAGCGCTGATCACCTTCCAGAGCCGTGCGGGGCTCGAGCCTGACGGCGTCGTCGGCCCGCGCACCCGGCGCGCGCTCGGCCGTCACGGAAAGCACCCACTCGGAAGCCGCAGGCTGACGAACGGCGCGGTCGGGTGGGACGTCGCCGAGCTCCAGTTCCTCCTGGCGTGGCACGGGTTCCCCTCCGGGCCGTTCGACGGCGCGTACGGCAGCCGGTTGGCGGCGGCCGTCACGCGCTTCCAGCGCTTCCGCGGACTGCCACAGATCAGCGAGGCGGGGCCGCGGACGATCGCCGCCGCACGCACGAGCCCGATCCCGACCAGCCCGATCAGGCTCCGCGCGCCCGTCGACGGGCCGATCGGAGACGGCTTCGGCCCGCGCGGCGACGCATTCCATGCCGGAGTCGACTTCATTGTCGGCGCGGGAACGGCCGTAGAGGCCGCCGGATCCGGCGAAGTGACGTGGGCCGGCCCGCGCGGGTCGTTCGGCAACGCCGTCGTCATTGACCACGGGGAGAACGTCCGAACGCTCTACGCCCACCTCTCGCGGATCGATGTCGTCGTCGGACAGTCCGTGGCGACGGGAGACACGATCGGCCTTGTGGGGTCGACTGGCCGCTCGTCCGGCCCTCACCTCCACTTCGAGGTGCGCGTCGGCGGCGCGAGCGTCGACCCACGCTCCGCCCTCGGCTAGCCCGAGACGTTACGCGAGCCGCTTGTAGAGACGGTCGACGAGGTCCGGCATCGCCTCGAGCCGCTCGGTGATCACGCGGACGCGGTACTCGATGAAGTGCTCGGGCTCGACCTCGAGCGCTTTCGCGAGCCGCTCGATCACGTCGTTTGCGGGCACCGGACGGTTCCCGTGGACAATGTGGTTGAGGTAGCCGGCCGAGAGCCCTGATTTCGCGGCGAGGCCGCGATACGTGATGCCGCCCTCGTCCATCAGGGCCGTCGTCGTCGGGCCGAAGGGCTCCTCGCTGAACCGCCGCTTGCGTGGCATCAGACGATCTCCACCTCAGCCAAGGGTACCCGTCTTTCCTCGCGGCTCGAGCGATCGAGGAAGTCGACCGCGCCGTCTTCGAGCGTTCGCTTGCCGAGCGTGATCCGCACCGGGCAGCCGATCAGGTCGGCGTCGGCGAACTTCTCGCCCGCCCGCAGCTCGCGATCGTCGAGAAGAACGCTCACGCCTCGCTCCTCGAGCCGCTGCTCGAGCGCGACTGCCTGCTCCTCGAGGCCGGGCAGCGCGACGATGTGGACTTCGTACGGAGCGACCTCCTTCGGCCACGCGATGCCGTGCTCGTCATGGTGCTGTTCGACGATGGCAGCCATTACCCGTCCTGGTCCTACCCCGTAACTGCCGCCGAGAATCGGCTTCTCCTGCCCATCCTCGTCGAGGAACCTCGCGTCGAGGGGCTCCGAGTAGAACGTGCCGAAGTGGAAGATGTGTCCGACCTCGATCGCCGTCTGGAAGCGCAGCTCTCCCCCACACTGCTCGCAGCGATCGCCCTCGCGGGGCTCGCGCAGGTCCGCGAACTCCGGCTGATAGTCGCGGCCCGCTTCGACTCCGCGCAAGTGGTAGCCGTCCTGATTCGCGCCGGCGACGAATTGTCCGTCGCGCAGCGTCTCGTCGGCGACGACCCGACCATCGAAGCCGATCGGCCCGAGCGAGCCGCCGCCCGCGCCGAAGGCCGCCTGGATCTCCTCGTCCTTCGCTGGCCGCGTCGTGCCGAGCGCGTCGTAGAGCTTCGTCTCGCTCAGGCGGTCGTCGCCGCGGACGAGCACGAGAACGACCGTGAGCGGCTCCTCGGACGTAATGACGGGCATCGCCTTCGAGGTCGCGGCAGGGTCGATGTCGAGGAGCTCGGCAAGCGACTCGATCGTCGTCGACGCCAGGCGTCTCGATCTTCTCCGGCGCACCGAGCGCCTCGGGGAACGTCGCTGCGCGCGGAACCGCGCGCGCGATTTCGACGTCGGCGGCGTAGTCACCGTTCTCGCAGGAGACGAGCGTGTTCTCGCCAGAAGCCGCCGGTGCGAGGAAGCCGACGCTCAGCTTTCCGCCCATGACCCCGCTTTCCGCCTGGACGTCGTACGTCTCGAGGCCGCAGCGCTCGAAGATCTTCTTGTACGCGCCGCGGTTCGCTTCGAAGCTCTCGAGCGCCCCCGCTTCGTCGCGGTCGAACGAGTACGCGTCCTTCATGATGAACTCGCGCGTCCGGAGCAATCCCCCGCGGGGCCGAGGCTCGTCTCGGTCCTTGACGGCGAAGTGGTACCAGAGCTGCGGCAGCTCCTTGTACGACCGGAGCTCGCTTCGAGTGGAACGTCACCGTCTCCTCGTGGGTGAACGGAAGGATGAAGTCGGCGACCCGTGCGGTCTTGGAGATGAAAGATCTCCGGGATCTTGATCGCGCCCGGTCGTCTCCCAGAGCTCGGCCGGCGTGAGCACGGGCATCAGCATCTCCTGGCCGCCGATCGCGTCCATCTCCTCGCGGATCACCTGGACGACCTTCTGGTGGACGCGCCAGCCGAGCGGCAGGAACGTCCAGATGCCCGCCGACACCTGGCGGATGAAGCCGCCGCGCACGAGCAGCTTGTGGCTCGCCGCCTCGGCGTCGGCCGGGTCCTCGCGCAGCGTTGGAAGAAAGAGCTTCGATGCCCGCATCGATCCAGGTTAGTCGAGCGGGATCAGGGACGCCTCGGCCATCGCGAGCGCGGCCGGCTTCGCCATCTTCAGCCGCTTCGGTCGCTTCATGCCGTCTGCGATCCAGGCGTCGATCTCCGCGAAGAGCTCGTCGACGAGCACCTCCGACGAGACCTTCTTCAGCACGCGCCCGTGTGCATAGACGAAGCCGACGTCACGACCTCCGGCGATGCCGAAGTCCGCGTCCCCCGCCTCACCGGGCCCGTTCACCGCACAGCCGAGCACCGCCACCTCGAATGCCTGCGCATAGCCGTCGAGCCGATCCTCGACCTCGGCGGCGAGGGTCTCGACGCCGACGTTGTCCCGTCCGCACGACGGGCAAGCGATGAGAATCGGCCCTCGCTCACGCAGCCCGAGCGACTTGAGGATCTCGTACGCGACCTTTACTTCCTCGACCGGGTCGGCCGTCAGCGAGACGCGCAGCGTGTCGCCGATGCCGTCGACGAGCAGCGCACCCATGCCTACGGCGCTCTTGATCGCCCCGGAGAACGGCGTGCCGGCCTCCGTGACGCCGAGGTGAAGCGGGTACGGCACCTTCGCCGAAAGCATCCGGTAGGCGCGGATCATCGTCGGCACGTGGCTCGACTTGACGGAGATCTTGAAGTCGCCGTAGTCGAGCGCCTCGAGCAGCCGCACCTCCTCGAGCGCGGCCTCGACGAGCGCCTCCGCCTGGTCTTCCTGCGCGAGCCCGAACAGGTGCTTCGGCAATGACCCGGAGTTGGCGCCGATACGCATCGGGATCCCGGCCTTCTTCGCCGCCCTGACGACCTGCTCCACCTTGTCAGGGCCGCCGATGTTGCCGGGGTTGATGCGCACGGCCGCGACGCCGCCCTCGATCGCCTTCAGGGCGAGGCTCGCATTGAAGTGGATGTCCGCGATCACGGGGAGCGGCGATAGTCGGACGATCTTCGGCAGCGCCTCGGCGTCCTCGGTCTTCGGCACTGCCACGCGCACGATCTCGCAGCCCGCGGATGCGAGCGCAGCGATCTGCGCCGTCGTCGCCTCGACGTCGTGCGTCTTCGTCAGCGTCATCGACTGCACGATGACCGGGTTTCCGCCGCCGATCGGAACGCCACCGACCGTGATCTGGCGCTCGCTCGCCACTAGCCGCCCCCGAGCCTCCCGACGTCGTTCGAGAGGCCGACGAAGAAGAGCAGGACGACAAGAACGATGCCGACGGCCGAGACACGCTCGTAGATCTCACGTCGAATCGCCTGGCCGCGGGCCCGCTCGGCGAGCGCGAAGACGATGTGCCCACCGTCGAGCGGCAGCAGCGGCAGCAGGTTGAGCAGGCCGAGCGAGAGGCTGATGAACGCGAGCACGGCGAGGTATTGCTCCCAGCCACGCTCCGCTGCCTTGTGCGACTCGTCGACGATCCCGATCGGGCTCGACAGCTGCTCGCGACCCTGCTTGTGCACGATGTTGCCGAGCGAGACGGCGATCTCCTTCGTCAGGCGGCCGGTGAGCGAGAGCGACTCCCAAACGGACTCCCCCGGCCCGAGCGGCACCGCCCCGAGCTGGAAGCCGAGCCTGTACACGCCCTCGTCGAGCTTCGGCCGGATCGGGCCGAGGACGACTGTCTGGTTGCCGCGCGCGACGAGGAGCGTGAGCGGCTTCCCGTTCGAGCCGGAGATGGTCTCCGTGATCCTCGACGGCGTCATGGGAGTCCCGTTGATGGCGACGATACGATCGCCTTGTTCGAGGCCGACCGTGTGCGCCGGCCGGCCCTGGAACACCGTATCGACCTTCGTCGTCGCCTTGCCGCCTGCCGACCAGAGCACGATCCAGAACAGGAAGACGGCGAACAGGAGGTTCGTCGCCGGGCCGGCGCCGATCGCGACGATGCGCCGCCACGTCGCCTGGCGCCAGTACGCATCCGGGCTCAGTCCGTCACTCAGCAGCTTTAGCCCGCGCGTTAGCGAGCGCTTCTCGATGCCTGCGCCGGTCGCGACCGACTCGATCGTGTCGAGCTCTCGGCTTGCCTGCTCGAAGTCCTCGGCACCGAGCGCCCGCTTCAGCCGTTCGGACGGGCCGACCAGCTCAGGCGCGTCGCGAACGGCACCACCGAGGTAGGCGTCGACGTCGGACGCCTGCGGACGCGTCATTCCGGGGATCGTCACGTAGCCCCCGAGCGGGACGATGCGGATCGCGTAGTCGATGTCGTGACGGCGCACTTTCGCGATCGGTGGCCCGAAGCCGATCGAGAACCCGCGCGGACGCATGCGGACGGCGATCGCGCCGAAGAAGTGCCCGCACTCGTGAATGAAGATCAGGAACGCGAGGCCCAGAATCGAGATGGCGATGCTCATGCGTTTGCGAGCGTTCCCTCGACGATTGCGCGCGCGTCGGCGTCAACCTCTGTCAGGTCGTCGAGATCGGCCGCCGCATGACCGTCCATCGCCCCCAGTGTGGCAGCCACGGCCTCCGAGATGTCGAGGAAGGCAATCCGCTCCTCGAGGAACGCGCCGACCGCGACCTCGTTCGCCGCGTTGTACACGCAGGGCGCCGTGCCTCCGCGCACTCCTGCCTCCCTGGCAAGGGCGAGCATGGGAAAAGTGTCGGTGTCCGGCGGCTCGAACTCGAGCGCAAACGGCTCCGTGAAGTCGAGCGGAGAGACGGGCGTCTCGGCCCGATCCGGGAACGTCAGCGCATAGGAGATCGGCACGCGCATGTCGGGATAGCCGAGATGTGCGATCGCGGCGCCGTCTCGGAAGCGCACGAGCGCGTGGACGATCGAGCTCGGATGGACGACGACCTCGATAGCGTTGTACTCGAGGCCGAACAGATAGTGCGCCTCGATCAGCTCGAGGCCCTTGTTCGCCAGCGTCGCGGAGTCGATCGTGATCTTCGGGCCCATGGTCCAGGTGGGATGTGCGAGCGCCTCATTCGGCGTGACCCCCTGCAGCTCCTCGCGCGTCCTGCCTCGAAACGGACCGCCCGACGCCGTCAGTACGAGCGAGTCGACCGATTCGCGGTCGCGCTCCCCGAGGCACTGCAGCGCGGCTGAATGCTCGCTGTCGACGGGCAGCAGCCGCCCTCCCCCACGCTCTTGCGCCGCGAGCGCGAGATCGCCCGCCGCCACCAGGCTCTCCTTGTTCGCGAGCGCGAGGTCGACGCCGCGCTCGAGCGCCCAGAGCGTCGCGGGAAGGCCGGCGAAGCCGACGATCGCATTGAGGACGACGTCCGGCTGTGCCCGCTCGAGCAACTCGGCCGCATCGCCTCCCACCTGCGTCAGCGGTGCGAGGCCGTCGATCGGCTGCGAGCCGGAGCTTGCGGCGACGAGCTCGAGATCCGGATGCGCATCGATGACCTCGAGTGCCTGGCGGCCGATCGAGCCGGTCGCGCCGAGGACGGCAACGCGCTTCACGGCGTCATCATGGGTAGAGCGAAGCGACGACGAACAACGCGGCCGGGAATGCGAACAGGACCGCGTCCACCCGGTCGAGCACGCCCCCGTGCCCGCCGAGCAGCTTCCCGGAGTCCTTGACGCCGAGATCGCGCTTCAGCATCGACTCGAACAGATCGCCGAGCGGGGCCGCCGCGGCTACGGCTAGCCCAAGCAGCACCGACTCGCCGATCGTGAGAAACGTGTCGCGATCCTGATAGAGGACGATGAAGCAGACGAAGACCGCGGCGACCGTGCCGGCGAGCAGGCCCTCCCACGTCTTGCCGGGCGAGATCGCCGGGGCGAGCTTGTGCCGCCCGAAGAGGCGTCCGAACACGTACGCGGCGCTGTCGTCTGCGAACACCGCCAGCAGCACGGCCAGCGCGACCTCGAAGCCGTGCTCCGGCGTGTCGCGAAGCAGCAGGACGCAGCCGAGCCCGAAGCCGACCCAGAGCGTCCCGAGGACTGTCGTACCGACCGCGACCGTCGGTGAGCCCTGGGTCCCGCCGAGGCCCTTGAGCACGAACGCGACGCCGAGCGTGCCGAGCAGGGCACCGATAGCCCAGAACAGGCCGCTCACCTCGGCGGCGTAGAGGATCCCGGCCAGGCCCGCGTAGCCCGCCAGCGACACGGGCCGTAGCGGACGCGTGAGCACGAAGTACTCGTGCAGCGCGACAACCGCCGCGGGCGCCACGAGGGCGAAGAGCCACCACCCACCCGCCCAGAGCGCCGCGAGCACGAGCGGCAGGCCGATGACCGCAACGAGCAGCCGGGAGGTGAGGCTGCTCATCGCCCGCCGAAGCGGCGGCGGCGGCTCGCGTACGCCGAGAGCGCCTCCTCGAGGTCACGCGGCGTGAAGTCGGGCCAGTGGCGGTCGACGAACACGAGCTCCGTGTAGGCGAGCTGCCAGAGGAGAAAGTTCGAGACGCGGAGCTCACCGGACGTCCGGATCAAGAGGTCCGGGTCCGGCATGTCCGGTGCGTAGAGGTATGCGGAGACGACGTTTTCGTCGATCTCGCGGGGGTCGACCCCCGACTCGACAAGCTTCCGGGCTGCCTCGACGATCTCAGCCCGGCCGCCGTAGTCGAAGGCGATCCAGAGCTTGAGGCCCGTGTTCTCGGCCGTCTCGCGCTCGAGACCGGCCATCTTCCGCCGCAGCTCCTCGGGAGCGCGGTCGCGGCGGCCGATGAAGTGCACCTGGACGCCTTGGCGCACGAGGTCCGGGAACTCGCGCTCGATCGTCTCGCCGAAGATGTCCATCAACGTGTCGATCTCGTCGCGCGTCCGCGACCAGTTCTCCGTCGAGAAGGCGAACACCGCTAGCGACTCGATGCCGAGATCGATCGACGCCTCGACCGCCCGACGGAGCGCCTTCGTTCCGGCGCGATGCCCGGCGGCGATCGGGAGGCCGCGACGCCTCGCCCAGCGGCCGTTTCCGTCCATGATGATCGCGATCGAGCGCGCGCGATCGGGGAGGTCGGGCTCCTCGGGAGGCGGCTTCAGCGTCCAGAGCGAGCGGATACGGGTCAGGAGCCGTACCACGGAGGCCTACACCTCCAGTATTTCCGCTTCTTTGCGCTTGAGGAGATCGTCGATCTTGTGGACGTGCTCGTCCGTGAGCTTCTGGACGCGTTCCTCCGCGCGATGCTCCTCGTCCGCGCCGACCTGGCCGGAGTCGACGAGCTCCTTCAGGTGGTGCATGACGTCGCGCCGAACGTTTCGGACGGCGATCCGACCCTCCTCGGCGAGGTGCCGCACGACCTTGACGAGCTCCTTGCGCCGTTCCTCCGTCAGCTGCGGGATCGGCAGGCGGACGATCTTGCCGTCGTTCGACGGCGTCAGACCGAGATCGGACTCCATGATCGCCTTCTCGATCGCCTTCACGGAGGTTGGGTCGAAGGGCTGGATCGTCAAGAGGCGCGGCTCGGGCACGTTGATCGTCGCGAGCTGCTTGAGCGGCGTCGCCGTCCCGTAGTAGTCGACCTGGATGCGGTCGAGCAGCGCCGCCGACGCGCGGCCCGTGCGGACGCTGTTGAACTCGTGCTGGGTCGCCTCCGCGGACTTGTCCATCCTGCGAACGGCGTCCTGAATGAACTCCTCGATCGTCATCGGCTCGCTCCGGTGGTCGTCTTGGTCGTGGAGATGATCGTGCCAACCCGCTCGCCGCGCGCCACACGGGCGATCGTCCCCTCCTCCAGCGCAAAGACGAGGATCGGAAGGCCGTTGTCCATGCACAGGGAGAGCGCCGTCGTGTCCATCACCTTGAGGCCGCGCTCGATCGCCTCGAGGTGCGTGAGCTCGGGGATGAAGGCCGCGGCAGGGTCGACGCGCGGGTCGCCGTCGTACACGCCGTCGACGGCGTTCTTCGCCATCAGGATCGCCTCGGCGCCGATCTCGAGCGCGCGCAGCGCGGCCGCGGTGTCCGTCGTGAAGTACGGATTGCCCGTGCCGCCAGCGAAGATCACGATCCGGCCCTTCTCGAGATGCCGCATCGCTCGCCGCCGGATGTACGGCTCCGCCACCTCCTCGACTGTCAGCGCGGACAGCACACGGGTCGGGATACCGCGGCGCTCCAGGGCGTCCTGAACCGTGAGCGAGTTGAGGACACTGGCGAGCATGCCGGCGTAGTCCGCCGTCGCCCTGTCCATGCCGTCGGCCGCACGCTCCATCCCACGGATGATGTTCCCGCCGCCGACCACGATCGCCAACTCGACGCCCGCGCGATGGACGGACACGATCTCCTCGGCCAGCGACTCGACGCGCTCGTGATCGATGCCGAACGACTGCTCGCCGCTCATCGCCTCGCCAGAGAGCTTGAGCAGAACGCGTCGAAACGCAGGCGTCTCCACCGGCACAGCAGGCTCGGGTTGCGACTGCACGCGCCTACTCTGACAGAGCGAAGCGCGCGAACTCGACCACCTCGAGCCCGGCGTCCGCGAGCACCTGGCCGACACGGCGGTCGGTGTCGTGGATCCAGACTTGGTCGGAGAGCACGTAGCCCTCGAACCACTTCTCGAGGCGGCCCTCGACCATCTTCTCGCGCACGTTCTCCGGCTTCTCGAGCACGTCCTCCTGCTTCGACAGGATCTCGCGCTCCGCGTTCACCTCCGCCTCCGGGACCTCGTCCCGGGACTTGTAGAGCGGCGCAGCCCAGGAGATGTGCTGCGCGAGCAGATATGCGACGTCGGGCGAGCCCTTCGCGTGGAGGAGGACGCCGATCTTGTTCGCCGGCGGGTGGACGTAGGCGGTCAAGAACTCGTGCTCGGCGCCCTCGTAGCGCACGGCGCCCGCGACGGCGATGTTCTCGCCGAGCTTCGCGACGAGCTCGACGCGCTCGTCTTCGAGATCCTGAATGGCGTCCACACCGTGGTCCTTGACCGCCTCGAGCGCCCGGTAGGCGAAGACCTTGAACTCGTCGTTCTTCGATACGGGCTCCGTCTCGCAGCCGACGGCGACCATCGCCGCGACGCTCTCGCTCGTGATGTCGAAGACGACCACGCCTTCGGTCGTCTCGCGTCCGGAGCGCTTGGCCGCCTGGGCGACGCCCTTCTCGCGCAGCAGCTTCTGCGCAGCTTCGAGGTCGCCGCTCGTCTCCTCGAGCGCGCGCTTGCAGTCCATCATCCCCGCGCCCGTCTGGTCGCGGAGCTCCTTGACGAGGCTGGCCGAGATCGTCGTCGTCATCACGCCTCGGCCTCCACGGGCTCCGCCGCAGCCTCTGGCTCTTCAGCAGTCTCTGGCTCTGCCGCAGCCTCTGGTTGCGCAGCAGCCTCGGGCTCCGTCTCCTCGACGGGCTCGTCGGTGGCAGGCTCTTCCGCAGCTTTCGCCATCTCGTCCGCCCCGACCTGCTGGCGCCCGGCCTCGATCCCGTCCGCAATCACCTGCGTGACGAGCGCGCACGAGCGGATCGCGTCGTCGTTGCCCGGGATCACGTGGTCGACCTCGTCGGGATCGGCGTTCGTGTCGACGAGGCCGATGATCGGCAGCCCGAGCCGCCGTGCTTCCCGGACGCCGAGCTGCTCCTTCTTCAAGTCGATGACGAAGACGGCGTCCGGGTGCCGCTTCATGTCGGCGACGCCGCCGAGGTTCGCCTCGAGCTTGACTAGCTCGGCTTCCATCGCGATCCGCTCCTTCGACGGAAGCAGCTCGAGCTGGCCGTCCGCCTTCAGGCGGCGGAGGTCGTGCAGGTGCTCGACGCGCTCGGACAGCGTGCGCCAGTTCGTGAGCAGGCCGCCCAGCCATCGATGGCTGACGTACGGCATACCGACACGGGTCGCTTCGCGCGTAACGGCGTCCTGTGCCTGCTTCTTCGTGCCTACGAACAGCACGGTGCCCTTGCGTGCTGCGATGTTGCGCACGAGCGCGTGCGCCTCCTCGAGCAGCGAGAGGGTCTGGGTGAGATCGATGATGTAGATGCCGCCGCGCTCGCCGAAGATGAACCGCTTCATCTTCGGGTTCCAGCGGCGCGTCTGATGGCCGAAGTGAACCCCGGCCTCCAAGAGGTCCTTCATCGTGACAACGGACACGGAAACGCTCCCTTCGTGGTTTTTGGACTGCGCCGGCGGCGACGTGAGAGAACCGGCCCGAGCGGCCGGCACCACCCTCACGACCCTTCCACCGGGTCGATTGCTTAGCCCGTGGATGCTAGCGAAAGCGCCTCGGCAAGCTCGACAGGGAGCGGCGCGTCGACGTCCATCGCCTCGCCGGAGAACGGATGCGTGAAGGCAAGGCGGGACGCGTGCAGGAACTGGCGCCGGAGGCCGAGGTCCGCAACTCCGTACGTCCGGTCGCCGACCACGGGTAGATCGATCGCCGCCAGATGAACGCGAATCTGGTGCGTTCTTCCTGTCTCGAGACGGACCCGCAGGAGCGCGTAGGGATCGAGGAGCTCGGTGACGGTGAAGTGCGTGACTGCGTCCCGCGGCTTCTCCGTGTCGAGCGACTGGCGTGTCGGCACGCGCCGGTCGCGGCCGATCGGCGCGTCGATCCGCCCGGACCAGGAGCGCGGGCTGCCGCGGACGAGCGCGGTGTACTCACGCTCGACCTCGCGCCGGCGCACGAGCCGCTGCAGCTTGCGGTAGGCCTCCTCGCTGCGCGCGACGACGAGGAGGCCCGACGTGCCGCGATCGAGTCGGTGGACGATGCCGGGCCGCTCGCGATCGCCTCCTTCGGCCCCATACGCGAGAAGCGCCGAGGCCAGCGTCCCACTCCGGTTGCCCGCGCCGGGATGGACGACGACGCCCGCCGGCTTGTCGACGACGAGCAGGTGCTCGTCCTCGTAGGCGATCCTGAGCTCGGCCGGCGGCGGCTCCGGCTCGAGCGTCTCTTGCACCGGCTCGGCGAACGCCACCAGCTCGCCGCCACGCAGCCGGTGGCTCTTCGTGCGAGGCTCGCCGTCGACGGTCACCACGCCTCCGTCGATCAAGCGCTCCGCGAGAGAGCGGGAGCCGACGGCGGGCTCACCTGCGAGGTAGCGGTCTAGCCGCGTCCCCGCAGCGGACGTCGGGACGACGAGCTCGATCAGGAGCGAAGCGTCGAGGCGCCCCGCCGACGCCTCGGGCTGCTCTCGCCGGAGAGCATCGTCGAGACCAGCAGGACGACGCCAACGACGATGCACATGTCGGCGAGGTTGAACGCAGGCCAGTACCGGAGGTCGAGGAAGTCCGTCACGTGCCCGAGCCGCACGCGATCGAGGAGGTTCGAGACGCTCCCCCCGATCAGCAGCCCGAGCGCCACGGGCAGCACGGGGTGGCGCGCACCGGAGCGCGCGAAGAAGGCGAGCATCCAGATCACCGCGACCGTGGTGAGCGCGATCACGATCCCGGTCGCACGGTCGAAGAGGCCGAATGCGATCCCCGAGTTGTGAACGTGGTGGATGGAGAACGGTCCGACGACCTGGACCTCCTCGCCCACGGCCAGCTGGCTCGAGACGAGGTGCTTTGTCACCTGGTCGGCCAGGATCGCTGCTCCCGCTACCAGTCCGAGCGAGAGCCACTGCACGGCGTCCGCCGAGAGCCGACGCTCGGCTACCGAGACCGCCGCCAGCCCGTCGCGCCCTTCCTCGTCGGCGGGGCTCCGGCTCGTCGCCTCGATCATCCGCGCTCCACCCGACGCCGACAGTCGATGCACTGCGTCGCGGACGGGAGCGCCTCGAGCCGTTCGCGATCGATCTCCTTGCCGCACGTGAGGCAGGTGCCGAACGTGCCGTCATCGATTCGCGCGAGCGCCTCGTCGATCGCTGTGAGCACGTGCGCAGAGTTCTCCTCGAGCGAGTAGTCGATCTCGCGGTCGAGCGTGGCGCTAGCCGTCTCGGCCAGATGGTTGCCGATCCCGGCCTCCTCGCCTTCGTCCTCCATCGAGCCGGCGTTCTCGAACTCGAGGTAGTCGATGGCAGCGGCGACGCGGCTCCGCTCCTCGGTCAGGCGGCTCTTGAAGGAGTCGAGATCGAGCTCAGACATCGCCCGGCTCCAGCCGCCTCGCCACCTCGTCGGCGGTCAGGCCGTCGAGCTCGACGATCTTGTCGCGCGCAGCCGCGCCCGAGACGAGCGTCACCGCGGACTGCGCGACCCCGAGCCGCTCGGCGATCAGTCGCAGCACCGCGTCGTTCGCGCGTCCGCGTTCCGGCGGCGCTCCGACGCGCACCTTCCAGCCATCGCCGTACCGGCCGACGATCTCGTCGCGACCGGCGACCCCCGGCGAGACGCGAAGCCGTAGACGAGTGCTCGGCGCGGCCATCGCGCTTCCAGTATACGGAGCGCTCTCAGGCCGCCTCGGCGCTCGCCTGCGGCGTCTCCTCCTCCGTTCCGACCTCCTCCTCCACCTCGTCCACGGCGTCGAGAGCCGCGTGCAGCAGAAGGCGAATGCGGCGCGTGTCGAGTGCCAGCGCCTCCCGCTCGGCACGCGCCCGGCGCGTGATGTCGCGCGCCTCGCGACGCGCCTCCTCGAGGATCGCGTCCACCTCGATCTTGCCCGCGTCCTTGAGATCCTGGGCGGCACGCTCTGCGGAGAGGAGCGTCGCACGCAGGAGCTGCTCGAGCTCCCTGTGCCGCGCAAGCTCCGTGTCGAGCTGCTCGACGCGATCGGCGAGATCCGCGCGCTCACGCCAGACCGTTTCGTAGCTCGTCGCCGCGTCGTCGAGGACACGGTCGACCATCGAGCGCTGGTATCCAAACAGCCGTCTTCGTAACGGCACGTGACGCAGTTCGGCTGGGGCGTAGGCCATGACAGCTCCTTTCAGCGAAGGTTGTCCAGCAGGAGGTCGTTGACGACCCACTGGATGACGTAGAGGCCGAGGATGGCGACGATCGGCGAGACGTCAACGGGCCCGAACGAGGGCATCGCGCGCCGAAACAGGCGGAGGTACGGGTCGCAGACGTCGTGGAGGAAGCGCACGAACGGCTGGAGCGAGTAGGGCACCCGCACCCAGGAGCTGAGGACGTACGCGAAGATCAACAGCATGTAGACCCAGATGAAGACGGTGACGAAGCTCTCGAGAGAGCTGATGGCATCTGCGAGCTGCGTGAAACCGGCGCCTATGTCGCCCACGCGTCTCTTTTCGTCCTCGCGCGCGCGGTTCCTTGCGCGCTGGCGGTACTCGCTCAAGCGCCGCAGACGAAGTGATAGCGCGGCAGGTCGAACACGAACCGCACCGCCGGAGAGGGCGGAGTTGCCGGTGGCAGTCCGTCGATCGCATCCGGCACGTTCTCGAGGCACGCTTTTGTGCGTACGAGCGAGGAGAGCGGCGCCAACGAGCTCCGAGCAGCCGCACTTGCGGCAAGCACGACACCGCACAGGATTGCGACCGCCACGACGCGCCTGCCGACCGCCACCTCAGGATAGAGCGTCTGTTGATCCGATCTCGCCGCCGCTCCCGACCTGTGCGGGAGCGGCTAGCTGCGGCTCTCGGAGAGCACCTCGCGGCCGAAAGTCGTAAGACTTTCGGCCGATCTATCTACGCCTGGTTGTAGAAACCGCCGCGCTCGAGGGCCTTCGCCCGCTCCTCCGCCGAGACCTCGACGTTAGGCGGCGTGAGCAGGAAGACCCGCTCGGCGATCCGCTGCATGTTGCCGTTGAGCGCGTATGTGAGCCCGCTCGAGAAGTCGATCAGCCGCTTCGACAGCTCCTGATCGGCCTCCTGGAGGTTGACGATCACCGGCGTCGACGACTTCAGCCGGTCTGCGATCTGCTTCGCGTCGTTGAAGCTCCGCGGCAGCACGAGGTGCACCTGGGCAACCGAGCCGCTCGCAACGGGCACGGCTCGCGGCCGTGAGCGCGGCGGCGGACCGGCCTCGGCACGCGGGTCGGGCGTCGTCCAGTCGTCGAACTCCTCGACCTCGCCTCGGCGACGCGGAAGGCGGCGCACGTTCGTGCTGGGCCGCTCGACGTAGGCAGGCTCGGCCTGGCTCGAGAGCGCCAGCTCGTCGCTCTCGTAGGTCTCGTCCCAGGTGTCGTCGAACTCCTCGGCGATGCCGAAATAGACGAGCGTCCTGTGCCATACGTCGCCGAAACCCATCGGCGGAATGTTACTCCCGCCAGAGGTGCGAGCCGACCCTGACGAGCGTCGCGCCCTCCTCCGCCGCCACCCGGTAGTCCTGCGACGTGCCCATCGAAAGCTCGCGCAGGCCGAGCCGCTCGGCGAGCTCGCGCAGGCGCTGGAAGCTCGCACGAGACGCCTCCGGATCCGCCGTCAGCGGCGGCATCGTCGACAGGCCGCGAACGTCTGCCGGGCACGCGTCGAGGAAGCTTTCCAGCTCTTCCGGTGAGACGCCCGACTTCGACGCCTCCTCGGAGAGGTTCACCTGCACGAGCGAAGGAATCTCGAGCCTGCGGGCCGCGGACAGCGAGTCGAGCGAGTGAACGAGCTCGCACGTGGCGTTCAGCGCGGGCGCCTTCCGGCTTTGGAGGTGGCCGATGAAGTGCCAGCGGAATGCGTCGCCGTACACGGCGTGCTTCGCCTCGAGATCCTGTGCGCGGTTCTCGCCGACGACGGTGACGCCGGCCTCGGCGAGCGCCGCCATCTCTTCCAGAGCGACGTACTTGGTCGCCGCGACCACCTGGACGCCGGGCCCCATCTCGTCCACGACCTTCGCGTAGCGCTCGCGGATCCTCTCGGGGTCAAGCGACATACGCGATCGCCCCCTGACGCCCCGTGACGCCGCGATCCCGGCGGTGGGAGAAGTACCGCTCCGGGTGACAGAAGGTGCACTCGTCAAGCCTGTCGATGCGGACGCAACCGGCTGCGCCGAGCGCGCGCTCGATCGCCCCCGGTAGATCGAGCCGGCCGTCGCAGACGAAATCATCACCGTACGCCGCGCGCACGGGGCTCGCGACGTCGTCTCCCACCTCGTAGCAGCAAGGACCGATGCCCGGGCCGATCGCGGCCACGACGCCGTGATCGCCGAGCGCGGCAACGGCGCCGGCGACGATCCCCGCCAGGAGGCCGCGCCAGCCCACGTGCGCGAGCGCGACCGCCGGCTCCCCGTCCGACGCGCGCGAGGGCGACTGGCACGCAGTCGGCCGTCACGACGGTGATCGCCTCGCCGCGCGTCTCCGACCACATCGCGTCCGCCTCCTCCCCACGCGTGCCCGCAGGCACGACGCGCGGGCCGTGCACCTGGCGAGGCCAGCTGACGCAGTCGGGATCGGCGCCGACCTCGCTGTAGAGGCGTCCGCGGTTCTCGTCGACCCGCGCACGCTCGTCATCCGTGAGGTATCCGAGGTTGAGCGAGGCAAACGACTCTTTGCTCACGCCTCCGACGCGGGTCGAGAACGCGACCACGTACGGCGGTCCCGGCGCGTCCCACCCGATCAGCGAGATCTCGCTCACGTCTTCCTTGCCGAGATCCAGAGGAACCGGCACTCCTGTCCGTGCTCGTCCTGCGACACGACGTCGTCGCGCTCGAGCGCGAAGCCGGCAGTCAGCCACGAGACGCCGGTTCTCGTCTGCATCGAAGTGACTGAAGTACATCGGCGCGCCGAGCCAGTCCTCGTCGACCGCACCGGGAGCGTCGCTGGCGCCGAGGCACGCGACGAACAGCCCACCGACCCGGAGCCAAGCGTAGATCTGGGCGAAGAGCGCCGCGTGCCGCTCGCGCGGAACATGCGTGATCGAGTGCACGGCGATCGCGCCGTCGAACGAGGCATCGGGGAAGCGGATCGTGCACATGTCGCCCTGCACGAGCGTCGCCGCCGGCACGAGCGACCGCGCGAGCTCCAGTTGACGGGCAGAGAGGTCGACGCCCGTGACGCGATAGCGGTCGACGAGCGCCTTCATCACCGGGATGCCCGCGCCACAACCGAGATCGAGCACGTCCGAGCCTTCGGGCAGCGCCTCGCGGAAGCGCTCCACGTATGCGGTGCGAGCCTGGAAGTCGTCCACGTCGTTCCACACGAGATATGCGTCGGAGATCACGTCGTAGCCACGCCGGACGGTCTCCACCGGATCGCTCATTGCGCGGCGATCAGCTCGCGAGCTACGGCCAGCTCCCCGTCTCGGCCGTGGAGCTCCCCGTCGAGCTTCCGACGCCGGAGCTCCGCAAGGACAGCGCCCACATTGGGCGACTCCGCGAGGCCGAGCTCGGCGAGATCCGCGCCGGTGAGCTCTGGCCGGACGTGGCGAAGCTCCGTGAAGTAGCGCCGAAGCGGCGGGAGCTCGGCCAAGGCGAGTGCGAGCAGCGGCCCGTCGGGCGCGGCGGGGTCGGCGAGCTCGACGAGGTGGGACGGCGCAGTCGCATCGTCGCGGGCCGCTTCCAGCAGGCGAGGCGCAGAGGCGACGGCGCCGGCGATCAGCTCAGCGTCGCGGCGCCGGATCTTCAGCCGCAAGAGCCACGCACGGAGCGGGCCGGGCTCGATGCCACGGGCAAGCGCGGCGAGGCCGAGCCGCCACTCGGGAACGGCAAGCCGGAGCTCGTCTGCGAGCGAACGGCCGCGGTGGATGATCTCGGCCGTCTCCGCGTCGGCGGCGAGCCCCGGTTGGATCTCGTCCGCGAGGCCGAGCTCACGGAGCCGCTCGAGCGAGTGGTCGATCGTCGCGTCCTCCTCGAGCAAGAGGACGAGCTCGTCGCGGAGCCTGGCGGGCGAGAGCTCGGCGACGAGACCGCGTTCGACGCAGGCGTGCGCGAGCGCGGTCGTCTCGCGATCCATGGCGAAGCCGTAGCGGTTCTCGTAACGGATGCCCCGGAAGATGCGCGTCGGGTCGTCGACGAACGAGCCCTCGTGAAGTACCCGGAGCGTCGCCGCCGCAAGATCGGCACGTCCGCCGAAGGGATCGAACAGCTGCCCGAAGTCGCCCCTCGCGAGCGACGCCGCCATCGCGTTGACGGTGAAGTCGCGGCGATGAAGGTCGTCGCGAAGCGCGGCATGCTCGACGGAGGGCAGGGCGCCAGGCGACGCGTACGACTCCCGCCTCGCCGTGACGACATCGATCCGCTCGCCACCGTCGTAGAAGACGATTGCCGTCCCGAACCGGTCGTGCACGCGAACGGTGCCGTCGAGCCGCGTCCCCACGACGCGCGCGAACGCGATCGCATCGCCCTCGACGGCGATGTCGACATCGAAGCTCTCCTCGCCGAGGAGGATGTCGCGCACCGTCCCGCCGACGAGGTAGACACCGTCGACCGAAGCCGCTGCCTGTTCGACGGCCGCGAACACGGGCGCAAGGCGGTCGAGCTGCCTGAGCTCGCGCTCCAGGCTGTCCGTCTCGCTCATGGCTTCCTGACTAGGGGACGAGTCCGACTGCCTCGATCTCGACGAGCGCGCCCGACGGCAACGCGGCCACCTCGATCGTCGCGCGCGCCGGCGGCTTGTCGCCCACGTGCCGCGCATAGACCTCGTTCATCTCGGCGAAGTCACCGAGATCTTGGAGGTAGACCGTCGTCTTGACGAGCTGCTCGAGCCCCGACCCCGCTGCCTCGAGGATCGCCCGAAGGTTCGCGAACACCTGCTCCGTCTGCTCCCCGACGCCGGTCGCCTCGATCGCCGCGTGGTCAGGGCGGAGCGCGAGCTGGCCGGAGACGAACACGAAGCCACCTGCCACGATGCCCTGGGAGTAAGGCGCGCCCTGGAACGGGGCCGGCGCCGCCTCGGTTCGTACCACGTTCTTCTGCTCCATCGATCCTCCGATCAGGTCGTGTGTGGGCGGGCCGCCTGGGCGAGCGCGGCGCCGAGAGCCTTGAAGATGGCGTCGAGCACGTGCTCTGGGTCGTCGCCCTCCAGGAGACGCACGTGAAGCGTGAGACCTGCTCCTTCGGCGAGGCTGCGCAGGAAGTCTCCGATCACGTCCGCGGAGAGGCCGCCGACCTGCGCCTCGGACAGGTCGGCGTTCGAGATGACGAGAGGCTCGTCGCTCGTCTCGAGCGCAACAAAGGCGAGCGCCTCGCCGTCCGGCACCGATCCGGACCCGTGGCCCTGCGCGTGCTGCTCGCGGAGATGGGGACCCAGCGCCTGACCGAGCGCCCAGCCCGCTGCGGCAACCTCCGCCGACGCAATGCCGGGCTCGACTTCCAGGGCGAGATCGAGACACGCGTACCGGGCAAGCAGCTCGACGAGGTGGTCGAGGATCGGGACGCCGGTCTCGACGCTCACGCGCGCCGCAGCCGCTAGCGCCACCCGGGCGCGCAGAGACCCGTCGCCCTCAGACGTCGACGCGTTCAATTCGTGCCCCGAGCGAGCGGAGACGCTCGTCGACGCGCTCGTACCCCCGGTCGATCTGAGCGATGTTGCCGATCGTCGAGACGCCCTCCGCGCACAGGCTCGCGATCAGCATGGCCATGCCGGCGCGGATGTCCGGGCTCTCGAGCCTCCCGCCGTAGAGCTGCGCCGGTCCGGCGACGACCACACGGTGCGGGTCGCAGATGATGATCCGCGCGCCCATTCCGACGAGCTTGTCGACGAAGAACAGACGGTTCTCGAACATCTTCTCGAAGACGAGGATCGTCCCACGCGCCTGGGTGGCGACGACGACCGCGATCGACGTCAGGTCGGACGGGAACGCCGGCCAGACGCCGTCCTCGATCTTCGGGATCTGGCCGCCGAGATCGTCCTGGATCACGAGCTCCTGGCCGGGCGGGACGCGGATCGAGGTGCCTTCGACTTCAACGCGAATACCGAGACGCTCGAACGCCGGCAGCACCGAGCCGAGGTCCTCGGGCGCCGCATCCTCGATCGTCAGGTCCGAGTCGGTGACGGCCGCGAGCCCGATGAAGCTCGCGACCTCGATGTGCTCGGGGCAGATGTGGTGCGGTCGCCGCCGCTGAGTCGGTCGACCCCGCGGATGCGGAGGACGTTCGAGCCGATGCCCTCGATCTCCGCGCCCATCGAGACGAGGAAGCAGCAGAGATCCTGGACATGGGGCTCGCAGGCGGCGTTGCGACACGAACGTCTCGCCCTGCGCGAGCACGGCGGCCATGATCGCGTTCTCCGTGCCCGTCACGCTCGCCTCGTCGAGGAAGAGGCGCGCACCGCGTAGCCGGTCCGCCCGCATCTCGTAGCTCGTGCCGGCGTCGATCGTCGCGCCGAGCGCCGCGAGGGCGTGCATGTGCGTGTCGATGCGGCGCCGACCGATCACGTCGCCACCCGGGGGCGGAACCGTCGCCCGCCCGAAGCGCGCTAGCAACGGACCGGCGAGGAGGATCGAGGCGCGGATCTGGTTGCAGAGCTCCTCGTCGAGCTCGGTCGTGACGAGGCTGGCGGCGTTCACGCGGACCTCGTTGTCGCCCGTCCAGTCGGCCTCTGCACCCGTGCCGCGGATCAGCGCGAGCATCGCGTCGACGTCGAGGATGCGCGGGACATTCGTCAGCTCGACAGGGTCGTCCGCGAGCAGCGACGCGGCAAGCAGCGGTAGAGCGGCATTCTTGTTGCCCGCAGCCCGCACGGCGCCCGACAGGCGGTGGCCTCCCTCGATCACGAATGCTTGTCTCACGGCGTCTTGTACCGCTGTCTCCAAGGCAGCGGTTACCCTACCGGCTCTCATGGACCCCACTCGCGAGCAGGCCTGGGAGACGCTGACCCGCTACACGAAGTCGGAGCCGCTGCTCCGCCATGCCCTGGCGGTCGAGGCCTCGGTGCGCTGGTACGCGCGCCATCTCGACGAGGACGAGGAGCTCTGGGGCGTCGTCGCCCTCCTCCACGACTTCGACTACGAGATCCATCCGACGCTCGACAAACACCCGCAGGACGGCGCGCCGATCCTCCGCGACGAGGGCTACCCGGAGATCGTGATCGAGGGTGTGCTCTCGCACGCGGAGCACCTCGCCATGCCGCGGGATACGCCGCTCAAGAAGACGCTCTTCGCGTGCGACGAGCTGTCCGGCTTCATCACCGCGTGCGGCTACGTGCGCCCGGACGGCATCGAGACGCTCGAGCCGAAGTCCGTGCGCAAGAAGCTCAAGCAGCCGTCGTTCGCCGCCGGCGTCCACCGCGACGAGGTCTACCGCGGCGCCGAGGAGCTCGGCCTCGAGCTCGACGAGCACATCGCGAACGTCATCGACGCGCTGCGGCCGATCGCCGGCGAGCTCGGCCTCCGCGGCACCGAGTCATAGCTCGAGAGACAGCTCGACCGGAGGGTGGTCGGAGAGCAGCCGCCCGTCCACGCGACGCCGCTCCTCTGGCCAGACGACGAGAGCGGCCGTCGGTGCGCCGCGGACGAGGATGTGGTCGATCCCCGGGCCGGGCGCGGAGAACCCTGCGCTCGTCAGCTCCCTGACAGCGGCCGAGCTCGCGGTGAGGTTGAAGTCGCCCGCGACGACGAGCGGCTCGCCCGCTATCGCGAGCTCTTCGCCAAAGCGCATGGCTCGGCGCAGCTCGGCTTCGGCACAGCGGCGCTCGGGGAGATGCGTGAGGTGGAGGTTTACGAGCGTGAGCTGCCGGCCGCCGGCCGTCTCGACGCGCAGCGCCTGACAGACACGCCGCTCCGACGCCCAGCCGATGCGGACGCCGCGCGCGAGGCGGAGCTCGCGCGTCACCTGGGCGCGAAAGCGGCGGTCGTTGAGCACGAGCTTGCGATGCGTGAGAACGGGGTGCCGGCGGGCGACGAGCACGGCGTTTGCCTGCCCTGTGAGGGACGAGCGCAGCAGGCCGTGGTGGAGGTTCGTCAGGCTCCGGCCGAGACGACCCAGCCGGTGGCGCGTCCTTGCCGTGACGACAGCCATCCCGCTCCACGCTTCGAGTCGCTTGAGCGACCACAACGGGAGCTCCTGGAGACACAGCACGTCCGGATCGCCCTGCGTAGCGAGCTCGACGGCCTGCTCGAGGTAGGCGTGGCGGCCGGGCGGATACGTCCGGCCGTGGAAGACGTTCCAGCTCCGGATGAGCAGAGCCACGGCGCTAGCCGAGTGCCGCGAGCAGGCGATCGAGGTCGTCCTCGTTCGTCCAGTAGCCGCAGGAGATACGGACCCAGCCCGTGCCGGGAACCTCGCGCACGACGACGCCGGCCTTGCGGAGGCGCTCGACCGTCTCGGCTGGCGCTCGGGACGGCTTGAAGCTGACGAGGGTCGACTGCTGGGGCGCGGTGATCACGTCGCACCGTTCGGAGAGGAGCGTGCGACAACGATCCGCCAGCGCCCGCGCATCGTCGAATCGGAACGCCGGTGCGAGGCCGAGCGCGGTGTCGAGGCCCGCGAGCGACGGCACCGGGAGCATCCCGTCGAACCGCCTGGCGCCCTCTGACGGGGTGAACGTGCCGTCGGCTTCGTGCGCCTGTTGCGAGAAGTACGTCGGGAGGCGCACAGCGATGCGCTCGGGGTCGGCGACATACAGCGCTCCGGTCGCGTCCGGGCCGCAGAGCCACTTCTGGCCCGAGACGGTGTAGTAGTCCGCCGTCACGTCGACCGGGATCGCGCCGACCGACTGCGCACCGTCGACGAGCACCGGCACGTCGGTCTGCCGCTTCAGCTCGGTGACGGGCAGTACGGTGGCCAGTCATCCACGACACGTGTGACACGGCGACGAGGCGTGTGCGCGGTCCAATCTCCGCAAGGAGCAGCTCGAGCGCCCGCTCCGCTGTCTCGCCGCGCGTTTGCGCGACGCGCACGGTCGCTCCGGACGCCTGCACCGGCCCCAACAGCCCGAAGTGCTCCTCGTCCGTCGTCACGATCTCGTCTCCTGGGGCGATGCGCAGGCCGGCGAGGACGATCTGGCAGCCGTGCGTGGTCGACGTCGTCAGCGCCAGATGGTCGTCGCTGACGCCGAGCAGCGCGGCGACCTGCGTGCGGATGCCGGCTCGAAGCTTCTTCAGCGCTTCGAAATACGGGCCGCCGCCTCGCCCGCTCTCGAGCTCGAGGTCCAGCTTCGCCCGTACGGCGTCGACCGTCTGCTGCGCAAGCGGCCCGAAAGTACCGGCGTTGAGGTACGCCGTGTGGCGGAGCACGGGGAAAGCCGCGCGGACGCGGGCACGCTCCTCCGAGTCGACCGAGACCATGGACGCAACTCTAGGACGAGGGTCGTGTCTACGCTGCTGCCCTGGTGGTCGCGTCGACCTTCGAGATCCGCTACGGCCGCGTCGGCTGGGTCCTCGGCATCGTCGGGCTCGGTCGCCGGCGGTCCGAGATCGCGCTCTCCGACGAGGCGCTCGATGTGCGCATGGGCTGGGCCTTCGGAGCCCACGTGCCGTTCTCTTCGGTGCGCTCGGTAACGCGGCACGAGGGGACGGTGTGGTCGATCGGCGTCCACACCAACTTCAGAGGCGCGTGGCTCGTCAACGGCGCCGGCTCCGGGATCGTCTGGCTCGAGATCGACCCTCCCACGGCCGCACGGTCGCTCTTCGGGACGACCGTGCGCCGCCTCGGCCTTAGCCTCGAGGATCCGCAGCGCTTCGTCCTAGCGATGACCGAAGTGATGGGCGCGCGGGAGCGCTGAGCGCACCTCGGCGAGACCAGCGAGCTCACGTGCGAGCGGGGCGAGGCTCTCGAGCTCGGTGACGACGACGTTGATGTTCAGGCCCACCTTCTCGAGCCGCCCGCGGGCAGCGAGCAGCGGCTCCCCACGCACGAGCGCGCGATGGCGCTCGTACACCTCCGGCTGGACGACGAGGTTCGTCAGCCCGTGCTCGTCCTCGAGGAGCATGAAGACGATGCCGTTCGCGGTCGCCGGCCGCTGCCGCGCGATCGCCATGCCCGCGATCTCCACCGTCGATCGGTCGTCGAGATGCGCGAGCTCCGCGCTCGTCACCGTCTTCGGAGAAAGGTGAGGCCGGAGCAGCTCTAGCGGATGTGGACCGACGGAGAGGCTCGTGCCCCGGTAGTCCGCGAGCATCCGCTCCCACGCCGTCTGCTCGCGGAGCTCGGGGATCTCGGACGTCGGCTCGAGCGGCAGAGCGAGCTGGCTCCCACCCTCGGCCGTCCTTTGCGGGCGCGGAACGAGCCCGAGCTGCCAGAGCAGCCTGCGCCGTGGCTCGCCGAAGGAGTCGCACGCTCCGGCGGAGACGAGCGCCTGCAGCGCCGCGCGGTCGACCGGTGCGCGCTGGGCGAGGTCTCGGATGTCTTCGTACGGCCGGCCGCCGGCGACGGCTTTCGCTTCTGCCTCCCCCACGCCCGTCACGTACCCCACTCCGACCCGGACTGCCCATCCCGGCCCTTGGCCGGCCCGGCTGTGGACAAGATTGCGCGCTTCCGTTCCAGGGACTGTCCCCGGGACAGGTCCCGAATGAGCGGTGGCTGTTTCGGTCGTGCAGGCGGCGTCGCTCACGTTCACGTCCGGCGGCTGCACGGTCACGCCGCGGCGCTGCGCGTCCCGCACGAGGCTCGCAGGCGGGTAGAAGCCCATCGGCTGCGCGTTCAGGAGCGCGCAGAGGAACTCCGCCGGGTAGTACCGGCGCAGCCAGGACGACTGGTAGGCGAGCAGCGCGAAGGCGGCCGCGTGCGACTTCGGAAAGCCGAACCCCGAAAACGCGGAGAGCTTGTCGTAGACCTCGTTTGCGGTCTTTGCGTCGACGCCGTTCCGCGCCGCGCCGTCGACGAACCGCTCGCGGAAGGCCTCGATCGCCTCCTCCGACCGCTTCCTGCTCATCGCCCGTCGCAAGCCCTCCGCCTCGCCGATCGAGAAGCCGGCGAGCGCCATCGCCACTTCCAGCACCTGGTCCTGGAAGACGACGACGCCGAACGTCTCCGCGAGCGGCTCCTCGAGCAGCGGATGGTCGTACTCGATCGGGAAGTCGGGATCGAGCCGGCGCCGGGCGCGCCGGTCGATGTACGGATGGACAGCGCCGCCCTGGATCGGGCCCGGCCGCACGAGGGCGACCTGCACGGTCAGGTCGTCGAGGTTCGCCGGTCGCGTGCGGAGCAGGCTCTGCATCTGCGCGCGGCTCTCGATCTGAAACGTCCCGACGGTGTCCGCGCGCTGGATCTCCTCGTAGACGCCCTGGTCGTCGAGCGGGATGCGCGACAGGTCAACCGTCTCCGCTCGGGCAGTCGCAATGCGCTCGACGCAGTCCTCGATCGCGGACAACATCCCGAGGCCGAGCAGGTCGATCTTGAGAAAGCCGGCGTCGGCGCAGGAATCCTTGTCCCACTGGCAGATTTGCCTTCCCTCCATCGCGGCCGGCTCCACGGGCACGAGCTCGACGAGCGGCCGCGAGGAGATGACCATGCCGCCGGGATGTTGCGAGATGTGGCGCGGCAGGCCGGCGATCTCCTTGCACAACCAGCCGAGAGCGCGCCAGCGCCGCGAGACGAGCTTTGCGTCGGCGCCGGGGAGGCGCGCGATCTCGTCGGCGACCCGCCGCGGGTCGCCGTCCGTCACCCGCGCAAGCCGCTCGAGCTCCGCGGCCGGTAGGCCTAGCGCCTTGCCGACGTCGCGGATCGCTCCACGCGCGTGGTACGTCGAGAACGTCGCGACGAGCGCCGCGTGCTCTCGGCCGTAGCGCTCGGTTACCTCGACGATCAGCCGCTCGCGGATGTCGCGCGGGAAGTCGAGATCGATGTCGGGCACCGACGCAAGCTCGCGGTTCAGGAAGCGGCCGAGCGAGAGATTCGCGCTGACCGGGTCGACGTGCGAGAGCCCGGTCAGGTAGCAGACGATCGAACCGACCGAGCTACCCCGGCCGCGCCCCGGCGGCAGGGTGTTTCGCGCCGCGCTCTCCCCGCGCAGCTTGCGCGCGATCTCCCGCGCCAGCTCGAGCACCTCGTGGTGGAGGAGAAAGAAACCGGAGAGCCCGAGTTGCGTGATCAGCCGGAGCTCTTCGTTCAATCGCTTTTGCGCGCGCCGCTTGTGCCCGTTCGCGCCTGCGTAGCGCTCCCGGAACGCCCGCTCGCAGACACCCCGCAGGAGCACGTCGGCCGGCTGCTCACCGTCCGCGAAGTCCGGATAGCGATAGCCGAGCTCCTGCGTGAGGTCGAAGGCCAGCCGCTCTGCGAGGTCGTAGGTGCGGGCGACGGCCGCCGCGTCGTCGGGAAAGCGCTCCACCATCTCGTCCGGCGAGCGGAGGACGGCTTCGCGGTTGCCGCGGCGCTCCCGTTCGGAGCCGTCGAGCGTCGAGCGATGGCCGATCGCGACTAAGACGTCCTGGAGCACTGCGCGCCGCGGCCGATGTGCGTGGACATCGCCGGTCGCCACCGTCTCGACGCCGAACGTCTCCGCGAGCTCGCGCAACGCGACGTTCCGCCGCGCATCGCCGCGTTCGTACGGCCGCTGGAGCTCGACGAAGAAGCGGTCGCGGCCGAAGGCGCGCGCAAGGCGAGCGGCGACGTTCGGATCGAGCACGCCGAGGCCGTGACGCGCGCAGCCCGAGAGGCAGACGAGGCCGTCCTTCCCCTGCTCGAGCAGAGCCGGGTCGAGAGCAGAATCGAGCCGGTCGACGGCATGCGCCTCCGTCAGCAGCCGGCACAGGTTCGCGTAGCCCGCGGGCGTCTCGACGAGGAGCGTGACGTGGCAGCCGCCCTCGAGCGTCACCTCCGCACCGGTGATCGGGCGAACGCCGAACGCCTTCGCCGCGTGGGCGAACTCGAGCGAGCCGTACACGCCGTCGTGATCCGTGAGCGCGAGCGCCTCGTACCCGAGCTCCGCGGCCCGGATTACGAGCTCTTCCGGCTGGGAAGCACCATCGAGGAACGAATACGCTGAATGGCAATGGAGCTCGACGTACCCCACCCGACGCTACGACTTCCCGGCGAGGGCGAGGTCGTGAACGACAACCCGGAGCACAACGTCCTCGTTCTCTTCGCGAACGAGCACCTCGACGTCACCTGGACGTGCTTCGGACCCGGGGAGCGCGGAGCAGAGCCTCACGTCCACCGGGAGCACACGGACGCCTTCTATGTGCTCGAGGGTGAGCTGACATTCCGGATCGGCCCGGAGCTCGAGCCGGTGCAAGCAAGGGCCGGCACGTATGTCGCCGTTCCCCCGAACGTCGTCCACGGCTTCGACTCGAGCGCAGCCGTGGAGGCTCGCTTCCTCAACTTCCACGCCCCGAGCGGAGGCTTCGCCGACTACATGCGCGGCAAGGCTCCAGGCTTCGACAGCTTCGACCCACCCGAGGACGGGGGAGCACCCTCCGGTCTCGCGATCGTCGCGCCGCCGGGCGAGGGAGAAAAGCTTCCTCGCGGCAACCGCTTCCACACGATCAAGGCGCAGCTCCCCCACCTCGCGGCAATCGAGCTCACCTTCGAGCCCGGCTGGGAAGGCGTCGAGCCCCACTCCCACGACGACCACGTGGACGCGTTCTTCGTCCTCGACGGCGCAGTGCGCTTTCTCGCCGGCGAGGGGCGCCCGGGCACGTTCTTCGCGGCGCCTCCGGGCGCGGTCCACGGGTTCGAGATCGCGAACGACGCCCCGATCACCGTCCTCAACATCCACGCCCCCGACACCGGGTTCACCGATCGCCTCAGGCGCTGATAGCGCTATGCCGCCTGGGTGAACCAGCCCCTCCCCTCCTCGTCGTAGAAGACGACGGCGCAGCGGCCGTCCTCGAGCACCGTGTCGAAGTAGCGCCGGCTGACCGGCTCCTCCGTCCACCAGCGGTCGACGACACGCCACTCCTCGCGCACGATCTGGACCGCCTGGCGATTCACCCGGCACGGGGTCCCATCGAGGCTCGCCTCGACGAGCGCCCAACGCGGGGCGTTCAGTCTCTGGGAACGAGCAGCGCGCGCTGTTCCGGGATCCGTGACCACGGCGCCACCTCGACGACTGTCGCCACCGCGCCTGCGCCCGCGCTCGCGCGCACCTGACGCAGGCCCTCCTTCAAGCGAGCGTGCAGCTCGGCACCCTCCGGCCGGACGAGCTCGAGCTGCCGTCCCGTCCATTCGGTGAGCTCGGCGAGCTCGATCCCGAGCGCCGTCACGGGCGCGGGGAGACCGGCGAGCTTCGGCCCGAGCGCCACACGCAAGCGTTCCCGCTCGCTCACGGGCTCGCGAAGCGTCAGCGTCCGCCGCCACGAGCCCCCGCCGACGAGCCGCGCGAAGAGCACGACCTTGCGTACCGCCCTCCCGCTCCGCTCCGGTCGGCCGAGAGCCCGCTCGACGAGCGCGCCGAGGCCGCGCCTGAGCGTGAGCTCGTTGTCGACCGGCTCGGGGAAGTCGAGCTGCTCCGAGATCTCGGACGGAGGACGGCGTGGGCGCACGCGGCCCCTTCCCCCTCCTCGCGTGAGCTCCCAAGCACGCCGTCCGTCCGGCCCGAGACGCTCCGCCACGGCGGAGCCGGGCAACCTGCCGAGGTCACCCACCGTTCGCACGCCGAACCCCTCGAGCTCGTCGTACCGCTCCCGCTCGAGCGGCAGGACGCCGAGCGGGAGCGGAGCGAGGAAGGTGGGCATTTCCTCGCTCGAGACGACGAGTACCTGGCCGGCGCGTGCGACGCCGGCCGCCGCAAGGGCGGCAAACTTGCGCTCGGCCGCTCCCGCCCTCACGTCCCAGGCGGTGCCGACGGCGGCGAGCGCTCGGCGCAGCGCGGGCTCGACCCCGCCGTAGAGCCGCTCGACGCCGGCCGTCTCGAGATAGAGGCAGCCGAGCGAGACCGGCTCGACGGCGAAGCCCTCGTCCTCGAGCCGGCGCAGGATCTCCTCCCAGGCTTGCTCGGCGCTCGCCGGGTCCTGCTCGACGAGCGCGAGCGCCGGGCACATGCCGAGCGCCTCGGAGAGCAGCATCCCCGGCCGAACGCCGGCCGCCTCCGCTGTCGCCGTGACGACGCCGATCTCAGGCCTCCTCCCCGGGATCGGCGCGAGCGCGGCAGGCTGGAGAAGCAGGGACGGCCTCGTCCTGAGCGCCGCCCTCAGCTCGAAGCCTGGAATGAGGATGCAGGCAATCACGGGAACGTATGTTCTATACGAACATACGTTCCCTGTCAAGAGTCCGAAAGCGCTACGCCTCTAGGAGCGCGACCTGATCACCGAGCCTGACGCGACCGGGCTCGACGACCTCGGCCCAGATCCCGAACGGCAGCGGTTCCGTCGTCGGCACCTCTCCGCGATACGCACCGAGCACCCGGAGCGTGTCCAGATCGGAGACCCCCGTGTCGGGATCGAGCGTCGTCACGGCGCAGCGGCCGACGTTCCCGCGCGGCTCGACGACCGCGGAGCCAACCCGTACGCGGCGCCCGAGCCAGCCGTCCTCCTCGTGCGGGGCGAGCCCGTCGACGCCGAACAGCATCCGGAAGCGGCGACCGTCGACCGCGTCGACTCCAGCCGCCGATGCAAGCGCCTCGAGGGACGCGGTGCCAACGAGAGAAGCGCCGGCGCCGGAGCCGCGGTCAGAGCCGTCGCCCGGAGCCTCCGTGCGGACGAGCGCCAGCGACATGCCGGCGTAGGTGGAGAGTGCCTCCGACCAGGGACCGACGACTACCCGGCCTTCGACCAGCCGTCCGAAGAAGCTCGTCGTCACAGGCTCGGCGACGGCTATCTCACCCGCGACGACCTCGCCGTCGGGGAACCGGAGCGAGAGCTGCCCGTCGGCGTCGTCGTACTCCGGGCGAACTGCGAGCAGCGTCGGCACCACCTTCCCGTTGATC
This sequence comes from uncultured Actinomycetes bacterium, assembly GCA_963826585.1. Classification (GTDB taxonomy): domain Bacteria; phylum Actinomycetota; class Thermoleophilia; order Gaiellales; family Gaiellaceae; genus PALSA-612. The sequence continues at coordinate 246,792 of CAWGXP010000001.1, forward strand.
ATCCGCCCGGTCTCGTCGATGAGGTAGAAGCGGCGGTTCTCGCGCACGCCGAACGACTCGAGCTCGACCTCTTCGAGCGAGACGAGCCCGAGCCCCTTTACGGGCGCGATCGAGATCCAGGCGACGCTGCCCGCCACTAGAGCCCTCCGGCGTATCCGTCCTTGCGGGGGTCGGAGCCGCCGACAAGGACATCGCCGGAGACGAGGATCGCCTGCCCGCCGCCGAAGTAGCCGGCGTTCGTCTCGCGGATCGTCTCGATGCCGAGCTTGGCGAGGTCGGCATCGCGCTCCCACAAGCCCTCCTCGAGCCGGACGACGTCTCCTGCGACCATGAACCGCGGCCGTTCGAGCGCCGCCTGGGGATCGAGGCCGTCGTCGACGATCGCCGAGACGAGCTGGAGGTGGGCCTGCGCCTGGAGGAAGCCACCCATGACGCCGAACGGCCCGGCGAGCGCGCCGTCGCGCAGCAGCAGTCCGGGGATGATCGTGTGGTACGGCCGTCGACCGGGCTCGACCGCCCCGGACGACCTCGAAGCAGGCGCCGCGGTTCTGGAGCGCGACGCCCGTTCCCGGCGCGACGAGGCCCGAGCCGAAGCCCATGTAGTTCGACTGGATGAACGAGACGGCCATCCGGTTCTCGTCGACCGCGCACAGGTAGACGGTGCCGCCGGGAGGCTCGGCGACCTGCGCTACCTCACCGGTCCGCCGTCGATCGAGGTACTCCGCGGAGATCAGCTCCGACACGTCCGCGCCGTCGCGCACGCGCTCGAGCGCGTCCTCGAGCGCGAGCTGCATGCAGCGGATCTGGGACGCGAGCGACGGCGAGGAGCGCTCGAGCAGGCCGAGGCCTTCGAGCGCCGCGACGCCTTGCGTCGGCGGCGGCAGCTCGAGCACCTCGTGGCCGCGGTAGGAGATGCGGAGCGGCTCGACCCAACGCGCCTCGTGCGCGGCGATGTCCTCCTCCTCGAGCCACGTCACCGATGCGATCGACCGCGCGACGTCGCCTTCGTAGAACGCGGCCGGGCCATGCTCGCCGATTCCGCGAAGCGTCGTTGCCGAGATCGGGCAGACGGACGATCTCGCCGACGCTCGGCGCCGGCAGGTACTCCTCCGGCACGTGGGCCCCGCGCGCCCAGGCAGCGGCCGTCAGCGGCGTGACGGCGAAGCCGTTCTCGGCCGCGTTGATCGCGTCCGAGAGGCAGCGGTCGAGGCCGAGCTTCCCGTATCGCTCGGCCAGCGCTGCCCAGCCGCCAACCGCGCCAGGCACGGTCACGGAGTCCGAGCCGTGGGTCGTCACCTCCGTGTGCGGACACGTCCTCGGCGCCGCCCCGGCCGAGTCGAGGCCGTCCGCATGCCCGTCCGACCACACGATCGCAAAGTTGTCTCCGCCGATGCCGTTGCCGGTCGGCTCGGTCACGGCGAGCACCGCGGCGGCGGCGAGCGCGGCGTCGGCGGCGTTTCCGCCCTGCTCGAGTGCGCGCAGCCCCGCACGCGTCGCGAGCGGCTGGCTCGTGGCGACCATCGCCGTTCGCGGCGACCGTGGGCGGGCGGCCGAACCCGAAGCGGTAGCTCACGTCGTCAGCGTAACTTCCGCGGCCGCACCGACCATGCGCGCGAAACGGGGAACGACGTCGAGGACGCTCTCGCTGCGCGCACCAGGCGATGTCGTGCGTCGAGGCCGCTCGCGTGGAGGTTGCGTGGCGCTCTGGGACGCGGCGAGGCCTGCCTCGTGCGAGCCGAAGCGTCTCCGCGAGCCGCATCGCGGCGGCCGGCGGAGTCGGCCGGATCGCCGTCGAGCGCGGCCGCGATCCGGCCCGGCGCAGTACGCGTCGTCGAGCGCGAGCTCACCCTGGACGCCGGCGCAGAGCACCGCCACGTCCGACGACCTGCGCTGCCGGCCGCCTCGACGACGGCAGCGGAGGTTGAGCAGCGAGCCGACGAGCACGACGTCGCAGCGCGAGGCGGCAGCGAGCGAGCAGGCGCGTGCCGTTCGTCGTCGTCAGGACGACGCGTGCCCGGCGGCGGGCTCGAGGAACTCGCGCGGCGAGTTGCCGAAGTCGAAGCCGTCGATCCGGACGGTCCTCGCTCACCCGCCGAGCACGGCATCCCCCTCGGCGGCTTGCCGCGGCCCGCGCCTCCTCCACCTCCGAGCAGCAGAGGACGCGCGAGTAGCCGGCGCCAAGCGCCTGCGTGATCGTCGACGTCGCCCGCAGGACGTCGACGACGATGCCGACCGGTGCGGCGACCTCCTCGGCCGGCGTGAAGGCGACGTGTGTGCGCATGAGCCGCCGGTACGCTAGTCCGGAATGGCCGAGGTCGCGACCTGCTATCGCCATCCCGATCGCGAGACGGGCCTTTCGTGCTCGGAATGCGGCCGGCCGATCTGCGTCGACTGCATGAGCGTTGCGCCGGTCGGCATCCGCTGCCCCGACCACGCGGGCCAGGCACTCCGTTCACAGCCGGTGACGCAGCGGGTGAAGAACGTCGGCCGCGGCACGCAGGCGCTCCCGGTGGCGTTCGTGACCAAGACGCTCGTCGGATTGAACGTTGGCATCTACCTGCTCCAGCTGGTGATGGGCGCCGACATCAACGGCTCCAACGGGTCGATCTTCGAGCACGGAGCGCTCTACGGGCCGCTCGTCGCGGACGGCGACTGGTGGCGCCTGATCACGGCCGCGTTCCTCCACTACGGGCCGATCCACCTGCTGATGAACATGCTCGCGCTCTGGTGGCTCGGCGCGCCGGTCGAGATGGCGCTCGGCCATTGGCGCTTCCTCCTGCTCTACATCGTGTCGGGGCTCGCGGGATCGGCGGGCGCGCTGTACGCGAGCCCGCACTCGGTCACCGTCGGCGCCTCGGGCGCGATCTTCGGGATGCTCGGCGCGGGCCTCGTGCTCGAGTACGAGGCGACGGGACGGCTCGGCGGGAACTACCTGACGCTGATCATCATCAACCTCGCCTTCACCTTCGCCATTCCCGGGATCTCGATCGGCGGCCACATCGGGGGCCTGATCGGCGGGGCGCTCGGCGCGCTCGCTCTGACCGGCTTCGGCCGCGAGCGGCGCTCGTTCAGCGACGTGAGCGCGTCACGCACGGTCGCTCTGCTCGGCATCGGCGTGCTCAGCGTGGCCATCGCCTACTGGCGCGTCAGAGGGCTCGCTTAACGCCGCTGCGCTCGTCCTTGTGCCGCCGCAGCTCCTCGCGGGCGCGGCGCCGCGATTCGAGCAGGTACCAGATGAAGCCCACGATCGCGAGCGCGACGAGCGCTCCGGCCAGCGTAGCTCCGCGGAAGCCGGGTGCCTCGACGTCGAGCGTGCGGTCGCCGGCATGCGCCGCGTTGCCGCGGCCGGCGGTGATCCCGAGCGTGAACAGGTTCGGGAGCGCGAGCAGAAGCGCTCCCGTGACGATGAAGAGCCAGGCCCTCGGCGACCGCCGCTTGCGAATTCCCCAGACGATCAGCAGCAGGGGCAGGAGCGTAAAGACGAAGCCGTAGAAGAGGCCAAGCGAGATCCCGCCCGAGAAGCTCTCGTTCGCCTGGTCGCCGATGCGATGCGCCCACCAGCGCGGCACGAACGCCGCTCCGACCCAGGCGAGGATCACCAGCCCGAAGACCACGACGCCCCCGATCACGAACCGGCGTGACCAGTTCTTGTCCGGCGCCTTGGGAGGAGCGGAGGACGGGGCGACGTCGCTCATGGCTTCGGCACGGAGTAGATCTGGCCTTTCGGCACGGCCTTCTTCTGTCCGGTGACGAGGTTCGTCGCGGTCACCGTCCCCTCGCGCACCCGGACGCCCGAGCGGTCGCAGAAGTCCCTCGTCTCCCACCAGGTCCCTCGGATCGCGCCGGAGATGAAGCGCCCCTTCGTACGGAACTTGCCCTTGCCCTTCGCCCAGAGCCGGCGCACGGGCTTCTCCACCTTGCCGGCAGGCGCGGTGGCGCGCTTCTGACAGGCCTTGAAGTTGCCGCCGGCCAGCCGGAGCTCGACGACGCCGGAGACGCCCACGATCTTGGCCAGGCTCGGCACACCGTCCTTCTCGCCGTAGATGTCGAGGACGTTTTTCTTAGCGTCCGTGAGACGGATCCCCTTACCGTCCGAGACGTCGACGGTCGTGCCGGAAGGTAGTGACTGCCCGCTCGAGATCGCGACGAACGTCGCCGAGCCGGGAACCTTCACCGTGCCGGGAGCACGGCCAGGCGACGGGCCGCCCGTGACCACGCCTGCCGCGGGAGCTTCAAGGCTTCCGTACGCCGACGCAGCGCCGAGCAGCGCCACGAGCGAGAGCGCAATCGGGATCCCGAAGCGCAGTCCCACGCCATGGACTCTACGCGAGGTCAGTGCTTCTTCGAGAAGGCGCGGTAGGGCTTGCCCGGCTTGACGATGACCGTCTTGCCCTTGACGAAGTCACGCACGGTCACGGTCCCCTGGCGGACCTGGACGAGCGTGTTCGTGCAGAAGTCCGCCGTCAGCCACCACGTGCCTCGAACGGTCGCCGAGGCGTACCGGCCACTCGTCCGGAACCGGCCCTTTCCCTTGCCCCAGAGCCTGCGCACCGGCTTCTTCGTCGCGCCAGCCGACGACGTCGTTCGCGTGCCGCACGACTTGAAGTTGCCGCCGATCAGCCGCAGCTGGATCACGCCGCCGACGGTCGTAACCACGAACTTGCTCGGGACGCCGTCCTTCAGACCGTAGAACTCGGCCTCGTGACCGGCCTTGTCGGCGAGCTCGATGCCGCGGCCGTTCGAGACGTCGACGATCGCGCCGTTCGGCAGCGGTGCGCTGCCGTTCGGGACGAACGTCTGATTCCCCACCGTCACCTTCCCGGTCGGGCGTCCGTCACCCGGCGGCCCCACCGTCGGCCCGTTGACCGGAGGCGGGGGAGGTCGGTGGCGGTGGCGGTGGCGGAGGAGGCGGTGGCGGTGGAGGCGGAGGCGGGGGCGGAGGCGGCGGGGGTGGTGGCGGCGGTGGAGGTGGCGGCGAAGGTGGCGGAGGTGGCTGCGGAGGCGGCGGCGTGGACACGCGGGCGTTCTCGAACGTGCAGGTCACGGAGTCGTCCACGCCGAGGATGACCACGACGCTCGCCGCGCCGAGGAGCGGGATCGTGGTGCCGCCCGCGCACACGATGTCGGCCACGCCCCAGCCGTCCGGCTCGTCCTCGGAGACGCCGTACATGCCCGGAGCGAGCGCGCCGGAGTCGTTCGTCTGTCCGTCCGAGAGCCGGAAGTCGGGGCCATACGTCGTCTCGAAGCGGAACCGTGTCGGGTCGCCGTCGGGGTCCGTCTGCTTCTCGACGACGATCGAGCCCTGCTCGGGCGGCGGCGTCTGCTTCGTGTTCGTGAAGACGCAGGTCACCGTCTCGCCCGGGTCGAGGTCGATCGCCGAGGGGTCGCTGTCGTCGTCGCAGGTGGCGTCGGTCAGGTCCCAGCCGGGCGTCGCGCCTTCGGCCACGGAGTACGTGCCCGGGTCGAGCGGGTCCGATTCGTTGGTCTGGCCGTCGGAGAGCGAGAACGGGTCGCTGTAGTTGGTCGTGAAGCCGAAGCTCGTCGGGTCGCCGTCGGGGTCCGTCTGCTTCTCGACGACGATCGAGCCCTGCTCGGGCGGCGGCGTCTGCTTCGTGTTCGTGAAGACGCAGGTCACCGTCTCGCCCGGGTCGAGGTCGATCGCCGAGGGGTCGCTGTCGTCGTCGCAGGTGGCGTCGGTCAGGTCCCAGCCGGGCGTCGCGCCTTCGGCCACGGAGTACGTGCCCGGGTCGAGCGGGTCCGACTCGTTGGTCTGGCCGTCGGAGAGCGAGAACGGGTCGCTGTAGTTGGTCGTGAAGCCGAAGCTCGTCGGGTCGCCGTCGGGGTCCGTCTGCTTCTCGACGACGATCGAGCCCTGCTCAGGCGGTGCCGCTTCCACTGTCACCGGGGCGGTCGGGCCCGTCGGCGACACGGAGACGCCGGTGCCCTCGGCGCTCGCGTTGTTGAAGTACGTATCGGGCTCGTCTGCAGCCGTGGCCGAGAACGAGAGCGCGATCTGGCCGTTCCCCGGCACCGTGAAGGGGCCGTCCCACGTGAGCGACTGTCCTTCGATGTCCGGATCGTTCTCGGAGACGCCGGAGGTCGAGTCGGACACGTACGCGAACCCGTCCGGCAGCGTGTCCGAGATCGACGTCAGCTCTGCCGACGAGCTGCCGTCGTTCGTGATCGTGATCGTGTAGCGAACCTGGTCGCCAGGCCCGACGAGGCCGTCGTCGACGGTCTTCGTCATCTCGACCGCGGTCGCGCCGGGCTGGCAGCCACCGGGGCCGGTCGTGCCGAGCGCGAGCGCGTCGAGGAAGACCGCCGAGTCGAACGTGCTGTCTCCCTGGTCGAAGATCGAGAGGTAGACGGAGTGCGCGCCGGACGTGACCGGCGTCGAGGCCGAGAGCAGCGGTGTCGCCCCGTCGTAGATCGTGCCCGCAGCGGCCTCGGCGGTCATGCCCGCCGTGTTGACGCTGACGGGGTTTCCCTGGCTGTCGAAGGCGAAGTTGTGCGGCGCCGTGATCGACGAGTCCTCGGTTGTCCAGTCGGAGGTGTCGAGCTCGCCGATGAACGCGTCGTTGACGGACTGGCCGACGTACTCCGGGTACTCCTCGGACAGGAACCGGAAGTCGAGCGTCAGGCAGTTGGCACCTGCCGGGACGTCGAGGTCGACCTTGAGGATCGAGACGTCGAAGTCGCTGTTGCCGCGGACGTTTCCGCCCTGGTCTCCGACGCCGGTGAACTCGTCTTGCGAGCCAGCGGCGACCGTCGCGTCACCCGAGGTCATGATCGCGTAGCTCGAGCCGTCGGTCGGAAAACCGGCGAGCGACGTGTCGGCTACCGCGTCCGGCGTGCCGATCGGAGGCTTGGCCTCGAACGAGGCGCCGGTGACGAAGCCCTGGTCGGTCGCGATCGCCGCCGCGAGCTCGGCCGCAGAAGCGGGCGTGATGCTCGACGCGTGCGGCTCGCCCGGCGGGCTCGTCGGCCGGGAGCCGTCAGACGGCCCGGAGGGCGCGGCCGGGGGCGGCGGTGCGGGGTGATGGCCCGGAGGACCGGGGAGCGGCTCGAGCGCCGCCGCTGCGCCCGACAGCAATAGCGCACAGGCGACCGCAAGGCCGACAACCGTTCGCCGCAGAACGCTTGTGAAAATCCTTCCCTCCCCCTCCTAGGCGGGGGAGCATACACGAGGAAACGCCTGCAAATCGCGGGTCAACCGCCGGCGATCGCCGCGGTCACGCCCGCGTCGGCAAGCACGGCCTGAGCAGCGGCGAGCCGTGCCAGCGGGACGCGGAACGGCGAGCACGAGACGTAGTCGAGCCCGATCCCGTGGCAGAAGGCGACCGACTGCGGATCGCCGCCGTGCTCGCCGCAGATTCCAAGCTTGAGGTCGTCGCGTACCGAGCGGCCGCGCTCGACGCCGATCCGCATCAGCTCCCCCACCCCGCTCTCGTCGAGCGTCTCGAACGGGTTGCGCTCGAGCACATCGTCCTCGAGGTAGCGAGCGAGGAACTTCGACTCGGCGTCGTCCCGTGAGAAGCCAAGCGCCGTCTGCGTGAGATCGTTCGTCCCGAAGGAGAAGAAGTCTGCGTGCTCTGCGATCTCGTCGGCGCAGATGCATGCGCGCGGCAGCTCGATCATCGTCCCCACGAGATAGTCGACGGCGGCCTCCTCTTCGGCGACGCGGTCGGTGAGCAGGCGTAGCCGCTTCAGCTCCTCTCCGAAGCCGACGAGCGGATGCATGATCTCGACGATGGGCGCCACGCCGGTCCGCTCGGCGATCGCCCGGGCCGCGCGCACGATCGCACGCACCTGCATCTCGTAGATCTCCGGGAAGATGAGGCCGACGCGGCAGCCGCGCATGCCGAGCATCGGGTTTGCCTCCTGAAGCACGCGAATGCGCTCGCGCATGTGCTCGTCCGTCGCCTCCTCGAGCGACGGCAGGAACTCGTGCAGCGGCGGGTCGAGCAGGCGGATCGTCACCGGTAGGCCGGCCATCGCCTCGAAGATCCCCTCGAAGTCCGCCTGCTGCATCGGGAGGATGCGATCGAGCGCCGAGCGGCGGCCGTCGACGGAGTCGGCAAGGATCATCTCGCGCATCACGGGTAACCGATCCTCGGCCATGAACATGTGCTCGGTACGGCAGAGGCCGATGCCTTCCGCGCCGAGCTCGCGCGCCTTCGCAGCGTCCTCCGGTGTGTCGGCGTTCGCACGGACGCGGAGCCGCCGGAGCCCGTCCGCCCAGCCGAGGATCGTCTCGAAGTCCTCGTTGATCTGCGGCGGCACGAGCGGGACCTCGCCGAGGATCACGCGGCCGGTACCGCCGTCGATCGTCAGCACGTCCTCCTCCCCCAGCTCGTGGCCGTTGAGGACGGCGCGACGCGCGGCGACGTCGATCGAGAGCCCCTCGCAGCCCGCAACACACGGCTTGCCCATGCCTCGCGCGACGACGGCCGCGTGAGACGTCATGCCGCCGTGCGCCGTCAGCACGCCCTGAGCCTGCAGCAGGCCGTGAATGTCGTCGGGCGTCGTCTCCCAGCGGACGAGGACAACCGCATCTCCGGCCTTCCCGCGCTCCTCGGCCTGCGCGGCGTCGAACACCACCTTGCCGGATGCCGCGCCCGGCGACGCGTTGAGTCCCGTCGCGATCACCTCGACCTCGGCGGTCGGGTCGATCATCGGGTGGAGGAGCTGGTCGAGCTGGGCCGGGTCGATGCGCGCGACCGCCTCGTCGCGTGTGATCAGCCCCTCGGAGACCATGTCGACGGCCGCCTTCAGCGCCGCCGCCGCGGTCCGCTTCGCCGTTCGCGTCTGCAGCAGGTAGAGGTGGTCCTCCTCGATCGTGAACTCGATGTCCTGGACGTCGCGGTAGTGCTCCTCGAGCCTCCGAATCGTGTCGAGCAGCTCGCCGTACGCGCGGGGCAGCCGTGACTCCATCAGCGCGAGCGGCTCGGGGGTGCGGATCCCGGCGACGACGTCCTCGCCCTGCGCATCGATGAGAAACTCGCCGAACGCGCCTGGCTCTCCCGTGGACGGGTTGCGCGTGAAGGCGACCCCTGTCGCGGAGCTCTCGCCCTTGTTCCCGAACACCATCTGCACGACGTTGACCGCCGTCCCCAGGTCGTCCGGGATGTCGTGCGCGCGCCGGTACACCTGCGCGCGCGGTGTCTCCCACGAGTCGAAGACGGCATTGACGGCGCGCGTGAGCTGCGTTCTCGCGTCCTGCGGGAAAGGCCGGCCCGTCTCCTGCTCGTAGATGCCCTTGAAGGTCTCGACGAGGCCGGCGAGGTCGTCCGCCGTCAGCTCGACGTCCTGGGCTGCGCCACGCGCGGCCTTCAGCGTCTGGAGCTCCTGCTCGAAGCGATGGGGATCGACGCCGTCGACCGTCTCCCCGTACATCTGGATCAGCCGGCGGTAGGAGTCGTGGGCAAAGCGCGGGTTACCCGTTGTCGCCGCGAGGCCGGCGACAGCCTCGTTGCCGAGACCGACGTTGAGGATCGTGTCCATCATCCCGGGCATCGAGACGGCCGCGCCCGAGCGGACGGAGACGAGCAGCGGATCAGCCGCGTCGCCGAACCGCTTCCCGGTTCGCTCCTCGAGCCGCCGGACGTGTTCGTCGATCTCGCCCTCTAGGCCGTCCGGAAGCAGCCGCCCGCCTGCCCTGTACGCGCGGCACGCCTCGGTCGTGATCGTGAAGCCGGCTGGGACGGGCACGCCGAGCGCGGTCATCTCCGCCAACCCGATGCCCTTCCCGCCGAGCAGCTCTCGCCCGCCGTCGCAGGGCTCGTCGAAGGCATAGACGTGGCGCATTACGCTCGAATCTTCCCACAGCGCCAGCGGTCGCAACACCCATTCAGCTGCACGCTTGGCCGCGCCGCGATCAGCGCCTACTACGAGCCAGGCGGATTCTGATCGGGCTTCCTGCGCCGGGCTCGGTACTCGGCCATCCAGGCTGCGCCCCGGAAGCCGAGCCAGACCGGCGTCAGGATCACGTAGAAGAGCACCATTGCGATCGCGAGAGCAGTGAACCAGAGCGCCCAGCGCCAGATCGGGATACGTCTGGCGCGCGCCTGCTGCGCGCCGGGGTCGTAGAACGCGTCCGTCATGAGGGGCTCGCCTGGAGCTCGTGGCTCCGGCGCTCGACGAGGCGGACTACGCGCACTGCCGTCTCCTCGACGGACAGCTCCGTGACGTCGATCACGGGGCAGCCGAGGCGGCGGTGGACGGCTGCCGCCTCATCGAGCTCGTCGTAGACCTCGACGAGCCCGGCGTACTTCTCGCGCGAGGCCTGCATCAGACGCGCTCGCTCACGGCGGATCTCCGCCAGCCGCGATGCATCGATCGTCAGCCCGACGACCTTCGCAGGCGACAGCCGAAACAGCTCCTCCGGCGGCTCGATGCCCTTGACGATCGGAACGTTGGCCGTCTTGTAGCCGAGGTAGCCGAGATACATCGACAGCGGCGTCTTCGACGTGCGCGAGACGCCGACGAGAACGATGTCCGCCTCGCGGAGGCCTGCCGCGCCGAGGCCGTCGTCGTACTTGACCGCGAACTCGATCGCCGCCATCCGCTTGAAGTAGGCCGAGTTCAGCGGCGGCCGCGCGCCGGCTTTCATCTGCGCGCCCGTGCCCGAGACCTTCGCGATCGACGCGAGCGGCGGACCGAGAATGTCGCAGTAGTGCACCCTCGCGCGCCTGCAGAGCACCCGCATCTCCTCGCGGAGCTCGGGCTGGACGAGCGTGTAGACGAGGACGGCCGGCCGGCCCTTCGCACGCTCGACGGCGAGCTGCAAGTCCTCCACCGTCTCGATCCGCGGGTGGCGGATCTCGTCGAACGTCTCGTCCGGGAACTGCGCCTCGAGCGCCATCACGAGCCGCGTCGCGGTCTCGCCCGTCGCGTCGGAGACGATGTGCAGCTCGACGGGCGTCTTCACGCCCGTGAGCCTAATCGGGTCAGGCGGCCGAGGTGCTCGCGGCAGCGGCCGCGTCAGCGCGGTCGGGCGAGAGGTAGTCGAGAGCGACGCGCGTGAAGACAGCGATCCCGTTTCGCATCGCGCTCTCGTCCCAGTCGAAGCGCGGGTGGTGGTGCGGGAAGTAATCCTCACCGCCGGCGCCGACGATGAAGAACGCGCCGGGAGTCTCGCTCATATAGGCCGAGAAGTCCTCTCCGCCCATGATCGGGTCGGGCTCGAAGAACGCCTCTTCGCCGAGCTCCTCGCGGACCGCCGCCTCGACGAGGTCGGATGCCGCCTCGTCGTTGACGACGGACGCGTAGCCCTCGTCGTAGGTGAGCGTGGCCGTCGCGCCGTGCGCCTCGGCGATGCCCTGCGCGAAGCGCTCCATCGCGTCGCGCACCTTGTCGCGCACCTCGGGCGAGAACGTCCGCACTGTCCCTCCCAGCTCGACCACCTCGGGGATGATGTTCCCGGCCGTACCTCCGTGCACCGTGCAGATGGAGACGACCGCACGCTCGATCGGATCGACGACACGCGAGACGACGTGCTGGAGCCCCGAGATCACCTGCGCGGCGGCCGTGACGGGGTCGACCGCCTCGTGCGGCGCAGCGCCGTGACCGCCCTTGCCGCGGATCTCGATCGTGAACAGGTCAGCCGCCGCTGTGTGCGGCCCGCGCAGGACGCCGACCTTCCCCAGCTCGTCGAGCGAGAAGAGATGGGCCCCGACCACGAGGTCGACTCCGTCCATCACGCCCGCCTTGACGAGCTCCTGCGCTCCGCCCGGCAGCAGCTCCTCCGCGTGCTGGAAGATGAAGCGGATCTCGCCGACGAGCTCGTCGCGCCTGGCGTGGAGGGCGTTCAGCGTCGCGAGCAGCATCGCCGTGTGCCCGTCGTGGCCGCACGCATGCATGACGCCGGGGTTCTCGGACGCGAACTCGAGACCGGTCTCCTCCTGGATCGGGAGCGCGTCGATGTCCGCGCGCAGCGCGAGCGTCGGCCCGGGCCGTCCGGTTCGGAGGTGGGCGACGACGCTCGTCTCGGTCGGCCGCTCGAGCTCGATGCCGTCCGTTCCGCCGATCAGCTCGAAGAGGAACGCGGACGTCTCGTGCTCCTGGAAGGAGAGCTCGGGGTGCGAGTGCAGGTGCCGCCGCCAGGCGATCGCCTGCAGCTCGAGCTCGGGCGAGACGAGGGAGCTCACGGCGGCACAGCCTACTCGTCCGAACGACGGCCGGAATTCTCAGGCGACTCTCAGCCAAGACGTGCTTCACTGATGAGACCCGATCACGGAAGGAGGACGCGTGGCCAAGTCTGCCGAGCAACAGCCCGCGTACGAGCCACAAGAGGCTAAGGAGATGCTCGAGCGCGCGCTCTTCGAGATCAGGCGCGTGATCGCCGGACAGGACGAGATGCTCGAGCGGGTTCTCACCTGCCTGCTCGCCGGCGGCCACCTGCTGATCGAGGGCGTTCCCGGGCTTGCCAAGACGCTCACCATCAAGACCGCCGCGAGCGTGCTCGGCGGATCGTTCAACCGTATCCAGTTCACTCCCGACCTCGTGCCGTCGGATCTCGTTGGCACGCGGATCTACCGGCCGGACTCGGGAGCCTTCGACACACACCTCGGACCGGTGTTCACGAACTTCCTGCTCGCGGACGAGATCAACCGCGCTCCCGCCAAGGTTCAGTCCGCGCTGCTCGAGGTGATGCAGGAGCACCAGGTCACGATCGGCCAGACGACGCACCCGGTGCCCGATCCGTTCCTCGTGCTGGCGACGCAGAACCCGATCGAGTCCGAGGGGACATACCCGCTGCCCGAGGCGCAGATCGACCGCTTCATGCTGAAGATCCTCGTCGACTATCCGGACCACGACGAGGAGTTGACGGTCGTGCACCGGCAGCTCGTCGCCCATCCCGAGCTCGAGCAGGCGCTGTCGCTGGATGACCTGCTCGCGCTCCAGCGGGCGGTACGGGATGTCTACGTCGATCCCGGCCTGATCAGCTATGCGGTCACGCTCGCCACCGCAACCCGCCGCCCGGGCGACGTCGGCCTTCCGCAGCTGGCCGACTACATCGCCTTCGGAGCGAGCCCGCGCGGGCCGATCGCCGTCACCCAGGGTGCACGCGCGCTCGCGGTGCTCCGCGGTCGCGACTACGCCCTCGTCGGCGACGTCCAAGAGCTGATCAAGGACGCCTTCCGCCACCGGCTCGTGCTCACGTACCAGGCGCTGGCCGAGGAGCGGAGCTCGGACTCCCTGCTCGACGAGATCATCGCCGCCGTGCCGGTGCCGCAGCTCGACCTCGGGAGGGAGCGGGTGGCGTGAGCAGCGCTCCCTGGAGCACCGTCGAGCGCACCCCGTCGAAGCCGGGCCCCGGGCCGCTCCCGGATCAGCTCCTGCGCGCGCTCGACCTGACCGTGGTGCGGCGCGTCGAGGGGCTGCTCTCGGGCGACCACCGGGCGCATGTGCTCGGCAGAGGGACCGAGCTCGCCCAGGTTCGTCCGTACATCGCCGGTGAGGACGATGTGCGTGACATCGACTGGAACGTCACAGCGCGCACGGGCGAGCCGCACGTCCGCGTCCAGCTCGCAGAGCGCGTGCTCGTGAGCTGGATCGTGCTCGACACGTCGGTGTCGATGGAGTTCGGGACGGCTGAGCGACGCAAGGCGGACGTCGCGGAAGGGGCGGCGCTCGCGCTCGGCCACGTCGCGAGCCGTCATGGGAACCGGCTCGGCGTGCTGACGTTCGGCGACGGCGAGCCTCGTACCGTCCCGCCGCGCCAGGGCCGGACCGCCCTGATCGGGCTTCTCCTCGCCCTTCACGGAGACCGGGCCGCCGCGCCCGACGGCGCGACCTCCCTCGGGGCGGCGCTCCGCCGGACGGGCGCGCTCGCCCGCCAGCGTGCGTTCGTGGCGGTGATCTCAGACTTCCGCGGGCCACGCGACTGGCGCCGTCCCCTGCTCGCGCTCGCCGGGCGCCACGACGTCGTCGCCGTGGAGATTCGCGACCCACGAGAGGAGACGCTCCCGAGCGTGGGGGCGCTCCGCCTCGTCGATCCCGAGACCGGGCGCCAGCTGAGGGTCGACACGTCGAGCGAGCGCCTCCGTGACCGGTACGCGCGGGCGGCCGCTGCCGAGCGGAAGGACGTCGCGCGGGAGCTCGCCACCCTCGGCGTCGGTCACGTCGTGCTCTCGACGTCCGGCGACTGGCTGCGGACGCTCGCCGTCTACCTGCGAACGAGGTCGCGTCGCCGATGAGCTTCGCGTCTCCGCTCTACCTCCTCGCCCTGCTCGCGGTGCCGGTAGTCGTGGCCGTGTACGTCTGGCACGATCGCCGCCGGTCGGGTGTCGCCGATCGGTTCGCCTCGCCTGCCCTGCTACCGAACGTCGTCGACCGCGAGCCCGGGCGCCTCCGTCACGTGCCTCCCGCGGTCCTCCTCGTCGCGCTCGCCGCGTTGCTCTGCGCATTCGCGAGACCGCAGGCCCACGTCTCGGTGCCACGCGAGAACGCGACGATCATGATCGCCGTCGACACCTCGCGCTCGATGGCGGCCAAGGATGTCTCGCCGACCCGGCTCGACGCGGCGAAGAGGTCTATCCGGGACTTCCTGGCGAAGGCGCCCGATGCGTATCGCATCGGCGTCGTCTCCTTCGCGAGCACGGCGCGCGTCGTGGCACCTCCGTCACGTGACCGCACGCTCGTCGACGAAGCCCTGGACCAGCTCCGCGTCGGCCAGGGCACGGCCCTCGGCGACGCGATCGCACGAGCGGTCGAGGTCGGCCAGGGCGCAGGACGAACTGACCCCGCCGACAAGCCGACACCGACCACGGTCCTCCTGATCTCGGACGGCAAGGAGGACGGAGGGACGATCAGCGCGCAGCAGGCGAGCCAGACGGCGCGGAACCGCGGCGTGCATGTCAACACGGTCGCGCTGGGCACCGAGGACGGCGTCGTCGAGGTTCCATTGCAGGGCGGATACACGGCCCGCGTCCAGGTGCCGACGAACCCGGCCACGCTGCAGGCGGTCGCGCAGACGACGGGCGGCAGGTTCTTCGCCGTGCCCTCGGCCGATCAGCTCCAGCAGGTCTACGCCGATCTCGCGTCGCAGGTCGGCAAGGAGAAGAAGTGGCGCGAGGTGAGCGTCGCGTTCGCCGGGGCCGGCGCCCTCATGCTGCTCGTCGGCGGGGCTCTCTCGGCAAGCTGGTTCAGGAGGCTCCCGTGAGGATGGCAGGCTTGCTCGTCGCGCTCGGCGCGACGCTCACGATCCTGACCGCGCCGTCCGCGCGCGCCGCGGACGAGTGCCGCGGCCTCCAGGTGTGCATCCCGGTCTCCGGGCCGTGGGTCACGATCCCGGCCTCGACGGCAGCAGACGGCGCGCCGTCACGCTCGTGGTACGTGAAGTGCCCGAAGGGCAGCATCGTCGGCGGCGTCGACGCGCGCCTGACGAGCCGGGCGATCGACATGAGCTTCTCGGGCCGGCTCGGCAGTCCGGTGAACCCGGGCGTGACGACGACAAGCGAGGTCGTCTTTACGGGTACGTACTCGGGCCAGAAGTCACGACCGGCCGCGTTCAGGCCGTTTGTCGGCTGCATCCCGACCGCTGGCGGGGGCCGCGTACCGACGGTCACCGCCGCGCCGGCGGCGTTCAAGCCCACCTCCCCAACCCAGCTGCGCGTGCGCACGGTGTCGTTCACCCGCCGCATCGAGCGTGTAACGAACCGCTGTCCCGCCGGAGAGCGGTTCGTCTCGTTCACCCACGCGGTCGCCTTCAGCTCTCCCAAGGAACCGACCGCGCGGCAGCTCGCAGGCGTGCGCTCGTCGCTCGTCAGACGCGGCCATCTCCTCGTGGCCGGCGCAGACCTCGGCGGTGCCGCCCGCTCGCTCAAGGCGAAGCTCCAGGTCCTGGCCGTGTGCACGAGAGGAGCTCTACAGCCGTGAGCTTCCAATGGCCTCTGATGCTGCCGCTCCTCGCAATCGTGCCGCTCGCCGTCGGCGCCTACGTCGTGCTCGAGCGCCGTCGGGCGAAGTACGCAGTCCGCTACACCAACCTCGACGTCCTCGCTTCGGTCGTCGACGAGCGCCGCGCATGGCGGCGCTGGGTCCCGCCCGCCCTCTTCTTCCTGGCGCTGGCCGCCGCGCTCCTCGCTCTCGCCCGACCCCAGGTGACCGTCGCAGCGCACCGCGAGGACGCGAACGTGATCCTGACGATCGACAGCTCGGGGTCGATGTTCGCGAAGGACGTGCCACCCACCCGGTTGGGGGCGGCACAGGAGGCCATCCGGCGGTTCCTCGACAAGCTTCCGAAGCGCTATCGCGTCGGCGTCGTCACGTTCTCGTCCGAGGCACAGGTGGTCGCACCGCTGACGCGCGACCGGCAGGTCGTGCGCGACGCGGTCGACTATCTCTACCCAGGCCGGGGCACTGCGATCGGCGACGCCCTCGCCCGATCGGTCGACCTCGCGCGTGGCGCGACCGAAACCGAGACCGGCGCCGAGGCGCCGGCCAAGCAGGCACCGCTGAACGACGATCCCGACCACCCGGTGACCGCGATCCTCATGCTGTCGGACGGCGCGCAGACGGAGGGGATCCTGCAGCCGTTCGAGGGCGCACAGCTCGCGAAGGAGGCCCGCATCCCGGTCTACGCGGTGGCGCTCGGCACGCCCGACGGCACCGTAACGTTCGATCGCTTCGGGTTCTCGCGCACGATCCCGGTGCCTCCCGATCCGGAGACGCTGCAGCAGATCGCCGCCGACACCGACGGCGAGTTCTACGGCGCCGTCTCGAGCGCACGGCTGAACAAGGTCTACGAGAGGCTCGGGTCGCGGATCGGCCGCTACCAGACGCCGCGCGAGGTGACCGACTACGTCGCCGCGGCCGCGGCCGCGCTCCTGATCGGCGCCGGCCTCCTCGGCGGCCTCTGGTTCCCGCGGATTCCCTAGAGGGGAATCTCGGCGAGGTCGCCGAGCCGGCCGATCGCACGCTTCACGTCCCTGAGGATCCGGAGGCGGTTCGCGCGGAGCGCCTCGTCCTCCGCCATCACGAGGACGTCGGTGAAGAAGCGCTCGACGACCGGGGCCAGCGATGTCGCCCATGCGAGGACGTCGTCGTGGCTCGCGTCCGGACCCGGCTGGCCGTCGACCGCCGCGACGAGCTCGCGCTCTGCCTCGTCGGCGAGCAGGGCGTCGTCGACCGGCTTCTCGTCGGCCGCTGTTCCGACGATGCGGCTCGCACGGACGTAGACCTCGTGCACGGTCGAGAGCTCCTGGCCTGCAAGCCAGGTGGCGAGCTCGGCGACGGCGCCCAGGTCGGGCTCGTCGGAGGCGCGCGCAGCCCGGACGTACTCGACCGGTACATCGAGATAGCCCTCGAGCCGCTCCTCGACGAAGTCACGCACGTCGTCGTCGAGCAGCGACCGCGGGACAGCGACGTCGCCGTCGACGGCGAGCCGGCAGAGGCCGATCGCCGCCCGGCGCAGGCCGTACGGATCGCGCGAGCCGGTCGGCCGGTGGCCGAGGCCGAACGAGACGGCCAGCGTGTCGATCTTGTCCGCCGCGGAGAGGATCTTGCCCGCCTCGGTAAGCGGGAGCGCTGCGTCCGCTCCGTCCGGGAGGTAGTGCTCCGCGATTGCCGCGCAGACGTCATCCGGCAGGCCGGCGAGCCGCGCGTACTCGCCGCCGATCGCGCCCTCGAGCGTCGGGAACTCCCGCACGAGCTCGGATGCCTGATCGGCCTTGGCGAGCGACGCCGCCCGGCGCGCGTTCTCGTCGCCCCCGAGCTTGTCGACGATTCCCACGAGGCGCTCTGCCTTCTCGGCGAGGGTGCCGCCGCCCTCGAAGAACGTGATCTGCCCGAGCCTGCCCGCCATCTCGTGGATCCCGACGGCGACATCACGATCGAACGTGAATGCCGCATCGTCGAGGCGGCCCTCGAGCACGCGGACGTAGCCGGGCACGATCAGCTCCGGCTCGCCGCCCGCCGTGACGAGCGCGAAGCGGTTGCCACCGAGCGGGAAATAGCGCTGGTGCGCCTGCATCGCCGTGTCGATCACACGACGCGGAAGCCGGAGGAACGCCTCGTCGAATGTCGCCTCGAGCACGACCGGCCACTCGGACATGTGCACGACCTCGTCGAGCTTGCCGAGTGGGTCCTCGGCCGTCCCGAGCTCGTCGAGCCCCTCGACGATCCGCCGGCGTCGTTCGTTCTGGTCAGGCTCGACGCCGGCCGCGCGCAGCGCCGCGGGATAGGCAGAGGCCGTCGGCACGTCGACTGCTCCGGAGACGAATCGGCGCCCGAACGAAGACTGGCCGGCGATCGTCTCGCCGTCCAGCTTGACGAGCACCCAGCGGACGGGGCGCGAGAAGCGCCTACCGTCGTCGCTCCACCGCATCGACTTCGCGAAGGAAAGCCCGAAGACGAGCTCGTCGAGCTGCTCCTTCACGACCTCGGCCAGCGGCCGCCCGGGTAGCTCGACGCCGAGCCGGCCGTCACGCTCCTCGAGGGAACCTGCTGCAACGCCGTGCTTGCGCGCAAAGCCTTCCTTCGCCGTGTCCGGCGCACTCGGCGGCGGGCCGGAGACCCACGTCGGCGCAGACTCGGCCGGCGCGTCCTCGACGAGGAAGGCAACGCGCCGGGGCGAGACGAAGACCTGCGTCGGCTCGAGCCCGAGGGCTGCGCGCACGTGGTCGCGCAGCTGCGCCTCGGCCTCGTAGCAGGCAGCGGCCGGAAGCTCCTCGCAGCCGATCTCAACCAGCAGGCTCGGCATCGAGCATCTCCAGGTAGAGCTTTGCGACCTTGAGGGTCAGGTTTCGCGCGCGCAGGATGTATGCGGCGCGCTCCGTCGCCGAGACGGCGCCGCGCGCGTCGAGCAGGTTCAGCGCGTGCGAGCACTTGAGCACCTGGTCGTACGCGGGCAGCGGCAGCCTCCGCTCGATCAGATGGCGGCACTCCTCCTCGTGCTCGCCGAAGCGGCGAACGAGCACGTCGACGGGCGCGTCCTCGAAGTTGTACGTCGACCACTGGCGCTCCGACTCGCGATAGACGTCTCCCCACGTCACGCCCGGCGCCCACTCGAGCTCGAACGCGCTCCGCTTCTCCTGAAGGAACATCGCGAGCCGCTCGAGCCCGTACGTCATCTCCGCCGGGATCACGTCGAGCTCGATGCCCCCGACCTGCTGGAAGTACGTGAACTGCGTGATCTCCATGCCGTCGCACCAGACCTCCCAGCCGAGGCCCCAGGCGCCGATCGACGGCTGCTCCCAGTCGTCCTCCACGAGACGCACGTCGTGGCGCACGAGGTCGATGCCGATCGCTGAGAGCGACCCGAGGTAGAGATCGAGCACGTCGTCGGGCGCCGGCTTCAAGAGCACCTGGTACTGGTAGTAGTGCTGGAATCGGTACGGGTTCTCGCCGTAACGCCCGTCGGTCGGTCGGATGCACGGCTCGACGTACGCGACCTTCCACGGGTCCGGGCCGAGCGAGCGGAGGAACGTCGCCGGATTGGCCGTCCCCGCACCGAGCTCCGTGTGGTACGGCTGCATGATCACGCAGCCCTGCTTCGCCCAGTAGTCCTGGAGCGCCGCGATCATCTCCTGGTAGCTCAGCGCCACGCGAGGGATGCTATTCGCCTGCCTGGCCTAGCAACCATGCGAGCGGGTCGGCGAGGATCTTGTCGAGCAAAGCGGAGACGACGCCTCCGAGCAGGCCGTTCCCGGCCGTGTCCTGTCGACGCTCGCTCGATGCCGTGGCGGAGCGCCCGGTTGATCGTCGCCTTGTCCCAGCGCACGGTCCCCCCGCCGACGGGACGAGCGAGAGCACGAGCTCCTCGCGGCTGACCCCCAGCTCGCACGCAGCGCCGCTGATCGCGGACAGGGCGAAGCGCTGCACGGCGCCGTCGACGCCACTCCCGTCGAAGCTGGCGCTCGTCGTGCACGCATCGCCGATCGTCGTCTCCCCGAAGTCGAGCGCGCCGAAGGCGAGCTCGCACACGATCAGCACGCCGACGGCGGCGAGCAGCGCGAGCAGCACGCGGCGCGCCTTCACACGCTCCTCCTCAGGCGCGAGGCCGGAAGGATCGCGATCAGGGCAAAGAGCGCCGACAGTGCGAACGACGAGCGGAACCCCCGCGTGACGACGCTCTCGAGCTTGTTGACCAGCTCGTCGCGGAGCGAGCGCAGCTTCGCGTCCGTCGCGGCGCCTCGCTTGTCGAACGGCTCGCCGAGGTCGGGCACCTCGCCCTGCTTAGCAGCGGCGAGCGCCTTTCGGAGGTCGAACGCGATCGGCACCTTCTGCTGGAGCGGGATGTCGCCCTCGAGCACGACCTGAGCGCCGGCACGGAGCGCCTTGTCGTCGCTCCCGGAGAGCGTGTTCGAGAGCAACGGCGCAATCAGCGCGAGCGAGAGCACGAGCCCAGCATGCCTCGCGCCGACGGTGATGAGGCCGCTACGCGTCGCGCGGCCGGTCGCGTCGAGGGCCGTGCCGGTCAGCGCCGGCACGGCCAGGCCGAGGCCGGCGCCGCAGAACGCCAGCGCGAGCGCGACGAGGCCGTTGCTCACACGCGGGAGGAGGGCGAGGGCTACGAGGCCGCCCGCGAGCAGCGCCGATCCGCCCATCGCGCCCGTGCGCGTGGAGAGCCGCGCGGCCAGCGGCCTGACGGCGAGCACGGCAGCGGGCAGCGCGGTGACGATGACCGCGCCGAGCGCCGGCGGCGTCGACCAGACGGTGATCACGAGCAGCACGGAGAGGAAGAGGGCGCCGACGAGCGCGCCGTAGACGAGGCCGAGCCCGGTGTCGGCGGCAATTGCATGCGGCCGCTCGTTGCCTGTCGCCGGCTCCTGCGGGAGGCTCTTGACCCGCTGGTCGAGCATCGCCGCGAGCGCGACGAGCGCGAGCGGCACCTGGACGGCGAAGATCGCGCGCCAGTCGAAGAGCTGCGTCAGGATTCCACCGAGAGCCGGCCCCGCGGCGGCGCCGAGCGTCCCGGCGGTCGTCCAGAGCACCGCGCCCCGCTCGGCAGAGCCCGCGTAGCGCGCCAAGCCCTCGGAGCGCCGAGACGAGCATCAGCGCGCCGCCCGCGCCCTGGAGGCAGCGGAAGCCGATCAGCACGTCGAGCTCCCACGATGCGGCGCAGCCGGCCGACGCAGCGGCGAAGACGACGACCCCGATCGCTCCGGCGACCGACGGCTGGAGCCGGCGGGCGAAGGGGACGAGGCAGAAGGCGACGACCGCAACGACGACGTTGTACGACGTGATCACCCAGGAGACGCCGGTGATCGTCGTGTCGAACTCCCCGTACAGGTCGGGGAGCGCGAGGACCACGATCGACGAGTCGGCGAACGCGACCGCGACACCGACAGCGAGCGCCATCGTGAGAGCGCGGGTCCGCCGATCAGCCAGGGCTGCGCTCCATCACTCGCTCCGACGGCGGCCCGAAGCCGAACCGCTCGTAGAGCGTGTGCGCGTCCTTCGTGTGCAGCAGCCAGCGCACGGGGGCGAGGTCGCCGCCCTCCACCGCCTCGCGGACGAGCTCGACGCCACGCCCGTCCCCGCGATGCTCCGGCAGCACGTAGACGTCCGCCAGATACGCGAGCGTATGGCCGTCCGAAAAGACGCGCGCGAAGCCCACCTGGTGGGAAACTGTCTCGGGGACAGGATTAATCCTGTCCCCGAGGCCGCTGTAATACAGGCCCACGACCCGCGACGCACGGCGGACGAGGTCCTCGACCACCTCACGGGGTCGTCCCGCCGCCCAGTAGGACTCCTCTGAGAGATACCGGTGCACTGCGTCGATGTCGATGCGGGCGACGTCGTCGTCGAGCTCGTAGCCACCGGGGAGCCCGCGCCTCATCGACGGGGACGATAGCGTCCTCCCTCGATGGGCACGATCGTGTTCGGCGCCATCTGTCCTCACGGGCCGATCGCGGTCACAGAGACGTGCACGGACGACGAGCTCGAGCTCGCAGCGGCGACACGCGAGGCCTTCGAAGAGCTCGGTCGCCGCGCGGCAGCCGCCGAGCCGGACACGGTCGTCGTCGTCACACCGCACAACGTCCACGTGGAGGGCGCGATGGCGGTCGTCGTCGCCGGCGCTCTCGAAGGGGCTGTCGCCGGGACAGACGGCCGCACGATCGCGCTCGAGGCAGCCACAGATCGGGAGCTGGCCGGCCTCGTGCTCGAGGCGTTGCACGACGCCGGCGTGCCGACCGTCGGGGTCAGCTACGGCGGCAACCGGATCGACGAGGCGGCGATGCCGATGGACTGGGGCACGTTGATCCCGCTCTGGCACCTCGGCGGGCGTGCGACTCCTCCGCTGCCCGCGGTCGTCGTCAGCCCGGCGCGCGATCTATCGCCTGAAGCGCACGTGGACGCGGGTCGCGCGATCGCAGCCGCCGTCGGCCACTCCGATCGCCGCGTCGTCTTCGTAGCGAGCGCCGATCACGGCCACTGCCACGACGCGGACGGGCCGTACGGCTATGACCCTGCATCCGCTGAGTACGACGGCGCGATCTCCGCGATCGTCGGCGGCAACCGTCTCGAGGAGCTTCTCGCGCTCGACCCGGCGTTCGTCGAGCGGGCCGCCGCAGACAGCTGGTGGCAGCTGCTGATGCTCCACGGCGCGCTCGGCGACGGGTGGCAGGCCGACCTGCTCTCGTACGAGGCGCCGACGTACTACGGGATGCTCTGTGCGTCCTTCACGCCCGCTTAGACCTCGCGAGTCGGGCGCGTAGCCGGGAGCGCAGGTCGTGCTCGAGCTCCGAGGCGTCCTTCTCGTCCTGATCCTCGAGCGCCTCGCGGATCATCCGCTCCTCGAGGAGCTGGCTCCGCGCGGCGTTGAGGTTGTCCGCCAGCATCGTGATCGCCTTCGCCGCAGCCTTCACCTCGGGACGGGGATCGGTCGAGAGGCCGTCCGCCCACCGGCGGAGCTCGTCAACCTGGCCATCGTCCACATTCGCCATCTTCGCGGCCAGGGTCGGCTCGTGCAACCTGCCCGTGAACGGAAATTACGCTGAGAGCGTGCGTAAGCGAAAGCCGCCGTGGTGCTCGTACGACGCAGAAACGACGGAGAGCGCCTCGCGGGCGCCGCGCGGAGTCAGCTCAGCCGTTCGCGCGTCGGCAAGCGGGCTGCGGAGGAGCAGGTCGATCGCGTGCAGGCCCTCGGGCGAGAGGGCGAGCGAGCCTGCGCCACAGTCCCGGCAGACGACGCCGCCCGCGCGCGGCGAGAACGCCGTGATCGGACAGTCCGCGCCGCACTCCGCGCAGCTGCCCGTGTGCGGGAGATAGCCGGCAAGCCACAGCAGCTTGAGCTGGAAAGCGAGCCCGAGCGGGTCGAGCTCGGGCCGCCCGTTTCCCTCGAGCTCGTCAACCGCGTCGAGGAAGCGCGTGATCGCGACGAACACGCGGTCGTTCTCCTCCTGCTCGGGAAAGAGCCGGAGCACTGCCTCTGCCCCGATCAGGCCGACGGCGAGCCGGTGTGTGTCGTCTCGCGTCGCCGCGTGAGAGCGGACCAGGGACGCGCCCGTCACGGTCGCGAGCTCTCCGCGGCCGTGATGGAGCACGAGCTCGACATGCGACAGGGGCTCGAGGCGGCCGCCGAAGCGGGATCGCGTCTTGCGCGCGCCCTTTGCGATCGCGCCGACACGGCCGCGGTCCGCCGTGTAGAGATGGAGGATGCGGTCGGCCTCTGCGAACCGAAGCGAGCGCAGGACAACTGCCTCGGTAGTCACGCTCCTCCCCGCCATCACGGCAGTCTAGAGCGGCCGCTGGCCGTTCCGGCTGGGGGCCAGGCGGGGCCAGTCACCGCTGGCACGTGGGACAGAAATGCGTCCCGCGGCCGCCCGCCCGCGTCTTCTCGATCGGCGTCCGGCAGCGCCGGCACGGCTCGCCCGTCCGTCCGTACGCCCGGAACTCGTCCTGCATCGCCCCGATCGTGTACGCACCGTCGCCGAGGTCAGCGCCCTGACGCTCGATGCCTCGGCGGATTGCGGTCCGCACGCCCCGCGCCAGCGCGCGAACCTCCTCTGCAGTCAGGTCGTTCCCGGGCCGGAGCGGATGGATTCGCGCCCACCAGAGCGCCTCGTCCGCATAGATGTTCCCGAGCCCGGCGACGACTCGCTGGTCGAGGAGGAGCGCCTTGACCGGCGCGCGCCTCGCGCCGAGCTTCGCGGCGAGATACCGCGAGTCGAACCCGCGCTCGAGCGGCTCCCGGCCAAGCCGTTCGGAGAGATACGCATCGAGCTCGTCCGGCGACAGCACCAGCCACGTGCCGAAGCGGCGTACGTCGCGATAGCGGAGACGGCCGGCGCCCGAAAGCTCGACGGACGCGCGCACGTGGGACGCCTCCCCGTCGGGGAAGCCGCCCGTCATCCGCAGGTGGACGAGCAGCGCGAGACCGCTCTCGAAGCGCACGACGAGGTACTTGCCGCGCCGGTCGACCGACGCGACGCGCTCTCCCTCGAGCTCCGCCGCGACCTCGACCGGATCGATCGGCCGCGTCAGCCGCGGGTCGAGGATCTCGACGTGCCGGAACGTCCGGCCGACGAGGCGCGGCTCGAGCGCCGTGCGGTACGTCTCGACCTCCGGCAGCTCCGGCATCGCTCAGGCGATCGTCTCGAGCACGATGCCGCGGTCCGGCGGCGCCGTGTCGCCGAGCTCGTAGGCGGCCAGCACCTCGTCGACGGCAACCGTCGGCAGATGCCTCGTCCCGCGCGTGGATCTCTGCGAGGACGTCGCCGGTCGACGACGTGATCACCGCGCTTCACCCGACAGACGACGCCGACCGCATGGTCGATCTCGTCGTCCTTCGACTGGCGTCCTGCGCCGAGGTGCATTGCCGCTAGCCCGATCGCGATGGCGCCGAGCCGCGTCACGAAGCCGTCCGCCGGCGCGAGCACCTCCCGGACGACCGGCGCGGCGGGCAGCGCAGCCTCGTCAGGATCCCCACCCTGCGCGGCGATCCAGCGCTCCCATACATCCGCGGCGGAACCGTCCGCGACGGCAGCCTCCGCCCGCCGCCGGCCCTCGGCCTCATCCACGCCGAGATCGGAAAGCGCCAACAGGTGCGCGCAGGCCGAGAGCACGAGCTCGGTGAAGTCGGGCGGCCCGTCGCCGCGCACGGTCGCGAGCGCCTCGCGGATCTCGAGCGCGTTCCCGACCGCCTGCCCGAGCGGCTGGTCCATGTCGCGTCAGCACGCAGACCGTCTCGCGTCCCGCCTCCTGCCCCAGCGAGAGCATCGCCTCGCGCGAGCTCGCGTGCATCGTCCAGCGTCTTCATGAACGCGCCGTCGCCCACCTTCACGTCGAGGACGATCGCATCGGCGCCTCCCGCGATCTTCTTCGACATGATGCTCGCCGCGATCAGCGAGACCTCGTCGACGGTCGCCGTCACGTCGCGGAGGGCGTAGAGCAGCTTGTCGGCCGGGACGAGGTCGGCGGTCTGGCCGATGATCGCGATGCCGACGTCGCTGCACCTGCGCGATGAGCTCCTCGACGGAGAGCTCGACGCGGAAGCCAGGGATCGACTCGAGCTTGTCGAGCGTCCCGCCCGTGTGGCCGAGGCCGCGGCCGCTCATCTTCCCGAACGGGACGCCGCAGGCCGCGACGATCGGGCCGACCGCGAGCGACGTCTTGTCGCCGACGCCGCCGGTCGAGTGCTTGTCGACGACCTTGCGCCCGAGCGCGCCGTGCAGGTCGATCGTCTCGCCGCTCCGGATCATCGCGTCCGTCAGCGCGAACGTCTCCGCAGAGGTCAGGCCGCGGAAGCAGACGGCCATCAGGAACGCGGCCATCTGGTAGTCGGGCACCTCGCCGCGCGCGTAGCCGAGGACGAGCTCGCGCGAGCTCGTCCGGCGGCCAGCTCGTCGCCGTCGCCGCTTGCGCTCGATCAGCTCGGCCGGGCGGATCACGCCGACGCTAGGGCTCGACGATCGGCGTGCCGGCCAGGCGCCGCGACGCGGCCTTGCCGCCGAGCCAGAGGTTCACCGTCGCGCCGACGTCGCCGAACTCGCCCTCGTGGATCTGGCCCGCGGCGTTCTCGCCCTGGACGTAGCAGAGGAGCAGCGCGTACTCCCGCGAGTGGTCCGTGGACGGCGTCGTCGGGTCGCAGCCGTGGTCGGAGGTGACGATCAGCAGGTCGCCGGGCGCGCAGCGCGTCGAGCAGGTCGGGAAGGCGGCGGTCGAAGTCCTGCAGGCAGCGATGGAAGTTCTCCGGGTCGTTGCGGTGGCCCCAGAGCATGTCGGTCTCGACGAGGTTCGCGAACACGAAGCCGCGAGTCGATGTCGCGCAGCAGCTGCTCCGTCGTCGTGATCCCCTCGACGTTCGACTTCGTCGGGTGCTCGGCGTCCATGTCGAGGCCGGCGAAGATGTCGGGGATCTTCCCGACGCCGTGCACCTCTGCCGCCGGCTTCGCGCACGAGCGTCAGGTAGTTCGGCCGCCTCGGCTCGAGCGAGAAGTCGTGGCGGTTCGGCGTCCGCTCGTAGTTCCCGGGCTCGCCGATGAACGGCCGCGCGATCACGCGCCCGACCGCGTGCTTGCCGATGAGGATCTCCGCGCGCCGCACGGCAGCCCTCGTAGAGCTCCTCGAGCGGGATCGTCTCCTCGTGCGCCGCGATCTGGAAGACCGAGTCGGCCGACGTGTAGACGATCCACTTGCCGGTCTCGCTGATGCTCCTCGCCGAGCTCCTGGATGATCTCCGTCCCGGACGCCGGCTTGTTGCCGAGCACGCCGCGCGCCGTCTCGTGCATGAACGGGTCGATCACGTCGTGCGGGAAGCCGTGCGGGTAGGTCGGCAGCGCCTGCGGCGTGACGATGCCCATCATCTCCCAGTGCCCGATCGTCGTGTCCTTGCCCTTCGAGCGCTCGAGCAGGCGGCCGGCGACCGCGGGCGCGCCCGGCATCGGCGGCCACGCCTTCGAGATCCGCGACGTTGCCGAGGCCCAGCGCCTCCATGTTCGGCAGGTCGAGCCCGCCGACGGCGCGCGCGACGTTGCCGAGCGTGTTCGACCCGTCGTCTCCGAACTCCGCTGCGTCCGGCAGCGCGCCCGCGCCGCACGGCGTCCAGCACGATCACGCACGCGCGAGGCATGCGGCTATTGTATGAGCCTCGTGAGCACCGCCCTCGGCCTCCTCGGCGTCCTCCTCTTCATCCCGACGATCATCGGGCTCGCGGCCGGCGTGACGTGGGTGGTCGTCAAGGTCTCGCCGAGCAAGTCGTTCAAGACGAGCCCGCCGACAGGCTGACGCAGAGCTAGGCGAGCGGTGCGTAGTCGAGGCCGTGCGCCTCGGCGACGGCTTCGTACGTCACCTTCCCGTCGAGCACGTTGACGCCGCGCGCGAGCGCCGTGGTCTTCGCGACGGCCGCCGCAAGGCCGTGCCTCGCGATCGCCTCGACGTACGGCAGCGTCACGTTCGTCAGCGCCTTCGTCGACGTGATCGGCACCGCGCCCGGCATGTTGGCGACGCAGTAGTGGACGACGTCGTCGACGACGTAGGTCGGCTCGGAGTGCGTCGTCGGCCGCGAGGTCTCGATGCAGCCGCCCTGGTCGATGGCGACGTCCACGAGCACCGAGCCCGGCTTCATCGGCGCCAGCATCTCGCGCGTGATCAGCTTCGGCGCGCGCGCGCCCGGGATCAGCACGGCGCCGATCACGAGGTCGGCGTCCGCACGCGACTCCTCGATCTGGAGCCGCGTCGACATCGCGCAGCGTGATGCGGCCGTCGAGCATCATCTCGAGGTCGCGCATGCGCTCGACGGACCTGTCGAGCGATCGAGACGTCCGCCTGCATGCCGACCGCGATCAGCGCCGCGTTGTAGCCGACGATGCCGCCGCCGATGACGACGCACCTTCGCGGGCGGCACGCCCGGCAACGCCGCCGAGCAGGATGCCGCGGCCGCCTGGGGCTTCTCGAGCGCCCAGCGCGCCCATCTGCGGTCGCCAGCCGGCCGGCGACCTCGCTCATCGGCGCGAGCAGCGGCAGGCGGCGATCGTCGGTCTCGACGGTCTCGTAGGCGACGGCCGTCGACGCCGCGAGTCGACGAGCGCCCGCGTCAGCGGCTCGTCGGCGGCGAGGTGGAGGTACGTGAAGAGGACGAGCCCGTCGCGCAGGCGGCCGTACTCGCCGGCGATCGGCTCCTTCACCTTGAGCACGAGCTCGGCGGTGCGCCAGACGTCGTCGACCGCCGCGATGCGCGCGCCGACCGCCTTCGTAGGCGGCGTCCGGGAAGGCGCTCCCCTCGCCCGCGCCCGTCTCGACGACGCACCTCGTGACCGCGCTGCGACGAGCTCGCGCGCGCCGGCCGGCGTCAGCGCGACCCGGTACTCGTCGGCCTTGATCTCCTTGACGACGCCGATCCTCATGAGGCGCGGGAAGCCTAACGCGACGCTCGAGCGAGCTCGCCGACGTAGTCCCGCTCGGCCTCTCCGAGCCACGGCGGCGAGCCGGCGGCGGCGTTCTCGCGCGTGCGCTCGGGGTGCTTCGTGGCGGGGATCGCGACGTCGATCCGCTCGTCAGACAGGACCCACTTGAGGAGCGCCTGCGGCCACGTCTCGATGCCGAACGGGCGTAGCGGTACCAGCGCCTCGGCCGACGGCCACCGTTGCAGGAGGTCGCCGTCGCCGAACGGCCGCATGACGATCACCGCGAGGCCGAGCTCCTCGGCGAGCGGCAGGAGCTCCGCTCGCAGTCTCGCTCGAGCGGGTTGTACGGCAGCTGCACCTGCGAAAGCGGCGCGTCTCGAGCGCGTCGCTCGAGCCCGGGGAAGCGACGACGCCTGCCAGTGCGTGAGGCCGACGACCCCGATCCTGGCCGACGTCGCGCTCCGCCTCGATCCACTCGAGGTGCTCCCGCCAGTTGACGAGGTTGTGGATCTGCTCGACGTCGACCGTGGCCGTACCAGTCGAGCTGCCGTGCGTACTGCTCGCGACCTCGTCGAGGGTCTCGGCCCAGATCTTCGTCGCGAGCGTCGCGCCCTCGC
The DNA here is from genome assembly GCA_963826585.1 of uncultured Actinomycetes bacterium. Classification (GTDB taxonomy): domain Bacteria; phylum Actinomycetota; class Thermoleophilia; order Gaiellales; family Gaiellaceae; genus PALSA-612. The sequence goes on from CAWGXP010000001.1 coordinate 275,704, forward strand.
GCTGGCCGTCGAGCGCGTAGGCGAGCGACTCCTCCGCCTCGCCGTACATCGGCGAGGTGTCGATCACGCGCGTGCCTGAGCCGAGCGCCGCCGAGACGACGTCCCGGGCCAGCGCCCGGTCGCCCTTGAACGTCCTCGACGTCCCGAGCCCGATCACCGGGCCGAGCTTCCGCTCTTCCATCTCCGAAACGTACAACGGCTGCGCCGACAGGGGACAGTCGCAGCGACTGTCACACGCGACTGTCCCTGTGACTGTCCCCGCAGCTTCTTTGGCCGCGTCCCGTCTCAACCGGTCAAAGCGAGCCGCACAGCAACGCGACCGGCAGCGCAAGGCGGCCGCGAAGAAGGCGGGATCCTCGTCCGGCCCGCGTCCCATGTGCGAGAGCGGAAGGCCTTCGCAGGCCTCTTTCCAGCCCTCCGCGTCGTCCTCGGTCGCGACGCGCACTTCGCGCGGGCTGCCGCCAGCGCCGCGCCCGTGTGATGAGAGACGCCGCGGTGGCGCTCGCGCTCGTCGCCCTCCGATATGCGCTCAGCGAGGATCGGGTCCCCGCCGAGCGACGCCGCGGCGTTGACGGCCTCCGCCGCGGCGAGCGCCTCCGTGGCCGAGGGACGTGCCCGTCCCGACGATGCCCGGCCCGATGCCGCACACGGCCACGTCGTAGCCGCGCCCTTCGCCCAGGCGAGCGCGCCGACGGCCGTGACACGCAGGGCACATCCCCGTCGACGCACGGCGCCACGGCAACGGCGTCTCGAGCCAGCCCGCGCGTCTTCAGCGCGCGTACGGCGTCCGAGAGCGAGACCGGCAGCGCACCGCCGGGCAGCTGGAGGTACGCGACGCGGCAGCCGCCGCCGATCCCGGCGCAGACGGGCGCGAGCTGGCTGTGCAGCGAGCAGCAGACGACCGGCATCCCGGCGAGGGAGCTCCGGGAGTGGCGCCGGCTCTTCGGCGTGGAGCGGTCGCGTGCTGCAGCGGCGTGTAGGGGAGCTTCATCACGTGCGCTCCGGGCTCGGGGCGAGGCCGAGCCCGCGCGTCAGGTTGACGACGAGGACGTCGAAGCCGCCCGAGCCGAGCCCGAGCTCGCGCGCCTGGGCGTTCACGACCACCTCGTCGCCCTCCTCGACCGGCCCCGTCAGCCGCGGGTACGCGATGCACGGCTGCGCCGTCGACCTCGCAGCGGACGAGCTCGGGCAGCGACTCGCCGATCGCCGTGACGCGCCCGCGCCTAAGCGACAGCGGCATCGAGAAGAGCAAGCGTGACGTCGACCATCGTCTCGATGTCGGCGACGGCGATGTGCTCGTTCGGCGTGTGGATCTCCGCCATGCCGTTCGCGAGCACGGCGCATGGCGAGACCGCGCTCGGTGAAGACGTTCGCGTCGGCACCTCCGCCGGTCAGCGCGAAGGACGGCGTGAACCCACATCGCTCGAGCGCGGTCACCGCCAGCAAGACGACGGGATCCGTCTTGCGGAAGCGATACGCGCGGTAGCTGCGGTCGGTGCGGACGTCCAGCTCGCACTCGGCGACGGAGGCAGCGAACGCGCAACTCTCCTCGATCTCCCGGACGAGATCCGCGAGCTTCGCCTCGTCGTGGCTGCGAGCCTCGGCGAGGAACGTGCAGCGCTCGGGGACGATGTTGCGCGCAGACCCGCCCTCGATCACTCCGACGTTGGCCGTCGTCTCGGGATCGATCGCCGCCCAGCCGCAGGTCGGCGATCGCGCGGGCGGCGGCGGCGATCGCCGAGCGCCCCTCTTCAGGCGCCATCCCGGCGTGGGCCGAGCGACCCCGGAACTTCACCTCGAGCGCGACGGCCGACGGCGCCCCGAGGATGATCTCGCCGATCGGCGCCGCCTGGTCGTACACGTACCCGATCTCGGCCTGGAGCCGGCTCCGGTCGAAGGCGTACGCGCCACGAAGCCCGACCTCCTCCTTCGCGGTGAAGACGAGCTCGAGGCCTGCGTGCGGCCGCCCTTCCGCGAGCACGCGCCGCGCCACCTTCGATCATCGCGGCGACGGCTGCCTTGTTGTCCGCGCCGAGGATCGTCCCGCCGGCGTTCCGCACGATGCCGTCCTCGACGACGGGCTCGATCGGCCCTTCGGGCGGCACCGTGTCGAGGTGCGCGCAGAGGAGGATCGGCGTCCCTGCGCGGTCGGCTCGAGCCGGACGAGCAGGCTGCCCATCGTCGAGTCGATGCTCGGTCCCGTATCGTCCTCCGAGACGCTGAGGCCGAGCGACTCGAGCTCCGCCGTCACGCGGTCGGCGACCGCTCGCTCCTCGCCCGGAGGGCTCGGCATCGCCGCCAGCTCGAGGAAGAGATCGAGAGCCGCCACACGGCGATCTTACGACCGCCAGCGCTACGCTCGGATCGTGGCGACGTGGAAGACGGTGCGCAAGATCGCGCTCGCGCTACCCGAGGTCGAGGAGGTCGAAGGCGACCGGCCGTCGTTCCGCGTCCGTGGCAAGGGCTTCGCCTGGAAGAGCCGCGAGCGCGACGGCGGCACGCTCGCGATCCGCGTCGACCGCGACGAGAAGCCGCTGATGCTCGAGGGCCGTCCCGATCTCTACTTCGAGACGCCGCACTACGTCGGCTATCCGGCTGTGCTCGTGCACCTCGAGGCGATCGACGAGAAGGAGCTGCGCGAGCGGATCGAGGACGCCTGGCTGATCCAGGCGCCGAAGTCACTCGCGAAGCAGCTCGGGCCCGAGAGCTAGAGCTCGGGCAGGTCGCCCTCGCGGTAGCGCTGGAACGGCGGATCGCGCGGGTAGGGCGCGTGGCCTCGCTCGGCTGGGGTGTCTCCTGCTCGACGCTCGCGCCGTGCTTCGCCGCGATCTCGTTCACGGGGTAGACGAGCTCGCGACCAGCGGTCCGCGCGCCCAACCGTGACGATCACGCACGGCCCCTCGCCGGCTCCGACGAAGACGTGCTTCGTCCAGGGCGGGCAGTGGACGAAGTCCCACGCTCGGAGCCGCCGCTCCTCGCCCTCGATCACGAGGGTGCACTCGCCGGAGACGACGAGGAAGTCCTCCTGGCCTGCCTCGCCGTGGTACATGCCGGTCGGCTGTCCTGGCTCGAGGACGGCGATCCGGATGCCGAGCTGCTCGAAGTCGCCGTCACCTTCCAGATCAGCCCACCGGCCGAGCCCACGGCGCTCCCACCAACGGGCGCCGCGCGCGTTGAGGACGAACCAGCCCGCACCCTCGGCGCCCAGGCCCTCCGGAAGAGCGTCGAGCCTTCGCCTCCGGCACCGTCACCGGAAGCCAGCCCTCGCGATACACAGTCCGCTCCGCATCGGGGAAGCGCGCGTACGCCTCGTCCGGCTTCGTCGTCTCCTCGAGGACGCTCGCGCCGTGCCGCACCGCCGCTTCGTTCACGGGGTAGAGGATCTCGCCACCTTTCCCTCGCTTGCCCACCATGACCATCACGCACGGCCCGTCACCCGCGCCGACGAACACGTGCTCCGTCCACGGCGGGCAGTGGACGAAGTCCCAGGCCTTCAGCTGCCGCTCCTCGCCCTCGACGATCGCGATGCACTCGCCCGAGAGGACGAGGAAGCCCTCCTGACGCGACTCACCGTGGTACATGCAGTTCGGCTGGCCGGGCTCGAGCACTTCGACGTGAAAGCCGAGCTGCGAGAACCCAGGCTTGCCCTCGAACGTCGGTCGCCTGGCCCGCGCTCATCGCTCGCGCCACCACGCCACGTCTCGCGCGTTCAGCACGAACCAGCCCTCCCCCTCCGGGACGAGGCCGGCCTCCGTCTTCTCGAGCTTCGCCTCGGAAGCCATGGCTAGAGGTCCGGGAGGTCGCCGCTGCGGTATACGGACGGCTCTTGCCGCGGGTAGGCCGCGTACGCCTCCGGCGGACTCGGCGTCTCCACCTCGACGCTCGCGCCGTGCATCGCCGCCACCTCGTTGACGGGATAGATGATCGTGCCGTCCTCGGAGCGCGTTCCGACCATGACGATCACGCACGGCCCGTCGCCGGCGCCGACGAAGACGTGCTCCGTCATCGGCGGGCAGTGCACGAAGTCCCACTGCTTCAGGTGGAGCTCCTCGCCTTCGACGATCGCGACGCACTCGCCGGAGACGACGAGGAAGTCCTCCTGGTCGGACTCCCCGTGGTACATGCACGCGGGTACGCCGGGATAGAGGACAGAGATCTGGAAACCGAGTTGCTCGAACTGACGTTCGCCTTCGATGTCCGACCAGCGACCGAGTCCCTCGCGCTCGCGCCACGGCACCTCGCGGGCGTTGACGACGTGCCACCCCGGACCCGCCGGCACGATCCCCGCATCGGTCGTCGTCATCGTCCGCTCGGGAACCATCAGACCGCGTCCCCCGGCAACCAGCCGGTCTCGTAGGCCGACCATCCTCCGGTCCGAAGTGGGCGTACGCCTCTTCGGGCTTGGACGTCTCCTCGCGGGCACTCGCCCCGTGCTCGGCGGCCAGCGCGTTGACGGGGTAGACGACCTCGAAGCCGCCCACCCTGCTGCCGGCCATGACGATCACGCACGGCCCGTCGCCCGCGCCGACAAACGCGTGCTCGGTCCACGGCGGGCAGTGAACGAAGTCCCAGGCCTTCAGCCGTCGCTCCTCCCCCTCGATGAGGAGGATGCACTCGCCGGAGAGGACGAGGAAGCCCTCCTGGCCGCGCTCCCGGTGGTAGAGGGCGTGCTGCCCGGGTGCGAGGACCTGGATGCGGAAGCCGAGCCCTTTGAACTCCTGGCGTCCTTCGAGATCGGTGTCCTGTCCTCGGTCCTCGCTGCGCACCCACCTGGCCTTGCGTGCGTTGAGCACGAACCAGCCCTCGCCCGTGGGAACGAGGCCCAGAGGGGTCTGGTCGAGCTCCGCTTTCGGTCTCGTCATGTGAGGGAATCGTTAGCACAAGGGAAAACCTGGGCAAAGCCCAGCTCTCGAGGGCGTGTACTTCGTCCTAGTGAGGTAAAGAGGGAAGCGAGGAGGTGCACTTGATGCACGCAATTCGCATGAGGAACGCACGAACGTTGCTTCGAGCTGTTGCTCCGTTCGCCGTCATCGCACTGGTGGCAGCAGCGGTGCTGCCCGGCTCGGGAGCGGCGAGGGCAAAGGCGGCTCCGGCGAACACCGCCGAACCGCGGATCACGGGTAACGCTGCAGATGGCCAGCTGCTTTCGGCGAGCACCGGCTCGTGGTCCGGTTCGACACCGATGTCGTTCGCGTACCGGTGGCTTCGTTGTGGAACGGACGGCGGCGCCCCGGACGGCTCGAACTGTCTCGTGATCGGCAACGCCACGAACAACACGTACCGCGTGCGGCAGGCCGACATCGGCCTCCGTCTGCGCGTCCGCGTGATCGCCACGAACTCGGAGGGCCAGGCGTCAGCGGCGTCCAACCCGACCGGGATCGTGCAGGGCAACGCGAAGCCGAACAACCTCGTTCCCCCGTCGATCACCGGCTCGCCGGTGGTCGGTGAGACGCTGACGGCAAACGCCGGCGGCTGGTCGGGGACGCCGCCAATCAACTACGCATACCAGTGGCGGCGCTGCGACCGGAACGGCGGTGGGTGCCAGGCGATCACCGATGCCGTCGGCCAGCGCTACGCGCTGCGCGGGACGGACGTCGGCTCGACGCTCCGGATCCGGATCACGGCGCGGAACTCGCGCGGCTCGACGACCGCGAACTCCGTGCCGACGGCCGTCATCTCGGCAAGCGCACCGACCGGCTGTCCGGGCGGAACGGGCCCGGTCCACGTCGACCAGCTGACGCCTCCCGCGCGGCTGCTGATCGACGGGCTCCAGGTGTCACCGAACCCGGTCCCACGCTCGACGACGAACATCGTCGTTCGGTTCCACGTATCGGCCTGCAACAACCGCCCCGTGGCGGGCGCGCTCGTCTACGTGACCGCGACGCCGTACAACCAGTTCGTCATCCCGCCGGAGCAGCCGACGGGCCAGGACGGCTGGGCGACGCTGAACATGGCTCGCGGCAAGAAGTTCCCAGCCGCCAGCAACCAGACGCTGCTGATCATGTTCGTCCGCGCCCAGGAAGGCGAGCGATCCGCTCCTCGGCGGCATCTCGACCCGCCGCCTGATCTCCTTCCGACTCGCGAAGTAGCCGAAGAGACCGCATGGGGGACGGGGTTCATCCTGTCCCCCATTCCTTCTCCTAGGCTGAGACCGCGCGGACGGTCTCAGCCGACGTCGTTCTCACCCGCGCGCGCTCGACCGCCGCGCCGACGAAGTCGCGGAACAGCGGCGCCGGACGCACGGGCCGCGACTTGAACTCCGGGTGGTACTGGCTGGCGACGAACCAGGGGTGATCGGGCAGCTCCACGATCTCGACGAGCCGGCCCTCGTAGACCGTGCCCGAGACGACGAGGCCGGCGTCGACAAGCTGGGGGCGCAGGTGGTTGTTGACCTCGTAGCGATGCCGGTGGCGCTCGTGGACGACCGCCTCGCCGTACAGTTCACGCGCCCGCGTACCCTCCGCGAGCTCGACCGCCTGGGCGCCGAGCCGCATCGTGCCGCCGAGATCCTCGACCTCCTTCTGCTCCGGGAGCAGGTCGATCACCGGGAACGGCGTCTCGGGATCCATCTCGGTCGAGTTGGCACCGTCCAGCCCGACCACGTGACGCGCGAACTCGGAGACGGCGACGTGCATCCCGAGGCAGATGCCGAGATACGGGATCCCGCGCTCACGTGCCACGCGGCAGGCGAGGATCTTCCCCTCCCAGCCGCGTGAGCCGAAGCCGCCGGGAACCAGCACGCCGTCGACCTGCTCGAGCTCGCGCTCCGCCTCCTCGAGTGACATGCCCTCGGCGTCGACCCAGCGCACCCGGACGTGACAGGCGTGGTGGATGCCGGCGTGCTTGAGCGCCTCGTGGACCGAGAGGTACGCGTCGTGGAGCTTCACGTACTTGCCGACGAGCGCGATCTCGACCGCGCCGTCCCGCTCGCCGATGCGGTCGGTCAGCGCATGCCACTCCTCGAGCTCGGCCTCGCCAGCGGAGAGTCGCAGCTTGTCGCAGACAAGCGTGTCGAGGCCTTGCAGCCGCAGCGCCTCGGGGACGAGGTAGACGTCCCGGACGTCCTCGTTCGAGATCACGGCCTCGGGCTCGACGTCGGCAAAGAGCGCGATCTTGTCCCGGATGTCCGTCGAGAGCTCCTCGCGCGAGCGGCAGACGACGATGTCCGGGTGGATACCGATGCGCCGCAGCTCGTTGATCGAGTGCTGCGTCGGCTTCGTCTTCAGCTCGCCGGCGGAATCGATGAAGGGAACGAGCGTGACATGGAGATAGAGGACGTTCTCCTGCCCGACCTCGCGTCGCAGCTGCCTGATCGCCTCGAGGAACGGCAGCGACTCGATGTCGCCGACCGTGCCCCCGATCTCCGAGATGACGACGTCGCAGTCGGTCGCCTCGCCGGCGCGTCGGATCCGTTCCTTGATCTCGTTCGTGATGTGCGGGATCACCTGGACGGTCGAGCCGAGGTACTCGCCGCGACGCTCCTTCCGGATCACCGAGTACCAGACGGCGCCCGACGTGTGGTTCGACGTCGCGCTGAGGTTCTGGTCGAGGAAGCGCTCGTAGTGCCCGATGTCAAGATCGGTCTCGGCGCCGTCCTCCGTCACGAACACCTCGCCGTGCTGGAACGGGCTCATCGTCCCGGGGTCGACGTTGATGTAGGGGTCGAACTTCTGCACCTCGACCTTGAGGCCGCGCGCCTTGAGCAACGCGCCAAGGGAGGCAGCGGTGATGCCCTTCCCGAGTGACGAGACGACGCCGCCCGTCACGAAGACGTACTTGATCACGCGCGCGCTCACGGCTGGCGGCCCAGCGCATCGAGCTCCCGGAGCCCTGGCGTGCGCTCGATCAGCTCACCGAGAGAGCGGAGCTCGCCGACAATGTTGAGGGTGGCCAGGGCGCCGACTGCGATCCATCTTCCGCGCCCCGTGAGCCTGCCCACGGACCTCAAGCCTAGCAGGGCGCCCAGTGTGTTCGCCCCCGCGTCTCCGAGCATCGCCATCTCGCCAAGATCGTAGGGAAGAAGGACGACGGCGGGAACGAGCGGCGCTCCGGCCGGGACCGCCGCGAGCAGGTACGCCTTGAGCGCCCGCCCGGGCTTCGTGTCGAGCTGGTTGAGCGCGTTCGCGGCCAGGCCGACGAGCAGCGCGCCCGAGAGCTTCCGCGTCGCGACGAGGCCGACGGCCGGGATCGCGACGAGCTTCAGCATCCCGGTCGTCCGCCCGGCACGGAGATGCGCGCGGACGCCGCGCTCCGCCCCGCTGCGCACGTCGTCGACCATGCCCACGGCGGCGACGGCGATCGCCGACGGCCCGGCGGCGAGCGCGGCCGTCCAGCCGACGAGCGGCAGGCGCAGCCCGCGGTGGTTCACGCTCTGCGGCCCGAGTGCGAGCACGAGCTCCACGAGCTGCCGTCCGCGGTGGCGGAAGCCTGCGAGATCCTGCCCTGTCTCGCGATGCGCGAGCGGCGCCTCGACCTCGATCACCTCGAGACCGGCAGCGACCGCGTCGACCGTCATCCCCACCTCGCAGCCGAACCCGGCGGCGAGCGGAAAGCAGTGCTCGCGCGCACGCTCCGACAGCCGTCTCTGGCCGGAGAGCGGCTCGCGTGCCTCGAAGCCGACGAGGCGGCGGAGAGCTGCCCGCGCCACGCCCTTCGCCAGCCCGAACCCGTTTCCACGTCTCGCCGGGAACACGGCGATCGCGATGTCCCCTCTGGCTCGGAGAAGCGACTCGAGATCGCCTTCGAGGTCAGCATCGCAGAGGAGCAGCGGCCCCGGCGGCGCCTCTCGCTCGGCGAGCGTCAGCGCCTGGCCCTTGCCACGCCGCGGAAGCCGGATCACCAGCGCCCCGGCTCGCTCTGCCTCGTGCGCGGTCGCGTCCCGCGAGCCGTCGTCCGCGACGACGACAAGCGCAGCGGGCATTGCGCTGCGAAGGGCGGCGACCGTGTGCGCGACACGCCGCTCCTCGTCCCGCGCGGCGACGAGGATCGTCAGACCGTCGCTCACCCTTCGGTCGACGCGCGCGCCTCGACGAGCGGCTCCGTCGGCGGCAGGACGCCGTCGGTCGCGGTCGGTTTCAGCCCGTAGCTTCCCGGCGCCGCGCCGGCGAGGAGGAGCGCGAGCGCGAGCCGTCCGGCGCGCGTGTCGACGTAGTCAACGCTCGAAAGATCCGCCTTGTCGAACGCGTCGATCGCCGTTGGCGTCGTGCGTGAGGTCTCGACGCCGACGGCCGGGACGTCCTGCGATGCCAGTCCCTCGTAGAAGCCGCGGAGCAGGCGCGCCGTCTCTCCTTGTTGCGGCGTCGCGGAGCGGACGATGACGATTGCGTCGGCAGGCAGCTTGTCGTTGCCGGAGCGCTCCTCGACCAGCTCCGGGGCGAGGGCTCGCCAGACAGGCGCCTTGCCTCCCTTCGCGAGCTCCTGGGCGAGGCGGCGACCGAGGTCGCGGGCCGCATCCTCCTTCGCGTAGCGGGCGAGCTGCGGCCGGCCGGCGAGTCTCTTGTCGAGAGCCTTCAGGTCGACGGGTACCCGCATCGCGCGCAGCCGCAGCGGGTTCCCGGCGCCTGCGTCGTCGAGCGTGCGCTCGACGAGGTCGCGCTTCTCCGCATCGACGGCGCCGACGAAGACGACGGCGACACGCTTCTTGTCCAGAAGCCCGTTCATCAGCAGTGGATACGACGCCTCGACATACGTGTCCGAGGCGCGCTGCGTCCTGGCGAGGTCGCCGTTCCGCGTCCGGGCGGCGTCGAGCTCGCGCTGCGCCTTCTCGATCTGGTCGTTGAGGATCCGGCGCTCGCTCTTCTTCACGAAGCCGCCGCTCGAGATGCCGACTCCGACGAGGATGCCGATGATCAGCGCGATGAAGACCGCCGTGAGCGACGCGACGTGGTAGCGGAGATCGAACATCGCTACGCCTTCTTCGGCTCCGCGAGCGCGGCGGCCGTCTGGACGAGCTCGTAGAGACGATCGGCGGCCGCCTTCACGACGGCTCGCGGCTGGCCGAACCCCTCGGGCCGCCAGGGGCCTTCGAGAGCGACCGTCGCGAGCGTCCGGTCGGGGGCGAGCGCACGTAGCCGCACCTCGAGATCCAGCCGCTCGCCGCTCAGCGTCCACACGACCCGCTCGTGCAGCTCGACGACCTTCACGATCACCACACCCGTGGCGTTCGCCTTGCGGAACCACGTCGGCTTGGTCGAGCCGGCGACCTCCCAGCGCGCGCCCGGCGCGAAGCCGCGGCGGTCCGGGTTCACGCTCGAGATCATCGGCCACCAGTCCGGGAGGTGGTACGGCTGGGAGAGGAACCCCCACACGTCGGAGCGGGACGCGAGCAGCTCACGCGAGGCCTCGACCCTCACCGCGGGCGGCCTTGTATCGCTCTTGGCACGATCCGGTATCCCATCGGCGAAATCTCGCGCAGTATGCTCGCAGCGGGGAGGAGGCCGGGAGCACCTAGGCGTTGGCGACCTGACCGAACAGGCCGCGGCTGAACGGGAACGATCAGCCGAGGCCGAGCGCGTCTACAAGCCGCTGGGTCAGAAGCTCGATGAAGCTCCGGAGCTCCGGCGACGCGGCGATCGCGACGACGATCGCCCCGAGCCCGGCGCCGGCGAACGCGACCAGAGGCAGCACCCCGACCCGCCGGCTGACGAGCCGCGAGACGCCTTTCGCGTCGACGAGGATCTCTCCGACACGGAGCCGCGCCATGAACGTCGAGGACATGCCCGACCGGTCGCGCTCCAGGAACTCGATCAGGTTGAAGTGCGTGCCGACGGCGACGATCAGCTCGGCGCCCTTCTCGTACGCCAGCAGCAGGGCAACGTCCTCGCTGATGCCAAACGCCGGCACGGCGTGGTACGGAACGCCGAGCTCGTCGGCGCGCTCGGCACCCGGTGCGACGCCGTCCGGATACGCGTGGACGACGAGCTCGGCGCCGGAACGGAGCGCGGCGTCGGACACCGAGTCCATGTCGCCCACGATCAGGTCGGGGCGGTAGCCCGCCTCGATCAGCGCGTCTGCGCCACCGTCGACGCCGACGAGCACGGGCCGGAAGTCACGAATGTACGGCCGGACGATGGCGAGATCGTGTTTGTAGCCCGGCCCCCGGGCGACGACGAGCGCATGGCGGTCCCGGAAGCGGGTGGTCACGCTCGTGAACGATGCGCCTTCGGCAAGCTCGCGCCCCTCCTCGCGCATGTACCGCATCGTGTTCTCGGCGAACGACTCGATCGCTGCGGCCAGCCGCGTCTTCTGCATCTCGAGCTCGTCCTCGAGCTCTGCCTCCTCCCTCAGGCGCCCGGTCGCGATCCGCTCACTGCCGCGGTAGACGCCGGTCGGCCGGACGGTGACGAGCTCCCCGTCGGACAGCTCGTCGAACAGCGGCGCCGGGAAGACGTCGAGCAGCCACACACCCCCTCGGACGAGCGTGAGCGGGCCGGGGTTGGGAAACCGGCCAGTGGTCGACGGCGCAACGTTGACGACGACGCGGACGCCCGACTCGATCAGCTCCTCGGCAGAGACGCGGTCGAGGTCGGCGTGGTCGATCACCGCCACGGCGTCGGACGAGAGTCGCTTGACGAGGTGCTTCGTCCGCCTGTCGAGCCGGACGGGACCGGACAGCTCGATGAACTGCCGCGCGCGCTGCCGGCCACGTCGGATCGGTGTTCTGATGGCCATCGCTCTCCCTACTCCGAGGCCGCGAGCGTCGCGAGAAACTCGCGGCCGCCCAGCATACGCTCGATCTCCTCACGCCGCTCGTCGTGAGTCAGCTCGCGAATACGCGTGTGCGTCGGATCGCCGGGGACCTTCTCGACGGCGAAGTGCCGCTCCGCACGACTCGCGATCTGCGGCAGATGGGTGATGGTGACGACCTGTGCCCGTCCCGCGAGGCGGACGAGCGTGTCCGCGACCGCGTGCGCCGTCTCGCCCCCAACGCCCGCATCGATCTCGTCGAACACCATCGTCTCTCCTCCTCCGACGGCGGCGATCGCAAGCGCGATGCGGGAGAGCTCGCCGCCGGAGGCGGTCTCGCTGACCGGCGCGAGCGGCAAGCCGGCGTTCGGCCTGACGAGAAACCGGACGTCGTCACGGCCCGTGGACGTGGCTTCGCGTGCCGACAGCTCCACCTCGAACTCGCCATCCCCCATGCCGAGCCCGCGCAGCTCGGCTGCGACGGCGGTCGCGAACCCCTCGATGTGATCGCGGCGCGAGTCGCCGAGCGCGCGAAGGATGCCCTCGACTTCGCGCTCCCGTGACTCGAGCGCCAGGGCCGAGGCTGCGACCGGGTCGACGCCTGCGTCGAGCGAGTCGAGCTCCGCCCGCGCAGCGGCCGCGCGCTCGACGAGCTCGTTCGTCGTCTCGGCTCGGTACGTCCGGCGGAGATCGGCGTAGCGCTCGAGCTCCAGCCTCCACGTGCTCGAGCCTTCCCGGATCGGCGTCGAGCGACGCGAGGAACGCCCTGATCGCGCTCGCAGCCTCAGCGAGCCGCACCTCGCACTCGCGGAGCTCGGCGCTGAGGGGCGCAAGCTCGGCAGCTATCGCCGACACGGAGCCGAGCTCGTGGCCGGCGCGCGCGGTGAGGCCGACGGCGCCCTCGCCATCGTCCGGCGCGAGAGCCGTCGCGGCAGCGCTAGACGCCGCGGCGAGCTCTGTTACGTGGCGAAGACGCTCGCGCTCCTGGCGAAGCTCGGCTTCCGCCGCCGCGTCGATCCCGGTCGTGTCCTCGGCGAGCGCGCGCAGCAGCGCGACGCGCTCCCTCGCCTCCGCGGCGTTGCCGACCAGCTCCTCGTGAGCGCGCCGCGCGGCCAGGAGCTCCCGCCACGCCCGGCGAAGCACCGTACGCCGCGCAAGCTGCTCCTCGCCGCAGAAGGCGTCGAGGACGTCGAGCTGGTACGACGGCCGAGCGAGGCGTCGCTGCTCGAACTGGCCGGACATCGCGATCAGGCGCTCCGCCAGCGCCGCGACGTCCTCTCTCGCCGCGGACCGCCCCCAGGCGTACGCACGCGTCCGTCCGTCTGCGAACACGCGGCGCGCGACCACGACCCCCTCCTCGTCCTCGGGCCGGAGCTCCGCGACCGCCTCGAAGCCGTCCTCTTCGAACAGGTCGGTCGGTGCGTCCAGCTCCGCCTCGATGTACGCCTCCTGGCCCTCGGCGCCGATCAGCGCCGCGTCGCCCCGGGCGCCGAGCAGGAGGCCGATCGCCTGCGTCAGGATCGTCTTGCCGGCCCCCGTCTCGCCGGTGATCGCGTTCAGCCCCGGCGCTAGGTCGAGCTCCGCCTCGCGGATCAGCACGAGGTTCTCGATCCGCAGGCTACGAAGCAAACGTGTCCCGGTAGCGCCGGAAGAACGTCGCCTCGGGAAGCACGGCGAGCAAAGCCGCGCGGTCGCCGAGGCGCGCGGAGACGCCCTCCCCCGCCGTCAGCTCGGTCACGCGGTGGCCGTCGACGAGCACGACGACGTTCACGTCCGGCGTCCTGTTCCAGACCTCGACCTCCCGGCTCCTCGGCAGGACGAGCGGCCGCGCGTGGAGCGAATGCGGCGAGACGAACGTCACCGCCATCGCGTCGAGCCCCCACGCGAGCACGGGGCCGCCGTTCGAGAGGTTGTACGCCGTCGATCCCGTGGGCGTGGCGCAGATGACGCCGTCGCAGGGAACGCGCCCGAGCACCTCGCCGCCGACGCGCCAGTCGAGCTCGACCATCCGGCCGAGCGTGCCGCTCGTGACGACGACGTCGTTGACGGCAACGGTGCGCTCACCCTCGACCTCGACGTCGACCGTCGCCAGCTCGACCACCTCGTGCTCGCCGGCGAACACGCGCGACACGCCCGCCTCGAGCTCGGTCTCGTGGGCGGACGTGAGAAAGCCAACGCGTCCGAAGTTGACGCCGAAGACCGCCGTGCCCGAGCCGAGGTAGCGCTGGAGGGCACGCAGCATCGTCCCGTCGCCGCCGAGGACGATCGCGATGTCGGCAGCCGCTCCCTCACCTCTCACGAGCTCGACGCCGGCCTCGGCTGCGACCGTCTCCAGTCTGGCTACCGCGTCGCCGATCACGTCCGGCTTGCCGTGCGTGACCACGGCCGCTCGGCGCACGGGCTCAGCCAACAGCGGCGGCGATCCAGGCGCCGAGCGCATCCGGGAGCCGGGGGCTGTCGTCATGGTGGAGGTCGAGGAAGAACTCGCGGTTGCCCTTTGGGCCTGGCAGCCCGGAGTCTACGACCGCGCCGACGCGTGCGTTCCAGGCGAGGGTCGCCTCCGCGAGCTCCTCGAGCACCCGCGCGTGGATGGCCGGGTCGCGGACGACCCCCCGCTTCGCCTCCGCGCGCCCCGCTTCGAACTGCGGCTTGACGAGCGGCAGCGCGCGCCATCCCGGCCGCGCGAGCGCGAGCGCCGGCGGCAGCGCAGCTCGGAGGGAGATGAAGGAGACGTCGCACGTGACGACCTCCGGCGCATACGGGAGCGACGTCAGCTCACGGACGTTCGTCCGCTCGATCACCGTCACTCGCGGGTCGTCACGGATCTTCGGGTGCAGCTGCCCGTAGCCGACGTCGAGCGCGACCACCTTCGCCGCGCCGTGCTGGAGCAGGCAGTCGGTGAAGCCACCGGTCGACGCGCCGACATCGAGGCATGCGGCCCCGCGGACGTCGACGCCGAACGCGTCGAGCGCGTGCTCGAGCTTCTCACCCCCGCGAGAGACGTAGCGCGGAGGCTGGGAGACGGCGAGCTCGACGTCCTCGTCGAGCTGCTCGCCGGCCTTCGCGTGACCTGCGACCCGCCCTGCGAGGACGAGCGCCTGCGCCTGCGCACGGCTCTTGGCGAGACCTCGTTCGACGAGGAGGACGTCGAGGCGCTTCTTCATGCGGCAAGGGTAGAGGGACCGCCTCGCAGGCCCAAGATGGCCGTTTCCGCAGCGATCGTCAGCGAGTGCGCACGGCGAGGTCGGTGACGATCTCGGCGAGCACGGTCGTGTCGGCGGGAACCGCCTCGAGGCAACCCTGCGCTTGCGAAGCTGCCTCCTGCGCCATCTCGCGCGACTCGTCCGCACCGTGGACGAGGAAGTAGCCGTCCTCGTCGAGCACGTCGTCGACGATCTGGAAGAGGAGGCCTAGCTCGTCGCCGAACTTCCGCCACGGCCCCTGTTCCGCGTCGGGCACCCCGGCTGCCCAGAGAGCGCAGCCGACCGACGCCGCGAACAGCCTTCCCGTCTTCAGCCGGTGCAGCGCGGCGAGATCGTGCTCCTCGCCGTGGATGTCGAGGTGCTGGCCGCCGATCATGCCGAGGGTCGCCTCGGTCAGCTCGCGCGCAACCTCCGGCGTGTCGTACGACAACGCCTGCCGCAGCGCCTCGGCGAGCAGCGCATCGCCCGCGAGGATCGCGTCCGCCTCGCCGAACCGCGCCCAGGCGGACGGCTGGCCGCGCCGGATCTCGTCGTTGTCGAGCGCCGGCAGATCGTCGTGGACGAGGGAGAACGAGTGCACGAGCTCGACGGCTGCGGCGGCCGGAAGCACGTCCTCGGGCGCCGCACCCGCCGCCTCGCCCGTCGCGAGGCAGATCACCGGCCGCACCCGCTTGCCACCCTCGGCGAACCCGTAGCGAACGGCGTCGGAAAGCTCCCCGAGATCGGCGGAAAGAGCCAAGCCCACGAGGTGTTCCTCGACGAGCGCGCGCAGCTCGTCTGCCGTCCTCACGGCTCGACCTGGTCTTTCGCGCGTTCGATCTCCGCATGCGCCTCACGCGCGAGCTGTGCGATCTCCTCCAGCAGCTCGAGCGCTCGGTCCGGGTCCTCTGTCTGCTCGAGCTGCTCGCGGGCAGTCTCCAGCCGGGCGAGCAGAGCGTCAGCCTGGGCGAGCGGGTCCGTCACGGCGAAACGCGCTCCCGCGCGACGCCGCCGAGCACGCCGTTGACGAGCTTTGCCGCCTCGTCCGACGCGTAGCGCTTGGCCAGGTTGACCGCCTCCGAGATCGCCACCTCGACCGGGACCGTACCGTGGACGAGCTCGAAGACACCGATCCGGAGGACGTTGCGCTCGAGCACGCCGAGACGGTCGGACGTCCAGGAGTCCAAGGCGGCGTTGATCGCCCGGTCGAGCTCCTCGGCCTCCGCCGCCACGCTTTCCGCGAGTTCGCGACTGAACTCGTCGATCTCCCCCTCGTAAAGCGCGGCGAGCGGCTGGCCGGTGAGATCCCACTGGTAGAGGAGGAAGAGCGTCGTACGGCGCGCGGCTCGCCTGCCTGCCATCAGCCCGCCACCAGCGTCGGCAGCGAGCTCTCGGCGTCCGCGAGGAAGGACGTCGAGTAGCTCCCAGAGACAAAGCTCTCGCTCGCGAGGATGTCGAGCGCGAGCTCCCGCGTTGTCGCGACGCCCTCGATCTCGAGCTCTCCGAGCGCCCTCGCGCAGCGCGCGATCGCCGCTGGACGATCGACGTCCCACACGATGAGCTTTCCGAGCAGCGAGTCGTAGTGCGGCGGGACGACAGAGCCCTCCTCGATATGCGTGTCGAAGCGGTCGAACGGCCCGAGCGGCGGGCGGAACCTGGTCACCTGGCCGGGCGAAGGGGCAAAGCCACGCGCGGGATCCTCGGCGTTGATGCGCACCTCGATCGCGTGACCGCCGCGCGATGCGCGACCGGTCGCAGACAGCCGCTCGCCGGCCGCGACGCGGAGCTGCTCGCGAACGAGATCGAGTCCCGTCACGAGCTCCGTCACCGGGTGCTCGACCTGGAGCCGCGCGTTCAGCTCGATGAAGTAGAAGGCTCCGTCGGGGCCGACGAGGAACTCGAACGTGCCCGCGTTGTGGTAGCCGACCGCGCGGCACGCACTCTCGGCCGCCGCCTCCATCTCCTCCCGCCGCTCGGGCGAGAGCGCTGGAGACGGCGACTCCTCGACGAGCTTCTGGTGGCGGCGCTGAATCGAGCACTCGCGCTCGCCGAGCGTGAGCACCCCGCCGTGAGCGTCTGCAAGCACCTGGATCTCCACGTGGCGCGCCGGCACGACAGCCTTCTCGACGTAGATGCTGCCGTCGCCGAACGCCGCGAGCGCCTCGTACGACGCGGTCTCGAAGGCGGAGGCGAGCTCCTCGGGCGAGGCTACGAGCCGCATGCCCTTGCCCCCACCGCCCGCGGAGGCTTTCAGCAGCACGGGGTAGCCCACGTCATCCGCTGCCGCAGCGGCGTCGCCGGCGCTCGCGAGACCCGCCGTGCCAGGAACGACCGGCACGCCTGCGGCGTCCATCTCCTCCTTCGCGCGCACCTTGTCGCCCATCCGCTCCATCACGTCCGCGTCCGGGCCGATGAAGACGAGGTCGTTGTCGGTGCACGCGCGGACGAAGGCCGGGTTCTCGGCGAGGAAGCCGTAGCCCGGGTGGACAGCCGCACAGCCCGTCGTCTCGGCGGCCGAGATGATGGCGGGGATGGAGAGGTAGCTCTCGGCCGCGGGCGGCGGGCCGATGCAGACCGCGCGGTCAGCCAGGCGCGTGTGGAGCGCATCGCGGTCGGCGGTCGAATAGACGGCGACAGCCTCGATGCCGAGCTCGTGGAGCGTGCGGATCACGCGGACGGCGATCTCTCCGCGGTTGGCGACAAGAACTCTCTCGAACATCGCGGCGCCTAGAGAATCGGAGGACGGCCGTCGGCCGGCTCGAGCTCGAACAGCAGCTGGCCGTACTCCACCGGCTGCGCGTTCTCGGGGTGGATCGCGCGCACGATGCCCGGCTGCTCGACCTTCACCTCGTTCATCAGCTTCATCGCCTCGAGGATGCAGAGCGTCTGGCCGGTGATCACGACATCGCCCACCTCGACGAACGGCGCCGCGCCGGGCTCCGGCGCCCGGTAGAACGTCCCCACCATCGGCGCCTCGATGCGCATGAGGCCGTCGGCCGGCTGCGGGGGGTCCGTTGGCGCGAGCAGCTCGTCCTCGAACGAGTCCGTAGGCGCGGCCGGCGGAGCCGACGGCGTCGCTCGCTCCTCCGTCCGTCGCACGGTCACCTTCATCCCCTCGTCCTCGAGCGTCACCTCCGCGACACCCGACTCCTGGACGATGCGAACGATCTCCTTGATGCGCTCCGAGCGAGTCTGGTCACCTGCTTCCGCGTCCGCGTCGTCACGCCGGCCGCGGACGCGGATCGTGTGCAGGAGCTTTGCCGCGTCCTCGCCGAACAGCGCGAGCAGGCAGAGCTCCTCCTCGCTCGCGGCGAGGCCGTCGGCGAGCTGACCTGCGCGCTCGAAGCCGAGCAACGACTCGGCGGGGACGTCGCCTCCGACGAGCTCCACGGCGCGCTGGACTGTCGGGTCGATCGCGGCGGGAGGTGCGCCGAAACGGCCCGCGACGAGCGCCTTCAGCTCGTCGACAATCGTCTGGTAGCGCTCGGCCGAGAGCACGTGCACGAGTGCTTGCGAGGCGAGGATCTGCCCGATCGGCGCGGCGAGCGGCGGCGAGCCGATCTCGGCCCGGATCCGCGCCAGCTCGTCCAGCACCTCGACGATGCGATCCCCGGCGGCGTTCGCGCGCAGGTGGAGATCGAGGGCCGCGACCAGCCCTGGCGGGAAGCGGTGCTGGGCGGCGAGCGTCGCGACCCGCGGCGGCGTCGGCGTCACGGGCTCGTCGCCGATGAACTCGTCGACGAGGTCGGAGGCGCGCCAGACGGTGTCCGCGTCGACGCCGGTGTCGAAGCCGAGGCCGCCGAGCGCCGTCGCGGCCGACTCACCGGAGACGCGGTGCAGCGTCAGCGCGAGCGGATAGACGGCGCAGGCGACGAGGTCGGCGCCGGCACGCGACGCCTCGATCGCCGCGGCGAGCGCGGTGCCTCCGGCCCCCTGGCTGTAGAGGCCGACGGGCAGCCCGGACGCTTCCCGCACCGCGCCGACGAGCTCGGACGCCCGCAGCGGGCTCAGCGAGCCCGTGGGGTCGTGGATGAGAATCCGCGCGGCACCGAGGTCGGGCAGCTCCTGCGCCTTGTCGACGAGCCAATCCGTCTCCTCGCCCCGCGCCGGGCTGTAGACGAGGCCCGCGTCGAACTCACGGCCGGCTGCCGAGATCGCCTTCGCCGCCTCGCGAAGGTTCGAGACGTCGTTCAGCGGGTCGTGCAGGCGGAAGACGTCGATGCCGCTCTCCGCCGCGCAGGCGACGAAGCGCTCGGCCAGCTCGACGCCGACCGGCCGTGGCCCGACGAGAAACCGGCCGCGGAGCGCCATCGCGAGCGGCGTCGACGTGCGCGCCTTGAGCATCCGGATCCGCTCCCACGGGCTCTCGACGCCGCGACGAACGGCGGTCTCGAAGCAGCCTCCGCCCGAGACCTCGAGATACGCGAAGCCGGCGCCGTCGAGGATCTCGGCGAGACGCAGCTGCTCGCCCGTCGGCAGTTTGCCCGCGAGGGGCTCCTGGCCGAGCAGGCGCAGCGTCGTGTCAACGAGGCGCGGCATGCGTTGGACCTTAGCGCCCTCCGGAGGTGGTGCGACCCTGTGGAGATCGTGCTCGGCCGGCCGGCAGCGGCAGTCAGCTGCGCGCTCGTCTGCGGCTTCGTCGCAGCGACCGTTGCGTCCGCGGCGCGGCCGCCGACTCACGCCGAGCGGGAAGCAATCGCGAAGGCGCTGCCAGGCGCCATCCGCAACACACCTGTGGAGTGCCTGTGGCTCGACATCCACGTCTCTCGAAACCCGAGCTACGCCTACGTCGGCACGGAGTACCTCAACGCGACCGGCGCACGGTCGCGTTGCGTGCAGTACGCCCGGGACGGGTTCTTCGTCCTTAGGCGGACGACGAGGTGGAAGGTGGTCTACTCGGGCTCGGACTGGCCACGCTGCACGCTGGGAATCCCACGAGACCTCGTCCGCTGCCTACCCTGACGGGCTAAGCCCGCGAGATGTAGCGACCCTCGCGAGGGTCGACCTTGATCCGCTCGCCCACCGTCACGAACAGCGGCACCTGAACGACGGCTCCCGTCTCGAGCGTCGCCGGCTTCGTCACATTCGAGACGGTGTCACCGCGCACCCCCGGCTCCGTCGACGAGACGGTCAGCTCGACGGACGCGGGGAGCTGAATACCCGACGGCTTGCCGTCCACCGTGAGCAGCTGGACCGAGCTAGACGGCTCGACGAACTGCAGCTCCTCGGCGAGCTCGGCGCGCGGCAAATGGATCTGCTCGTACGTCTCCTCGTCCATGAAGATCACCTCGTCGCCCGCCTCGTAGAGGTACTGGACGCTCTTCACCTCGGTGTGGATGCGCGTGAACTTCTCGCCGGCACGGAACGTCTTGTCGACGACAGAGCCCGAAGCAAGGTTCTTGAGCTTCGTGCGCACGAACGCGCCGCCCTTGCCGGGCTTCACGTGCTGGAACTCGACGATGCGCCAGATGTCGCCGTCGACCTCGATGTGCATCCCGTTCCGGAACTGGTTCGTGTTGACGACCTCAGCCACGGCGCGCCAGTCTAGTCGACGGTCGTCAGCTCCTTCGTGAGGTCGGTGAGCACGTCGGGACCGTCCTCGCCGACGATCGCGAGATCCTCGATCCGGATGCCACCGAGCCCGGAGATGTAGACGCCTGGCTCGATCGTGACGACGTTGCCGACGGCGAGCGTGCTTTCGAGCTCGGGGTTGAGCCAAGGCGCCTCGTGCACCTCGAGCCCGACGCCGTGACCGAGCCCGTGGCCAAAACGCTCTCCGAGCCCCGCGTCCTCGATCACCTTGCGCGCGATGCCGTCGACCTCAGTGCCGACCGCGCCTGGCCGGACAGCGGCCAGGCCGGCGAGCTGTGCCTTGAGCACGACGGCGTACGCCTCCTCGAGCTCGACCGGGAGCTTCCCTGTCGAAAACGTCCGCGTGCAGTCCGAGCAATAGCCGTTGATCTTGCAGCCTGCGTCGACGACGACCATCTCCCCCACCTCGATCCGCCGGTCGCTCGGCACGGCGTGCGGCGAGGCGGCCGCGACACCTCCGGCGACGACGGCGGAGAACGCCGAGTCCTCCGCGCCGAGCTCGTGCATCCGCTCGACGAGGCCCCACGCCAGCTCGCGCTCCGAACGGCCGACGACCTGTCCCTCGGCGAGCGAGCGCATGGCGTCGGTCAGGATCGTCGCCGAGCGCCGCACCGCAGCCAGCTCGGCGCCGTCCTTCACCTCGCGCAGTTGCTCGACGAGACCCCGCCGGGGCACGAGCTCGAGCCCGCCCTCCTCGAGCACGTGGTATCGCGCGACCGTGACCGCGTCCGGCTCGAAGCCGATCCGGCCCTCGAGCCTCGCCGCGAGGTCGGCGTAGAGGTTGCGGCGGGTCTGCACCGCCTCGACGCTGGCGATCGCCTCGGCGCGCTCCAAATAGCGGAAGTCCGTGAAGAGCTGTACCCGCTCGGGCTCGACGAGAAGCGCGGCGTTCGAGCTGGACAGGCCACAGAGGTACGTGACGTTGATCGGGTTCGTGACGAGGAGCGGCTCCTCGAGCAGCTCCTGCAGCCGGGCGAGCCGCTCCCTCACGCGAGCTTCTCCGCGAGGAACTCGAGCGCCTCCTTGTAGCCGTCCGGGCCCTTGCCGACCACGCGATGCGCCGCAAACTCGGAGATCAGGGAAACCCGCCGCCAGTCCTCGCGCTCGTCGACCTTCGACAGGTGCACCTCCACGACCGGGATCTCGAGGAGCTGAACCGCGTCGTGCACGGCGTAACTGTAGTGCGTCCACGCTGCCGGATTGAGGACGACGCCGTCCGCCATCTCGCTGACTTCGTGGATCCAGTCGACGTACTGGCCCTCGTGGTTCGTCTGCCGGCAGCGGACGCCCACGTCGAGCTCCTTCGCCCATTCGTAGATCCGCCGCTCGAGCTCGTTCAGCGACAGGCCACCGTATAGATCGGGATCCCGCCGCCCCAGCACGTCGAGATTGACCCCGTTCAGCACCTCGACTCGCACGGCCCGACCCTACGCGATGAGGCTGTCGAGCGCCCTTCGCACGTCGGCGTCCGGGAGCTCGGCGTCGATCACCGGCCGCCCGGGCTTCTCGAGCAGCACGAGTCTGGCCCGTCCGGCCTCCGCCTTCTTGTCGCGGCGAAGCGCCGCCCAGGCGCGATCGGCGTCCACCCGCGCCAGAGCTGGCGCGAGCACCTCCTCGACGAGCGCCTTCTGCTCCGCGAGCCCCGAGAGCTCGAGCGCTGCCGTCAGACCCAGCGCCACGGCTTGCCCGTGCGGCAGCGCGTAGTCGGACGCCGCCTCGAGCGCGTGGGCGAACGTGTGCCCGAGGTTGAGCATCCGCCGTTCGCCGAGATCGTGCGGATCGCGCAGACAGATTCCGGACTTGAACGCCGCGCAGCGCCTCACGAGGTCCGCGTCGGACAGCACCCAGACCTCCTCGTCCATCAGCAAGCCCGTCTTCACGACCTCGGCCAGCCCGTTCCGCCGCTCGTCCTCGGGCAGCGTCTGAAGCAACGCCGGATCGACGATCGTCGACCGCGGCCAGTGAAATGCGCCGACGAGGTTCTTCCCCTCCGGAAGGTCTATTGCCGTCTTGCCTCCGATCGCGGCGTCGACCTGGCCGAGGAGGGTCGTCGGCACCGCTGTCCAGTCGATCCCCCGGAGATATGCGGAGGCGACGAATCCCGCGACGTCCGTTGTCGAACCTCCGCCGACCGCCACGAGCGCGCCGCTTCGCTCGAGGCGGAGCTCACGCCACAGGCGCTCGCACGTCTCGAGCGTCTTCGCCAACTCCCCGCGGGCGATCGCGTGGATCGGCATTTCGAGCTCGGGATGGTGGAGCTGGAGCACATGCTCGTCGACGACCACCTCCGCGGCCGCGGGCACGTGCTCGGCTATCCGAGAGAACGAACCTTCCTCGACCAGGAGACCCGCGGCCGCGAGCACGACCCCGTCCACGTCGTGCGCGTGGCTGTCTGCCGCCCGCTCGTAGAACGGTTGGCGCTGGTCGTAGAGCGCGCGGAACGTCGTCTCGGTCTGGGCGAGGGGCCGTCGGTCCGAACGCCGCGCACGACGCCACGCCTCGTCGACGTCGACGTCGAGCAGGACGGTCAGCGCCCTCTCTGCGAGCTTGCTCGTCGTCTGAGACGAGACAGGCGCGCCGCCGCCGAGCGAGACGACGACGGCCGGCTCGGTGTCGAGCACCTCGCACGCAAGCCGCTGCTCGATCGCACGGAACTCGACCTCGCCCTGCGTCGCGAAGATCGTCGACACGGATGCCGACGCGCGGCGCTCGATCTCGGTGTCGATGTCGACAAACCGGCGGCCGAGCCTCTTCGCTACGCGCGCGCCCAGCGTCGACTTGCCGGCGCCCATGAAGCCGATCAGCGCGAGATGCCTGTCTAGTGCGTGCGCCAGTCGATTCGCTCCAGATATGCGTTGCAGGCTCCGACGAAGTCGCCGAGGGCGTCCCCACCGAACTTCTCCCGCGCCGCCCGAGCGAGCTCGAACGCGACGGAAGCTTCCGCGACGACCGCGAGCGCCTCGACGGCGGCCGTGTCCGAGCGCTCGACGAGCGCCTCGGCCGGCTCTCCCGTCGCGAGGTCGACGGTGCGCAACGGCTGCATCAGCGTCGGCAGCGGCTTCATCGCCGCGCGCACGACGATCTCCTCGCCGTTCGACATGCCCGCCTCGATGCCGCCCGCGCGGTTCGAGTCGCGTTCGAGGCCGGAATCGCCGCGCACGATCTCGTCGTGCGCTGCCGAGCCCCGCACCCCGGCGAGCGCGAAGCCGTCGCCGATCTCGACGCCTTTCACGGCCTGGATCCCCATCAGGGCGGCGGCGAGACGCGCGTCGAGGCGATCGTCTCGCGTCGCATACGACCCCAGCCCCGGCGGGACGCCGCGCGCCCTGACCTCGACGACGCCGCCGACCGTGTCGCGCTGCTTGCGGGCCTCGTCGACGCGCTCGGCGAGCGCATCCAGGTCGACGACGCGGCCCTCGATCGAGATGCCGATCTCCGCGATCACCGCCTTGGCGACAGCGCCCGCGGCGACGGTCGCCGCCGTCTGCCGAGCGCTCGCGCGCTCGAGGGCGTCGCGCACGTCGTCGAGCCCGTACTTCATCGATCCCGCAAGGTCGGCATGGCCCGGTCGCGGCGTCGTCACGGGCGTCGTGCCCTTGCCTGACGGTTCGCCGTCGGGCGGCCACGGGCTCATGCCGTGGGCCCAGTTCTTGTGGTCGCGGTTCTCGATCAGGAGCGCTAGTGGCGTGCCGAGGGTCCGCCCGTGCCGGAGCCCCGCGAGCACCTGCACCTCGTCCGTCTCGATCTGCTGGCGCGGGCTGCGGCCGTAGCCCTGCTGGCGACGGCGGAGGTCCGCGTCGATCGCCGCGCGGTCGAGGACGATCCCCGCGGGGAGCCCGGTGACGATCGCAACGAGCGCAGGGCCGTGCGACTCGCCTGCCGTGACGAGGCCGAGCGTGCTCACGCGAAGGAGCGTACTGCTCGCCGCATCACGTCGATGGGTGCCGAAAGCCCTGTCCAGAGCTCGAACGCCGCCGCCCCCTGCGCGAGCAGCACCTCGAGGCCGTCGACGATGGTCGCCCCCGCGGCTCGCGCAGCGCGCGCCGTGGCCGTCTCCGGGTACGGAAGATCCACGAGCGTCTGCCCCTCGCCAATCTCGAAGAGCACCTCGTCGCGTTCGGACGTCGCGTTCACGATGAGATCCGCGTCGCGGAGGTCGGGCGGCCATGTGCCGCTGCGCGAGAAGACGACCGCATCCGGAAGGGCGTCACGAAAGGCGACGGCCGCGCCGCCGGCGCCGACGATCGCGGGCCGCTCGGCCGCAAGCCCGGCGAGGATCGCGGCGTCGGTCGAATGGCCCTCGACGCGCCCGTCCGAGATGACGAGCGTGTTCACCGACACGAGCTCGGTCTCGCAGAGGGCCGCGGCGGCCAGCTTGTGGGGCGTCGTCACGTTCGCGCCCGCGAAGTCGAGCTCCACGAGCCCAGCCACCGTTCGCTCGAGCATCTCGGCCCGCGTCGGCAGGAGCACGTAAGCCCAGTCGAACTCGCACGCTCGGAAGGCCGCATTCTGCATCCGGGGCGACCGCGACCCGGAGACGGGATCGCCGATCAGCCCGACGAGCCGTGTGAGCACTCGAGCCCCTTGCGCGTGTAGGCATTGAACGCGTCCGCGCTCGCCGTGAAGAAGTGGCTGCGACAGTCGGGCTTCCGGACGAAGAAGATGTAGTCGACCTTCGCCGGGTGCGCAGCGGCCTGCATCGACGCCAGGCCGGGGTTCGCGATCGGCGTCGGCGGCAGCCCGCGACGGTTGCTCGTGTTGTACGGCGAATTCGACGCGAGGTCGGACTTCGTGATCGGCTCCGTGGGCGGAATGTTCAGGCCGTAGCGAAGCGTCGCGTCGATCCCGAGCGGCATCTGCAGGTGGAGGCGGTTGTAGATCACCGCCGCGACGAGCTTCCGCTCCCGCGGCACGGCGACCTCGCGCTCGATCATGGACGCGATGATGAGGACGTCGTACGGCGTGAGGTTCTTCGACCGCGCGTAGCGCATGTCGACGCGGCGCCAGGCGCGACGAAACGCGTCGAGCTGGCGGCGGACGAAGCGCTTCGCTGGCTCGTTCGAGAAGAACGCGTACGTTGCGGGAAACAAGAAGCCTTCGATCAGGTCGTGCGCATCTCGGCGGAAGCCCGCCGGGATCGGCGCGGCGGCGGTCGCCTTCAGGTAGGCCGCCGGCGTCATCCGCATCGTCACCTGGCGTTTAGTGCGCGCGATCTTCCTGACGGCTCCGACGCGTTCCGCCATCTGCGCGCGCGTGAAGCCCTCGGGGAAGACAATCCGCAGCACCTTCGGCAGCGGCTTCGCCGTCGCCGTCATCAGCGGCGCCGCCTGGCTGCCGCCGCAGCCGCTCGCGAGGACGAGCGCGCCGAGAAGAACGAGCCCGACCCTCACGCGGTGGCCAGCCGCTCGAGATAGCCCGAGAGCAGGTGCGCGGCCGCACCCGCATCGTCACCACCGCTCAACGTCGACGTGAACCGCTCGTCGAACGTCTCCACCGGGACGGAGACCGCTGCGCGCAGCCGTGCAACGAAGCGATCCGTTTCCTGCGCTTGTTTGCCGTGTTCGCCACGGAGCGTCAGCGGGAGGCCGACGACGATCCGCTCGGGCGCCTCGCGCTCGACGATCTCCTGCAAGCGGGTGAACCCGGCCTTCGTCGCCACCTTCGTCACGACAGCCAATGGACGCGCAAGCGTGCCGGTCGGATCGGACACGGCCACACCGGTCCGCGCGGAGCCGTAGTCGAGCGCCAGAACCTTCACCTCAGGAGAGTGCCGCGACGATGAGCCGCTCGGCCTCGGCCAGTGCGTCGCCGAGCCTGGCCGCATCCGTGCCGCCGGCGCGCGCCATCGTCGGCCGGCCGCCTCCGCCTCCGCCGACGTGTGCGGCAGCCGCTTTCACGACGTCCGACGCACTGACCTTCTCAGCGACCGTGTCGTCGAAGTTGCAGACGAGATGGACGCGGCCGTTCTCCGCAGTGCCGAGAGCCACGGCTGCCGGACGGTTCTGCTGCTTGAAGCGGTCGGAGAGATCGAGCAACGCATCCGCCCCCAGGCCGTCCACCGATTGGACGATCACATGGACGCCGTCGATGAGCTTCACATCGGCTGCCACGTCGACCGTCGCTGCAGCCGCCTTCGGCTTCGCCTTCCGCGCCCGCTCGAGCTCGCTCCGGAGCCCATCGGCCTCGCTGGCTCGGCCGTGGAGCAGCGCGTACGCCTCACCCGACGTCACCGCCTCGATGCGCCGTGCGCCCGCTCCCACGGAGCTCTCCGAGAGGATCACGAACGGCCCGACCTCCGCCGTCGTTTGCACGTGCGTCCCCCCGCAGAGCTCGATCGAGTAGCCCGGGATCTCGACGACGCGGACGTCCTCCCCGTACTTCTCCGTGAAGAGCATCGTCGCCCCGAGCTTTCGCGCCTCCTCCTTGGGCGTGATGTACGTGAGCACCGGGAGGTTCTCGAACACCTTCTCGTTCACGCGCTTCTCGATCTCGACACGCTCGTCGTGGGAGAGCGCCTGTGTGTGCGTGAAGTCGAACCGCAGCTTGTCGGGCCGCACGGCCGAGCCCGCCTGCACCACGTGCTCGCCGAGCACGTCGCGGAGCGCCCGATGGAGTAGGTGGGTCGCCGTGTGGTTCGCCATCGTCGGGAAGCGGTGCGACCAGGGCACGACGGCGCGCACACGGTCGCCGACGGCGAAGCCGTCGCCCTCGAGCAGGAGGGTCTGGTCGTCGCCGGTCCGCACGGCCCGCACGAGCTCGGCGCGCGCGCCCGTCTCCTCGTGCTCGATGAAGCCGACGTCCGACACCTGGCCACCCCCCTCCGGATAGAACGGCGACTCATGGAGCTTCGCCCGGAAGCGACCTGGCTCGTCCGTCTCGAGTGCAGCGATCGCCGTCAGCACCTCGGTCTTCTCGTAGCCGACGAACTCCGTCTCAGGCCCGTCGATCTTCGGCACGGACATGTCAACGGCAGCCCCCCGCGAGACGTCCTTGTGCTCGGCCATCAGCGTCTCGTAGGCATCGACGTCCACCTGCTGACCCCGCTCTTCGGCAAGCTCAACGGTGAGCTCGATCGGAAAGCCGTAGGTGGCGGCGAGCGTGAACGCGTCGTCCGCTGAGATCGCAGGCTGACCTGCTAGCTCTTCGAAGCGCTCGAGACCGCGGGCGAGTGTCTCCAGGAAGCGCTCTTCCTCGGCCCTGATCTCGCGCTCGATCGTGGTGGCCTCGCGTCCCAGCTCGGGATAGGCGTCGACCATCTGCTCGACGACCACCGACGGCAGCCGCCACATGTCCTCGAGCCCGATGCGCCGTGCCTGCACGACCGCGCGTCGGATGATGCGACGCAGAATGTAGCCCGCCTTGTCGTTCGCGGGCTTGACGCCGTCTCCCACGAGGAAGGCCATGCCGCGACCGTGGTCGGCCAGGATGCGGTGCGCCTTCGTCGCGGCGGGCGAGTCTCCGTAGGCCACGCCGGACTCGGCGGCGATCCACTCCATGATCCGCTGGTACCCGTCGGTCTCGTAGACCGACATGACGTCCTGGAGGATCGCAGCGCCACGCTCGAGCCCGAGCCCCGTGTCGATGTTCTCCTTCGGAAGGGGCGTCAGCGTCCCATCAGGGTGCTGCTCGTAGGCCATGAAGACGAGGTTCCAGAACTCGAGGAACCGCGCGCAGCGCGTGCAGGCCGGCGCGCAGTCGGGCTCGCCGCAGCCGTGCTGCTCGCCCCAGTCGTAGTACAGCTCGGAGTCCGGGCCGCACGGTCCGGGGCCGCCCACCGACCAGAAGTTCTCGGTGGTCGGCAGCAGCACGATCCGCTCGATCGGCATGCCCACGCGCTGCCAGAGCTCGATCGCCACCTCGTCGGGACCGAGCTTCAGCTGCGGATCGCCGGCATGCACGGTCACCCAGATGCGGTCCCAGTCGAGCCGCATGTGCTCCTGGACGAACTCGCGCGCGAACTCGATCGCGCCCTCCTTGAAGTACTGCCCGAACGAGAAGTTGCCGAGCATCTCGAAGAACGTAAGGTGGTGGCCGTCGAGGCCGACCTCGTCGATGTCAGGGGTCCGGAAGGACTTCTGCGAGGTCGTCAGCAGCGGCGCTGGCGGCGGTTCCAAGCCGAGGAAGTACGGCATCATCGGCTGCATGCCGGCACTCGTGAGGAACGTCGAACGGTCGTCCGCGCGTGGGACGAGCGAGGCCGAAGGCACGCGCAGGTGGCCGCGTCCCTCGAAGAAGGCGAGGAAGCCCTCCCGGAGCTCGTCCGTCGTCCGCATCGTTCGATTGTAAGTTCGAGGCGCGGCGTCGGCGGCTACGAGGTGCCGGCGCTCGCGACGTCCTCGGCGAGATCGCGCTCTCGCCGTGCAGCAGCCTCTTTCGCGGTCCGCATCGCCTCGTCGAGGTCACGCCCGGAGAGGAACGAGGAGATGCCGTAGCGAAGCGCCGCCGTCAGGCCCGCGATTTTCTGCACGGGGTAGGTGACCGCGCTCGACACCGTGCGCACGGCGGTGTCCGCCGCTTTCACCGCGTCTGTCGCGCTTGTCGTCATCAAGTCGACCTTGTCGAGCTCTCGGTTGACGCGATCGAGCGTGCCACCGGCCTTGTTGATCACCGGCAGCATCTCGTCCTCCGTGTGCTCGACGGTCTTCGTCACCTGGCCGAGCGTCTCGCCGAGGCGGAAGAGGAAGTAGAAGAGCCCGACGCCGACGAGGACGAGGAACGCGGCGAGCGCGATCCACGCGAAGTCGCTGGGTGTGTAGTCGCCGAGCAGCATCGGCCTGATCTTATGCAGCCGCCGCCCGCACCGCCGTCGACACGACTCCGGCGCCGACGACGACGCCGTCCTCGTAGAGCACGGCAGTCTGGCCAGGCGCGACCGCGTACGCAGGCTCGTCGAGATCGAGGTCGAACCCGCCTTCGCGCACCGTCACGCTGGCGGGGACTCCCGGCGAGCGGTACCGGAGCTTCGCCTCTACACGCTCCACGGGCACGAACAGACGACCACGTGCGCGCACGTTGCTGCAGGCGAGCGACGCTGCCGGGCCTGCGACGACGGTGTTCGTGTGCGCGATCGTCGCGATCGCGTACAGCGGCTGGGGTGACGGGACGCCGAGCCCCCGACGCTGTCCCGGCGTGAATCGCCAGTGGCCGTCGTGCATGCCGATCTCGTTCCCCGCTTCGTCGACGATCGAACCCGGCGCGGGCGCGAGCCCGCGCCGTTCGAGGAACGCGCGGTAGTCGTCGCCGCCAAGGAAGCACGCCTCCTGGCTCTCCGCTCGCCCTGCCGCCTCGAGCCCGAGCGCGACGGCCTCGGCGCGCGTCTCCTCCTTCGTCTGGTCGCCGAGCGGGAAGACGACGCGACCGAGACGCCGGGGATCGAGCGTGGCGAGCATGTAGGACTGATCCTTCTTCGGGTCGGTGGCACGGGCGATCAGGCGCCGGCCGCGGTGCTCGACGATTCGCGCGTAGTGGCCGGTCGCCAGCCGCGCCGCCCCGGCGCGCTTCGTGAACGCGAGCAGCTCACCGAAGCGGAACGCGCCATTGCAGCGGGTGCAGGGGTTCGGCGTCTTGCCGCGCGCGTAGCCGCGAACGAAGGGCTCGACGACGGCGCGCCGGAACTCCTCGCGGAGGTCGAGCGTGACGTGCGGAAGGCCGAGGCGGTGGCAGGCGCGGCGGGCGGAGCGGACCGCGTCGGCCGAGCAGCAGGCACGCTCGCCGTGCGGCGCTGCAGGGTCGACCCAGAGCCGCAGCGTGACGCCGACCGCGTCGGCGCCCGAGCGCGCCAGCACCACCGCGCTGTCGACCCCGCCGCTCATCGCGACGGCGGTGCGCAATGCGGAGGGGGTCGCGCGGAAGACGGGGCCGATCGCCGCCGCGAGAGCCTCGACGGCGAGTTCGTCGCCACCGACTGCCGCCGCCTCGAGCAGCGTCAACCCGCGGATGTCCTCGTCGAGCCCGTCGGCGTCGGCGTCCGCAATCACGTCCCCGACGACACGTAGCCGCACACCCGCCCAGTCGCCACGGAGCGTCGCGTCGCCGAATGCCTCGATCACGAGAGGACGCGCGCGCGGTGGGCGGTCGAGTAGACGTCCTTGCGGGCGATCAGGCCGTCCTCGAACGGGAAGACGTCGATGCCGTCCCACTCGAGCCGCTCACCCGTCTCCTGCCTCGTTGCGGTAGCCGTCCATTCCGAGACGACGAGGCCGTCGCGTGCGTACAACCGGCGCGAGCGGAACGCCAGGTCCGGCCAGTTGGCGAAGATCGTCGCGACGTGCTCGCGGACGGCGTCGCCCTCCGCACGCTCGCCGGCCGTGTGGTTCTCGAAGACCATGCCCGGCGCGTGGAGCGCGACGATCGCGTCGACGTCGTGGCTGTTCCACGCGTCGTTGTAGCGCTCGATCGTCTCCTCGAGCGCGGCTGCGGTGTCGGGCCGGTTCACGGAAGGAGGGAAGTGTGCTCCACCCTGCCGATGACCGCCCCTCCTTGCGAACCTGGACACGCCAGGTGGGTGCCGTGCGGACGGTCGGCAACGCCTAGGTCCGACTCGGGCTCCCTCGCATTTGGTGTTGGTTCCAATTGGTCGAGGCGGGCACGAACAGGGTCGAGCACGCCTCTGACTCTAGCGGGCGTAGGCCCAGTCGACCTCGCGGGCGCCGTCGACGCCGAGCTCGAGGGCGAGCGCGCGCGTGAGGTCGAACTCGCGGTTCTCCCCGACGGGCGAGTGCGCGACGACGCGCGTCAGGACGCGCCGGCCGCCGTACTCGAGGAAGATGCGCGCGCCGCACGGCAGCACCGGATGGAAGATGCCGAGCGTGCGCCGGTTCAGGAACCAGCCACAGTCCCCGCGGCGGCCGCGGGACGGGATCGCCCGCGCGACGCCGACGAGCGCGGGCTCCCAGCCGCCCCAGGATCCCACCGCGGGCGCGGGCGCAGCCGCCGTAGGCTCGTCCTGGCCTGCCTCCGACAGCGCGACGCCGAAGACGCCTGCGAGCAGCGCTCCGGCCGCGAGCGCCGCCATGCGCTGCGCCAACCGGAACCTCAAAGCTGCTCGTCTCCGGGCAGGGGAGCGAGGATGTCCTCGGGGCTCCAGTCCGTCGACTCCTCGGGCACATCGGCCCGCGGTGAGAGAACGCTCCCCTCGGGCTCGGCGTGCTCTGCGCGCCACGCGAGATACTCGATCGCCGCGACGAGCAGCCAGCCGACCGCCATCACGGCGACGATCCAGGCGGTCTCGAGCTCGGCGAGGCCCGCTGCGAGCGCCAGCAAGCCGAGGAACGCGAGCTCCAGCACGAACCGCGGCGCGAAGCCGCCGCTCATGGCTTCCGCGGCACGACGCGAATCCCGAGCTCCGCAAGCTGAGCCGCCGGAACATCGGTGGGCGCGCCGCTCATCGGGTCGACACCGGCCTGATTCTTAGGGAAGGCAATGGTGTCGCGGAGGTTCGATTCCCGTGCGAGCACCATGAGCATCCGGTCAATTCCAAATGCGATCCCGCCGTGCGGCGGAGCGCCCATCCCGAGCGCGTCGAGGAGAAAGCCGAACTTCGCACGCTGCTCCTCCGCCGTGAGCTTGAGCACGTCGAACACGCGCCTCTGAAGCTCCGGCTCGTGGATCCTGAACGAGCCTCCCCCGAGCTCGTTGCCGTTGCCCACGAGGTCGTATTGATATGCCTTGGCCGCGCTCGGCTCCTGGTCGAAGCGCTCCTCCCAACCGGGAGCGGGCCGGGTGAACGGATGGTGCTGCGCTTGCCAGCGGTCCTCGTCCTCCGACCATTCGAACATCGGGAAGCCTGTGATCCAGACCCATTCGAACTCCTCCTCGTCGACCAGGCCGAGGTCGCGGCCGAGCTGCAGCCGCAGGTTGCCGAGCACGCGGGCGCACAGCTCGGGCGCGTCGGCCACGAATAGCAGCGTCTCGCCCGGGCGCCCGTCGAGCGCGGCCAACTCGTCGGCCGAGAGGAACTTCGCGATCGGAGACCTGGGCTCGTCGCTCTCGAAGACAAGATACGCGAGCCCCTTCGCGCCCCACTCTTTCGCCTGCACCTCGAGGCGGTCGAGCTCGGCGCGCGAGAACACCCGGGGCGCCCGGACGAAGCGGACGGCAGCGGCATCCCCGAACACCTTGAAGGCCGACCCGCGCGTCGCCTCGGTCGCGTCCTCGATCTCGAGGCGAAGCCTGAGGTCGGGCTTGTCCGAGCCGTAGCGGAGCATTGCCTCGTCGTACGCCATGCGGGGAAACGGAATCGAGAGCTCGACCCCTATGCACTCTCGCCAGATCGCCTGAATCATCCTCTCCATCAGGCCGACGATGAACTCCTCGTCCGGGAAGGCCATCTCCACGTCGAGCTGGGTGATCTCCTGGACACGGTCGGCACGGAGGTCCTCGTCCCGGAAGCAGACGGCGATCTGGTAGTAGCGGTCGAATCCGGCAATTACGAGCAGCTGCTTGAGAATCTGCGGCGACTGGGGTAGCGCGTAGAAGCGCCCGGGCTGGAGCCGGCTCGGCACGACGAAGTCCCGCGCTCCCTCCGGCGTGGGCTTGAAGAGGATCGGAGTCTGAATGTCCATGAACCCGGCCTCTTCCATGACGCGGCGGATGATCGACACCATCTGCGCCCGCAACCTGATGTTGCGCTGGAGCTTGTCCCGACGTAGGTCGAGCCATCGATAGCGCAGGCGAAGCGTCTCATCCACTCCTTCCTCGTCGAGCTGGAACGGCAGCGGCGGGGCCGTGGAGACGACTTCGAGCGCGTCAACACGGAGCTCCACGTCGCCGGTCGCGAGGTTCGGGTTGACGAGCTCCGGCGCCCGCGCCACGACTTCACCCTCCGCGCGGAGGACGAACTCGTTGCGCACGCCGTGCGCGACCGCGGCGGCGTTCGGCGCACGCTCCGGATTGATCACGAGCTGGCAGAGCCCTGCTCGGTCGCGGAGGTCGATGAAGACGAGCCCACCGTGGTCGCGGCGGCGATGCACCCAGCCCGAGAGCGTGATCCGCTGACCCACGTCGCCGGTGCGCACCTCACCGCACATCCGGTCACGCCAGATCACGGCCGGTGCGCCTCGAGGACCGCGTCGAGGTCCGTATCGGGGCCTACGACAACGACGCTCTTCGCGCCGAGCCTGGAAGCCTGCGTGAGCTGGCCCTTGTGCGACCGTCCCGCGTAGTCGGCATCGCAGGCAAGCCCTGCCGCCCGCAGCTCCATCAGGGCCGCGAGCGCGGCAGCCCGGTCCGCGCCCTCCTCCATCACGAAGAACACGTCGATGGGCTTCTCGGCGGGCGCCTCGTCTCCGTCGAGCGAGAGCAGCAGCCTCTCGATGCCTGCGCCGAAGCCGATTCCCGGCGTCGGGCGGCCGTCCGAGCGCCTCCGCCAGACCGTCGTAGCGACCGCCGCCGCAGATCGACGACTGCGCGCCGATCGCCTCGTCGACGAACTCGAACGTCGTTCGCGTGTAGTAGTCGAGCCCCCGGACGAGCGTCGGCACAAGGGTGTACGAGACCCCGTACGCGTCGAGGTAGCGGCGCACCTCGTCGAAGTGCTGGCGGCATGCGGAGCAGAGTGCCTCGGCGATCGTCGGAGCGCCCTCGAGCGCGCGCCGCACGTCCTCGCTCTTCGTATCGAAGACGCGCAGCGGCGACGTCTCGCGCTTTGCGCGCGCCTCGTCGTCGAGCTCGGCGTCGTGCTCGTCGAGCCATGCGGACAGCTGCTCGACGTACGCGGGACGACAGTCGCGATCGCCGATCGAGTTGAGGAGAAGCTCGTACCGCCCGATGCCGAGACGGCGGAGGATCTCGCCGTACAACTGGATCACTTCGGCATCGACGGCCGGGTCGTCCGAGCCGATCGCCTCCACCGACAGCTGCCAGTGCTCCCGGAACCGGCCGCGCTGCGGCGCCGAGTAGCGGTACATCGGCGCGATCGTGTAGAGCTTCGCCGGCTGCGGATCGCGGTGCATCCCGTGCTCCAGATATGCGCGAACGATGGGCGCCGTGCCCTCCGGACGCAGCGTGAGCGAGCGCCCCGCGCGGTCCTCGAACGTGTACATCTCCTTCTGGACTACGTCAGAGCCCTGCCCCGACGTCCGCGCGAACACCGAAGTGTCCTCGAATCCAGGCGTCTGGATCCGCCGGTAGCCGTAGAGGCGGCAGACGTCCTCCGCCGTCCCGAGCACGCGCTCCCAGGCGGGTTGCTCGGCGGGGAGGATGTCGTGCGTGCCCTTCGGCGCTTCGAAGCTCATGAGGAACGAAGCGTCGCGAGGAAGGGGTTGCGTCGCGACCTCGTCGCCGAGCGTCGTCGGCGGCCCGTGGCCGGAGTAGACGATCGTCTCGGGCGGAAAGCGCTCGACAAGCGCTTCGATCGACGCGATCAGCGTCTCGTGGTCGGCATACGGCAGGTCCGTCCGCCCGATCGACCCCGCGAACAGCACGTCGCCGGAGAACAGGCAGCCGTCCGCGTGGTACGCGAGATGACCGGGCGAGTGGCCAGGAACGTGCACGACCTCGAACGGGATCGTCGCGACGTCGATCGTCTCCCCGCCCGACAGCCAGTGCTCGGGCGCCCACGGATGGAGCGGCACCGGCGCGTTCGCGTAGAACTCCGACGGGTTCGCCAACACGTCCCGCTCGCCCTCGGGGGCGTAGACGGGAGCGCCCGTTCCCTCCGCCAGCTCGGCGAGGCCGACGAAGTGATCCCAGTGCGTGTGCGTGAGCAGGATGGCGTCGACCGAGGCGCCCATCCGGGCGAGCTCGAGCCGGAGCTCGACCGTGCCGCCGCTCGGATCGACGACGACCGCTTTGTCGGCGCCGCGGTCCGCGCGCACGACGTAGCAGTTCGTCCCGATCGGACCGAGCTCGTAGCGATCGACCGCGAGCACTAGCGCGACGCGGTGTTCCCGCTCCCCTTGGCGCGCTGGGAGCGCTTGCGGAACGAGCGGTACATGAGCGAGTCCATGACGTAGCTGAACGGGAGGAAGAGCGCGAGCAGGAGCGCGGTCTGGAACGCTGCCTGGCTGATGCTCTTGTCCTTCTGGAGCAGGTAGACGACGATCAGCATCAGCGGAGCGAAGATCGCGCCCCGCCTCAGGACACGGCGCCAGGACGGCGGCTCGATGGTTCGTCCGCTCGCGGTCTTCAGCGTGCCTGGAGCCGGCTTCTTGCCGTCCTTTGTGGGCGCGTCTTCCTCGACCTCGACTTCCTGGCCATCGCCGTCGACGTAGACGTACTCGTACTCGTGGCGGCGTTCTTTCTCACGCCGCCGTCGCTGCTTCTTCGTGGCCACGAGCCAAGCCTAGCGCGCCCACGCGGAACGCCCCGCGACGATCACCTCCGACACGACGTCGCCTCCGAGGTGGTACGCGAGGTGGCGCCAGTCGCGCGCGTCGAGAAGCACGAGGTCAGCGTCGAACCCCTGCCCGAGCACCCCCTTCCGGTCCGCGCAGCCGAGGACGGCTGCCGCATTCGCCGTCATCGCCGTCAGCGCCTCCGCTGGCGACAGCCCGAGAGACACGCACGCGAGCGACGCCACGAGCGGCAGGCTCTCGCAGAAGGCGCTCCCAGGGTTGAAGTCGGTCGCGAGCGCGATCGCGGCGCCGGCGTCGACGAGCGCACGCGCCGGAGGCATCGGCCGGCCGAGAGTAAGCGCGCTCGCGGGCAGCAGCACACCGACGACGTCGCTCACGGCTAGCGCGGCGACGCCTTCCGGCCCGGTCGCCTCGAGGTGGTCGACGGAGCGCGCGCCGAGCTCGATCGCGAGCGGTATCGCGCCGGCCTCGGTGAACTGATCGCCGTGCAGGCGCAGGTCGAGCCCCTGCTCTCGTGCGGCCACGAGGTACCGGCGAGCCTGCGCGGCGTCGAACGCGCCTCGCTCCAGGAACACGTCCGCCGCGGTCGCCACCTTCGCCGCATCGGGCAGCACGTCTGAGATCACCCAGTCGACGTACGCGTCGGCGCCATCGAGCTCCGGCGCCACGGCGTGCGCACCGAGGAACGTCGCGTAGCCGCCGGCCGCCGCGATCGCCTGGAGCGACGCAAGCTCCGTGTCGCGGTCGAGCCCGTAGCCGGATTTCGCCTCGAACGTCGTCGTCCCATGCGCCAGCATCCACCCGCGGTGTCGCTCGACGGCTGCGGCGAGCCCTTCGGGGCCTGCCGCCCGCGTCGCGGCGACCGTGCTCAGGATCCCGCCGCCGGCCGCGTGCAGCTCCTCATACGTGGCGCCCGCTGCCCGCAACGAGAACTCGTTGACGCGGTCGCCCGCGAAACACGCGTGCGTGTGGCAATCGACGAGCCCCGGGATCGCGCTGCGTCCACGGCCGTCGATCTCCTCGACGTCGTCGCCGAGAGCGGGCAGATCGCGCATCCTCCCCACCCCGACGATCGTGCCCTCCTCCGCGAGCACGAATGCGTCCTCGACCACCGAGACGGCGCCGAGCTCGCGCCCTCGTCTCGGAGTGGTGGACGGTGCCGGGGTCGCGAGCTGGGCCAGGTCGCGGACGAGCAGTCCGCTCACGCGGGGAACGCCGTCGGCAGGTCGAGCCCGCCCTCGGTCGCCGCCGCGAGCGCCTCGTCATACCCCGCGTCGGCGTGCCGCATGACGCCGGTGCCCGGATCAGTCGTCAGCACCCGCTCCAGTCGATCGGCCGCGTCGTCGGACCCGTCCGCGACGACGACCATCCCCGCGTGGATCGAGTTGCCGATGCCGACGCCACCGCCGTGGTGGACACTCACCCACGTCGCGCCCGCAGCCGTGTTGACGAGCGCGTTGAGGATCGGCCAGTCCGCGATCGCATCGGAGCCGTCCTGCATCGCCTCGGTCTCCCGGTACGGAGAGGCGACCGAGCCCGAGTCGAGGTGATCCCGTCCGATCACGACGGGCGCCCTCACCGCGCCGCTCCGG
Organism: uncultured Actinomycetes bacterium; assembly: GCA_963826585.1. Taxonomy (GTDB): domain Bacteria; phylum Actinomycetota; class Thermoleophilia; order Gaiellales; family Gaiellaceae; genus PALSA-612. Next base: position 313,051 of record CAWGXP010000001.1, read on the forward strand.
ACGAGCTCGTTGATCGCGAGCCCGGCGCGCGCGCGGTCGCCGTACCCGAGCCAGCAGATGCGCGCCGGCAGGCCCTGAAAGGCGACCCGCTCCGCCGCGAGCTCGAGCCAGCGCTGGAGCACGGCGTCCTCGGGGAACACGCGTCGCAGCTCCTCGTCGATCACCGCGATGTCCGCCACGTCGCCCGAAAGCGCTGCCCACCGGAACGGACCGACGCCGCGGCAGAAGAGCGGTCGGATGTACGCCGGGACGAATCCCGGGTAGCTGAAGGCGTCTTCTACACCGGCCTCACGCGCCTCTCCTCGAAGGTTGTTGCCATAATCGAAAACGTAGCATCCTGCCCGGACGTACTCGAGCATGCCCTCGACGTGTGCTGCGATCGACGCTCTCGCCCGCTCGAGGTAGCCGTCCGGATCCTCCACCCTGAGCGCGGCTGCCTCGCCGACCGTGAGCCCCTGCGGCACGTAGCCAGTGAGCGGGTCGTGCGCTGCCGTCTGGTCGGTGACGAGGTCGAAGTGCTCGCCCCGCCGAGCGAGCTCCGGCACGACGTCCGCGGCATTCCCGAGGAGCCCGACCGACAGGCCGCGCCCCTCGGCGGCGGCCGCCCGCACGCGCTCGACCGCTTCGTCGAGCGAGCTCGTCGCCTCATCCAGGTACCGCGACTCGAGCCGGCGCTCGATGCGCGACGGGTCGACCTCGACGCAGAGGATCGCGCCGTCGAGCAGCGCCGCCGCGAGCGGCTGCGCGCCGCCCATGCCGCCGAGCCCCGCCGTGAGCACCGTCCGCCCACGGAGGTCGGCCTGCCCGAAGTGCGTCTCGGCGGCTGCGGCGAACGTCTGGAACGTGCCCTGGAGGATCCCCTGCGTGCCGATGTAGATCCAGCTACCAGCCGTCATCTGGCCGTACATCGTCAGCCCGAGCGCCTCGAGCCGGCGAAACTCGTCCCAGGTCGCCCAGCGCGGAACGAGCATCGCGTTGGAGATCAGGACGCGTGGCGCTCCCGCATGCGTGCGGAAGACGCCGACGGGCTTGCCGCTCTGGACGAGCATCGTCTCGTCGTCGCGCAGGCGAAGCAGCGTCCGGACGAGCGCGCGCAGGCTGTCGTGATCGCGCGCCGCCTTCCCCGAGCCGCCGTAGACGACGAGCGACTCCGGGTGCTCCGCCACTTCGGGATCGAGGTTGTTGAGCAGCATGCGTAGCGGCGCTTCCGTCTGCCACGAGAGCGCGTTCAATTCGGCGCCGCGTGGCGCGCGGATTCGCGTCAGGTCGCCGCAGAGCGCCTCGACGAGCGCGTCCGGCGCGCCGACGGTGGTCACGCGAGCTCTCCGACCACCGCTTCGACCGAGGTGACGAGCGAGCCGTCGCGGATCGCTGTGGCCACGGCTGCGATCTCCGAGGAGAGCGAGCGGTCGTCGACGAGGCGCGGCGACAGCTCTCTCACCGCCTGCCTGGCCGCGGCGACGCCCGCTCCGGGCTCGAGCGGCGCGAGGAACTCGACCGCCTGCGCGCCAGCGAGCAGCTCGATGGCCAGCACGCTTTCGACGTTCGCCAGCACCTGCCACGCCTTCAGGCCGGCGGCGTTCCCCATCGACACGTGGTCCTCCTGCCCGGCGCTTGTCGGGATCGAGTCGACGCTAGCGGGATGCGCGTGCACCTTGTTCTCGCTGACGAGGGACGCGGCTACGTACTGGGGGATCATGAAGCCGGAATTCAGGCCCCCGCGCGTGGTGAGGAACGCGGGCAGGCCGTCGGAGAGACTCGGGTTGACCATTCGCTCCGTGCGCCGCTCCGAGATCGACGCCAGCTCGGAGACGGCGATGGCGAGAGCGTCGAGCGCGAACGCGACCGGCTCTCCGTGGAAGTTCCCGTTCGAGACGACGAGCGAGTCCTCCACGAGCACGAGCGGGTTGTCGGTCGCAGCGTTGAGCTCGACTGCGACGACGTACCCCACGTACGTCGAGGAGATCGCGCGCCGCTCCGTGCACCTGCGGCGCGCACCGAAGCGAGTAAGCGTCCTGCACCTTGTCGCACCAGCGGTGTGCCTCGTTGATCGCCGAGCCCTCGAGCAGCCGGAGGATGTTCGCGGCCGACGCCTGCTGGCCGCGGTAGGGACGAAGGGCCTGGATTTGCGGGATGAAGCTCGTCCTCGAGCCCTGGAGCGCCTCGACGGCGATCGCGCATGCGACGTCTGCCGCCTTTGCGAGGCGTGTCGCGCGGACTAGCCCGAGCGCGCCGAACGCGGCCATGAACTGCGTGCCGTTGACGAGCGAGAGGCCCTCCTTCGCGCGCAGCTCGATCGGCTCCAGCCCGAGGCGCTCGAGCGCCTCGCCGCCCGGCAGAAGCTCGCCCTCGACCGAAGCCTCCCCGTCTCCGACGAGCGGCAGGGCAAGATGCGCGAGCGGCGCGAGATCACCGCTCGCGCCCACCGATCCGCGGCTCGGCACGCGCGGAAGCAAGCCGCGGTTGAGGCATTCGACAAGCAGCGAGACGAGCTCGACACGCGCGCCCGAGTACCCCTTGGCGAGCGTGTTCGCGCGCAGCAGCATGGCGGCGCGGACGATCTCCTCGGGATAGGGCTCGCCGACGCCGCACGCATGACTGCGCAGCAGGCGGAGCTGGAGCTCCCCGGCGAGCTCCGGCGGGATCTCCTCGGAGACGAACTTGCCGAAGCCCGTGTTGATGCCGTACGTATGCTCGCCCTCGCCGTGGGCCGCGCGCGTGACGACCTCGCGCGCCGCGCGCATCCGCTCGACCGCGTCCGGCGCGAGCGAAGCGGTTGCGTCTTCGAAGGCGACAGCCCAGACGTCCTCGGCGGTGAGCTGCTCGCCGGAGAGCGCGATCGTCTGCGTCACGAGCCGAGTCTAGTCAGCGCCAGTTCGAGCAGCTGATCGTCTGTCAGCTGCGGAAGCCGCAGCGCTTCGGCGCCGGCGGCGGCCGCCCCTTGCGGCAGCAGGCCGACGAGCTCCGCGCCGGCTACGGCGACCCCGCGCGCAGCCGCCTCGGCTTCGATCCGCACGACGATCTGGTCGAGCGGAGCCCGCCGCCAGTCCTCGACGTTCATCGACACCTGCACGAGCCCGCGGCTCGTGAGCGAGAAGCCGAGCGCACGCACGCCGGGAAAGCCCCCGCCCGTCTCGCGCACGACGGCCGCAATCTCCCGTGCGACCGCGAGCTCGTCCGTGCCGAGGTCGACGTTGAAGGCGACGAGCGGCGTGCGCGCGCCGACGAGCACGCAACCCACTGCCGGATCCAGCCGACTCGGGCCGAGATCCGGCTTCAGCTCGCCCGCCTCGACACGCCGCCGGAGAGCGTCGAGCCCATCGCGCCGAAGCATCGCCGGGCGCATCTCCGGCGCGAGCTCGCCGTAGAGGAACACGGCCAGCTCGAGCTCGTCCGCAACGCGCTGGGCAAGCCTGCTGGCGGTCGCCTTCGCATCATCCATCTGCTCGGGCCAGACGGCGACGACCGGCACGACGTCAGCGGCGCCGATTCGCGGATGGACGCCTTGGTGACGCCGCAGGTCGATGCGCTCCTTCGCGCACGCGATGCCAGCGAGCAGCGCCTCGACGAGGGCAGAGCCCTCTCCCCCGAGCGTGAACACCGACCGGTTGTGGTCGACATCAGAGTGAACGTCGAGCACGCAGGCATGCGCCGCAAGCGCGTCGCGAAGCGCCGCGATCGTCTCGGCTGAGCGCCCCTCCGAGAAGTTCGGCACGGCCTCGAGGGCATGTTCCATGGCCGTACTCTAGGAGCGCAGTGAAGGCCTACTACCACGCGCGGGCGCGTGAATACGACGACTGGTGGCTAGGCCGTGGCCTCTACGCCGACCGGTCGCGACCCGGCTGGGACGACGAGCTAGCCGAGCTCACGGCAACCCTCCGCGACTTTCCACCCGCGCGAACGCTCGACGTCGGGTGCGGAACAGGCTTTCTGACCCGTCACCTCCCCGGTCAGGTGACGGGTCTCGACCAGAGCAGCGCGATGGTGGAGATCGCCCGTGAGCAGGCCCCGGCTGCGACGTTCGTCGTCGGCGACGCGCTCGCGCCGCCGTTTCGCGACAGAACCTTCGAGCGCGTGTTCGCGAGCTTCTTCTACTGCCACCTCGTCGAGGAGGAGCGCGTTCGGTTCCTGGCCGAGACGCGCCGCGTGGCAGCCCAGCTGCTGATCCTCGGAAGCCGTCCGGGGGACGGCGATCCACGCGCGCGCTGGGAGGAACGGGTCCTCGAGGACGGCTCTCGCTGGGAGGTCTACAAGCGCGTCTTCGACGGCGACGAGCTGGCCGCCGAGCTGGGCGGCGGCCGTGTGCTGCACGAAGGACAGTGGTTCGTGCTCGTCGCCTCGCCGTGACGCTCCGACCTGCGCGCCGTTCGCTCCCTCGGCGCTATCCCTGGCGCGGTGCGTACGCGCCGGGCGGCGAGCCGACGATGATCAAGCGCAGGCCGTCGTCACCGGGATGGATCTTCCGCTTCGCGTCCGCGGAGACGAACACGTAGCGCCCGGGCACGAGCTCCACGTTCTCGCCGTCGACGACCATCTTCCCGCTGCCCTCGAGAACGAAGAAGACCTCCTCCTGACCGTCCTCCGCGTGGTCGTGGTCCGGATATGCGTCGCCGTTCGGCGGCAGCGTCTCCTCGTTGATGCCGAAGGCTGTCACGCCGAGCTCTCGGCGAATCGGCTTGAAGACACCGTTGATCGCCTCGACGTCGGCCGAGTCACACATCGCGTAGCTCATCTCCTGCTCCTTTCGCTCGCTCGTCGTGGAGAGCGTATCGCCGTCCCGGTGACCCTTGGGCGCGCGAGTAGATTTCGGAAATGCCCGACGCACCCGCTCACCGCAAGACGTTCAGCCGACTGCTCGGGTTCCTGCGGCCCTACAAGTGGTCGCTTGCGGTGTCCTCCGCCCTCGCCATCGGGTCACAGCTGCTCGCGATCGCGATCACGTTCGTCATCCGGGGCGCGATCAACGGCCCGATCGAGGACGGCACGACCAGCGCACTGTGGACCGTGGTGGGGCTCGTGCTTCTGCTCGGCGTGCTCAAGGCGGCGCTGATGGCCGGGCGGCGCTTGATCGCCGGCAAGCAGGCGCTCGGGGTGGAGTTCGACCTGCGGAACGCGCTCTACGCAAAGCTCGTGCGCCTCTCGTTCGGCTTCTTCGACCGGCACCAGACCGGGCAGCTGATGTCGCGCGCCACGGTCGACCTCCAGGCTGTTCGCTTCTTTCTCGGCTACGGGCTGATCTTCTTCTTCCAGGCCGTCGTCACGGTCGTCACCGTCACGATCGTCCTCTTCGTCATCGACTGGCAGCTCGCGCTCGTGGCGCTCTGGATCACGCCGGTGCTCGTCGTGCTCGCGTACCGCTACAGCCGGGTTTCCCATCCCGTCCTTCGAGAGGTTCAGCAGAAGATGGCGGACGTCGCGACGGTCGCGGAGGAGAACATCGTCGGCGTCCACGTGGTCAAGTCGTTCGCGCAGGAGGACCGCGAACGGACGAAGTTCACCGACGCATCGGAGTCCGTGTTCGCGCAGACCGTGCGAGCAAACCGACTGCGCTCGTTCTACGTCCCGCTGATGGCGTTCCTTCCGCTGCTGACACAGTCGGCGGTGCTGCTCGTCGGCGGTCGCATGGTCGTGAACGGGAGCATGAGCCTCGGGGCGTTCGTCCAGTACAACGTGCTCGTCCTGATGCTCGTCGGGCCGCTGCGGATGCTCGGCATGTGGGTCGGCCAGGCCCAGCGCGCGACCGCGTCGGGCGAACGGATCTTCCAGATCATCGACGAGCCCGAGGAGATCACGGAGCCCGCGTCGCCGATCCCGCTCCCGGACGGCCGAGGCCGGGTGCGCTTCGAAAATGTGACGTTCGGCTACGACCACGCGCGGCCCGTGCTCGAGGAGATCGATCTCGAGCTCGAGCCCGGACGCACGGTCGCATTCATCGGGCACACCGGATCGGGCAAGACGACGCTCGCCTCGCTCGTTCCCCGCTTCTACGACGTGTCCGAGGGTCGTGTCACGGTCGACGGCGTCGACGTCCGCGACGCCGATGTGACGTCGCTCCGGCGGGCGATCGGCGTGATCGCGCAAGATCCGTTCCTATTTTCGGCCACGGTGCGCGAGAACATTGCGTTCGGCCGGCCGGACGCGACCGACGACGAGGTCGTCGCGGCCGCGCAGGCCGCCCAGGCGCACGAGTTCGTCGAGCGCCTCCCAAACGGCTACGACACGGTCATCGGAGAGCGCGGGATCACCCTCTCGGGCGGCCAGCGTCAGCGGGTCGCGATCGCGCGCGCGCTCGTCGTCGACCCCCGGATCCTGATCCTCGACGACGCCACGGCCGCGGTCGATGCAACGACCGAGGCGCGGATCCGACTTGGTCTCCGCCAGGCGATGCTCGGCCGCACGACGATCATCATCGCCCATCGCCTGTCGACGATCTCGCTCGCTGACGAGATCATCGTCCTCGACCGCGGACGCATCGCCGCGCGTGGCACCCACGAGCAGCTGATCGGGACGAGTGCGGTGTACGAGGAGATGGTCGAGCACGGGCTGCTCGAGGCGGAGTTCGCGGCGAGAGTCGAAGCGACCGCATGAGGGTCTGGCAGCCCGGTAGCCATCTCACCGTCGAGCGCGGCGGCGAGGTCCGCGACTGGTCGTGGCGCTCGAGCCGACGCCGGATCCACACGCTGACCCGTCTCGCCCGCCCGTACAAGCTCCGCGCCGGGCTCGCGATCGCGGCCCTGCTCGCCGCGACCGCCACGGCACTGGCCGGCCCATATCTCGCAAAGCTCGCGATCGACGACGGCATCTCGCAGGGCAACCTGACCGCGCTCGGCTGGATCGTCGCCGCCTTCCTCGTCGTCGGAGTGCTCAACTGGGGCTTCTCAGCCGCGCAGACGTACTTCACGGGCTGGACCGGAGAGCGCGTCCTCGCCGACCTCCGCCGTACGCTCTTCCGTCACCTCCAGGGGCTCTCGCTCGGCTACTACGAGCGGAACCGCGCGGGCGTGATCATCAGCCGCCTGACGAACGACGTCGACGCCCTCGACCAGCTCGTGACGGACGGCGTCACGTCGCTCGTCCAGAACACGCTCCTGCTCGCCGGCTCGATCGTGATCCTGTTCCTGCTCGACTGGCGGCTCGCGCTCGTCACGCTCACGATCCTGCCGGCGCTCGTGATCGCCACGTCGATGTTCCGGTCGCGCTCGACGCAGGCGTATCGCGCCGTGCGCGAGCGACTCGGTCTCGTCACAGCGACGCTCGCGGAGGACATCGCCGGCATGCGAGTCGTTCAGTCGTTCAGCCGACAGGAGGCCGCTAAGGCGCAGTTCCGGGAGGTCAACGAGCGCTACCGCACGGCGAACTACCGGACGATCGTCCTGAGCGGCTGGTACTTCCCGTTCGTCGACTTCCTGTCGTCGACCGCCACCGCGATCGTGCTCGGGTTCGGCGGCTACCTCGTGTCGGACGGCAGCCTCACGATCGGCACGCTGTTCGCATTCATCGGCTACCTGTCGAACTTCTTCGACCCGATCCAGAGCCTGTCGCAGTTCTACAACACGTTCCTCTCGGCGACGGCGGCGCTCGACAAGATCATGGACGTGATGGACGAGGTCCCGGAGGTCGTCGACCGGCCGGGTGCTCGCCCGCTCGCCCACATCGAAGGTCACGTGCGATTCGAGCACGTGCGATTCGGCTACGGCGATGGGCCGGACGTGCTACACGGCCTCGACCTCGACGTGCCGACCGGTACGACCGTCGCCCTCGTCGGCCACACAGGCGCGGGCAAGTCGACGATCGCAAAGCTCCTCGCCCGCTTTTACGACCCGCGCGAAGGCCGGCTCACGATCGACGGCGTCGACCTGCGCGACGTCACGCAGGCCTCTCTCCGCAGCCAGCTCGGCGTCGTGCCGCAGGAGGGCTTCCTGTTCGCGGGCACGCTGCGCGAGAACATCGCCTTCGCGCGGCCGGACGCGCCGCCGGAGGACGTGATCGCGGCCGCACAGGCAGTCGGCGCGCACGGCTTCGTCGAAGAGCTCGAGGACGGCTACGAAACCGAGCTTGGCGAGCGCGGCGTCCGGCTCTCGCTCGGCCAACGGCAGCTCGTGGCCTTCGCGCGCGCGTTGCTCGCCGATCCCCGGATCCTGATCCTCGACGAGGCGACGTCGTCCGTCGACATCGGCACCGAGCGACAGATCGAGCTCGCCCTCCGGCGGCTGCTCGTCGGCCGGACGGCGTTCATCATCGCCCACCGCCTGTCGACGATCCGCCGCGCGGACTGCATCGTCGTCCTCGAGCACGGCCGCGTGATCGAAGTCGGGACGCACGAGGAGCTTCTGGCCCGCCGCGGGCTGTACATGTCGCTCTACGGCGACTGGGCCGCCGTCGCCTGAGCGGCGTCCCCTTGAGAACCATCGGGGTGGAACACCGGGTCGGGCCGCGCGCCCTTCTGGCCCACGTACGCGTCGAACGTCCCGAAGAGAGGTAGTCGCGCCCTTCGGCCGGCGATCCGCAGATCGACGTTCGAGGCCGCGCCGAAGCGCATCCAGAGTGGGCCGAGGCCGAAGCTGACCGTCTCGCCGCGAACGAGCGGGCGGCCGAAGAGCAACCGCCCCGTCGGCGACCCAACGCGTACCTGCAGCCACGAGTCGCCGCGGGTCGCGACGACGCGGATCTTCGGCGAGACCGTGACCGGCCGCGGCTTGACGGCCGCGACGACGATCGCCCGCGTGGGAGTCAGCTCCTTCGTCGCTGGCAGCACGTGCCGGACAGGCTCGACGCTCGTCTCGGCGAGCCGGTCTTGGCCCCAGTCGACCGCGTACCAGCCGCCGATCGTCGCGACGACAGCGGTCATCGCGGCGGCGACGCCCCACTCGAAAGGCCCGTGCAACATAGCGCTGACGCCAAATTCGCGGCCGCCGCCGCGACCCCTGCCGGCTAGTTGTCGTCTCTGACGACGTCGCCCTGCCACTCGGCGACGAGGCCGTCCATCGGCACGCCGAGCCGCTGGAGCACGCGGCCGACCGTGTGGTCGACGATGTCCAAGATCGTCTCCGGCCGATCGTAGAACGCCGGCACGGGCGGCATCACGACACCACCGATCTCCGCCAGCTGGGTCGCGAGCCGCAGGTGCCCGAGGTGGAGGGGCGTCTCGCGGAGCACGGCCACGAGCGGCCGCCCTTCCTTCAGGCAGACGTCGCCGGCCCGCGTGATCAGGTTGTCCGATGCCGACAACGCGAGGGCGGACAGCGTACGGATGCTGCAGGGACAGACCGCCATCCCGTCGACCGGGAACGTGCCGCTCGCGAGCGGCGCGCCAATGTCGCGGTAGCCGTAGACGACGTCCGCGAGCTCCTCGACGTCGGCAACCGCATAGTCGGTCTCGTGGAGCAGCGTGCGCCGCCCCGCTGGGCTGAGGACGAGATGCGTCTCGACGCCGCCGCGCTCACGGCAGAGCTCGAGCAGCCGGATCCCGTAGATCGAGCCCGACGCGCCGGTGATCGCAACGACGATCTTGCGCGGCTCCTCCATGGACGAAGTATGCGCGTACGCTTACCGCATGGCGGACGAGCACGAGCCCGAGGAGCTGATCGAGCCGGAGGCGCCACCCGCCATCGACGTCGAGCGCGAGGCGCGGATGACGCCCGCGCAGGCCGTCGCGAAGATGCGGATCCGCGTGCCGGCGAGGTCGAATCGCACGCTCCGCGCTGTCCTCGACCGCGTGAACGAGGACAACGAGCTGAAGGCGCTATGGCACGTCTCGAACGTGAACGCGATCGCGCGCCTGCAGATCAACGACCACTCCTGGGTGCACATCCAGATCGTCGCGAACATCGCGCTCAAGCTCCTCCGACAGCTGACGAAGCACGGCGTCGAGCCGTCGCTCGTCACCGACTACGGCATGCGGCCCGAGGACGCGGAGGTGGTGGTCATGCTCGGAGCGCTCCTCCACGACACCGGGATGTCGATCCACCGCGACAACCACGAGGACTTCAGCCTCTTCCTCGCCGCACGCAAAGCGCGCGAGCTGCTCGAGCAGAGCTACGACGAGCCGGAGCTGACGGTGATGGTCTCCGAGATCCTCCACGTGATCACGAGCCACCGTGCATCGGGCCGGCCGCTGACGCTCGAGGCGGGCATCCTCCGGGTCGCGGATGCGCTCGACATGGCCGAAGGACGCTCGCGGATCCCGTTCGAGCGCGGTCACGTGTCAATTCACTCGCTCTCCGCGGCAGCGATCGACAAGGTCGAGATCAACGATGGCGAGAAGAAGCCGGTGCTGATCGAGATCACGATGAACAACTCCTCTGGCGTCTACCAGGTCGACGGCTTGCTGAAGGAGAAGCTCCGTGGCTCTGGCCTCGAGCAGTACGTCGAGGTCGTCGCGCACATCGATACGGAGGCGGAGAAGAGCCTCGTACCTATCTATCGACTCGAGACCGGCGGCTAATATGAACCGCCGTTGCGGGGTCGTCTAACGGCAGGACACGTGGCTCTGGATCACGTTATCTAGGTTCGAATCCTAGCCCCGCAGCCTCATGTCGAGATCGGCTTGCCGGCCGACGAGGAGAGCCCCGACAGCCGTGACGAGATCACCGTCTCCGCGGCCTTCGCGCTCGGTGCGTGGCCGGTCACCGTGGCGAGGAAGTCCTCGCGCTCGAGCGCGTAGAGGACGACAGACGTGCGGGCGGTGACGGTCGCCGTGCGCGGGACGTCGCGCAGGAGCGCGATCTCGCCGAAGTACCCGCCTGCGTGGAGCGTCGAGACCGGGGCGCCGTCGGCGGTCACGTCGACGTCGCCCTCGATGACCACGTAGAACCGATCGCCGGCGTCGCCCTCCCGGACGATCACCGTGCCAGCGTCGAGGCGGAGCGGCACGAGACGGCCGGCGATGTGCTCGAGCGCGGCGCCAGGGAGAGGGGCGAAGATCGGCACGGCCGACAGCAGCCGGAGCTCCTGAGCCTCCGGCGCAGCCGCCTGAGCGTCGATCTTGGCGACGCGGGCGCCCAGCAGCGCGACGAGTGCGAGCAGGAACACGCCCGTCACGACGAGCGCCTTGTCCGTCCCGAGGGCATCGAGCAGCACGGGGGCGAGCACGCCGCCGATCCCGACGGAGCTCAGCCACGTGAACTGGATGACGCCGAACACGCGCGCGAGCACCTCATCCGGAACTGCGCGCTGCACGAGGGTGAACCCGGCGACGTCGACGAACGAGTTGCCGACGCCGACGATGCCGAACAGGACCACGGCCGCGAGCGTGCTCTGCCAGAACGCGAGCACGATGAGCGGTGCACCCCAGAGGCAGAGGCCGAAGAGGAACCCTGGGCTGAGCCGCTTGGCGCCCGTCAGCCCGAGCGCGCCGAGCGCGCCGACGAGAGCGCCGACGCCGAACGCCGCGTTGAGATAGCCGACGCCCGAGTCCCCGAGATCGAGCGTCTCGATCGCGATCACGACCATGTAGACCATCACCAGCCCGGCGACGAACGTCTGCGCCGTCAGTAGGCCGATCAGCACGCGGAGCGCTTTGTTGCGCCAGATCACGTGCACGCCGGCGAGGCACTCGGCCAGGATCGTGCCCGCCTCGACCTCCCCCTTGGGCACCGCCTCCTCGGCCGGACGAATCAGCAGGACGAGGAGCGCCGAGACGCCGAGCAGCCCGGCTGTGAGGCCGAAGACGACGTCGATGCCGGTGACGGCGAGCAGAAGGCCGGCGACCGCAGGGCCGAGGAAGAACGCGAGGCTCTCGATCGTGCTCGCGACGGCGTTCGCTGCCGTCAGCTCGCTCGGCGTCGTCGCGAGCGTCGGTGTGAGGGCCGCCTGCGCGGAGCGGTACGGCGCGTTGACGATCGTCGCGGCGATCGCGAGCGCGTAGACGACAGGCGCCGGCGCGTCAGCCGCGACGCCGAACGCCGCCGCCGCGACGAGCCCACAGCGCACGATGGCCGACGCGAACAGCACGCGCTCGCGGCGGTAGCGGTCGGCCAGCACGCCGGCGAAGGGCGCCACGATGGCCGCCGGAACGAGCCGCAAGAGGAAGATGAGCCCGACGGCGCTCTGGCCCCCTTGCCCGTACGCGTAGACGGAGACGGCGACGAGAAAGCCCCAGTGGCTGACCGCCGAGGCGGCCCACGCACTCTCGAGCCGGCGGAGATTCGCATTTCGGAACACAGCCGCAAACGCCCGTCCAGACTCGCGAACATGGGCTCCGAGCCGGCTCACGCGCGGAGCATGTCATTGCCGCTTGCGAAAATGAAGGGGAGCAGGGAAGATTCGCGGCTCGAAGTCGGTCTAGTTGGGTGCATTAACCCGTCGAACAGGCGAGAGGAGAAATCAATGAGCCTGGAGAGCGTCGAAAGCGTAGAGAGCCTCGAGAGCATCGAGGGTGCCGAGGCCGCGGCCGCACCGGCCCAGGACGTCGAAGCACACTCGCTCGAGAGCGTCGAGTCGGTGGAGTCGGTCGAGAGCCTCGAGTCGGTCGAGTAACACCACTCCGTCGGAAGGTTTCGAAAGGCCCGGGTCGCGAAAGCCCCGGGCCTTTTCTTTTTGAGGAAGGTCCGGCACAGAGTCGTTCCGGCTAGGTCCATAGACTCGTTCGCATGCCCTCGCTCGCGCCGGAGCTTCGCCGCGTCTTCGGCTTCGACGGCTTCCGGCCCGGCCAGGAGGAGGTCGTGCGGGCGGCGGTTGCAGGACGCGACACCCTCGCTCTCATGCCCACCGGATCGGGCAAGTCCCTCACGTATCAGCTCGCCGCGATGCTCCGAGAGCAGCCCACGCTCGTTCTGTCGCCGCTGATCGCCCTGATGAAAGACCAGGTCGACAAGCTGCCGCCCGACGTTGCGCGAACGGCGACGTTCGTGAACTCGTCCCTCACGGGCGAGGAGACGACCGCACGCCTCGAGGGCGTCGCCGCACGGCCGGACTCGCCTCCTCTACGCAGCGCCGGAGCGCCTACGCAGCGCCGCGTTCGTCGAGACGCTGCGGCGAATCCAGGTCGGTCTCGTCGTGATCGACGAGGTGCACTGCGTGAGCATGTGGGGGCACGACTTCCGGCCCGACTACCTCTTCATCCGGCATGCGCTCGCGGAGATCGGAGCGCCATGTCCGTCTCGGCATGACGGCAACCGCGACCCCTGCCACTGCCGGGGAGATCGCCGAGGCGCTCGGCCGCGAGCTCGAGGTGGTGCGGACTAGCGTCGTCCGCACGAACCTCCGCTACGACGTCCAGCAGGTCGCCAACGACGAGGATCGCCTGCGCGCGCTCGTGGAACGCCTCGGCAGCATGCAGGACGGCAGCGCGATCGTCTACGCGCGGTCTCGCAAGTCGTGCGAGCGGATCGCACGAGCCCTGTGCGGACACGGCTTTCGGATCGAGCACTACCACGCAGGCCTCGAGCCCGACGAGCGCACGCGCGTCCAGGACGACTTCGTCGCCGGCCGCATCAAGGGGGTCGTGGCGACGACGGCGTTCGGCATGGGCATCGACAAGGCAGATGTGCGGCTCGTCTGCCTCGTCAACTACCCAGACTCGCTCGAGAGCTACGTGCAGATGGTCGGCCGCGCGGGTCGCGACGGCGTGCCGAGCCAAACCCTGCTCCTCGCGAGCCCGTCCGATGCGACTGCCGTCCGTCGGTTCGCCGTCTCCGATCTCCCCGATCCCGACGATCTGCGCCGCGTCTACAAGGCGATCCGGGACGCAGGCGGAGTCGTCGAGCCGGAGGCGCTCACGGAGGCCGCCGGCGACGGCTTCGACCCGCGCGTACTCGTCGGGATGCTCGAGCAGGCCAGGATCGTCCGGCGGGGCTACGACGCGGGCCGCGCAATGCGGATCGAGCTGCTCGAGCTCGGAGAGACCGCCGGGGCCGAGCTCGAGTCTCTGCTCGCCCGCTACAAGGCCGAGGCGGAGGCGCGCGTCGAGCGCATCGTCCGCTTCGCCGAGTCACACCGCTGCCGCCACCTGCAGGTGGCAGAGCACTTCGGGGAGACGCTGGCTGGGCCGTGCGGAGCCTGCGATGTGTGCGACCCGCCCTCGGAGAGCCCGGTTCGTCCAGCCGCCGAGCCGCTACCAGACGACATCGCCGGCGCGATCGTCCGCGCCGTCGAGGGCCTCGCCTGGCCCGTAGGCCGGCGCTCGCTCGTGGCCATGCTGCGGGGCTCGGTGGCGGCGCCGAAGTCGACGAGAGGGTCGCTCTCGTTCGGCATTCTCGAGGCGGCCTCGGAGGCCGAGGTGACGCGCTGGGTGAAGGCGCTCGAGCAGGCGCGTGCGCTGATCGAGATCGAGACGAAGGACGGCTACCGGGTGCTGAAGGCGATCCCGGACGTGCCGTTGCCGTCGCTCGGGCCGACGGCGTCCACACCCGCCGACGAGTCGGTCGTCACCCGGCTGCGCTCCTGGCGGCTCGAGCGCTCCCGCACTGACAGCGTCCCGGCCTACGTCGTGCTCCACGACGCCACGCTGCGCGAGATCGCCGCGAGCATGCCTACGAGCATCGTCGAGCTTGGCGCGGTGAAGGGTCTCGGGCCGGCGAAGCTCGAGCGCTACGGCGACGACATCCTCGAAACGCTCGCCGCCGTGTGACTTACCGACTCGTCGCAGCGATCGTCTCGGCGAGCGCGCCGAGCAGGCGCAGCGCCGCCTCGCGGCGCGGGCCCTCGAGCTCGGACAACCCGGCCGCGAGCCGCGCGACGACGGCGAGCTCGCCCTCTCCCCGATCGAGCAGCCGCTCCGCCTCGCGCGCGCGCACGAGGAGATCGACGGCGATCGCGGCCTGGTTCGCGAACAGTCCGAGCAGCTCCATCTCCTGGAGCGAGAAGCGCGACTTCTGCGGCCGGTCGAGCACCTCGAGCACGCCGAGCGCGCGCTCCTCGTGCAGGAGCGGCACGGCCATCAGGCCCTGAGGCACGTAGCCGGTGTCCCTCCGCGACGTCCTTCGCGAAGCGCGGGTCCTTCTGGACGTCGTCGAGGATCGAGCGGCGTCCTCGTCGAGAGCACCCAGCCCGCGATGCCGGTACCGGCCGGGAAGCGCAGCCCGATGAGCTCCTGCTCGCCCTCGCCGGCGACCGCCTCGAAGACGAGCTCGTCGCCTCCTCGTCGAGCAGGAGGATCGACGAGGCCTCGCGCGCGGAAGATCTGGCGCGCCACCTCGACGATCGCGGCGAGCAGCTCGCGGAAAGCGTCGCCGGAGCCGACCACCCCCGCCGCGACGGCGGCGCGCAGCTCGTCTCCCTGCCCGGTCACTTCCCACCCCCTACGTTCGACGCCGTCAGGAACAGCACGCTCTTGAGCTGGAACGGCGTCAGCTCCGGATGCTTGCTCAGGATCAGCGCGCAGATCCCGGCGAGATGCGGCGTCGCGAAGCTGTTGCCCGGAGGCGTTGATCGTCGCCCCGCCGAGCCAGGCGACCTCGACGTCGACGCCGCGCCCGAAGAACTCGACGGGGGGTTCGGGTTGTAGAAGTAGGTCAACGGATCCTCCTCCTCGTGGCTGCCGACGGAGATGCACGGACGAGAACTTCCAGGGATAGCTCTCGACGGGCATGTTGTGCGCGGAGGCGACGAGCACCGAGCGCTTGAAGTACGCGCTGTCCGCGAGCTCGTGGAGCATGCCCGCGAACTGCTTCTTCGTCGTCGAGAGGCTCATGTTGATCACGTCGAACCCCTGCTCGACGGCGTAGCGGAGACCGCCGAGGAGCACCGGGCCGGTGCCCGTGAAACCGGCTCCGAGGACGCGGACGCTCGTACAGCGTCGCACTCGGGCGCGATCGAGCGGACGATCCCGGCGCAGGCCGTGCCGTGCCCGCAGAGATCGCCCTCCGGTGTCCTCCTCGACGAGCACGGTTCTCGTCGTCGCCCGACGGAGATCGCGACGGCGCTCTCGAGTCCGCCGACCGCCGGATGCCGCCTGGTCGACGCCGGAGTCGAGGATGCAGACGCGGACTCCTTTCCCCGTCGCGCCGCCCCACGCCCACTCGCGCGTGACGCGCTCCGGCCACTCCGCCGGCAGCGCGATCCGTCCGACGGCGTCCTTGGGCAGGCTCCACGCGGGAAGCTCCGAATACTCCTCGTCGGGCTGGCCTCGTGCGCGGCGACGTCGCGGCTCACGCGCGGATCCTACGCGGGATCTAGTCCTGCGGGTAGCGCCTGCGCAGCTCGTCGAGCAGCCGGCGGCGTGCGGCTCGTAGCCCTCGCGCGCGAGCGCCGCCTCGAGATCGGCGATCAGCGCCTCGCGGAACGCCGGCGTCGGCCTCCGCGCGGGCGACGATCTCGTCCACGCCCGCCGTGCGGCGGACGGCAGCTCCTGCGCGGCCTGCACCCAGCCGGCGGCGCCGGGCCGCGCCGCCAGCAGATGGCCGAGCCGCTCCTCGTCATAGTCGCGCAGTCGGCGTCATCTATCACCTAGACCCGTCGGCTGTGTGATTTCTTCCCTCGAGCTCGTCGCGGAGCCGGCGCAGGCAGCGAGAGATGCGGCTGGCGATCGTTCCGGCGGGAAGCTCGAGCTCCTCGCCGATCGTCGGTAGCTCTCGTCGCGGGCAGAAGAAGCGGTCGAGGATCTCCTGGCACGGCTCCGAGAGGCCCGCGAGCGCCTCGCGCACCGCGAACGCCTCGTCGACTCGCTCGAACTCGTCGCCGCCCGGTCCTCCGCCGGCAAACTCCTCGACCGGCTGCTCACGCGCGCCCGCGGCGGCCAGGCGGTCGAGGCAGACGCGGCGCGTGAGCTGGGCGATCCACGGCCGGACGGCGGCGTCGTCCCGGAGGCTGTCGAGCCGGGCGTAGACGCGCGTGAACACCTCCTGGAAGACGTCCTCGGCGTCCTGCTCGCGCTGAGGCGGAACCCCTGGACGCAGATCGCGTAGACGTAGCGCGAGAAGCGCTCGACGAGCACGTTCCACGCCTCCGGCGTCGCCCCGGCGGCAGCGCTGGACGAGCTCCGCGTCGGTCAGGTTCACGGTCACGACGACAACCTGGCATCAAACCGCACTCACGGGCCCGCGTCGAGAGCTCGCGCCGCCGCAACCGCCGCCGCCTCCTCGCTGCGCCGCGCGCGGACGAGCCGGGCGTCGTCTCTCGCAGACCGAGGTTGAGCGAGACGAGATTCGCGGCCGCCCGCGCGCCGGCGTGCGCGAGCACGGCGGCCGCCGCCGCGTCGCCCCGGTACGTTCCCTCGCCCATCTCGGCCGCGAGTGCCGCGAGCATCGCCACGTCGGCGCCCGCCTCGGCGATCCAGAGCGGAACCTCGGCGGCCCGGGCCAGCTTGTCCTCGAGGTCCGCGTCACGATCGTCGTTGCCGCCTGCGCCGTTCCCGCGTCAGCGCCTCGAGTGCGTCCTCCCACGCCTCGGCGTCCTGCTGGGCGAGGGGGGTGCACCGCGTCTGGAGCTTGCGTGCCTGCGCAGCGACGCCGCCGGCGTCCGCCCAGCGTCGCACGGGAGTGGCGCGCGACCATGATCACGAGGCCCGCGGCGAAGGTGACGGTCAGCGCCGCCGCGGAACCGCCGCCCGGCGCAGCCGTGTCGGCCGAGAGACGGTCGAGGAACTCGCCGAGCGGGAGATCGAGGTAGTTGCGCTCGTCCGATGCAGAGAGTCTACGACGCGCGTCTACGAGTGCCTATCGTTGAGCGCAGATGGATCGACGTCGTCGATGCAGCGCGCACCTTCTTCGAGCACCTCACGGCGGTCGGCTGGACGGCACTCGGCATCGCGCTGGGACTGCACGTGGCGCGCCTCGCGGCCCGCTCGCTGGCCTGGCGGAACATCATCGTCGCCGCCTATCCGGGAACCCGAGTCTCGCCGCTGAGGATCTTCGGCGCCTACGTCGCGGGAGTCGGGCGTCAACTCGCTCGTTCCCGCACGGGTCGGGCGACGGGCTCAAGCTCGTGCTCGTCAAGCGGCAGGCCGAGGGAGCACGTATACGACGCTGACGCCCACGCTCTTCGTCGAGACGCTCTTCGACATCGTCGTGCCGCCGTCGATCCTCGGCTGGGCGCTGTCGCAGGGCCTGCTGCCGTCACTCGACGTCCTCCTGGACCTCGCCGCGATCGACTGGTACTGGCCCCTTCGCCACCCCATCCCGGCGGCGTGATCGCGGTCGTCTGGACAGCGGTGATCGTGCTCTTGTCGTCATCTGGCGAGACGGGTCAAGCGACTTCAGGGAGCGCGTCCGCCACGGCGTCGCGATCCTGCGGACGCCGGGCCGCTACCTGCGGCTCGTCGTTTCCTGGCAAGCCCTCTCGTGGGTGCTTTCGCGTCGCGACGATCTACTTCTTTCTGGAGGCCTTCCACGTGCCGCGAGCTCGGCGCGGAACACGCTGCTCGTGCTGGCCGTCCAGAGCCTCGCCACGCTGATGCCGTTCACACCCGGCGGTCTCGGCACCCAGCAGGGACTCATCGTCTACGTGTTCCGCGACGCGAGCATCTCCAGGACACGGAGCTCGTCAGCTTCAGCGTCGGCATGCAGATCGCGACAACGGTCTGCAACGTCGTGCTCGGCCTCGGTCGCGCTGCTTCTGCTTGCGCGCACCGTGCGCTGGAAGCAGCTGCTCGCGCCCGATCGCGCAGGAAGAGGTTGAGCCGCGCGCGAACCGAGAGGTAGGGTCACCCCGGGAGTCGGTGGTGCCCGTCACCCATCCGATCCGGCTCGTCGTCACGGACGATCTCGAGCGCTCGCGGCTGACGGTCTTCTTCCGCTTCTTCCTCGCGATCCCGCATCTCCTCTGGCTTGCGCTGTTCGGTCGTCGGTCGACTTCGTCGTCGTGGTCATCAACTGGTTCTCGACGCTGATCACGGGCCGGTCGCCGGCGGTATCCACGACTTCCTGGCGGGCTACCTCCGGTACGCGACCCAGTCAACGCCTATCTGCTGGCTCGCAGCGAATCCGTATCCCGAAGTTCTTCGTCGGCCCGGCGAAGCCCTACCGGTCGATCTCGAGATCGCGCCACCCGAGCGTCAGCACCGGCTGAAGGAGCTCTTCCGGGCGATCCTGATGATCCCCGCGATGCTCGTCGCCATGGCCGTCATCTTCGGTGGGCCGATCTCGTTCGGCTTGCGCGACTCGGTCAGCCTCGCGGGACACCGGTCGCCGCGCTGCTGACGTGGTTCGCCGCGCTCGCGCGACGGCGGCGCGCCGCGCGGGCTACGCGACATGGCCTGGGGAATCGGCTACGCCGCGCAGGCGTACGGCTACGCTGTTCGTGATCACGGACCGATACCCGTACACGGAGCCGAGAGCTCTACCTGGGCGGTCTCGAGCCGCCGGCGGTCGACCAGCGGGTGCCGCGGCTCGTCAACGCCGATGACCTCGGCGCTCCCGTCTCACCGTGCTCTTCCGCCTGCCGCTCGCGATCCCGCACCTCGTCTGGCTACCTGCTCTGGAGCGTCGTCGCCTTCGTGGTGACGATCGTGAACTGGTTCGCGACGCTCGCAATCGGCCGCTCGCCGCGCCCGCTGGCCCGCTTCCTCGCTGCGTACGTCCGCTACTCGACCCACCTCGGCGCCTTTCTGCTGCATCATCGGCAACCCGTTCCCCGGCTTCGTCGGCGCCGCCGGCAGCTATCCGGTGGACCTGAGATCGAGCCGTTCGGCGAGCAGAACCGATGGATCACGTTCTTCCGCATCATCCTCGTCGTCCCGGCGGCACTCGTTCGCGGCCGCGGTCTCGAACGATCCTCTTCGTTGCGCGTTCTTCGCCTGGTTCGTCTCGCTCGTCGGGCGCGCATGCCCGTCGGGCTCCAGCAGCGCGGGCGCCTACGCGCTCGGCTACGGCGCGCAGACTTCGAGCGTACGCGCTCTGCTCACCGACCGCTATCCGCACGCGAGCCCGCCGCCGTGCTGGACAGGCTTTCCGGCGGCCCTGCCGAGGACGAGCCACCGCCACGGCTCTCGCCCCGGCCCGAGGGCGAGACGCTAGACTGATCCGCGGCCGGGCGCATTCGTCTAGTGGCCTAGGACACCGCCCTCTCACGGCGGCGGCACGGGTTCGAATCCCGTATGCGCCTCTGACCGTCACCCGGCTTGCAGGATCGGGGCGGACGGCCTGAATCCCTTCACCGCGCAGTAGACGCCGAGTGACAGTTCCCAGAGGAACTCGGGAATCGTCGCGATGCCCTGCAGGGCTCCACCGGCGTCCGCGACGCCGAACAAGACGAGCGTGCCGGACACGATGATGAGCGGCCCGCCGACGAGACCCAGCCACGTCATCTTTCGCGGCACGAGGCCGGAGCTGTACATGAGGTAGCCGAGGATCAGCCCGTTGCCCCAGCCGACCACCCAGCCAGGTCCGAGGAGGAACGTCCAGTCCTTGATCGCGGCGAGCGTGTAGGCGAGCGTGCCTTCGGCTGTGCCCGCAACGTCTTGCTGCAGCGTGACGATCCCCAGGACGGCGACGATGCCGACGAGGATGAAGGTGCACTCGAGGAGGCGGGCGGCCACGTACCCGAGCGCGAGCTCTTCGCTCTGTCGCCGGCCGATCGGGTAGATCACGACGGCGGTGCCGATGTTCGCGATGATCAGCAACAGCTCCAGGAGTACCCCGAACAAGATCTGGTTGTTCTGTCCGCCGCCGGCGATGTATCGGATCGGGTCGTCGAGCACGGGCTGATAGAGCAACAGCGCGAGGATCGACGTGACGAACGTGATGAGGAAGAGGACGCCGAAGACGCGCGCCCGTTGTTGGTCCGAAAGCATCCCGACCCCCTCTCCTCTGTGATGGTCGCGAGAGGATCCCGCGCCACCAGACCGATAGGGCCGAACTTAGCACTCGTTCCGCAAGGTCCATAGGTCGTCCCGCGACGTCGCAGCCACTAACCAGTCAGCGTGCCTATCGTCCGGAAGAGCATGGCTCGCGTGCCGATCGTCCTCTCACTCCTAGCGCTCTCGGTAGCAGGCTCGACGTCGGCGGCTCCTCCCGAGCCTCTTCGCGTGCTGTTTGTCGGCAACAGCCTCACGCAGGCCAACGACCTGCCCGCACAGGTCGCACGCCTCGCAGACGCCACGGGACGCTCGCTCGAGTACAAGACCGTCGCCTTCGGCGGGTTCAACCTCGAGGACCACTGGAACCAGGGCGATGCGCGCACCGCTCTCGCGACGGGCGAGTACGACGTGCTCGTCATGCAGCAGGGCCCGTCGGCCTTGCCGGAGAGCCAGGTCGACCTCAAGCTCTGGGCGGAGCGGTGGGCCGAGGAGGCGCGTGCCGCCGGCACACGCCTTGCGCTCTGGACGGTGTGGCCCGAGTCCTGGCGGCAGGGTGCGCTCTCCGATGTCATCTACTCGTATCGGCAGGCTGCCGTGGCCGCCGGCGCGGACGTCTACCCGGCCGGAGCGGCGTGGCTCTTCGCGTGGCAATGCCGGCCGGCGCTCGGGCTCTACGGTCCGGACGGCTTTCATCCGAGCCCGCTCGGCACGTACGCGGCTGCGCTCGTCGTCTACGGGAGGCTGTTCAAGGCGCCGCTTCGTATCGCCGCGCTGAGCAAGCCCGGCGTTGCAGCCAAGACCGTGCGCGTGCTCGAGTGGGCCGCCGCGAAGTCGCTCGACCGCAAGCTCCCCGCATCGTCGCGCTGCGGTCGCTGAGCTCGCCAACGCGAAGTACGCTCGCGACGTGAACCGCGTGCTGCGCCGCTGCGCGCCTCTGGGGGCGTGCCTCCTCGCCACCGCCTGCAGCGGAGCGAAGAGCGGGCACTACTCGGCCACGGTGGCGCTGCCGTGCCTCGACCGGAGCTACCTGACAACAGAAGCGCCAGAGGGCGGCTATGTCCCGGTGCATGTGCTCGGCGCCCACTTGAACATCGCATTCGAGGAGTCGACGAAAAACGCGCTCCGGACCGCGGCGGACGCGAAGGTCTATGCGATCGACGATCCATCGGGCGACACGGTCTTTCGTCAGGGGAACGTCGTGCTCGTCTGGGATCGGCCGCCCACGGCAGCGCAGCGAGGGCGCGTCGAGGCCTGTCTAGCCCGCGCGGTGGCCGACGAGTGAGCTTCAGGCCCTCGCGCGGCTGACCATCAGCCGTGCCAACCGAACGACGTCCGCATGCAGCGAGCTCGTCGAGGCCGGCAACGGCCTGAACTCGGCCACCGACAGCTCACTACGGCCTTTCCCGACCGCCGCGAACTCAACCATGACGCGCACGGTCTGGCCGCCCGCCTTCTGGTCGTACGTAGCGCGGAATGCGTTCGCGAGCGGCGTCAGCTTGGGGAACGCGACCTGCGAGGCGGACACGTTCCTCACGCCCGCGTGCGAGAGCGCGCACTTGAACCCGGCCGTCTTCACCGACCGCTGCCAATCGAGCGCGACCATGCGCGCCGTCTTCAGCACGTCCGTGGAGCTGAAGACGAGCGACGGGCCCATCCAGTCGCTCTCCGCCGAGCCGGTGATCACGAGGTCGGACTGCTTGGGATCGAAGCCGGGGCACGTGACCGCTTCGTGCGCCGGCGTCGTGAAGCCGCCCGACCACTTGCCCACGGGGCGCAGATCGCTGCGGACAACGAGGGATGCCTTCGCGGCGGCCGTGTCGACCGTCGTCGGCTTGATCTGCGGCCCATCGGCGGCGGCAGCCGAGAGCGACGCCACGAGGGCGAGCAACGTGACACAGACGAGGGCCACGAGTCGCATCGCCGGAGTCATCGGCTCCACACGCGCGTCGGCTGAACCCTCTAGCCCGTCGCCCACTCGAAGAGCCGCCAGCCGCCGTAGATGCCGCCCGCGACGACCGCGAGCTGGACTGCGAGCCAGTAGACCCGCTGGCCGGCGCTCACCAAGGATCCTTTCCGAGCAGCTTCCGTTTCGCCGCGTCGTACTCCTCGTCCGTGATCGAGCCGCGCTGGTGTAGGCCCTCCAGGCGCTCTAGCTCGTCGACCATGCCGGCGTCGGAGCCCGACGGTCGTGCGCGCGCCGCGACGCGCTGGATGTGGACGGACGGCGAGCCGGCGCGCCAGCTCGCAGGCCCGTGCCCCGTGCGCGTGAACGAGCGAATCGTCAACGGGAGCGCGACGAGGAGCGGCAGCCCGCCCATCAGCACGAACACGACGCCGCACACGAGCCACCCCCACACGACGCCACCGTCCGAGAGGGGCGAGCTGAACGCGTAGTAGAGAAAGTTCCAGCCGAGCGAGAGGAAGAGCGCCGGCCAGAGCAGCGCGGCGAAGCTCGGGATGCCGCGGCCGACGGCGAGGAAGACGTACGCGAACGCGAGGATCACGCCGCCCCAGATGCTCCCGATGAGGATTCCCGGCACACCCTGCGGGCAGTGCTGGCTGATCTCGTACGGCCCGCCTTCGGCGCAGAACCCGCCGACGTCCATGACCTCACGCATCGATAGGAAGATGAGCGTGAGTGCGCACGCGACGCCGCCGAGGCTGAGCGCGATGCCGAGCGTCCGCCGGATCACGTAAGCGCTACTGCGTGAGCGGCGCGCCGAGCGAGGTCGCGTCGCCCGTCATCTCCAAGACGAGCGGCCGCAGGTCGAGCGGGTTGAAGCCGATGCGCTCTGCGACCTCCTCGCTCGTCGGGCGGGTGCCCTCCCAGAACAGCGCGCGGAGGAGGTCGCCGGTCTCCGGGCTCCTCCACCAGTCGGGACCGACGGCATCGACGAGGTACGTCCGCGCCTGCGCGGAGCGGATCCACGCGCGGAGGTAGTCGGCCGAGTAGAACCCGGAGTCCATGTCCGCGACGAACCCGTCGGCCCGGTAGACGTAGCCGGTCGCGTCGGTCAGACGCTCGGCGTAGCCGTCAGCCGTCCCACCGTCCTCCGCGAAGCGCGACCAGAAGTCGATCTCGTAGAGGAACTTCGCCACGTAGCGCCGGAAGAGGAAGGTGTGGAGGAAGACGGTCGCCTCCGCGTTCTCCACCGCCTGCTCGGGCGAGAGGTCGAAGTGCGCCTCGTGCCAGCCCGGCTCCCGCGTGATCGACTCGACGAGGAACGAGTAGATCTCGGTCAGCGCGTGGTCGCGCGACAGCGCACGGAACGTGTACGGAAGGTCGGGATCGCAGCCCGCGTAGTGGAGCGCGTGGCCCGCTTCGTGCAGGAAGCCCTGATAGTCGGGAAGCCCGCCCTGGGCCCGTGTGATCAGGTGGACGACGGACGGCGGGTCGGCCGGGATCACGCACGGCCGCGGCGTCTTCTGGGGACGGTCCTCGAGGTCGGTGCGGATGTTGGGGTCGCCGGCGAGGTCGAACCCCATCGCGTCGAGCGTGGCGAGGCAGATCTCGGTCGCGCGCTCCTTCGTGTAGACGTCCTCGAGCGGCGACAGGCGTCGTACATACGCGGCGTGGTAGGAGGACGGCATCGGCGCCCGATCGGGCCCGAGGATGCGTTCGAACCAGCGCTCGCGCATCGTCCCGTACACGTCCTCGACGAGCGCGCTCCCGTCGGAGAGCACATCGGCGAGCTGGCGCAGCGAGATGCCCTTGTCGTCCTCGCTGCGCTGCACGGGATCGGCGATGCCGCTCAGATCGGCCCGCAGCTCCTCGGCCGCGCGCGCCACCCCGAGCCGCCGCTCGTTCATGGTCGCCGTCGCGTCGGCCTGGATCTCGCCAAGCTCCTGGCGATCGGCGTACTCCGGCAGCACGGCGAGCCGCGCCTGCGCCGTACGGAGCGGAATCGACTCTCCTCGGTAGTCGACCCGGATCGCGAGGATCTCGTTCTGCACTTCGTCCTGGAGGTGGACGAGCTCGCGTGCGACGAAACCCCCCTCACACGCCTTGCGCAGGCGGTGCAGCCGCTCGCGCTCGACCGGCTCCCGCTCGGTGTTCTCGGCGTCGCGGAGGAGGTCGAGCTGCTCGCGAGAGAAGAGATCCGCGTAGCGCGCAACGATCGCGGCCGCTTCCGAGCGCTCCTTCTCCCCCACACGGACGGCGCGGGCTTCTTCGGCCCGCTCGCTCGAATAAGAGCGCAGCCTCGACTCGAACTCCGCGGGAGACCGCATCACTGCGTCGTTCACGGCGAGGAATCTACCGCGTTATCATCGACAGTGGCCGTGACGTCCGCAGAGGCCACCCGTCAGGATTACCGCAGCTCGCTCGACGAGCTATGGGCGAGCACGTCGCCCGCCGTCGCGCAGCTGGAGCAGATCGCGAGCGCGCCCGACGAGGAGCTCGACGACTCGATCGACCTCCTGCCCGCCCTCCAGTACGCGCTCCACCGAGCGTCCGAGGCGGCCGTCGGGCTACGGCCACCGCCGGCCACGGCCGCTGCGCACGAGGAGTTCGCGGCTGCTCTCGCAGACGCCCGAGACGTCACCGGTGACATGTCGGAGCTTGCTGAGACCTACGACTGGGACGCCGCCCACGACCTGACACACGAGTGGCGCGCCGCGCTCTTCCGCGTTCGCCTCGCTCGGAGACGGCTGATTCGTGCCCGCCCGCTACCCATCATCACGCCGGAGGTTCGGTCCGAGACGCGTGCGGCCACCCTGTCGCTGCTGTGCCTAGTCGTCGGCACGGGCGTTTTCACGGCGGGCGCCGTGCTCGCGCTCTGGCCGATCTGGGTCGTCGGCCTCGCGCTCGTCGCGGCCGCCTCGCTCGTCTACTGCGTCTAGCCCGCGGCCGACAGCCGCGCCGCCGACTCCTCGCGCCCGAGCAGCTCGATGCTCTCGAACAGGCCGGGCGAGACCTTCGACCCAGTAACGGCAAGCCGGATCGGCTGGAAGGCATCGCGCGGCTTCAGGCCACGCGCCTCCGCAAGCCCGCGCAGCGCCGTCTCGATCGCTTCGACCGACCACGGCTCGACCGTCTCGACGATCGCTGCCGCGGCTGCGAGCAGATCAGCGGCGCCGTCGAGCGCACCGGCGTCGACCTCCGCCGGCCCGAACAGGAAGCCGGCGAACGACGGGAACTCGGAGAACCGCTCGATCTTCTCCTGGACGAGCGGCGCGGCGAGGCGCACCCGCGCCGGGTCCCAGTCGTAGCCGGAGTCGGCGAGCCAGCGGACGAGCTCGTCGGCGTACGCGGCTGATGACAGCGCGCGCAGGTAGACGCCGTTCAGCCAGTCGAGCTTCTCGTAGTCGAACACCGCCGGGCTCTTCGTGACGCGATCGAGCGTAAAGCGCTCGACCAGCTCGTCGCGCGACATCACCGTCGTCTTGTCGTCGTAGCTCCACCCGAGCAACGCGAGGAAGTTCAGGAGCGCGGGCGCGTAGTAGCCGGCGGCGCGCAGCTCGTCGACCCCCGTCGCGCCGTGGCGCTTGGAGAGCTTCTTGCCGTCCGGGCCGAGGACGTTCGGGACGTGCGCGTACACCGGCAGCTCGGCGCCGAGCGCGCGGATGACGTTGATCTGCTTCGGCGTGTTCGAGATGTGGTCGTCGCCGCGGATCACGTGCGTGATCTCGTCCCACACGTCCTCGAGCGGCGAGGCGAAGTTGTACGTCGGCCGTCCGTCCGAGCGGACGAGCACGAGATCCTCGAGCTGGGCGTTCGGGAACTCGATCGGTCCTTTGACGACGTCCTCCCACGACGACACGCCCTCGTCGGGCATGCGGAAGCGGATCGCGCCGTCGTCCTCGTACGCCTTGCCCTCGTCGACGAGGCGCCGCGCGACCTCCCCGCAGTCCGCCGCGCGATCGAGCTGGAACGTCACCTCGCCGTCCCAGTCGAGCCCGAGCCACGTCAGGGAGTCGCGGATCTGCTCGACCGCGTCCGCGACCTCGCGACTCGTGTCCGTGTTCTCGATCCGCAGCCGGAACTCCCCGCCCTCGTGGCGCGCGTAGAGCCAGTTGAAGAGCGCCGTGCGGACGTCGCCGATGTGGAGCGCGCCCGTCGGGCTCGGAGCCATGCGGACACGGACGGACACGGAAGTAGGGTAACCGCGTGCTCTTCGGGGCCCACTGCGGAGGCGGCGTCAAGGGGGCGATCGACCGCGCCGTGGAGATCGACGCCAATGCCGTGCAGCTCTTCGTCCAGAGCCCGCGCGCCTGGCGCTTCCCGGATCACGACCCCGACGTTCTCGCCGGATGCCGCACGCGACGCGACGAGGTCGGCATGGGCGCCGTCCTCGTCCACGCGCTCTATCTGATCAACCTCGGCGGCGACCGGAAGGACTTCTACGAGAAGAGCGCGGACACGCTTCTCAAGACGGCGCAGACGGCGACGGCGATCGACGCCGACGGCGTCGCCTTCCACGTCGGCTCCCACCTCGGCACCGGGTTCGACGCGACGCTCGACCGTGTCGCAGCCGCGCTCGAGCCTGCGCTCGACGCGTGCGGCGGCAGGACGTGGCTCCTGATCGAGAACACCGCCGGCGCCGGGGGCACGATCGGCCGCTCGGTCGACGAGCTCGCAGCGATCGTCGAGCGGCTGGGGCGCCATCCGCGCCTCGGCCTCTGTCTCGACTCGTGCCACCTGTACGCGTCGGGCTACGACATCACCGATCCCGATGCCCTCGACCGCCTGCTCGCCGAGGTCGACGACAGGATCGGCCTCGACCGTCTCCGCGCGCTGCACATCAACGACTCGAAGGCGCCGCTCGGCTCGAACCGCGACCGGCACGACAACGTCCTCGACGGCCTCATGGGCGAGCGGCTCGGTCTCTTCCTCGCGCACCCTGCACTGCAGGAGCTGCCGGCCGTGCTCGAGACGCCCGGGCCGACGGGACGCGGCGCCGGCGCCGAGGACGTCGCGGTGTTGCGCGACCTCCACGCCCGCTGGACGCGGAAGCGGAAGCGGCGGCGGCGCGCCTAGGTGTCGAGAACCTGCGCGAGCACGCGGAAGGCGGGCGCGCCGAGCGGCAGCTCGAAGAACTCGGGGTTCACGCAGCCGAGCTCGTTCTCGCGGCGCGTGTAGCACGACGACACCTCTGCGCGGCACATCGGCAGCGGCTTTCGCGTCGCCCGGATCGCGCCGAAGCCGCCGGCTGACTCGGCGGCGAGCAGCAGGTCGAGGTCGATCTCGCAGTCGTACACCTTCTGCATGCAGCCGACGTACGTGTGGCCGAACTCCTCGTACGCATACGCGAACGGGCACGACCGCTCGAGGCACGAGGCCGGGTACACGACCTTGTCGCAATGAACGTCGCACCGGCGGCAGCGCACCTCGTCCTGCGGTCGAAGCGGGAGGCTTTCGAGCGCAACGGGGATGGGCCGCATGGATGGATTGTGGGCATACAAGCCCCTCCGCCGCAAGACTTGACAGCGGCGTCGCCTTCAGGCATAGAGGCGGGTTCGGGCGTCCAGCGGCGGGGTAGGGTTGCCGTCGTGGTCCGAAAGCTCCTGTGGGCGTCGCTTCTTCTCGGACCGCTCGCCATCGCTCTCCACTACGCGGACGTGCTCGACGACACGACCGAGTTCGCACTGTCGGCGGTCGCGCTCATCCCGCTCGCATGGCTGATCGGCGAGGCGACCGAGCACGCTGCCGACCACACGGGGCCTGGTGTCGGCGGCTTCCTGAACGCGACCTTCGGCAACGCACCCGAGCTGATCATCGCGCTGATCGCGGTCAACGAGGGGCTGCCGGAGGTCGTGCGCGGCTCGCTGACGGGGAGCGTCGTCGGCAACCTGCTGCTCGTGCTCGGCTTCTCGCTCGCGCTCGGCGGGCGGGGGCCGATCGACCGCACGTCGAGCTTCACCTCGATCGGGCTCGTCGCTCTCGCCGTCTGCCTGTTCGCGATCCCCGCCATCCCGAGCTGGTCGGGAGACCGCGAGCGGCGCTCGCTCGAGGTCACTTCCCTCGTCGTCTCGATCGTCCTCCTCGTCGTCTACGTGATCGCCACGTGGCGGTCGCTCAAGCGGCACTATGACCTGCATGTGACCGAGGACGTGGCCGCGACGACGTGGCCCTTCAGGCGGGCGCTGGGGGTGCTCGGCGCCGCGACCGTCGTCACCGCGTTCGTGGCAGAGGTGCTCGTCGGCTCGCTCGAGTCGTTCGCGGATCAGGTCGGGCTCAGCGACTTCTTCGTCTCGGCAGTCATCGTCGCGATCGTCGGCAACGCTGCAGAGCACGGCGGTGCGGTCGTCATCGCGCGCCGCGGCAACATCAAGCTCGCGGCGGAGATCGCTCTCTCGTCCAGTGCTCAGGTGGCGGTGTTCCTGATTCCTGCCGTTGCGATCCTCTCGTGGCTGATCGACCCACTATCGCTGTCGTTCCGTCCCGTCGAGATCGGCGTGCTCGCAGGTGCGACCGCCCTCACCGCCGCTTTGCTCGCGAACGGGCGCTCGTCCCGACCGAAGGGCTACGCGCTGATCGCGGCGTATTGCGTCGCGGCGCTGGCGTTCTACGTCGCCGGCGATCCTTAGACGCTTGGCAGCGGTCGGCTAGCGTTGGCTAGCTAGACGGTGGCGCGAACACCGAGCGCGCGAGCGATCGATGCGATCGCCGTCTCGATGTGCTCGTCCTCGATGCCGAGGTACGTCGCCAGCCGCACGACGCCGGGCCGGAGCCACCCGGCAAGGATGCCTTCCGCCGCGATCCGCTCCGTCGCCTCCTCGACCGTGAGCCCGAGCGGCTCAGCCTCGAGGCCGACGAAGTTCGTGTCGACCCCCGAAGGGTCGACCGGCAGCCCCGCCTCCGCCAGCCCTTCCGCGAGGGCCTTCGCGCGTGCATGGTCCTCGGCGAGCCGCTCGACGTTGTTATCGAGCGCGTAGAGCGCGGCGGCGGCCACGATCCCCGCCTGCCTCATCGCACCGCCGAACAGGAACTTCCCGCGCCACGCCTTACCCATCGTCTCGCGCGAGCCGGCGAGAATCGCGCCGAGCGGACAGCCAAGGCCTTTCGAGAAGCAGAGCGTGACGGTGTCCGCAAGGGAGCCGTACTCCGCAGCCGGCACACCGCTCGCGACGGACGCATTCATCAGCCGGGCGCCGTCGAGATGGACGGCGAGGCCCAGCTCGTGCGCGGTAGCCGCGGTCGCAGCCAGCTCGTCCAGCGGCCACAGGCGCGCGCCCGCGCTCCTGTGCGTCTGCTCGAGGACGACGATGCTCGCCGGCTGGAGATCGTCGGTGGTGTGGACGGCAGCGCGGATCTGGTCGGGTGTGATCCGTCCACGGTCGCCCGGCAGCCCACGCATGACGAGCCCGGAGTGCACGGCTGGCCCGCCCGCCTCGAAGACGAGCGCGTGCGTGCGCTCCTCCGCGATCAGCTCGCCCCCGCGCTCGCTCAGGCAGTAGAGCGCGATCTGGTTGGCCATGGTCGCTGTCGGCAGGAACAGCGCCTCCTCCTGCCCGAGCAGCTCGGCGGCACGACGCTGCAGCTCGTTGACCGTCGGGTCCTCGCGCAGCTGCTCGTCACCAACCTCCGCGGCGGTCATCGCGGCACGCATCTCCGGCGTCGGGATCGTCGCCGTGTCCGAGCGAAGGTCGATCACGGCTTAGACGCTACCGTGCCAGCGGCCTCGTCAGCGGGGATCGACGCCGCGCCGCATCACGTGCGCAGGCACACCGACGACCTGGACATTCGCGGGCACGTCCTCGACGACGAGCGCACCCGCTCCGACGATCGCCTCCGCGCCGATCAAGCGCCGGTCGATGACGATCGCGCCCATGCCGAGGAATGCCCTCTCACCGATCGAGCAGAGCCCGGCGACGTTGGCGCCGGGCTGGAGCGTCGCGAAATCGCCGATCGTCGTGTGGTGGCCGACGAGCACGCCGCGGTTCAGGAGCACATGCGCGCCGACCGTCGAGCGGGCTCCGACGACCACGCCCGCGCTGACGATCGTCCCGATGCCGACCTCGCTCCGCGACGACACGCGCGCGGTTGGGTGGATCACGGTCGCGAACTGGAGGCCGAGGGCCGCCACCTGGGCGACGTACTCGCTGCGCCGGCTCGTCGCGAGCCCACACACAGCGACGTGCTCCGGGGCGAGCCCGGCGACCGCGTCGATCCAGTGCACGGGAAGCCCCTCGAGCGGCTCCGCACACTTTTCCGGGTCGAGGTTCTCGACGAAGCCGGTGATCTCGAAGCCCGACTCCGACGCGACGTCCGCGATCTCGACGGCGAGCGATCCCGTCCCGAGAACGAGCAGGCTGCTCACCAGCCGGCCCTGATCGTCTCGATCACGCGGTCGACATCGCCGTCCGTCAGCGCGAGGTGGACAGGCAGGGAGACGGCGCGCCGCCAGAACGACTCCACTCCGGGCAGCGGCTCGCCACCGAACATCGGGTACGCGTAGCTCGGCTGGAAGTGGACGCCCACGTCAATCCCGTGGGCGGCCAGCGACTCGACGAGCCGGTCGCGATCGCCGGCGAGCACGCAGCAGAGGTGGCCGCTCGACACGCGGTCGTCGTGTTCGCGCAGGAGCTCGATCCCGGGCGTGTCGGCGAGGCCCGCGCGGTATCGCCGACCGATCTCACGCCTGCGCTCGTTCTCCCCTCCGACGTACGGCAGCTGGCCGAGCCCGATCGCGGCCGCGATGTCGTTCATCGCTCCTTTGACGCCGAGCTCGGTGACGGCGTACTCCCAGCTGTACGAGCCACCGGCGCTCCGCTCGAACGTCGACCGGTCGATGCCGAACCACCGCAGACGACGGAGCCGCGCGTCGACCTCTTCCGACGGAACGGTCAGCGCGCCGCCGTCGCCGAGCGGCAGGTTCTTGACCGCCTGGAAGGAGAAGGCGTGCAGGTCGCCGTGCGATCCGATGGGACGGCCCCGGTAAGACGCGCCGAAGGCGTGTGCACAGTCCTCGATCACCGCGATCCCACGCTCCCCGGCAAGCGCATAGATCTCGTCGAGGTCGCACGGCATGCCGCCGTAGTGCATGACCATCACGGCGCCGGTCCTGTCGGTCAGCCGCTCGCGGATCGACGGCGGATCGAGCGATCCTGTGTCCGGCTGCACGTCGGCGAAGACGGGAGCCAGCGACTCCTCGAGGATCACCTGGTTCGCGGAGACGAACGTCACTGGCGACGTGACGACCTCCGTGCCGGGCGCCAGGTTCAGCACTCGCAGGGCGAGCCGCAGCGCCGTCGTGCACGAGTCGAGAGCGACGCAATGAGGCGCCTCGACCGCCTTGGCGACCGCCTCCTCGAACTCGCGTGTCCTCGGCCCGGACCCGATCCATCCGGACCGCAGAGCCGTCCGCGACTCCGGCGATCGCCTCGTCGTGGATCACCGGATAGAAGAGCCGCAGCCGATCGTCCTCAGGCACCGGCGGCCTCCAGCACACGCTGTACGGAGCGCTCGTACGTCAGCTCGGTCGTCACGAACGCGTGGCCTGCATCCGCGACCTGTCGGCGAGACTCCTCGTCCGAAAGCTGGGCCTCGATCAGCTCCGGCCACGCTTCGAGCTCCGCCTCGCGGTAGTGCGTGCCCGGGACGAACGGCGCCGGGCGGTAGATCGGCTCGGACAGGACGAGCGTGCGGTTCGCCATGCCGATCACCAGCCGCTCACCCGAGAACTGGCCGGGTTGCCGCGACACGTTGAGGAAGATGCGCGCGCGATTCACGAGTCGCGCCCGCTCCTCACCCCAGTAGCGAGGGTCGTTCCAGCCGCCGACGGCCGTCACCGCCACTCCTCGCCGCCGAAGCTGCCTGATCACGCGGTGGCGGCGCGGGACGTCGAGCGCGCCGAGGAACAGCACGTCGAGATCACGATGCAGGCCGAGATCGCGGCCGTGGTCCGGATGACAGCCGATCGGCACGACCACCGTCTCGATGCCGGCCTCGTCGAGCGTCTCCATGGCGGCTTCCGAGGTGACCACGAGGCAGTCGAGAGCCCCGTGGTCGTGTAGGCGACGGAGCATGCGAAGGTTCGTGTAGGGATCGGTCGCGCGGTCGTCGCGGAGGGCGATCTTCGCAAGCTCGCGCGCATGAAGCCGCGTTCGCGGCAACCCCGACGCTGCCGACGGCGGCAGCGGCTCGCTGTGCCAGACGACGATTCGCGGCCGCGAGCTCCGCGACGCCGCCACGAGCGCATCGAGCGGACGGCGGAACCAGGCGGCGTTGCCGTAGACGAGGAGGACGTCGACGTCGGTCGGGACTCCCTCGTCCGGCGCCACGAGCCGCGCGCGGCGACCGAGCGCCGCGATCGAGCCGCGGAGGCGCTCCGATACCAGCCCGACGGGCCTCGGCCGGACGAGCACGCCGACGCGCGCGGTCTCCATGCGGGCACCACTGTCGCGTGCGATCGACGTCATTCCCGGCCCGGGCACGCCGAGACTCTACGCCCACCTGGACGACGGTTCGCCGACGCCCTTCCCGCTACGCTCGAGCCGTGGACGTCGATCTCCTCGAGTCAACGCTGGCAGCGGCCGGCGAGCCCGCGTATCGCGCCCGGCAGGTCTGGGAGTGGACGGCCCGTGGCGCTGCTGGCTACGACGAGATGACGTCGCTGCCGCTCGCGTTGCGGACCGAGCTCGTCCGAACGGTGCCCTTCTCTTCGCTCCAGCTCGCGACGGAGGCACGGTCGAAGGACGGAACGGTCAAGGCGCTGTTCCACACGGAAGACGGGCATCCCGTCGAGGCCGTGCTGATGCGCTACCGCGACGGCCGGTGCTCGCTCTGCCTCTCGTCTCAGTCCGGATGCCCGCTCACGTGCACGTTCTGCGCCACGGGGCAGATGCGCTTCCGGCGAAACCTCACCTCGTCCGAGATCCTCGATCAGGCGCTCCACTTCCGGCGCGCCGATCCGATCTCGCACGCCGTGTTCATGGGCATGGGCGAGCCGATGCTCAACCTCGACAACGTGCTTGCGGCCGCCGCCCGTCTTCCTGATCTCGGGATCACGCCGCGCCGGACGACCATCTCGACCGTCGGCTGGATGCCCGGGCTAACGCGGTTCGTGGACGAGGTCGAGGCGCCGATTCGCCTCGCGCTTTCACTCCACGCGCCGGACGCCAGTCTGCGCTCGGAGCTGATGCCGGTCAACGACCGCTATCCCCTGGAGCAGGTCCTCGCGGAGTGCGTGCGCTACGTGGCGCTCCGGCGCCGAAAGGTCTTCGTCGAGTACGTGATGCTCGCCGGTGTGAACGACCGCGTCGAGCACGCGCGCAAGCTCGCTGCGCTGCTCGAGCCACGCGCGTTCAAGGTCAACCTCATCCCGTACAACCCGATTCCGCAAGGACGGGGCGGCGCCTTCGACGGCTCATCCCGTGGCGCGATCGACGCGTTCAAGCGCGTGCTCGACCGCGCCGGGCTCCCGGCGACGGTCAGGCTTACGCGCGGCCGCGACATCGCTGCCGCGTGCGGCCAGCTCGCCGCGAAGGCCGCCGCTTAGCCTCGGACGAGGTTTCGGAGCAGGAAGCCGACGTTCGCCGGCCGCTCGGCGAGCCGCCGCATCAGGTACCGGTACCAGTCGGGCCCGTAAGGCGTCGCGACGAGGACGGAGAAGCCGCGCCGCACGAGCGCCCGCTGGAGCTGGGGCCGCACCCCGTACAGCATCTGGAACTGGAACCGGTCCGCTGGTATCGAGTGCGCCGACACGAGGCCGATCGCGTACTCGATCATGCGCTCGTCGTGCGTCGCGATCGCGGTGAACGCCGCCTCGCGGAGGCAGCGTTCGAGCACCTGCGCGTACGCGCGGTCGACGTCCCGCTTTTCGGGATGCGCGATGCTGGCCGGCTCGAGATAGGCGCCTTTGCAGAGGCGGAGGTTCGGGCCGAGCGGCAGTAGCGCCTCGAGGTCCGACGGTGTGCGGTAGAGGTACGCCTGGAGCACGAAGCCGACGTTGTCGATCCCCGCGTTACGCAGCCGACGGTAGATGTCGAGCGTCGGGTCGACATGGCGCGACTCCTCCATGTCCATGCGGATGAAGTTGCCGGAGTCGCTCGCGTGCGCACAGATGTCGGCGATGTTCCGGTACGCAAGCTCCTTCGAGAGCGAGAGCCCTAGATGGGTCGGCTTGATGGCAACGTTCGTGCGCAGGCGCTCGACGGCGATACGGTCGACGACGCTGCGGTACTCGTCGACGACGTGCCGCGTCTCGCTCTCCTCCTTCACGCCCTCGCCGAGCACGGTCGTGTTCGTCAGCAGACCCTCGGCGTTCAGCCCGCGGAGGACGGGGACCGCTGCGTCGAGCGTCTCGCCAGCGACGAAGCGGGACGCCCCGAACCGCATTCCGTGCGTGCGGACGACCGAGCGGAGCGTCGCGCTCTCCGATGCCCAGAGGATCCCTCTCCGCAGCGCTGCGTTGACGGAGTCGGCGATCACCTGCTGGCTACGACGCCGACGTCTCTGCGGGCGCGTCGAAGCGATGCCGGACGACGAGCTCCTTTACGGCCTTCACCTCATCGAGCCGGCCCACAGGACGTGTGTGCGGCGCTTCGTGCAGAAGCTCCGGGCTTTCCTTCGCCTCCCGGGCGATCTCGACCATCGCCGCGGCGAACTCATCGAGCGTCTCTTTCGTCTCGGTCTCCGTCGGCTCGATCATCAACGCCTCGGGCACGACGAGCGGGAAATAGATCGTCGGCGGATGGAAGCCGTAATCCATCAACCGCTTCGCGACGTCGAGCGCCGTCACGCCATGCTCCCGCTTGAGCGTCCTCGCAGAGAGGACGAACTCGTGCATGCACAGCCGGTCGTATGGCAACTCGTACGCGTCGCGGAGCAGCGCGAGCAGGTAGTTCGCGTTGAGGACGGCCACCTCCGACATCTCGCGTAGCGCCGGGCCGTACGCGCGGATGTAGGCGTACGAGCGGACGAAGACCCCGAACGGACCGGTGTAGCCGCGCACCTTCCCGATCGTCTTCGGCCGGTCGCCGTCGAGGCGGAACCCGTCACCGTCTCTGACGACCTGCGGCACCGGCAGGAACGGGTCGAGCATCCCGCGCACGGCGATCGGCCCACCGCCCGGCCCGCCGCCACCGTGCGGTTGCGAGAACGTCTTGTGGAGGTTGATGTGGACGATGTCGAACCCCATGTCGCCGGGCCGGGCGATTCCGCAGACGGCGTTGAGGTTGGCGCCGTCGTAGTACATGAGCGCGCCGGCGCCGTGGAAGATCCGCTCCACCTCCTCGATCCCCTCGTCGAACAGGCCCAGAGTCGACGGATTCGTGAGCATCAGGCCCGCGGTCGCTCCGTCCACCTTGCCACGCAGGTCGTCGAGGTCGATGTTCCCGCGCGGGTCCGTCGCCACCTGCACGAGCTCGTAGCCCGCCATCGTCACGCTCGCCGGGTTCGTCCCGTGCGCCGTGTCCGGGACGACGATCTTCCGCCGCTGCTCGCCCTCGCCGCGGTCCGCGAAGTACGCCCGCATCAGCATCAGCCCCGTCAGCTCGCCCTGCGACCCTGCGGCCGGCTGCAGCGAGACGGCGTCGAGCCCGCAAACCTCGGCGAGAATCTCCTGCAGGCGCCACATCAGCTCGAGCGCGCCCTGGGAAGCGTCCTCTTCCTGCAGCGGATGGAGGTCCGCGAACCCGGGCAGTCGCGCGACGACCTCGTTGATGCGCGGGTTGTGCTTCATCGTGCACGACCCGAGGGGATAGAAGCCGGTGTCGACGCCGAAGTTCCGTGTCGTCAGCTCGGTGAAGTGGCGCACGAGCTCCGGCTCGGAGACCTCCGGCAGGCGCGGCGGCTCGGCACGTCTGAGCTCGTCGGGAACGCCCGGCGCGTCGACGCCGCTCACCGGCAGGGAGCACGCGCGCCGCCCCGGCTTCGAACGCTCGTAGACGAGCTTCATCCCGCGACCTCGCGGAGCACCTCGACGAGCCGGTCGACGTCCGCCGTCGACCGCTTCTCCGTCACGGCTACGAGCAGGCAGTCGTCCATCCCTGGGTAGTCACGGCCGAGCGCGTAGCCGGGGTGCACGCCGCGCTCGCGCGCCGCCCGCACGACCTCTCGTGCGTCTCGTCCGACGCCGATGGCAAGCTCCTTGAACGTTGTCTGATCGGGGAACAGCGGCTCGAAACCGGCGTCCGCGAGACGCTCCG
The DNA here is from genome assembly GCA_963826585.1 of uncultured Actinomycetes bacterium. Taxonomy (GTDB): domain Bacteria; phylum Actinomycetota; class Thermoleophilia; order Gaiellales; family Gaiellaceae; genus PALSA-612. Next base: position 349,817 of record CAWGXP010000001.1, read on the forward strand.
TCGCGTACGCGGAGAGGCTCATGCAGGTCTCCCCCAGCTCCTGTAGGCCTGCGGGGCCGAGCCACGTGAGGTAGACGAGCCCGCCGAGCGCGAGCAGCGTCTGATTCGTCGTGATGTTCGACGTCGCCTTCTCGCGGCGAATGTGCTGCTCGCGCGTGGAGAGCGTCAACACGTAGCCACGACGACCCTCGACGTCGACCGTCTGGCCAGCGATCCGTCCGGGCATCCGGCGGACGTGCTCAGCACGGCAGGCAAGGAATCCATAGTGCGGCCCGCCGAACGACATCGCGTTGCCCGCACCCTGGCCCTCACCGGCGGCGATCGCGCAGCCGTATTGGCCCGGCGCCTCGAGCACGCCGAGCGAGATGGGGTCGACGTGCGCGACAGCGAGCGCGCCGCCGTCGACGGCGGCTGCCGCGAGCTCGGGCGCCGGCTCGAGACAGCCGAAGAAGTTCGGCTGCTGGAAGATGACGGCCGCGGCGTCTGCAGCTGCGTCGGCGACGTCACGAGGATTCGTCACGCCTTCCGTGTGCGGCACCTCGACGATCTCGAGCCCGAAGCCCGGCGCGTAGGTCTTCAGCACCTGGCGGATCTGCGGGCCCGTCGCCTCGGTGACGACGACGCGATCGCGGCCGGTGATGTGCTTCGCCATGTAGCACGCGTCCGCAGCGACGGTCGAGCCGTCGTAGCCGGACGCGTTCGAGACGTCCATGCCGGTCAGCTCGCAGATCGCCGTCTGGTACTCGAAGATCGCCTGGAGCACTCCCTGGCTCATCTCCGGCTGATAGGGGGTATACGCGGTAAGGAACTCGCCGCGCTGGAGGACCATGTCGCAGACGGCAGGCACGTAGTGGTCGTACATGCCGGCGCCGAGGAACGAGAGCTCCGTGGACGTGCCGACATTGCGGCCGGCAAGCTCGGCGAGGTGGGCGTAGAGCTCGGGCTCCGACAGCGCGGGCTCGAGCGCGAGCTCGCGCCGGAAGCGCACGCCCTCCGGGATCTCTCGAAACAGCTCCTCGACGCTGCCGACGCCGATCGCCGCGAGCATCTCCTCGGAGTCGCCCTCGGTGAGCGACAGGAAGCTCACTGCTCGTCGAGCAGGTTCCGATACGCAGCAGCGTCCAGGAGCTCACCGACCTCTGACTCGTCGGCGATGCGAACGCGGACGAGCCACCCCTCACCGTAGGGGTCCTCGTTGACGCGCTCCGGCTCGTCGACTACGCCCTCGTTCACTTCGAGCACCTCACCGGAGAGCGGCGCGATCAGATCCGAGACCGCCTTGACTGACTCGACCTCTCCGTAGACCCCGTCCTTGGAGATCGTCGCGCCGACCTCTGGCGGCTCGAAGTGGACGAGGTCGCCGAGCGAGTCTTGCGCGTACCACGTGATGCCGATCGTCGCTTCCGCGCCATCCACCCGCGCCCAGTCGTGACCGCGGTGGTATTGAAGGTCTTCGGGATAGCTCTCAGGCGCCGCCACGTTCGTGCTCCTCTCGGTCGTAGATGGGCTTCTTGACGACGTGTGCCTGCCGGTCCTTACCGCGCACGTCGACCGTGATCATCTCACCGGGCTCGGTATGCGGTGTGGGCACATAGCCCATGCCGATGCCGACGTCGAGCATCGGGGAGTGCGTCCCGGAGGTGACGGTGCCGCCGCCGCGGATCTCCATCCCACTCCGCGGCACTGCGCGGTCGTCCATCACGAAGGGCACGAGCCGGCGGTCGGGCCCCGCCTCCTTGACCGCGCGGATCGCCTCCACGCCGGTGAACTCCTTGTCGAGAGCGCACGTCCAGCCGAGCCCGGCCGAGATCGGATCCGTCTCGGGGTCGATGTCCGAACCGTGAAGCGGGTAGCAGACCTCGAGCCGCAACGTGTCGCGCGCGCCGAGCCCGCACGGGGCCGCTCCTCGCTCGAGCACTCGCTCCCAGAGCGCCACCGCGTCCTCTGCCATCACGAGCAGCTCGACGCCGAGCTCGCCCGTGTAGCCGGTTCGGTTGACCATCGTCGGGATGCCGTCGATCTCGGACTCCGCGAAGGTGAACGCCGGTGCGGGCTCGAGACCGAGCCGCTCTAACGAGCGCGGGCCCTGGACCGCGATCAATGCATATGCGTCCGAGACATCACGAACGTCGGATCCCCGGTGCTCCCGCTCCCTGATCCACGCGAAGTCGGCAGCCGTGTTCGCGGCGTTGACGATCAGCAGGAACCTGCCTGGCTCGAGCTCGTAGACGATCAGGTCGTCGACGATGCCGCCGCCGTCGTTCGTCAACAGGGTGTACTGGGCTTGTCCCGGACGAACACGCTCGAGATCGTTCGACAGCAGCGACTGGAGGAGCTCGCGTGCCGTCGGGCCCTCGATCTCGATCTCGCCCATGTGCGAGACGTCGAAGGCGCCGCAGTCCTCGCGCACTGCACGGTGCTCGGGGATGACGCCCTCGTACTGCACGGGCATCTCCCAACCGGCGAAGGGCACCATGCGTGCCCCAAGCGCTACGTGCTGGGCATGGAGGGGCGTCCGGCGCAGCGCTTCCACGCGCCTGATGCTAACCGGCTGCCCCTCCCGTGCCGAGCTGTCTTCGCTACGCGTCCCTGAGGAACGAGGGGACGTCGAGGACTTCCTTCGGGATGTCGAAGTTCTCCTTCGCCCGGGAGGTGGTCACGAGTTCCGGCTCGCGAGCCCGCTCCCTGTCGCGCGCGCGATCGCTGTCGGGCTTCCGCTTGCGGCGGCGCTGCTGCCCGAACCCCGTCGCGATCACCGTCACGCGAAGCTCGTCGTCCATCGACTTGTCGATCACGGCGCCGAAGATGATGTTCGAGTCCGCCGTCGCGGCCGACGTGACGACCTCGGCCGCCTCGTTGACCTCGAACAGGCCGACGCTCTTTCCGCCTGTGATGTTGAGCAGAATCCCGGTTGCCCCTTCGATCGACGCCTCGAGCAGCGGAGACGACACGGCCTGGCGTGCGGCCTCGGCCGCCCGGTTCTCGCCGCGCGCGGTCCCGATCCCCATCATCGCCGTGCCCGCGTCCCGCATGATCGTGCGGACGTCGGCGAAGTCGAGATTCACGAGCCCCGGCACGGTGATCAGGTCGGTAATCCCCTGAACGCCCTGACGGAGGACGTCGTCGGCGAGCCGGAAGGCATCGATGACCGACGTCTGCCGTTCGACCACCTGAAGCAGCCGGTCGTTCTCGATCACGATGATCGTGTCGACACGCTCAGCGAGCTCGGTGATGCCCTGCTCCGCGACCTCACCACGCCGACGGCCCTCGAACGAGAACGGACGGGTCACGACGCCGACGGTCAGCGCTCCGACCTCGCTCGCGAGATCAGCGACGATCGGTGCGGCGCCGGTCCCGGTGCCGCCACCTTCACCCGCCGTCACGAACACCATGTCGGCGCCCTTCAGGACTTCCTTCAGCTCGTCGCGCGACTCGAACGCCGCCGCCCGACCGACCTCGGGGTCAGCGCCGGCTCCGAGGCCGCGCGTGACGTGGTCTCCGATGTGGATCTTCACGTCGGAGTCGCTCATCAAGAGTGCCTGGGCGTCGGTGTTGACGCCGATGAACTCCACGCCTCCAAGGCCCGCGTCGACCATGCGGTTGACGGCATTCGTGCCGCCGCCGCCGACGCCGACGACCTTGATCACTGCCACGTAGTTCCCACCTTGTCCCTTCACTCTCCACCAACCTCGATCTCGACCTTCACTCGAGCGTGATGGCTCACACCCGCCTGCGGTGACCAGGGTAGGTGGCATTGATCTGTCTGTCAATCGAGTGATGTGCAGATAACCCTAAGGCTCTACCTCCGAGTTGAGAGTTGGTGGAGCGGTAGTTCCCGCAACGGCGCGCTCGGGCACACTGACGTCGAGGTACGTCTCACTCGTGAGCGAAGGCAGGATCTTCGCAGCCACTGCGAGCTTCAGACGCAGGCGAGAGACGTCGCCGAGCAGGATCTCCGTGCCCGACTCCAGCGCGATCGCCAGCTCTCCGTCGACTGCCTTGACCGATCGCACGCGTGCGCGCAGCGCGTGCGTCATCGGCGATGTCGCCCGCACCGCGAGTGCCGCATCACCGTCGAGCACGGCGCCGTCGAGTGGGTCTGCCGTGGGCGGGATCCACACGCGCGGCAGCGCCGGGAACGGCCGCTGGATCACCTGCCTCAGCACGCGAGCCCCGTCGGAGACGAGCCACGCTTCGCTGCCTCGGCGGAGCAGCGCGACCGCGCGCTCGCTGCGAACGGTGACGATGAGCGTATGCGGAAAGTCGCGGTCGTACGTGGCCGACGCGACCTCGGCGACGTCGGCCAGCCGTCGGTTCGCGTCGTGCGCATCGAACGTGACGAGGCTCGAGCCTTGCAACGGTGCGAGCGCCTCTCGCACGGACTCCGCGACGCGCGGCGATCCACCGACGACCTCGATGCTCCGGACGCCGAATACGGACGTTTCGCGTGCGACCGCGTACATCGCGATCCCGAGCGCGACGATCCCGAGCGCGGCGAGCAAGGATCGAAGCGACGGCGACCAGTCACGCGCCCGCTGCCGGCTGGTCGTCGCCACGGTCGCCGAGGCCGCCAGTTCCTCACCCGCGCGCGCACGTCGACCTTGGCCCACGGATCAGTCTTCTTGCTTCGACGCTCGCTTCCTACTTCTGCGGCCGAGCGGCTCGCTCACTCCCCTGGCTGGTCGCCCGCCGGCGGCAGCTCTAGCTCGCCCAGAAGCTCCACCTCGGTTTCGAGCACGACCCCGTAGCCCTCCCGCGCCCGCCGCCTGGCCTCGGCGATCAGGGCGATGGCGTCGGCCGCCGTCGCACCTTCGACGTTCTCGATGAAGTTTGCGTGTCGCGGCGAGATCTGGGCGCCTCCGATCCGGAACCCGCGCAGGCCACAGGCATCGAGCATCCTGCCCGCGCCGAGCTCGTGCTCGGGGTTCTTGAAGACGCTACCGAACGTTCGCTTGTTAGTCGGTTGGGTCGCCTTGCGCGTGGCGTTCAGCTCGGCAACCGTGCGACGGATCTCCCCCTCGGGGCGTGGCTCGAGCTCGAACTCGACCTCGGCGACGATCTGCCCACGGACGAGGGCCGACTGGCGGTAGGCGAGCTCCAGCTCGGCGTTCATCTTCCACTCCGAGCCCGCGCGATCGACGACGAGCGCGCGCCGGACGATCTCAGACCAGTCGCACCCGTACGCGCCCGCGTTCATGCGCACGCCACCGCCCGCCGTGCCGGGGATCGCGCATGCGAACTCCATGCCGCCCAGTCCTGAGGCCCGCGCGCGGTGCAGACAAACGGCGTTGGCGGCCCCGCCACCCGCAACGAGCCCCCACTCGGTTGCGCGCACGGCCGCGAGCTCACCGGCGAGGCGCAGGACGAGGGCGTCGACGCCGGCATCCGCAGCCAGCACGTTGGAGCCCAGCCCGACGGTCACGACGTCGAACCCTTCTGCGTCGGCCCAGCCAACGAGCGCTTCGAGCTCTCCGATCGTCTGAGGTCGAGCGAACCGGCGAGCCGGTCCTCCGATGCCGACGGTCGTCAGGCGTTGGAGCGGGACGTCCGCCTCCACGAGAACGTCGAGCGACCGGGGAGAGAACGAGTTCACACTCTTGGCACGGATCGACGGCTGAGGTGTTGCATGTTCACCGATACGCTCAATGCGGGGGCAAGGGCGCGGTAGCGCCCCGGGGGAAGAAGAACTGTGGAAGAAGAACTGTGTGGGTGCGTCGGGCGCGCGGCCTCACGAGCTGGCCAGCCGCTCGAGAATCGTCGGCGCCGCGCGGTCGACATCGCCCGCGCCGAGGGTGAGCACGACATCGCCGGCGCGCGCGCGCCGCACCAGCAAGGTCGCGGCATCATCGAGCTCCGGCGCCCAGCCGACATGCGTGCTCGCTCGCGCGCGGGCGAGCCGATCGACGACGATCTTGCCGCTCACACCCGGCACGGGCTGTTCGCGTGCGCCGTAGATCTCCGTCACGCACGCGAAGTCGGCACCGGCGAGCGCCGATGCGAGCTCGTCGGCAAGGTGTCGCGTGCGCGAATACAAGTGCGGCTGGAAGAGGACGAGCAGGCGCCGGCCGGGAAAAGCCTCACGCGCGGCCGCGAGCGTCGCTTCGATCTCGGCCGGATGGTGCGCGTAGTCGTCGTAGACCACCACGCCTCGCGCCTCACCTCGCTGCTCGAACCTGCGGCCGGCGCCCGTGAACTCGCCCAGCACGCGGAGCACGTCCTCCTGCGGCACACCCGCGAGCTCGAGCGCGGCGAGGGCGGTGGCCGCGTTCTGACGGTTGTGTGAGCCAGGAACGGCGAGCGCGAGATCGAGCGGAGCCAGCTCGTCACCCCGTACGGCGGCACCACAGCCCTCGAGCCAGCGCTCGAAGAGCGCGGCAACCTCGGCGCGCGACGTGAACGTCGTGTGGTGGTCCAGATCGACGTTCGTCAGGACGCCGATCTGCGGCCGCAGCAGCTCGAGCGACCGATCAGACTCGTCGCCCTCAGCCACGAGCCAGCCGCCCCCCGCCCGGGCGTTCCCGCCTAGCTGTGGGATCGGCCCCCCGACTAGGAACGTGGGATCGAGCCCGAGGCGATCCAGGCTGAATGCGATCATCGCGGCCGTCGTCGTCTTACCATGCGCGCCCGCGACGACGATCGACGGCCGCAGCCCGACGATCTCGGCGAGCAGCTCTCCGCGCGAGCGACCGGGAGCCAGGCCGGCATATGCCGTCGACACGATCGCATCCCAGCCCGGCGGCGATTTGCCGGGATCGGGGGAGATCACGACCTCAACGCCGTCGAGCGCAGTCAGGTAAGGCGTCTCGTGACGGTCCCAACCGGCGACCTCTGCGCCCCACGCGCGCGCGACGAGCGCGAGCGCGCTCATCCCGGCGCCGCCGATGCCGACGAACCACAGCCTTCGGCCTTCAAGCTCGTGCGAGACGGATCACCTCCTCGGCGATCTCGTCCGCGGCATGTGGACGGGCGAGCCGCTGCATCGCCGCACGCATCGTCGCCAGTCGCCCTGCGTCAGCGAGCAGGTTGCGCACGATGCCGGGCACCGCCGCGAGCTCGGGCTCCGGAACGACGACCGCGGCGCCGGCGCGCTCGAAGACCCGCGCGTTCTTCGTCTGATGGTCGCCGGTTGCCGACGGATAGGGAACGAGGACAGCCGGGATGCCGGCGGTTGCGAGCTCGTAGATCGAGCCACCGGCACGCGCCAGCGCGAGATCCGCCGCCGCGAGCGCTGCGCCGAACTCGTGCGTAAAGGGGAGCAGCCGGTAGCCGCTCCGATCGACCCGACCCCGCAGCGCCTCGAAGTCGCGCTCGCCAGCCAGGTGAAGCACGTGTGGCCCGTCCGCGCCGAAGCTCTCGACCGCGAGCTCGTTCAGGCTGTGCGCTCCCTGGCTACCGCCGTAGACGAGCAGCACCGCGCCGTCCGCCGGCAGCTCGAACAGCCTCCGCGCCTGGCCCCGGTCGACGGGCCGCGAGCTAGCCGGCACCGGCCGGCCCGTGACGCGGTACTTGCCCCCTTTGCGGCCGGGGATCTCCGTGGCGAGAAAGACGCGCTGCGCGAACGGCAGCGCTAGCCGGTTGGCCAACCCGAGATGGACGTCAGCCTCCATCAGCGCCGCGGGTGTCCGCATCGTCGCCGCGGCCAGCACCATCGGCCCGGCGACGTAGCCGCCTCCGCCGAGCACGACGTCCGGTCGGCGCCTCGACAGGATCGCGCGGCAGGCTAGCGGCGCCTTGGCGGCGAGCAAGAGCGAGTGCGCGAGCGCGACGCTCGGCCGCCGCGGGAACCCGGCGATCTCGAACGTGTCGAGCTCGTAGCCCGCTTCAGGGACGAGCTGCGCCTCGGCGCGACCCGGCGACCCGGCGAACGTCACCGTCGCTCCGCGCGCGACGAGCGCTTCCGCTACTGCGAGCGACGGCAGCACGTGGCCGCCCGTCCCTCCGGCCGCGATCAGGCAGCGTGGCTCTCGCTCTACGGGCATCGGCTCCTGCGATGTTAAGGAGGATTCCCGCCCCGGCGAGCGCGACCACGAGGCTGGACCCTCCGTAGGAGACAAACGGAAGCGTGATGCCCGTCACCGGCGCGAGGCCGAGAACGGCGGCGAGGTTGGTCGCCGCCTGCGCTCCAACGAGCACGGTGAGGCCGGCGGCGAGCAGCATGCCGAAGCGGTCAGGGCTCGCGATCGCGATCCGGAAGCCGGCCCAGCAGAACGCCGCGAAGGCGATGATCACCCCTGCCGTTCCGATCAGGCCAAGCTCTTCTCCGATCGTCGCGAAGATCATGTCCGTGTGCGCCTCGGGCAGGTAGAAGATCTTCTGGACACCCTCTCCGATGCCCTTGCCGAAGGCTCCGCCCGAGCCGAGGCCGATCAACGCCTGGACGGACTGGAAGCCAGAGCCCTGAGCGTCGTTCCATGGATTGAAGAAGCTGAAGATGCGGTCGCGGCGATACGGCTCGAACCAGATCGCGACGGCGCCGAGCGCGATCACGACGGCAGTGCTGCGGACGAGCAGCTTGGTCGGCGTGCCGGCGGCGACGAGCATTCCGCCGAGCATGAGCGCGATCGCGACGCCCGTCCCCAGGTCCGGCTCGAGCAGGATTAGCCCCATCGCCACCGCCGCGACGATCCCGATCGGCTTCGCCAGCTCACCGAACGTCTGCGGCGGGCGGCGGCGCGGCCGCGAGAGGTAGCCGGCTACCCAGACGGCGAGCGCGAGCTTTACGAGCTCGGACGGCTGGAACGCGAGTGGCCCGAGCGGAAGCCACCGTCGCGCACCGTTGATCGGGTCCCCGAGGATGAGGACAGCGACGAGCAACCCGATGCTGACGGCGAGCAAGGTCGGAGCAACGCGCCTCCACCACACATACGGGGTGCGCGCGCAGACAACGAGCGCGATCAGGCCGACGCAGGCGAAGATCGCCTGGCGTGTGAGGTAGAACATCGGCTGACCGTCGCCAACCGCCGCTCGCGCCGAGGTCGCGCTGTAGACCATGACTAGGCCGAAGGCGACGAGGCCGAGCGTGACGAGAATGAGGATGTTGGCCTCGAGCTGTGCCCGCTTCATCCCTCCAGGTTCTGCACGAGACGGCGGAACTCCTCGCCGCGGTGCTCGAAGTCGCGAAACTGGTCAAAGCTCGCGCACGCAGGCGAGAGGAGGACGATCTCCCCTTCGTCGGCGTTGGCGGCAGCCGCAGCCACGGCCGTCGCGAGATCGCCGGACCGCTCGAGCGGGATCCCCGAGCCGGCGAGCGCAGCGTCGAGCGCTCCTGCGGCTTCCCCGATCAGGTAGATCCCGCGAACGTTCGGCCCGAGCGCAGGTACGAGCGTCGAGAAGTCCTCCCCCTTCAGCGAGCCGCCGAGGATCACGTGTAGCGGTTCGTCATACGCCGCGAGGCCGCGCGTCGCCGCGGCAACGTTCGTCGCCTTCGAGTCGTTGACATAGCGGACGCCGCCGATCTCGGCCACCAGCTCGAGCCGGTGCTCGACGCCGGGGAACGTCCGGAGCGCCTCCGCGATCGCGCCGTCCTCGATCCCCGCGGCGCGCGCCGCGACGGTCGCTGCCGCCGCGTTCTCGCGGTTGTGCGCGCCCGGGATTCGCGGCTCGGCTGGGAGCGGCTCGTCGGCCGCGAACGTCAGCCCCTCGAGGCCGCTGCCCTGCGGGACGACCGCCGTCCCGACTCGCTCGAAGATGCGGAGCTTCGCTGCCTGGTACGCGTCGAACGAGTGGTGGCGGTCGAGATGGTCGGGCTCGAGATTGAGCAGCACGGCGATCTCGCACGTCAGTTCGTGCACGTCCTCGAGCTGGAACGACGAGAGCTCGCAGACCACCCACTCTGCGGGCTCGATCGACGTCAGCGGACGGCCGACGTTTCCGGCGACGGCGACGTCTCGGCCCGCGGCGCGGAAGATCGCGCCGAGGAGCTCGACCGTCGTCGTCTTCCCGTTCGTCCCCGTGACGCCGACGAACCGCGCGTCGGGGAGAAGCCGGTAGCCGAGCTCGACCTCGCTCCAGACGGGGATCTCACGTTCGCGCTGCGGCGCGCACGAGGACGTTCTCCCCGGGCACCCCCGGGCTCTTGACGACGAGCTCGACGCCGTCGAGGGCGGCTGGGTCGCCATCATTTCCGAGCCGGCGATCGGCGGCTGTGACGGTGACGCCTCGACGCGAAAGCGCTGCGGCGGCCGCTCGGCCGGAGCGCGCGAGACCGAGCACCAGGACGTGCTCAGGAAGGGTCATCGTCGCAGGACGCGCTCGACCTCTGCCGCCGACGCGTCGCCGAGCACCACGTCCACGGAGGCATCCGGCACGGGAAGCACTTCCCCGTCTCCGATCAGGTACGAGACGCGGGGGTCGGGACAGGCGTCCTGCAGCCGCTCGAGGCGCTCTGACGAGGCATCGACCACGACCACCCCTCCGTCCGGCCCGAGGACGTCGAGCGCTGCCTCGATCTCGCCGTCTCCTGGCGAGACGACGAGCACCGTGTCGTCCTCTGCGATCCTTGCTCCGTCGAGCATGCGACCCGCCGGCGTCAGCTGCGGAAGAACTGGAAGTAGTAGCGGTAGTAAAGGGCGAACGCGAGCGCGCAGAGGATCGCACAGAGGATCCAGAAGCGCACGACGATCTTCGTTTCCGACCAGGGTCGCGGCAACATCTCGAAGTGGTAGTGGATCGGGGTCATGAGGAACACGCGCTTGCCCATGTAGCGGAATGTGAACACCTGAATGATCACGGACATGATCTCGATCACGAAGATGCCGCCGATCAGGAGCAGGAGGAACTCCGTCTTCATGACGATCGCGAAGGACGCCAGCGCGCCGCCGATCGCCATCGCGCCCGTGTCGCCCATGATGATCTCTGCGGGCCAGGCGTTGTACCAGAGGAAGCCGACGATCGCACCGATCAGAGCCGCACCGAAGATCGAGAGATCGATATAGAGCTCGTTTCGGTGGCCTGGCGCCCCGGAGCGCAGCCAGGCGATCACCGCCATCGCCGTGAACGTGAAGACGGCGATGATCCCCGTGCCCGCGGCCAGCCCGTCGAGGCCGTCCGTGAAGTTCACCGCGTTCGCGGTGCCTGCGATCATCAGAAACACGACCAGGTACCAGCCCCACGAGAGCGGCAGCTCGCCGTTGATCACCGGGAGATAGACGTTCGTCGAGAAGTCGCGGTGCTGTGTGACGGCGGCGACGATCACTGCGATCACCGCGAGCAGGAGCAGCTTCCAGCGCCCGTTCAGGCCGAGCGAGCGCTTGTGCGTGAGCTTGATCGCGTCGTCGAGGAAGCCGATCGCCCCGCAGCCGAGGGTGACGAAGAAGACGACGAGCGCATTCGTCGTGTAGTGCGACAACGCGAGGAACGCGACGGAGAGGGCCGCAAGGATCACCAGTCCCCCGAGCGTCGGCGTTCCCGCCTTGACGATGTGATGTTCCGGCAGCTCCTCGCGGATGTGCTGCCCGTACGCGCGGGTGCGGAGGTAGTGGATCAGCCTCGGCGCCACGAGGATCGAGACGATGAGCGCGACGATACCGGCGATGAGGACTCGGACCAACGCGCAGAGCCTAGACCGGGGGTCGGGCGAGTGCCTCGGCGACCACCTCTAGCCCGATCGCCCGCGAGCCCTTGACGAGCACGCAGTCTCCGGGCGCGATCACGGCACGCGCCTCGGCTACCGCGTCCGCCGCGGTCGAGGCCCAGGCGGTCGAGGGAACAATCGCACTGTCGAGGTAGCCGCGGGCGAGCTCCCCGACCGCCACGAGCGCCCCCACGCCCGTCGTGGCGACGAGCTCTCCGATCTCGCGGTGATACGCGGCCGAATCGGGACCGAGCTCGGCCATGCCGCCGAGAACCGCGACGGTCCGCCGGCCCTCGGCACGATCCGCAAGGTCTTCGAGCGCCGCCCTCATGGAGACCGGGTTGGCGTTCCAGCTGTCGTTGACGAGGACGCCCCCGCCGGGCAGCGCGTGCTCCTCGCCGCGCCAGTGAGAGAAGTCGACGTCGACCGTGTCGCCGGCTTCGATGTCGAGCGCCTGCGCCGCGTGCAGCGCGGCGAGCGCGTTGCGCGCCTGATGGCGCCCACGGAATGAGAACGAGATCTCACGACCTCCGAATCGCACGATGGTTCGGTCGCCGTCGACGTGCGCCTCTGGCTCACCGAAGCGAACGACGTCGATGCCTTCTCTCGTGATAGGGAAGTCATCGGGAACGATCGCCGTCCCGCCCGCGGGCAGCGCATCGACGAGCTCCGACTTCGCGGCGACCACTCCCTCGAGCGAGCCGACGAGCTCTACATGGGCCGGGCCAACGTTCGTGACGACGCCGACCTGCGGTTGTGCAACCGCGGCCAGCGCGGCGATCTGGCCGAAGCCGCGCATCGCGAGCTCGACGACGCAGACTTCCGTCTCGGCTCGAGCCGGCAGAGCGTCAGAGGCACGCCGAGCTCGTTGTTGAAGCTCGCCTCGGCTGCGATCGTCGACGCATGCGAGCGGCAGATAGCCGCGAGGATGTCCTTCGTCGACGTCTTACCGGTCGAGCCGGTGATCCCGACGACGCGCGCGTGGCTCCGGGATCGAACCTCGCCCGCCAGCGCAGCCAATGAGGCGAACGCGTCCTCCGGGACGAGCGTCGCCGCCGCACCTCGTGCAGCCGCGTCGGCGACGAAGGCCGTTCCCCCTCCGACCGCGACGAACAGGTCTCCCGGCCCGATACGCCGCGAGTCGATCGTGAGGCCGGTCGCGACGTCGCTTCCAGCAGTGCGCACGAAGGTTCCGGGGCAGAGGCGCTCGACGAGGTCGAGCTCGATCGGGATAATCTCTCCGATCACACTCTGCTCCCGAGCGCCTCCCGCACGACCTCGCGGTCGTCAAACGGAAGCGTCTCCCCCGCTATCTCCTGACCGAGCTCGTGACCCTTCCCCGCGATCACGACCACGTCGCCGGGCTCGGCGAGCTCGAGGGCACGCTCGATCGCCCGGCGCCGGTCGAGCTCCACTTCTACTGCACCGCCGGTCCCACGCAGGATCTCGTCCACGATCTCGTCTGGGCTCTCGCTGCGCGGATTGTCGGACGTCACGATCACGGCATCGGCGTGGGCGACTGCCGCTTCGCCCATGAGCGGCCGCTTGGCCCGATCTCGATCGCCGCCGCAGCCAAACACGCACACCACACGCGCCGTGGCGAGCTCGCGTGCCGTCCGGAGCGCATTCGCGAGCGAGTCAGGCGTGTGCGCGTAGTCGACGACGACCGTGAACGGCTGGCCGCCCTCGATGGCCTCGAACCTGCCCGGCACACCACGAACCGAGGCGATTCCGTCGACGATCGCCTCGTCTGGGAGGCCGAGCAGTCGCGCTGCCGCGATCGCGCCGAGCACGTTCTCGACGTTGAACGACCCAAGCAGCCGCGTCCGGATCGGGACCCCGTCCACCGAGAACGACGCGCCGTCGCGCGTGAGGGAGAGCGATTCCGGCGACACGTCCGCGGAGGTCGTAATCCCAAAGGTAACCAGCCGCTGGCGGCCAGCCGCCCGCAGCTCTGCGGCGAGCCGGCGCCCGTGCTCGTCCCCCACGTTGACCGCCGCCGGAGGCTCGCCGCCGGCGAGGAACAAGCTCCGCTTAGCCTCGTAGTAGCGCTCGAGCGTGCCGTGGAAGTCGAGATGGTCGTGACTCAGGTTCGTGAACACGAGCGCGGAGAACGAGAGATGGTCGAGCCGTCCGAGCGCGGCACCGTGAGAGGTCGCCTCGAGAGCACAGCTGCGGTCACCGACGTCGACCATCTCGCGCAGCGTGCGCTGGAGGTCGATCGCCTCGGGCGTCGTCCGGAGCGCGGGGCGCCGCTCGCCACCGATCCGGCTTTCGATCGTTCCCAGCAGGCCCGGACGCTTGCCGGCAGCCGCCAGGATCGCGAACAGGAGAAACGACGTCGTCGTCTTGCCGTTCGTGCCGGTCACACCGGCGAGCGCGAGCTCCTGCGAAGGGTGCTCGAAGAACGCGGCTGCGGCGACCGCCATCGAACGCCTGCTGTCGGGCACGACGATCTGTGGCACGTCGACGTCGACGATGCGCTCGACGACGAGTGCGACGGCGCCTGCCGCGACCGCGTCGCCGGCGAAGAGGTGGCCGTCCGCCGTCTCGCCGCTGACGCAGAAGAACAGCGCGCCGGGCTCGACGGTGCGCGAGTCGTACGCGAGATCGCTCACGTCGACGTCCACCAGATGCGCGACGTCCGCCGGAGCGAGCGCGGCGATCAGGCGCTCGAGGTCCACGGCGGGCGAGTCTACCAATCGTCTCCGACCAGCCGATCGGGCGCAGGCGTGACAAAACACGCCCATTTGCGGGTCTTTTCCGTCAACTGCCCTAGCGGCGCGAGGCCGCGGCGGCTACGCTCATAGCGGGGAGGAGGCTGGGAGGCCCCAACTACGGAGCGGTCGCCTTGAGCGCGGCGGGATCATCGGGCGGAACCTCGAGATACTGAAGCGCGAAGTCCGCGATCCGCTTGAAGGCGGGCGCAGCCACGACGCCGCCCCAGATCGCGCCTCGCGGCTCGTCGACCGACACGAGAATCACGAGCCGTGGCTTCGTTGCGGGGACGATGCCGACGAACGAGGCCACGTAGTTCGCCGTCGAATAGCCACCGTTGACGGGGTCTGGCTTCGCGGCGGTGCCGGTCTTACCGGCAATCGTGTATCCGGGCAGTGCCGCGAGTGTCCCCGTCCCCTCGGACACGACGTTCACGAGCATCGACTTCACCTCGTCGGCGATCGTCGGCGAGAGCACTCGTCGCCGCTCGACCTTAGGTGGGCTCGAGCCGGCGACGTGATCGATGAGGTGCGGCGCGAGCCACACGCCTTTGTTCGCAACGCTTCCATAGGCTGCGGCCATCTGCACGGGCGTGACCGCGATCCCCTGGCCGATGGGCACGTTTCCGATCGTCGAGCCCGACCAGCGGTCGACGGGTAGCACGATCCCGCGCGTTTCGCCGGGATAGTCGATGCCCACCTTGCGGCCAAACCCGAACCGATCGATCCAGCGGCCGAGACGCTGCGGGCCGAGAAGCTCGGCGAGCGTGATCGCTCCCACGTTCGAGGAGCGCGAAAGGATCTGCGCGACCGTCATCGTCTCGGTGCCTCGCGGCTCGGCGTCGTGGATCACCCTGTCGGCGACGTGGATGCTGCCAGGTAGGACAAACGGTGTTGCAGGCGTCACGAGACGCTCCGACAGCGCAGCCGAGACGCTCACGATCTTGAACGTAGAGCCCGGCTCGTAGGTGTCAGTGACGGCGGTGTTGCGGTGCAGGTCGGCGGATGCGCTCGGATAGCGGTTCGCGTCGTAGCCCGGCGCGACCGCCATCGCGAGGATGCCTCCCGTCTCCGGGTCTAACACGACCGCCGACGCCCTCTTCGCGCCCCACTGCGACACCGTAGAACGGAGCACGGACTCGACGTTCGCCTGAATCGTGTGGTCGAGCGTGAGGAAGACGTCTTTGCCCGGCCGCTCCGGCACCGAGCGCACAACATCCAGCACACGGCCGAACGGGTCTTTGACGAACGTCTCGCTGCCGGGCCGGCCTGCGAGATAGCGGTCGAGCTGGAGCTCGAGGCCGGCGAGGCCGCGGTTGTCTGTTCCGGCGTAGCCGAGCACCTGCGCGGCCACGCCACCCTGCGGGTACACGCGGCGCTCCTCCGGGATGAATCCGAGCCCGGACAGATGCTTCTGCTCGAGCGCCTTCGCGTCCTCCGGATCTGCCTTCCGCTTGACGTAGACGAACCCCTTCGACTTGTCGAGCAGCTGCGGGTAGAGGGCATCAGCGTCGATGTGCAGCGCGTCCGCAGCCGCGACAGAGACAGCATGGGCGTTGCGCACCTGCTTCGGATTGGCGTAGACGGTCGTCGCCTCCTCGCCGATCGCGAGCTGAACGCCCATGCGGTCGAGCAGCGTTCCTCGCCCGGCGGCAATCGCGACCGTCTCGTGCTGCTGGCTCGCCGCGCGCTCGGAGAGGCCCTGTGCGCGCACGGTCTGGAGCCACACCGCGCGCGACAACGCGACGGCGAAGACGGCGAGCAGAAGCCCGAGGAGAAGACGGATGCGGCGATCCGACTGGCGCCGCGCGCGATTCACGGGGCGACGTCGACGAAGTGGGTCTGCTCGGAGGATGCCGGCTGGACGCCGAGTCGGTCGGCCGCCGCTCGCTGGATACGGCCGGCCGCGGCCGAGCTTGCGAGCTTCGATGCGAGCGCGGCGTTCTCGGCCCGCAGCTTCGCGCGCTCCTGACCGAGATCGTCGAGCCGGATGTTGAGACGGAGCACGGCGACGTTGAGCGCAACTACGCCCGCGAGCAGCGCCGCAACTGCCACGATCACGAGTACGCCGCTCGCCATCCGGCGCTGTGCGGTCGGGCGACGACGAGTCGCCACCGGCTTCTGCGCAGGCCGCGTGCGCCGGCGGAGCTTCTCGGCGGCAACGGCCATCAGACCTTCTCGGCCACCCGAAGCCGCGCTGAAGCGGAGCGAGGGTTGAGGGCGATCTCGCGCGCTGACGGCCTGATCGCACGCGGCGTCACGAGCCGCACGACCGGGTTGCGTCCGCAGGCGCAGATCGGGAAGTCGGGCGGGCAGACACAGCCGTGCGCATCTCGGCGGAACGTGTGCTTGACGATTCGGTCTTCGAGCGAGTGGAAGCTGATCACCGCCAGCCGGCCCTGTGGGCGGAGCATCTCGACCGCCGCCGGCAGCGCGTCCTCGAGCTGTCCCAGCTCGTCGTTGACGGCGATGCGGAGCGCCTGAAACACACGCCGGGCGGGATGGCCGTCGCCGAATCTCGCGGGTGTCGGGATCGCGCCCTTGATCGTGTCGACGAGCTCTCCCGTGCGCTCGAACGGCTCGCGCCGTCTTCGCCGGCAGATCGCACGCGCGATCTGCCGCGTGTACCGCTCCTCGCCGTAGCGGCGGAAGATCGTCTGGAGCTCGCGCTCACTGGACTCGTTGACGAGGTCGGCCGCCGTCACGTCCTCCGACGGATCCATGCGCATGTCGAGCGGGGCGTCGACGGCGTAGGAGAACCCACGCTCGGGCCGGTCGAGCTGCATGCTGGACACGCCGAGGTCGAGCAGGATCGCGTCCGCTTCGACGCCGTTCGCCGCAAGCTGGTCGAGCACGGTCGCGAACGCCCCGCGCAGGAAGCGCGCCTGGATCCCGCCGCGGCGACGGAAGCGCTCGAAGTACGCGCGCGCGGACGGGTCCCGGTCGATGGCGATGAACCGACCGGAGTGCGCAAGGTCGGCGGCGAGGAGCGTGGCGTGGCCGCCGCTGCCGAACGTCGCGTCGACGACCGTATCGCCCGGCTGCACGTCGAGCAGGCGCCGCACCTCGTCGGCGAGAACTGGAACGTGATCAGTCGCGTTTGGCTGCAAGGCGTTCGGCAACATCCTCCGCCCTCCCTTCGAGATCTTCCACCTGCACGTGCCACGCCGCTCGATCCCAGATCTCGAGGTGATCGAATACTCCGGCGACGACCACCTCACGGCCGAGAGCGGCATGCTTGGCGAGAGCGGCTGGAATCATGACGCGTCCCTGACGGTCAGACGTCACCTCTGCCGCGCCGGCGAAGAAGTGGCGCTGGATCATGCGGTCGTCCCTGCTGAGGGGATCGAGGGACGCAAGGCGCGAGTCGACGAGTCGCTGCCAGTCGGCAGCCGCGTAGGCGAAGACGCACCCGTCCATGCCGCGCGTAAGAACCAGCCCGTCCGGGAAGGAATCGCGAAACTTCGCCGGAAGGGTGAGTCTGCCCTTCTCATCGAGAGTGTGCTCGTGCTCGCCGAGGAACATGTCTCCGCCCTGCTCGTTGGTCCACTTCGCCCCACTTTAATCCACATCACGCCGCAACGCAACCCTGAGAGCCCATTTTCGGGTTACGGAAGCGACGCAGACGTCAACTGCCCCGCGTACGGCCCGCGCCCTGCGACGACCGCGGCGCCGCAGCGGCTCCCGAGCGCGAGTGCGTCCGCGAGCGACGAGCCGGCCGCGAGCCCGTACGTCACACCCGCCGCAAACGCATCGCCTGCGCCGTATGCGTCGACCACCGGTCCGGGTAACGGCGCCGACTGGAACCGGCCGCCAGGATCCGCGCTTCCACCATGGGCACCCTCCGTTCTCACGACCGCGCGCGGCGCGGGATCGAGATCACCCGCCCGGTACGACTCACCGGGGTCGCTGGCGCTTGCGATGAGCACGTCGAGCGCGGCACCGGCTTCGGCCAGTGTCGGCTGCTCACGCGCCGAAGCAACGAGGACGCCCGCCTGGCGTGCAAGCCGGACCGCCTCCGCGTCGCCGCCGGTGAAATAGACCCCGTCGGTGCTCGCGAGGTCGGCCCAGGGGAGCGGGTCATTACCGCGCGGAACGAGCTTTGGTCCGAGCAGCGTGATCGTCCGCTCCCCCTCTTCGTCGAGAAAGCAGACAGCGCGGCGTTGGGGCTCGCGCCGCCAGGCCGCCTCGACGCGTAGGCCACGAGCCTCGAGCTCCTCCTTCGCGCGATGGCCTTGCGCGTCGTCGCCCAGCGCTGTGTAGAGCGTCGCGCCGCCCGCAAGCTTCGCGAGCTGGACGGCCGCGTCCGCGCCACCGCCTGCCGCCTCCTGCCACGCGTCTTTCGCCTGCACGATGGCGCCCCGCGCCGGCAGGCGGTCGACAAGGACGAAATCGACCCATTCGACATGACCGACGACGGCAAGCCGCACGGAACGAGTCTCACATCTCCGCACGCTCGTGCGTTTGAGCAGATGATGAAAGCCGTGAGGATTCCGCCGTTCGAGGACTTCTATGCCGCGAACAGCACGCGGGTCTATCGCCTGCTCGTGCGACGCCTCGGGCGCGAGCGGTCGGAAGATGCCTTCCAGGAGACCTTCCTGCGCGCGTTGCGCGCCTACGACGACCTCCGTCATGCGGAGCAGCTCGGAGCGTGGGTGGCGACGATCGCCGAACGCGTCGCGATCGACGTGCATCGTCGCGCGCAGGCGCCGGTCGAAGGCGTCGAAGAGAGCGTGTGGGACAGCCGGCCTGCCTATGCGGAGCTCGAGCACCTCTCTGCGCACCTCCCGGCGACCGAGAGAGCTGCGGTCGTCCTTCGGTACGGCTACGAGCTCGACTACGACCAGATCGGCGAGGTGCTCGGCTCGAACGCCGTCGCCGCACGTCAGGCGGCGTCCGCAGGCGTCCGCCGCCTACGAAAGGAGCTGGCATGACCATTCCTGAGCATGTCGACCGGCGTTTTCGCGAGTCCGCAGCCGCCGCAGGGCTGCTCGATGCCGCCTTCGACTACACCGACTCGCCGATCGGCGAGCTGCTCGTCGCGACCACGGACCGCGGTGTCTGCTGCATCTCGTTCTCGCCCGAGGAGACGCTCGACTCGCTCGCGCGGGCGCGCGGGTCACGTGTGCTGCGCGTGCCACGCCGACTCGAAGAGCCCCGGCGCGAGCTCGACGAATACTTCTCGGGTGCGCGGACGACGTTCGACCTCGACGTCGACATCTCGCTCGTGCCGGCGTTTCACAAGCTCGTCCTCGACGAGCTCGCCCGCGTGCCGTACGGCGACGTGACGACGTACGGAGGGCTCGCGGCACGGATCGGCAAGCCGCACGCTGCGCGCGCAGTCGGCGGTGCACTGAACAAGAACCCCGTGCCGATCGTCCTTCCTTGTCACCGCGTGATCGGGGCATCGGGGAGCCTGGTCGGCTACGCCGGAGGGCTCGACCGCAAGCGGATGCTGCTGCAGCTGGAAGGCGCTCTCCTTACGTAAGTGTAGACTTACGAATGTGATCGCACACGCCCACGGGCCGTTCGAAGCGCTCTCCGACCCGACGCGCCGCGCGGTGCTCGAGCGCTTGCGGGAAGGACCTCTGGCCGTGAACGAGATCGCGAACGGGCTCCCCGTCTCGAGGCCGGCGGTTTCACAGCACCTCCGCGTCCTCGAGCACGCGGGGCTCGTCAGCGCACGGCGCGAAGGCACACGGCGCGTCTATCGCCTAGAGCGGGGATGGGTGCACGCGGTCCGCGCGTATCTCGACAGCTTCTGGTCGGCAGCGCTCGCGCAGTTCGCCGAGGCGGCCGAACGCAACGAAAGGAGAGAGACATGACAGAGGTCGACACTGCCCTCGCGCCGGTGCGCAAGCGCGTGCGCGTCGCGTGCGATGTGGAGCACGCGTTCCGCACGTTCACGGAGGGCATCGAAACGTGGTGGCCGCTGCGAACCTACTCGATCAGCGTCGGGCCAAACGGCGAGCACGCGCCGGAGCAGGTCGTCTTCGAGCAGGCGACGGGCGGACGCGTGTACGAGATCGCCCACGACGGTCGCGAGTGCAACTGGGCGACGATCCTCACCTACGACGCACCGCATCGCATCGTGCTCGAGTGGAAGGTCAATCCCACCGCGCCGGCGACGGAGGTCGAGGTCCTGTTCACGCCCGACGGGAACGGCACCATCGTTGAGGTCGAGCACCGCGGCTGGGACCGGTACGCGGAGGGTGGGGATGCCGCACGGGCTTCCTACGACTCGGGCTGGCCTGGTGTGCTCGGTCTCTACGAAGGGGCTACAGCGGACTAGGCGGCGCGCGACGAGCGCTTCGCGGCAGCCGAACCGGGCTTGGCCTTCAAGGCCTTGGGCTTGGCCGTCTTCGGTGGGCTCGCCTTGCTCGCGGGCGCCTTCTTGGGCGCCTTCGCGGGCCTGGCGGGCTTCGCCTTTGGCTTTGCGGCTGCCCTGGCCGGCTTCGCGGGCGCCGTCCGCAGCTTGCGGAGCTCAGCCTCGAGCACACGGCGACGCTTACGCTCTGCGGCGAGCTCGTTGCGAAGACGGTCGAGCTCGATCGCGAGCTCGTCGGCAACGAACAGCGCCGGCCGCTCGGCCTCGGGCATCGCCGGCAGGCCGACGAGGGTCAGCTCGACCGTGTCGTGCGCGACCTCGCGAAGACCTGGCTCCGGGTCGCCGTTGCCGTTGAGCTCGGCGATGCGCGAGAACAGGCCGCTTCCGAAGCCGTCCTGAGTCTCGAGCTCGACGCCCACCTGCTCGGCGAGCACCGTCGTCAGCACCGCGCTCGCAACGACGCGCCGGCCGACGAGAATCGCGCCAAGCCGTTCTCCCGTCACCGACTGCTCTTCGAGCGCGTCGTCAAGCTCGTCGACCGTCAGGAGACGCCTCTCGACGAGCAGCTCGCCGAGCGGCTTCCAGGTGACCATCTGCTGCGCGCCCATACGCGTGATGTATCGCCCACAACCGCGTGCCACTTGAGCCGGAACGTCGAACGATTATCCAAGGCGAACGAGCGCCGGCAACATCAACCGGTATCCCACCCCCCATTCGTTGAGCACATACGGCGTGCTCGTGTGCTCCGCAAGGCGACGCCGGAGCCGGCACGCATGCGAGTCGAGGGTTCGTGTCCGTCCGGCTGAGCGAAATCCCCACACCTCTCTGAGCAGGACCTCCTTCGTCAGCACCGTCGTCGGATCGCGGGCGAGTCGCGCCAGCAACGCGAACTCCTTTGCGGGCAATGGGACGAGGTCGCCGCACACGGTCACGCAGCGCGTGCGTAGGTCGACCGCGATCTCGCCCGCTTCGAGCAGGTCGTCGTGGGCGGGCTCCCGGCGGCGGAGAACGGCACGGATCCGCGCGAGCAGCTCGTCGTAGTGGAACGGGCGTGCGACGTAGTCGTCGCAGCCCCGGTCGAACGCGCGCACGCGATCGACGGCGTCGGCCTCCTCTTCGCCGAGCACGATCACCGGGACGGCCCGGTCCCACGAGCGGCCGGGCTCTCCTGTCCGCAGACGTCGGCACACGTCGAGCTCGGTGGCAAGCAACACGAGGTCGGGCCGGACGCGCTCGACGAGCTCCAGCGTCTTCTCCTCGTCCTCGGCCCGGACTACGTCGAAGCCGTCGTCCGAGAGATGATGGAGGAGAAAGCTCTGCGCGCCCGGTTCGGGCTCTGCGACGAGGAGCGCCTGAGACATGAGCCGACCGTAGCCAGGAGCC
Organism: uncultured Actinomycetes bacterium; assembly: GCA_963826585.1. Lineage (GTDB taxonomy): Bacteria > Actinomycetota > Thermoleophilia > Gaiellales > Gaiellaceae > PALSA-612. Next base: position 371,817 of record CAWGXP010000001.1, read on the forward strand.
AGAGCGGCGTCTAGTTGTCCTTTCGCGCGAACCTGTGACGAAGCTTCTACAGGCGACCGTGGCGGATAACGCCCCACATCAGCCAGATACCGAGCAGAAGCGACAGCCCGAATCCGACTCCCGACAGGATCCGAAGGCCCTCGCCGGTCGCCGCGGCGGCGAGGAAGCTCGACCCGATCAAGCCCGCTGCGACGACGAGCGCGACGACGAGCCTGTTCGTCGCGACATCGAGGTGCTTCATCGCCTCGTCGAGCTCGGACTGGGGCAGGCGCACCTCGAGCCTTCCCTCGCGGACAACCTCGAGGATGTCGTGGATCTGGTACGGCATGACGCGAGCGATGCGCGCGAGGTCGCGCACCTCCTTGCGCGCCAGGCCGGCCATCCGACCCGGCGTGAACCGCTCGACGACCAGCGCGCGGGCGTACGGCTTGGCGATCTCGAAGACGTTGAAGTCCGGATACAGCTCCGCGCCGACGGAGCCCAGCGTGGCGATCGCCTTGTCGAGCAGGACGAATCGCGCCGGGAGGTGGAGGTTCATCGTGTAGATCAGCTCGAAGGCCTCGCGGATCGCCTGCACCGGGTCGATGTCGGAGAGCCGGACGCCGTAGTAACGGGCGTAAAGCTCGCGGAGATAGCCGACGAACTCCGCCTCCCGGCGCTTGTCGTAGCGGACGCCCAGGTCGCTCAGGCGCTTGGGCAGCGCCTCGATGTTCTCGGCCGCCGCGTCGATGAACAGCGCGGTCAGCTTCGTCATGTCGTCCTCGGTGAGCTTCCCCGCCTGCCCGAAATCGACGAGGCCGATCCGGTCCGGACCGAGAACGAGCACGTTGGCTGGATGCGGGTCGCCGTGGAAGAAGCCGTGCCGGAAGATCATCGTCATCCACGCCTCGGCCATCAGGTACGCCAGCCGGCGTCGATCTTCTACGGGCGTCACGGCGGGGTCGAGGTCGGCGATCTGGATGCCCTCGAGGAACTCGAGGGTGAGCACGCGCGCGCCCGAGTAGCTCCAGAAGACGCGTGGGACCTCGACGTGCCGGTCACCGGCGAAGTGGCGGTGGAACGCCTGCGCATTCTTGGCCTCGACCCGGTAATCGAGCTCCTCGCGCAGCGACCGGGCGAACTCGTCGACGAGCTGCTTCGCGTCTACGAAGTCGAGCGCGCGCACGCGGTCCTTTGCGATCTTCGCTGCCTGATAAAGGAGGCCGAGGTCGGCTTCGATCTGCCGCGGCGCCGTCGGCCGCTGCACCTTGACCGCAACCCGCCGGCCGTTTGGCAGCACGGCCGCGTGCACCTGCCCGATCGAGGCGGCGGCGATCGGCGTCTCGTCGAACTCGAGGAACAACCTCTCGAGTGGCTGCCCGAGCTCCGCCTCGACGACCTCCCGCACCTGCGCGAACGGGACCGGCGTCACGTCGTCCTGGAGCTTGCGCAGCTCGACGATGATGTCCGGCGGCACGATGTCGGGCCGCGTCGACAGGAGCTGGCCGAACTTGACGAAGGTCGGCCCGAGCTCGTCGAGCATCTCCCGCAGGCGCTGGCCCCGCTCGGACGGCGAGCCGTCCGACTCGGGAAGCGACTCGCGCCAGGGTAGGAGGTCGGTGAGCTTGTTGCGCGCGAAGAAGTAGCCGAAGCCGTGCCGGACGGCGACCTGCGCGATCTCGGACATCCGCCCGACGTTTCGCGATGTCGCCGACGTCACCACGCCGTCAGTCTTGCACGGGCCCCGGTGTGTCCTCGGGCGCTCGCTCGACGAGCCGTAGCCGGTGCTCAAGCTGAGCGAGCCTGAGCTCGAGCTCCTCGTACTCCTCGCGTGGGACGAGTCCCAGCTGCACGAACAGCCCCTGCAGCCCGTCTCCCGTCCGCTCGACCATGCGAGACGTCTCGGCACGCCACCGTGTGGCGGCGTCCTCGAGGAGCTGCCTCGCGTCGTCGCGCTTGATCGTCCCGCGGTCGGCGAGCTCGGAGGCGAGCTCGTCCATCCGATCAGCGGTCAGCGCGACGGCGCCGATCGCGGCGAGGCCGAGGCGTTCGACGAGCTCCCGCGGCGACCTATCGGGCGCGTCCATGTGGCCGCGACCGTCGTCGTTGTCGCCGCTGCTCGCGCTTCGACTGCGAACGTGGCGCGAGACCGTCTCCGCCGTCCGTAGGCGGTGCCGCTGGCACCGGCGCAGCCTCTGCAGCGCTCTCGCGCGCCTCGACGGCCGACAGCTCCGCCGCGATGGCAGCACCGCCAACGCCCGACTCGACGACGTCGCTTGCGATGCGCCGCCGGTACTCGGGCTCACGCTCCTTGAGGATCGTCAAGAGCGGCGCGGCGACGAAGATCGAGGAGTACGCACCCGACAGGATCCCGACGGCGAGCGCGAAGGCGAAGTCCTTCAGCGTCTCCCCGCCGAAAAGCAGCAGGCAGGTGATCGGCAGGAGGGTGATGAACGTGGTCGCAAGCGAGCGGCGAATCGTCTCCCAGAGCGAGATGTTCGCGATGTTCGCGAACGAGGCGCGCCGCATCAGCGGGACGTTCTCCCGGATCCGGTCGAAGATGATGATCGTGTCGTAGATCGAGTACCCGAGCACGGTCAGCACCGCTGCAACCGTGGCGGTCGTCACCTCCCGACCGGTCAGCGCGTAGACCCCGATCGTGATCACGATGTCGTGCGCGAGCGCGATGAGCACCGGCACTGCGTACTTGAAGTCGAATCGGAGCGCGATGTAGACGACGATCAGTGCGAGCGAGACGAGGATGGCGAGGATCGCGAGCCGCGCGATCTGGTGGCTGAAGCTCGACGACACGCTCTTGATCCCGATCGACTCGGCGCCGATCTTGTCCTGCAGGTCGGTCTGGATCCTGTTCTGCTGGGACAGGGTGAGCGACTCGGTGCGAATCTGGAAGTTCTTGAAGCTCGAGTCCTGCGAGCTCCCGCGACCCTGGATGATCGCGCTCCTGTGCCCGATCGCCCGCATCTGGGAGCGAACGTCATCGATCGGGACGTACTTCTGCGTCTTGAACGCGATCTGCGTGCCGCCGCGAAAGTCGATGCCGAGGTTGAGCCCCTTGACCGCGATCGCTATGACGCAGACGGCAACGACGACCCCGGAGATCGAGAGCCACAGGAAGCGTCGGCCCATGAAGTCGATCTGGAGGAAGCGGCCTCGCTGCGCCCCGCCGGCGCCCATGAAGCTCGGGTTGTCGAACCAGTGGAAGTCGGCGAGCAAGCCGAGCATCGCGCGCGTGGCCGCGACCGCCGTCACGAGCGAGACGACCGTCCCGATCAGGAGCATGAGCGCGAACCCCTTCACCTGCGCCGTCGCGACGGCGAACAACACGAGAGCAGTGATCGCGGTCACGACGTTCGCGTCGACGATCGTGTGGAAGCCCTTCTGGTAGCCGGTCGCGATCGCAGCGCGCGCTGACTTCCCGGCGCGCACCTCTTCCTTGATGCGTTCGAAGATGACGACGTTCGCATCGGCAGCGACGCCGATCGTCAGGATCAGTCCGGCGAACCCGGGCAGCGTCAGCGTCACGTGGAGCAGAAGGATCGCCGCGTACATGAAGGCCGCGTAGATCGCGAGCCCGGCGACTGCGACGACGCCGAGCAGCCGGTACAGGAGCAGAAGGAAGATGGCGACGACGATCAGGCCGATCAGCGCGGCGGTCTTCGCCTGCTGGAGCGAGTCCTTGCCGAGCGTCGCCGACACGTCCGTTCGCTCGATCTGCTCGAACGAGACGGGCAGGGCGCCGGTCTGCAGGACGAGCGCGAGGTCCTTGGCATCACCGCCGGTCCCGATGTTCTCGATCTGCGCACCGCCAGAGATGCCGTTCGAGAGCGTCCGGTCCGTGTGGTCGATCTGCGGCCAGGACTTCATCTCGCCGTCGAGCACGATCGCGAAGTGCTGTGAGACACCGCGAAGGTTCCCCCGCTCCCAGAGCCGGCGCGTGATGTCCTGGAACCTGCCTGAGCCCTTGCCGGTGAACGCGATGCGGACGATCGGCTGCCCGAACTGGTCGTAGTCCTGCTTCGTCCCGGACGCCTTGATGTCGCCGCCCGTCATCTCCGGGACCGGCGGCGTCGCGTCCGGGTCGTGCTTGAAGAGGTAGTAGTACGGCCCGCCCGAGACGAGGTTCGGCGGGCACGGATTCTCCTGGGTCGCCGTGCAAGAGACGACTGCGGTCCCCGCCGGCACCGCGAGCACCTTGCCACCCTTCGGCACGCGCGGGTGCTGCTTCGTGAAGAGCGCGGCGCGCGTGTCGGCCGGTCCCGCGATCAGCCGCTTGTTCTTGGCGAAGAGGTAATAGGCAGCAGCGCCCTTCTTCGCCTTCGCCTGCTCGCCGACGAGAAGGTTGTAGAGGCTCGCGGTCGCCACCGGACCGCTGGCGCCGATCGACGGGCCGGTCAGGTCCTGCTCGAGGTCGTAGAGCTCGAGCTGCGCCGTCTTGCCGATCAACGCCGCCGCCTGCTTCGGGTCGGTGACGCCCGCGAGCTGGATCACGATCTGGTCGGAGCCCTGCTTGCGGAGCTCGGGCTCGGAGACGCCGAGCTTGTCGATGCGGTTCCGCATGATGCCGACCGACCGGTCGAGATCCTCCGCCGTCAGCTCGTGACCTTTCGGCGGCACCGCCTTGAGGACGACCTCGAGACCCCCCTGGAGGTCGAGCCCGAGAATCGGCTTTCGATGGATCGGAGAGCCGGGAATCGCGAGCAGCGCAACGCCGACGAGCGCGGCCAGGATCAGGCCGACGAGAACTAGGTGGTTACGCCGTTCGCGCATGCTCGCGTCGCGTCGTCTACCGCTCGCCCGGTTCCCCGGCGGCGACGACCTCGTCCTCTGCGGTGCGCTGCGCGCGCTCGAGCTCCGCGAGCTGTGCGTCCTCGGGCTCGATCACCGTGGCGATCGCGCGCCGGGCGACGCGGACGACGGTGTCCTGCGCAATCTCCACGCGCACCTCGTCGTCATCGACGAATCGGACGGTGCCGTAGAGCCCGCCAGCCGTGAGCACCTCGGCGCCGGGCACGAGCGAGTCGCGGGTGTTCTGCGCAGCCTTCTGACGCGCCCGCTGCGGGCGAATCACGAGCAGCCACATGGCTGCGAGCAGAAGTACGAGAATGGGAATGAACGACACGCGGTCTCCTTGGGCTGCGCGGTGCTCGTGAAGTGTGCCAGCAACCGGTAAGCAAGTGATGCATAGGGCGGGATTCATCCCGTCCCCTCATCGCGTCCCAGGTCGTCCGGGCTCGACGCTATCGTCGCCGAGATGCAAGAGCTTGCACTGGAGAGGGCGCGCGAGCGACTCGCGGACGCGAGAGCCGAGCGGCCGCGCGAGTCCGACGTCGCCGCCTCCCTCGAGCGAACGCGCACCGAGCTGGGCGAGCTCTCACGAATCGCAGCCGGGATCGAGGCGGAGCTGCCCGATCGTGTGGCGGAGGCGATCCGCGCCGGCGTGCGCAAGGAGGCAGGCCCGGTCGGTCGTCAGCTCGCTGAGGTCCGAGGTCTTGCCACGCAGATCGCGAGACGGCTCGACCGGCTGGAGGCAGAGCTCACGGCCGAGCGATTCGCCCGCGTCGACGACCTCGGCCTTCTCGTCGACCTGATCTCGTCCAGCTGGTCGACCGTCGACGAGCGGCTGGGCAGGATCGAGGACGCCGTCGGTGCGACAGCTGCCACCGTGCATCCGCTCGGCGACCGCCGTGCCGACGACGCGGCAGCGGCTAGCTAGCTAGGCGTCGCCGGCAGCAACAGCTCGAAGCGGCTGCCGCGCTCATCGCCGCTCTTCACCTCGACCTCGCCGCCGAGCGCGACCGCGAGCTCACGCGCGATTGTTAGGCCGAGCCCCGTGCCGCCGCCGTCCTGTGACCAGAACGGTCGAAAGATGCGCTCCCGCTCGTCCGAGTCGATGCCCGGACCTGTGTCCGCGACCGCGACCGCCACACGTCCGTTCGCCTGGTTCAGCTCGAGATCGATCCGGCCGCCGTCGGGCGTCCAGCGGAAGGCGTTGACCAGCAGGTTGGAGATGATCTGGAGCACGCGATCTCCGTCCGTGGTGATCACGGGCCGGTCGACGATCTCGCAGCGGTAGTCGATTCCGCGCCTACGCGCCTCCTCGCCGAACGACGCGTACGCCTGGTCGACGAGCCGACCCATGTCGACCTCTTCCCGGAGAACCGTGAACCGGCGAGCATCGAGCTTGGCGAGATCGAGGACGTCGCCGACGAGGCGCTCCAGCCGGTCGGTCTCGGAGGCGATCACGTTGAGCGACTCGGCCCGCGCCTCGGGCGCCTCGGCGACGCCCTCGCGAAGGGCTTCGACGTGGCCGCGGATCGCCGTCAACGGGGTCCGGAGCTCGTGCGAGACGGACATGAGGAAGTTCCGTTCGAGCTCCTCTGCCTCGGCCAGCTGCATGGCCATCTCCCGGAAGCGGTCGGCGAGATGGCTGATCTCGTCGCCCCCGCTCATGCGCGGGATCTCGACGTCGTAGTGGCCTTCCGCGATCTCGTCGGCCGCGTGTGAGAGCCCGAGCACCGGCCGGGTGATGCGCCGCGACGCGTACCACGCGAGCCCGCCGGCGACGACGAGCCCGCCAAGCAGCGATACGGCGAAGAACTTCATCAGCGTCAGCCACGTGTCGCGCAGGACGGTCTTTGGCTTCGCGACGACGAGCGCGCCGAACGTCGTGCCCGCCAGCTCGACAGGGAACCCGACGGCGATGTACGGCCGCGTCCCGTCGGGCGGCGTGAACTCGAAGGTGACCGAATCCCCGCCGCGGATCCTGGGCCAGTCGACGAGCCCCGACGGCAGCTTGCGAAGGCCGGGCGCCTCACCCGGGAAGAGCGGCAGGCCGGCGTAGTAGATCCGGTCGCCCGTCGCGTTCTCGAGCTGGCGTCCGACGAACGCCGGTGCGAACCGGCCCTCGTCGCTCGACTTGATCGCCTGCTGCGCGTACAGCTGTGTGAGGCCGTTCGCCTCGCGGCGCAGCTCTTTCAGCGACCGGTCCTCCGAGTACGTCTGGAGCAGGCGGAACGCGATCGCCGCCGACACGATCCCCGCCAGCACGATTCCCGCGAGGAAGAGCGCGGGCAGCCGGAACCGCAGCGACTTGAACATGGCGGTTACGCCGCGGGCGCGGCGTCCTTTGCCGGTGACACCTTGTAACCGACGCCCCACACGGTGACGATCGGTGAGGCATCCCCGAGCTTGCGACGGAGCTGGCGCACGTGGACGTCGACCGTGCGCGTATCGCCGGCGAACGTGTAGCCCCAGACACGTTCGAGCAACTGGTCGCGCGTGAGCACGAGCCCGCGATGGTCGAGAAGCTCCCACAGCAGATCGAACTCCTTGGGAGCGAGCTGCACCTCTTCGCCCGCCACGCGCGCCTCGCGGCGGCCCGCGTCGACCACGAGGTCGCCGTGCTCGATGACCGCGCTCTCGGGAAGGCGGCGATCGGCCGTCGCCCGCCGGAGGATCGACTTCACCCGCGCGACGAGCTCGCGCGGGTTGAACGGCTTCGTCAAGTAGTCGTCCGCGCCGACCTCGAGGCCGATGATCTTGTCGACGTCCTCGTCGCGCGCCGTCAGCATGAGGATCGGCACGTCGGACGTCGTCCGGATTCGGCGGCAGACCTCGATCCCGTCGATGTCGGGAAGCATCAGGTCGAGCACGATCAGCGACGGCGTGTCTGCGCGTACGCTCCCGAGAGCCTCGTTACCCGTCGCGGCGGTGCGGACGATGAAGCCCGCGTTCTTCAGATAGAGCGAGACGAAGGACGCGATCGAGCTCTCGTCCTCGACGACGAGAATCGATGCGGGAGCGGCCGCCATGCGCCGAGGATGCCAGCTAGCCGGTGCTCTGCGTCGCGACGACGACCTTGTGCGGCGCGTCCGGTAGCGGCTGGAAGTGGTCCTCGCAGAAGCTCGCGGCGTCGATCGAGTACGTGCCTGCGTCAATGAAGCCGTCTGAGGAGACCGTTCCGGCGCCCTTTCCGCTGAGGCTCATGTCGATGCCGATCGCCTCGATCCGGATCCGGAACAGACCACTCGCGCGGAAACGGACTCCGAAGCCGATGTAGCGGTCCTTCGTGTCCGTGAGCTGGCGCTTCTTCTGGTACCCGAAGACGCGCACCTGTCCGTCGCCCGTCAGCGGGTCGTCGATGTCGACCTGCCCCTGGTCAAAGCGGCCGAAGACGAAACCCTTCGCGTTCACAGTCACGACCCCTCGCCCGGCATCGACGACAAGGCAGCCGTCGTCGGCGGCGGTGGTGCTGGCCTGCGAGGAGGCGGCAGCGACGACGGCGGCGATCGCGAGCAGGCTGAGGAGGGCGGCTTTCCGCATTCGACTCCGAAGTATCGTGCTCCGGCGTGTGTGCGCGTTGATCTACGTGTAAGGAATCTGTGAGAAGACGGCGCTCCGGTCGCGGAGCGACATGTCAGCGCGACGCGAGAGCCTCCTGCGTGTACACGCCGAGCGGGTTCCAGAGCAAGAACCCGTCCGCGTGCGTCTGGCGCGCCGCCTCCACCTGATCCTCCACCTCGGCCAGGCCGTACGGGCGGCGGAGCGAGAAGTCCTGCAGCCAGGGAACGATGCGGACGCCGTCCTTCGCAAGGTCCGAGCGATAGTCCTCGAGCGCGTTCGCAACCGTCCGACCGGGGAACGCCTCCGGCTCAACGAGGTGGTACTCGCCCGGCACGAAGTGCGACGGGTAGACCATCGGGTAGATCGCATCGAGGTAGCGGCCGACGAGCTTCGGCGACTGGCCGACGCCAAGATCGCGGGTCGCAGCGAGCCCGAACAGATCCGCCGACACGCGCACGCCGAGCGGATGGAGGCGCTCGCTCGCGTAGCGGAGGAAGCGTGCGATCGTCCGGTCCTTCGACTCGCGCACGCTTCGGGGGTACACGATCGACCCGATCTGACCGTCGCTCGGGAAGCGCACGTAGTCGAACTGGATCTCGTCGAACCCCGCCTTCGCAGCAGCCGCCGCCACCCCGACGGCGTAGCGCCAGTTTCGCTTGTCGTACGGGTTGAGCCACGCGAGGCCGGCGGGGTCGTGCCAGACCGAGCCGTCGGGCCACTGGAGCGCCTGGTCGGGTCGCGCCGGCGCGAGCGTGGGATCGGCAAACGTGACGACACGGCCGATCAGATAGATGTGCGCGTCGTGCGCTGCGCGCGCGACAGCCGCCGCGTCGTAGGACGTCGACGCGGAGCCGATGTCGAGCGCGAGCTTCGGTAGCGCCGAGGAGGCGAACCCGACGCTTCCGTTCTCGTCCTTCACGTCGAGCTCGATCGTGTTCAGCCCGTAGGCGCGGAGCGCGAAGTACTGGCCGAGCTTCCCCTCGATCGACGCCAGGCCCATCGTCACGTGCACCCCGCGGATCTCGCTCGGGACACCGCCCCTGGCGGCGGTCTCAGTCCCGCGGGCCGTCACCTGCGGGACGGCTGTCTCGCCGCCACGGGTGAAGAAGGTCGCGCCGAGGACTACTGCCGCAGCAGCCGCCAGCAAGGCTGTGGCGATCGCCGTTCGTCTCAACCGCTTTCCGCGGCGGGCACGTCGACGACGCTCGCGGTAGCGGTCGTTCGGGTCGTAACGCCTGTGGACGTACATCCGAGCGGTTACACCGTACGCGGGGTCTGTGCGGTCTGCAACTTCACGACCAGCGGAAGCCGATCGGCTCGATAGCCGAGTCGAGGGGGCTCGTCTCGAGCCCCGCGGCGGGCTCCGGTGCGTTGTAGCCCTTCGGTGCCACGTCGTTCAGGCCGTCCGGATGGAAGAGCGACGCGAGGTACTGGATCTGGCCACGACCCGGTCCGAGCTCGAACTGGCCGCCGCCGTACATCCGAATCGAGCTCCGATCGCAGTGGTCGTACGTCGCAAAGAGCGAGGCGAGCGAGCCGAACCGCGAGGGCTTGATGTTCAGCGTCTTCGGGACGAACGGCAACGCCTCCACATCGGCGACGGAGTGGATGATCGCGTCCCAGCTGATCCGGTCCCGGTGCGGCTCGAGCACGGTGCGGGCCTGGGGGTCATCGACGTCCGGGTCCTCGATGATCGCCGCCGGAAATGCCTCCGCGACTCGGGCGTAGAGCGCCGGATCGGTCGGCTGGTCGACCGCCGTGCCGCGATAGGCAGCCTTGAGGTCGACGATGTCGACCGCATCGAGCTCCGAGAGCTCCTCGACGACCGCCGTCGTCCACTCGCTCGTGGGATCGAGCTTCAGCCGCGTTCCCGGATACGCCTCGAGCAGTCGCCGCAGCGGATCGACCGACGGCGGGCTCGGCAGACGCTTCGAGACGACGAAGCGGACCGGGCGCGGAGCCCGCCCGACCGCGTCCGCGAGCGATTGCCCGGACTGACGAAGCGCGAGGTCGAGCGCCGCACTCTCGAAGGCCCAGCGACGGTACTGGCGCCAGGCGGGAGCCTCGGGCTCGCCGCCCGGGAAGAGGTCGACCCCGCCGACGATCTCGGAGAACGAGTCGATGGTGTGGTTGCCTGTGAGCTCGATCGCTGCGCCCAAAGCCCCGAACGCGATCTGCTCGTCACGGCTGTACGTGACGTCCTCGCCCAAGCCTTCCTCTCCACCGCCTCGGAGCTGGACGACCGTGGTCCGGCGCGTAAACCCGCTGGAGACGTCTTCCTCGAGCGCGACGAGCTCGTAGGAGTCGATCTGGACTGGTAGGTCGGCGATGTGCTCGTACGTCGTCACGAGCACGCGAGCCTACCGCCGCGGTGGCTGCCGGAGGGCCGCTACCAGGCGGGGCGGCGCCCGTGCAGGATCGCGAGGCGCGCGCGGGGCAAGGGGCGAATCAGGCTGAGCAGGAGGCGCAGCATGGTCTGCCTATCGACTTCGCCGGCCGGACGCTGAAGCCTCCCGACGAGGGACAACGCTACGCGGGCGGCTCCCACAGCTCGACGCGGTTTCCCTCGGGGTCCGTGATCCAGCCGAACCGGCCCTGAGGAGTCGTCTCGACACGCGCGTCGACGTCCACACCCTCGTCGCGCAGCTCGGAGAGCACACGGTCGAGGTCGTCGACACGGAAGTTGAGCATGAAGTCCGAGCTCTCGGCCCCGAAGTATTCGGTGTCCGCCGGGAACACGGCCCACACGGTCGAGCCGAGACGTTCCGGGTTTTCCGTGTGCCTCCACTCGAAGACCGCGTAGCGGCCGTCTTCCACCGGGACGCCGAGCAGGTCGCGGTACCACGCACCCAATTTGTCCGGGTCCTTCGCCTTGAAGAACGCGCCGCCGAGACCCGTGACGCGAGTCACGGGAGACGCTCGACGACGGCTGCGATCGCCTGACCCTGACCGATGCACATCGACGCGATCCCGTAGCGCGCGTCGCGACGCTCGAGCTCGGAGACAAGCGTGGCCGTGATCCGCGCGCCCGTTGCTCCGAGCGGGTGCCCGAGCGAGATGCCGCCGCCATTCGGGTTCACATCCCCCGCCTCCCAACGGCTTTCGAGGCCAGTGTCCGAGAGGAACTGGAGCACGACCGACGCAAACGCCTCGTTCACCTCGATCACCGCCATGTCGTCCCACGTGAGGCCCGCCTTCTCGAGTGCGTTCTCGCAGGCCTTCGGGTTTCCGTGGAGCATCCGGTACGGATCGACGCCCGCCAGACCGAAAGAGAGGAAGCGGGCCCGAGGCTCGAGCTCCAGCCGCCCGAGCGCGGCCTCGCTCACGATCAGCATCGCCGCCGCGCCGTCGCAGATCTGGCTCGAGCTGCCCGCGGTGACGACGCCGTCCGCCTTGAAGGACGGGGCGAGCGCCGCGAGCTTCTCGAGCGAGGTGTCGCGGCGCGGCGTCTCGTCGACCGCGAAGAGCGTCCCCACGTGGGGATTGGAGACCTCGACCGGCACGATCTCGCGTTCGAACCGTCCCTCGTCGATGGCCGCGATCGCCCGCTCGTGCGAGACGAGCGAGTACCGGTCGAGCGCCTCGCGGGAGAGATGCCACTCGTCTGCAAGCACCTCGGCGGAGATCCCCTGCGGGACGATCTCCCAGCGCTCGTAGAGCTTCTCCGAGAAGCCTGCGAAGCCCTCAGCGCCGAGATTGGAGCCCATCGGCACGCGCGACATGCTCTCGACGCCTGCGGCGACGACGACGTCGAGATGGCCAGCCTGCACGGCGGCGGTCGCGTTGAACGCAGCCTGCATCGACGAGCCGCACTGCCGGTCGACGGACGTCGCGCAGACCGTCTCGGGCCAGCCGGCGACGAGCACGGCCACCCGACCGACGTTCAGGCCCTGCTCGCCGATCTGGGTCACGCAACCCATCTGGACGTCCTCGATCTCGGCCGGGTCAATCCCGACCCGCTCGACGAGCCCGTTCAGGGTTTGCGCTGCGAGCTCGTCCGCGCGGACGCTCGCGAGCGTCCCGTTCTTGCGGCCGATCGGCGTCCGAACGGCATCGACGATGTACGCCTCAGGCATCGGCGACAGCGTATAGCCGCCACGTCCCGGGAACGCCCTTCAGCTCGTGCTCGCCTCGCTCCTCGAACTCGAGCCCAGAGCCCGCTACGAGGTCCTTCACGGTGCTCGACACGAGCACCTCGCCAGGCGCAGCGGCCTCCGCCACACGCGCTCCTGTGTGGACAGCGATGCCTGTCACGTCCTCGCCCGACCGCTCCACTTCCCCCGTGTGTACGCCCGCACGAATCTCGAGGCCGAGCGGTCGCACCGCTTCTTGCGCCGCGAGAGCTGAGCGTACGGCTCTCGCGGGGCCGTCGAACGTTGCGAGAAACCCATCGCCTGAGGTGCCGATCTCGTTCCCGCGAAAGCGCTCGATGACGCGGCGAACCGCCACGTGATGCTGCTCGAGCAGGCGCCGCCACTCCTGGTCTCCCAGCTCGCTGGCTCTCTCCGTCGAGCCGACGATGTCGGTGAAGAGCACCGTGGCCAGGACCCTGTCGACGAGGGGCGGCCCGCCAACGCCTCCCACGAACCGACGCGTCTCTTCGAGCATGAACGCCGTCGCCGATGCGTCGACCCAGCTGAACCCGTCGACGAGCCCGGGCACTTCGACAAGTTGCGCGCCTTCGACCCGGGACGCGATGTAGTCCGCTTCGTCGCGAGCGACGGGGCGATGGAGGACAAGCGTCGGCGCGCGGATGGCCGGCAGGACGTCGCGAACGTCGCCGGCCATCGCCATCCGGTGGTACGCCACCGCCTCGGACGGACTTGCGCTTCGCCGCAGGTACCAGACGTACCAGTCCATAAAACGCTCATCGTCGGCCCTCGTCGGGCAGTAGGCCTGTCCGCGCGAGGCGAGATAGTCACGATCGCCCCACCGCTGCGCGATCTCCCCGAGCTCCACCGCCCACTCCTCCTCGGTCCGCGCCCACGGATAGTCGGGCGCCCAGAGCCCACGCGCCGAAGGGTCGTAGAGCACGAGAGCGCCGGTTCGCTCCGGGTAGGTGGCGGCGAAGAGCACGGCGAGGCGCGCTCCTTCGTGCCCTGCCCAGAGAACGGCTCGGTCAGACGCGACTGCGTCGAGGACGGCGCGAACGTCATCCATGCGGGTCTCGAGCGTCGGCAGCTCCCGGACGGGGTCGGAGAGACCGCTCCCGCGCTTGTCAAAGAGGATCACACGTGAGAACGAGGCGAGCCCGTCGATGTGGTCGACGAAGAGGGGTTGCTCCCAGCCAGCGAGAAGATCCGCGAGCGTTCCCCGAACGAACACGACGTCGAGAGGTCCGGCGCCGGCCACTTGATACGCGATCGCGACGTCGACCGAGCGTGCGTAGTGGACCTCGGGGACGTTCACCCTCGAAGTCTCCCATCTACACTCAACCCGTGGCCACGACGCTGATCGAGCGCAACCTGTTCATCGCGGGAGAGTGGGTCGAGACGGGCGACTGGGTCGAGGTGCGATCGCCGTACTCGGGCGAGGTCGTCGGACGGGTCGCGAAGGGCGGCGCCGACGAGACGCGACGCGCTTTGGACGCGGCCGAGAAGGCGATGGCCGATCCCCTCCCCGCGCACAAGCGAGCGGAGATCCTCGTTCGCGTAGCCGGCTATCTCGGCAAGCGGCACGACGAGGTGGCGAGGACGATCTCGGCCGAGGCGGGCAAGCCCATGAAAGCCGCGCGGATCGAGGCGGCCCGCGCGATGTCGACGTACACATTCGCGGCCGTCGAGGCCAGGACGCTCGCCGGTCAGGTGGTGCCGATGGACGCCTCCCAGGCAGGCGAGGGGAAGCTCGCGTTCACGCTGCGCCGTCCGATCGGGATCGTGGGCGCCGTGTCGCCGTTCAACTTCCCGCTCAACCTTGTCGCGCACAAGATCGCGCCCGCGCTCGCAGCGGGCTGTGCCGTCGTGCTCAAGCCGGCGTCGCAGACCCCTCTGTCGGCGCTGCTGCTCGCCGAGCTCGAGGAGGAAGCAGGCCTGCCGCCAGGCTGGTTGAACGTCGTCGTCGGGCCTGCGTCGGAGATCGGCGACGTCCTCGTCGAGGACGAGCGCGTGAAGCTGATCACGTTCACGGGCTCGTCCGAGGTCGGCTGGAAGCTGCGCGAGCGGGCGGCGCGGAAGAAGGTGGCGCTCGAGCTCGGCAACGCGACGCCGGTGATCGTCGAGCCCGACGCAGACGTCGAGGAAGTGGCGACGAAGCTGGCCGCGAACGCCTTCTCCTTCGCCGGCCAGAGCTGTATCTCCGTGCAGCGGATCTATGTCCATCGCTCTATCCACGACGCGTTCGTGGCCGCCTTCGTGCCCCGTGTCGAGCAGCTAGTCGTCGGCGACCCTGCGGACGAGGAGACTGACGTCGGCCCCGTGATCGACGCGGACGCGAGAGAGCGGATCCTCGACTGGATCGAGGAGGCACGCGGGCTCGGCGCCGAGGTGCTCGCCGGCGGTGACGGGACTGGTTCCGTGATCGAACCGACGGTGATCGCAGGGGCGCCGCGCGGGGCCAAGGTGTCTTGCGAGGAGGTCTTTGGCCCGGTCGTGACGATCACGCCTTACGAATCGTTCGACGAGGCGGTGGAGCTCGCCAACGGTACGCGCTTCGGCCTCCAGGCGGGCATCTTCACGCGCGACGTGCGGCGGGCGCTCGAGGCGGCGCAACGGCTGGAGTTCGGCGGCGTGACGGTCAACGAGGCGCCGACCTTCCGTGCCGACCAGATGCCGTACGGAGGCGTGAAGGACTCGGGCACGACCCGCGAGGGACCCGCCTACGCCGTTCGTGAGATGACCGAGGAACGCGTCATCGTCCTCCAGCTCTAGCCGCATGGGATTCCTCCGGCGATCTCCGCGCGCCTCCCTCCCGCAGCCCGGCGCCATCCGCCGAGAGCGACGGGCGTTGCTCGACCTTCGCGAGCAGGCGATCCGCGACCTCGGGGGCCTGATCTTCGAGATGTTCAAGTACGACCGCTTCAACGAGGAGCTCGTCCGCGAGCGATGCCTCGAGCTGCTCGAGCTCGACCGGCGCCTCGACGAGCTCGACGAGCTCTACCGCGCGGCGACCGCCCAGGCGCCGCTCGAGCGCTGCGCGTGCGGCGCCGAGCTGCCGCCGTTCTCCCGCTTCTGCCCCAGCTGCGGCAACCCGGCGCCCGCAGCGTCGTGAGCGTGTCGCGCTCCTGCCCGCACTGCGGAGCCGAGGCAGCGACCGGCCAGGAGTACTGCCTCAGCTGCGGCCACCGGCTCGGTCGGGCGCCGCAGACGATCCATTGGCTCTGGCCGACGCTCGCGGCGCTCGTCGTCGCGGCCGTCGGCTCGACGATCGCGGTCGCCGCGAACAAGAGCAGCGATCATCCAGAGACGATCGTCGCGCTGTCTCCGCTTCGGCCCGCTCCCGAGAAGACCGCGGCCGGGCTCGTCGCCTGGCCTCGAAAAGACGGCTACACGATCGTCCTCGCGAGCGTGCCCACGAAGGCGGGCACGCTCGCTGACAAGCGCGCGAAGCGAGCCGTTCGTGCGTCGCTGCCGGATGTGGGGATCCTCGCCTCGTCCGGCTTCGCCAGCCTCCATCCGGGCTACCGCGTCGTCTTCACGGGGATCTACGACTCTGCCGACGAGGCGCAGGCTTCTCTTGCCAGCGCGCGTTCGGCCTTCGGAAACGCATACATTCAGGCGATCACGCGCTGAGCGCGTTGCTCCGGATGGAAACGCGAACGCCGACTTTGTAACACGGCTCCAGACCGGTTACACTGCCCTCGACCGAGGCTCTTGCCGTCGTTAACACGCGCACAACAAAGGGCTTTCGCGAACTTCACACGGGATCGAGATACTGGACGCCATGGACGAGCGAGTAGCCGAGATCAGGGCCTGCATGTATCAGTACTCGCGGGCGATTTATCGGTCGCTCAAGGATCTGATCGACCCCTACGTCGACGTATCCACCCAGCTGGAGTACCGTCGTCAGGTGCTCGCCTCGTGCGAGCAGACGATGGAGCGGCTCGCCACCGATCCGCATTACTTCGCCAACCCGGATCGAGCGCTCTTCCAGGACATCCGGCGCTACTTCCCGATCACGAGTCAGGCGCAGGTCGCCTGGGCCGTGAACAAGGTTGTGGGCGCCGCCGTCGCCTTTATCGAGGAGCAGATCGAGGCGGGCGCATTCGACGGCGGCATAGCCCGCTGTCAGGCGACGACGCGAAAGGGCAAGCCGTGTCAGCGGACACCGCTTCCCGAGCGCCAGTACTGCCCGTCGCATCAGCACCTCGAGACGCGCTCACGCGTCGCCGCCTAACCCGGAACGCGCCAAAGAGCGCGTTTTTCATTTCCGGGGACGGCATCCGCCGGCATCGCGAGCTATAAGCTCGCGGAGCCCCATGTCGCACGACACCGACAAGCTGATCCGACAGCTCTCGCTCGTCGCGTTCCTCATGGCCGAGCTTCGGCCATTGACGGCGCGCGACGTCAAGCAGAACGTCGAGGGCTACTCCGAGATGTCGGACGAAGCCTTTGCGCGCCGCTTCTACTCCGACCGCTCCGAGCTGCTCGCACTCGGCGTCCCGCTCGAATCGCAGCGCGACGAGTTCACCGGTGAGGAGCTGTACACGCTGCGCTCGGAGCACTACTTCCTGCCACCACTCGAGCTCACGGACGACGAGCTGGCGGCGCTCCAGACATGCCTCTACCTGCTCGAAGGGCAGTTCGCCTACGCCGAGCCGTTCCGGCTCGCGCTGCAGAACCTCGCCCTCGGGCGGCCGGGATTCGCCCAGCCGCCGACCCAGACCGCGGTCCGCGTCGAGGTTCGCGATCCCGACTACTCGCCCGAGCTGGCGGGTCGGCTGAGCAAGCTGGAGACGGCGATCTCGAAGCAGCGCACGCTCCGCTTCGACTACTGGTCGATCGCGCGGAACAAGGTGGCCGCGCGGACGATCGACCCGTACGCGCTTCTCCCGCACGAGGGAAGCTGGTACGTGATCGGGCGCGATCACGGACCTGACGAGATCCGCACGTTCCGCGTGTCGCGGATCCGGGGCGAGATTCGCTTCGCGACGCGGCGCGAGCGTGACTTCCGCCTTCCGCCGGAGTTCAACGCGCAGGATTACCGGCCGCCGCCCGTGTGGCAGATGGGCGAGCTGGTCGGCGAGGCGCGCATCGCGGTCGGCGGTGACACGGCGTGGTGGGTCGAGCGGACGTATCGCCAACACGGGCGTCTCGAGGACGACGTCTTCGTGACGCCGTACGCGAGCCTCGAGCACCTCGCGTCCTGGGTGCTTCGTCTCGACGGGCGAGCCGTCCCGCTCGAGCCTGACGAGCTGCGGCGCGAGGTCGCGTCGAGCCTGCGCCGTGTACGAGAGCAGCACGAAGGTGCGCTGCCCCGAGTGTCGACCGCGGTGACGGCTGCAGCGGAGGAGCCAATCGACCGTCCGGCAGGCCCGGTCGCGCCCGAGCGCTTCGGCCTGCTCCAGGCACTGCTCGCGTACCTTCTCGCCGCGTGCGGCGAGAGCACGGAGGCGACGATCCCGGCGTCCGAGCTCGTCGAGCGGTTCACGATCCCGGCGGAGGCGCTCGAGGAGCATCTAGCCCTGCTCAACCTCGTCAACTTCGGCGGCGGCTGCTACGCGGTGTATGCCGAGCTCCGGGGCGACACGGTCCACGTCGACAAGGAGCTGTTCGGCGACACCTTCCGCTCGCCGCCGCGCCTGACGCCGCTGGAGGCGAGAGCGATCCGCCTCGTGCTCGAGTTCGTCGGCCCGATGATCGCCGCCGAAGCGCACCGCCCTCTCGAGAAGCTCCGCCGCAAGCTCGAGGAGACCTTCGGCCAATTCGACCTCGCCCAGACGGCGTCACCGCGCTCGGACCGCGCCGAGGAGCACCTGATCGCGACCTTGAGCAACGGAATCAAGCAGCGCCGCCTCGTCGAGATCGAGTACGTCAAGGTCGGCGAGGACACGGCCATCGCCCACGTCGTCGAGCCGTACTGGCTCGAACGCCAGCTCCCGCACTGGTATGTCCACACGTGGGACCGCACGCGTGACGGCGTCCGCAGCTTCCGGCTCGACCGCATGCGAAGCGCGACGAAGACCGCCGATCGCTTCGAGCCGCGCGAGGGATTCGAGCTCGACCACTTACGTAACGCCCGTGTGGCGCGCATCCTTTACAGCAAGAACGTCGCGCGCTGGGAAGTGGAGCGCGGGGCCCAGCCCCTCCGCGACGGGACGGCGATCGCGGAACAGAAGGTCGGAAGCCCCGAATGGCTTGTCGGCGAGATTCTCCGCTTCCGCGGCGATGCAGCCGTGCTCGAGCCGGACGACCTGCGCCGCAGAGTCGCCCGCCGGTCGCGCGAGCTGCTCACAGAGCTCGGCCTCGCGCGCCTCCGCGTCAAGGTCTGAGACCTGCCCCGTGAAGGCGATTCGGATCCACGAGGATGGCGGCCCAGAGGTCCTTCGCTATGAGGACGCGCCGGACCCGGAGCCTGGCCCTGACGACGTTCTCGTCGAGCTGCGAGCGGCCTCGCTCAACCATCTCGACGTGTGGGTGCGGAAGGGCTTGCCCTCCGTACCGAAGCCGCGGATCCTCGGCGCCGACGGCGCGGGCGTCGTCGCAGCGTACGGCGCGGGCGTTCGAGGGCTCGAGCAGGGGCAGTCGGTCGTCATCAACCCAGGCATAGAGCACGGTGGCCGCATCTCCGTCGTCGGCGAGCACCGTGACGGCACCGCACGCCGAGCTTGTCGTCGTCCCGGCAACCAACGTCTATCCGCTCGACGAGCGGCTCTCGTTCGAGCAGGCCGCCGCGTTCCCGCTCGTGTTCGAGACGGCGTACCGAATGCTCGTCACGAAAGCCGCGGCTTCAGCCGGGCGAGTGGGTGCTCGTCTGGGGATCGGTGGCGGCGTGGCGACGGCGGCCTTCCAGATCGCCAAGGCGCTCGGCGCGAAGGTCGTCTGCACGTCGTCGAGCGACGAGAAGCTCGCGCGCGCGCAGGAGCTCGGCGCAGATGTCGTCGTCAACCACGCGTCGGGCGACGTGAAGGAAGCGGCCCGGGAGGCGACGGAGGGTCGTGGCGTGGACGTCGTCGTCGAGCACGTCGGCGAGGCGACGTGGCGCACATCGCTCGATGTGTCAGCCCAACGTGGGCGGATCGTCGTCTGCGGCGCGACGAGCGGCCCGAACCCTCCTGCGGCCCTGCACCGCGTCTGGTGGAAGGAGCTCGCGATCCTCGGATCGTCGATGGGGTCGCAGGAGGACTTCGAGGGCGCCTACGAGCTCGTCAGGAGCGGCCAGGCGCAGGTGATCGTCGACGACGGTGTTCCCGCTCGCAGAGGCGCGAGCCGCGCACGAGCGCCTCGAGGCGGGCGAGCAGCTCGGGAAGATCGTGCTCTCGATTCCGGGCTAGGGCTCAGCCGAAGCCGAGGATGAACTTGGCGTCCTCGGACATCAAGTCGGGCGTCCACGGAGGATCCCAGGTCAGCTCGAGCTCGACGTTCTCGACGTCGTCGAAGGCCTCGCGGACGGTCGTGGCGATGTCCTCCTGGATCATCGGGCCGGCGGGACAGCCCATCGACGTCAGCGTGTGGATGACTTTGACGTTCGTCGCGTCCACCTCGACGTCGTAGACGAGGCCAAGGTCGACGATGTCCATTCCCAGCTCGGGGTCCTCGACGCGCTTGAGCGCCTCGAACACGGCTTCCTTCGTCGGCATTTGGTAATTAGAGCATGGCGGGACAGGATCCATCCTGTCCCCCATTCCGTTTCCGACCTTCAGTAGCCGAGGAGACGGACTTCCTCGCGCCGCTCGCGCGCGAAGAAGTGGATGCCGTCCACGAACCGGACCCAGTTGCACCGCGTGCACATGACGAGGGTGTGCGTGCGGGCGCTGTCAGCGAGAAAGCGCACGCCGCGGAGAAGGTCGCCGTTCGAGACGCCGGTGGCGGCGAAGATGATCTCTCCCGGCGCGAGATCGTCCGTAGTGAACACGCGCTCGACGTCCTCGATCCCGTGCTCGTGTGCGATGTCGATATCGCGTCTCGACGTCGGCCAGATCTGCGCCTGGAGCTCGCCTCCGAGACAGCGGAGCGCGGCTGCAGTGAGGACGGCCTGCCGCGTGCCGCCGATCCCAATCGCGAGGTGATCATTCGTGCCACGGATCGCGGCGGAGATCGCCGCCGTCACGGTCCCGTCGGGGATCAGCTTGATTCGCGCGCCAACCCGTCGGATGTCCTCGATCAGGTCGTGATGTCGCGGCCGATCGAGGACGATCGTCGTCACATCGTTCACGGACCGGCCGAAGACGTCAGCGATAGCGGCGATGTTGTCCGCGACGGGCTTCAACAGGTCGATGGCGCCTCGGGCTCGTGGGCCGACGGCGATATGGCGCATGTACATCTCCGGCATCACCGGCAGCGCACCGGGGCCGCCAACGGCGATGATCGACATCGCGCCCTGTCCACCGCGCGCCACGACGCCGCGGCCCTCGAGCGGATCGAGCGCGAGGTCGACGGGCTCCGGCCCGAGCCCGACCTCACCGCCTGTTGCAAGCGCGTCGTTCTCGCTCGTTGCGCCGATCACGATGCGCCCGGCGATCGGCAGCTCGACGAGCGCCGAACGCATGCCGGAAAAGGCCGCTTCCTCCGCCCCGGTCTGGTTCCCTGCTCCGAGCCAGCGTGCGCTCCCGAGCGCCGCACGCTCCGTCGCACGCGCGTACAGCGAGCAGATACAGGCCCGATCGGCCGTCTCAGGCGTCGACGCCACCGGCGACCGTCTCGAGCCGCTCGACGCTCTCCAGCACGAGCTCCATCACGGACGCGATCGTTGCATCGATGTCGGAGTTCTCGATCACGGGCACGTCGTTTCGACGAGCGCGGCCGACGATGAAGCGCTGGACCTCGCGGATGTCGTCGAGCGCGTCCACGTAGCGCTGCACCGGGCGCAGCCCCTCCGTTGCGCCGTCGCGCACCCAGAAGTGGCCCTCGTGCACCTCTTCGCTCTCGATCTCGAGCACGCACTGGACAGCGAGCGCCCCCTCGACGGTCGGCACCATTCCGGGCACGAGGTGGACGCCCTCGAGCACCATGGACCAGCCCTCGTGAAGAGCCCGCTCGATCACCGCGCGTACGCCGACGAGCACGTTGCGCGTCTGCTCGAGAAAGCCTGTCAGCGTGGGATCCTCGGCGTCGGGCACCGCGGCGCCGGCCTCGAAGCTCGAGAAGTGGATCGAAGGCATGAACTCTTCTGAGAAGAAGGCGCGCATCGTCTGGCGGATGAAGTCGGTCGAGGTGACGCGCGTGATCCCCAGGCGGTAGGCGATCTCCGTGGCCACGCGCGACTTCCCTGTGCCGGTGCCGCCGCCGACGAGCACGACGATCGGGAGATCGAGGTCGTTCAGCGCCCTGTACTGGCGAAGGCGGCGAATGGCCGCAACGCCCTCCTCCTCACCGAAGACGTCCTGAGCGAGCTCCTCCAGGCGCTCGAGATCGACCGTCGCCTCGCCGAGTGCGGCGAGATCGTCCTCGACCCGCAGGGCGAGCTCCCACGCGAGGCTCGCGGACATGCCGGTGGCGACTAGTGCGCGGGCGAGCAGCCCCTTCGAGTAGGGAAGACCGCTCTCACCGCCGAGAGAAAGATGGTCGATCCGCCGCTGCTCGCTCATGCCGTCACCGCGGCGCTGCACACGGCATCGCCGAGCTCGGCAAGCGTCTCGTCGATGTCGCGCTCCCCCGGTCGCGAGACGAGATCGTTCCGCGCGAAGACGACCTTTGCGCCCCGCTCCGCGGCGGTTTCGGCAACGACGTCGATCGCTGCAGCCTTCAGCTCGGTCACGTAGGTCTCCGCGTCGATGGAGGCGAGATCCTCGCGCAAGCGCTCTCGGTCCGCAAGGTTCGTGGAGACGGCGACGATGTCCGCATC
The DNA here is from genome assembly GCA_963826585.1 of uncultured Actinomycetes bacterium. Lineage (GTDB taxonomy): Bacteria > Actinomycetota > Thermoleophilia > Gaiellales > Gaiellaceae > PALSA-612. Next base: position 394,098 of record CAWGXP010000001.1, read on the forward strand.
GAGGTGGTCGACACGTGCAGGCCCTGCGGTGAAGACCGCTACCGAGCCAGACCCGAGCGGCTCGGTGGGCCGAAGCTCGAGATCGACGCGGATCAGGGGCCGCTCGGCGATCGCGCGGATCGCGTCGACCTGGTCTTCGTGGCCGGTGCAGCACACAAGGGACGAAACGAGCACCCGGTAAGGGTTGAGACCGGCGCGCACGTCCTGCTCGTCGCCCGTGACGAGGATCGTCGCATCCGCGCTCACCGGCGGCACGGCCGCCCCGCTCCCGTCGAGGACCAGGACGTCGGGCGCGAGACGCTCCGCCAGCTCGATCCCCGCCGGGACGTTCGACGTCGCGACCTGGCCGGCCAGTCCTCCGCCGCACCGGCGGCAGCCGATCGTCCGCACGCCGGAGAAGAGCGCGGTCTCCAGATGGTCGGACGCCGCATGACGACCCGATCGGGAGAGAGCGATTAGCGCGTCGCACGTCGGCTCCGCCTCGATCAGCTCGGGCTCGGCCGGACCGCCGCGGCCCATGGCGAGAACGATGACGTCACGGTCTCGCGAGAGGCGCCGCGCGAGCTGGCCCGTGAGCGCCGTCTTCCCGATCCGCTTGCCTGTCCCGATGACGGCGATTGCGGGCAGCGCTACCGGCTCGTAGCGCGGTGGCTCGAACGCGAAGTCGGGGCCAACGTATCGGAGGCCGAGCGCCAAGGCCCGCGACGCGAGCAGCAGCCGCTGCTCCGGGCCGAGCACGGGCTCGTCGGAGAGATCGACCACCATCTCCGCGTCGATCGAGAGAGCGGACTCGAGATCGGAGACGAGCGGCACGCCGTAGTCATCCCCTCCCCGGAGCTTCTCGACACCACCGACGAGATAAGCCGCGACGAAGTCGTACGGCAGCTCCTCGAGAGCGGCGCGGACGACCGGCGCGTAGTGCTCTCCGTCGATGACGGCGACGGCTCTCATGTCGTCGTGCCGACCTGGGCCTCGATCGCGCCCGTCGACTTCTCGTACGCGTGCGTCTCCGTGGAGAAGCGGATCATCCGCTCCTCGCCGTGGTAGGGGTACCGGCGCCGCACCTCCACGTGCGCGCCGTCGACCTCGATCACGTTGTAACAGGGGCGCGTGTTGCCGCGCAGCCGGAGCGACGACACCGTGCCGGTGTTGACGATGAACATGTCCTCGAGCCGCCAGGCATAGGGCACGTGCTTGTGGCCGCTGAGGACGAGGTCGACCTGCGAGCGCTGGAGGCACTCGATCGCGTCGCCGGCGTCGTAGACGATGTTGCGCTCCCGCCCGGTGCCCGGGACGGGCAGCAGGTGGTGATGGAGAACGAACACGCGGAGGTTCGCTGGCTCGGCGAATTGCTCCTCGATCCACGCGTAGCGGCCGCGCCCGATCCGGCCGTGGTCGAGGTCGGGCTCGGTCGAGTCGATAGCGACGATCGTCACGCCATCGACATGCGACACGGAGCTCCGCTCGCCGAAGAACTCCTCGAAGTGGACGTAACCGACATTCCTCGAGTCGTGGTTACCCGGGATCACGACGAGCGAGCCACAGTCGACCTTGTCAAGGAACGTCTTCGCCTCCGCGAACTCGGGCTTGAACCCGAACGTCGTCAGGTCGCCGCAGCAGACGACCAGGTCTGGCTCCCATTCGTTGATCTCCGCGATCGCTCGGTCGAGCAGCGTCGGGACGAAGTGCGGCCCTCCGCAGTGGATGTCGGAGATCTGGGCAATCCGGAAAGGCTGGTCCGAAACCCCCGCCATGTCGGAAAGTCTACGCCGCTACTTGCTGAAGGTCGTAGATCTCCCCGAGCTTCGCCCGCAGGTACGCGAGCAGAGGCTGAGGGTCGAGGCCGCCGCCGGTGATCCGCTCGAGCAGCTCGCGCGGCAGGTACTTGCGCCCGTGCCGGTGGACGTTCTCGCGGAGCCACTCACGGAGCTCGCCGAATTCGCCTCGTCCGATCCCTTCGTAGACGTCCGGGATCTCCGCCGAGATCTTCTCCCAGAGCTGCGCCGAGATGATGTTGCCGAGCGCGTAGGTCGAGAAGTAGCCGATCGCCCCGCCCGCCCAGTGCGTGTCCTGGAGCGCGCCGTCGGCGACGTCGGGCACCTCGATACCGAGGTACTCGTGCATCTTCGCGTCCCACGCTTCGGGCACGTCGGCCGCGGCCAGCCGCCCGGTGATCATCTCCTGCTCGAGCTCGAAGCGCAGGATGATGTGGAGGTTGTACGTCGCCTCGTCCGCCTCGATGCGGATGAGCGAGGGCTGCACACGGTTTGCCGCGCGGTAGAACGCCTCCGCGTCGACGCCCGAGAGCCGCTCCGGGAAGGCCTCCTGGACGAGCGGGAAGTAGTGCTGCCAGAACGGGCGGCTGCGGCCGACGAGGTTCTCCCACATGCGGCTCTGGGACTCGTGGAAGCCGAGCGAGGTTCCGCGCGCGAGGGTCGTCCGCGCGAGCTCGCGGTCGACGCCGTACTCGTAGATCCCGTGGCCGAACTCGTGCATGGACGAGAAGATCGAGCTGAGGCTGTCGGGCAGGTGCTTCGTCGTCAGCCGGATGTCGTCGAGCCCCGAGCGCGACGCGAACGGGTGCACCGTCTCGTCGAGCCGCCAGGAGTCCGCGGTGAAGCCGAAGGCGGCAAGGATCTCGCCCTCGACGCGCTTCTGTGCCTCGATCGGAAAGTCGCCGTGGAGGAACGAGTCGTCGACGGCATCGTGACGCTCCGAGATCTCGGCGATCAACGGGACGAGCCCTTCCTTAAGCTCGTCGAACACGGCGCGCACCTCGGCCGTCTTCATCCCCGGCTCGAAGTCGTCGAGCAGGATGTCGTAGTCCTCATCCGCCGGGTCGAAGCAATCGACGTAGCGCCGCCGGAGCTCCATCACCTTCTCGAGATACGGCTGGAACATCGACCAGTCGGACGCCTTGCGCGCCTCCTGCCACACCGGTTCGGCGGTGGCGGCGGTGCGCGACATCTCGGCAGACAGCTCGGGCGGGACGCGCACGACCTTGTCGTAGTCGCGTCGCACTTGCCGGATCAGGCTCGCCTCGTTCGAGTCGTAGTCCTGCTCGGCCGCCCAGGGCTCGAGCTCGTCGAGCAGTTGGCCGATCTCGGGCGCCATCGCCTTCGTGTGCGTGATCTGTGCGAGCGTGCCGAGCTGCTCGGCCCTCGCCGCCGCGCCGTTCCGCGGCATCATCGTGCGGTGGTCCCAGCCGAGCACCGCCATCGCCCCGAAGAGGTCGACGACCTCGGCGACACGGTTCCGCAGCTCGTCATATGCCTTGTTCATCTCAGCCTCCGAAGATCGCCTGGATCGGCACGTAGCAGACGGCAGCAACGATTCCCGCAGCCGGCAGCGTCACGAGCCACGCTACCACGATGAGAGCCGGCGCAATGTGCGGCCGGCGGCGTCGCGAGGGGCATCCGGACCGGCTGCTACTCTGACTCCGGTGACCGCGGAAATCCACGATTTCCAGGCATATTTCGGACAAGGTCAGCCCCACTTCGCTCACGACGCCGAGCTCGAGTGCGCGAAGATCCTCGACTACTACCGCATCCCCTGGGCGTACGAGCCCCGCACGTTCGTGCTCGAGGAGGACGAGAAGGGCCGCATCGTCGAGGCCTTCACGCCCGACTTCTACCTCCCAGAGCAGGATCTCTACCTCGAGGTCACGGTGATGAAGCAGTCGCTCGTCACGAGGAAGAACCGCAAGCTCCGGAAGATCCGCGAGCGGTACCCCGACGTTCGCGTGAAGCTCTTCTACAAACGGGACATCGAACGTCTCGCCCAGCGATACAGACTCGACCTCGCCTCCTAGCCCTCGCGGGTAACGCTCCGGACTTCGATCCCCGGGTTGGCGACGTCTACCTCTCCGCCGGAGAGATCAGCGCGCGCGTCTCGAGCCTTGCAGCTGAGATCGCGGAGGACTACGCGGGACGGGAGCCCGTGCTCGTCGCATCGCTCAAGGCGAGCTTCGTCTTCCTGGCCGACCTTGCCCGCGCCCTGCCGATCGTCCATCGGGTCGACTTCGTCGAGCTCGCGGGCTACGGCGGACGGGAGACCGGCGGCGAGCGCGGAGTGCGCTTGCTCAAGGACCTCGACGCGGACATCCTCGACCGGGATGTCCTCCTCGTCGAGGACGTCGTCGACACCGGCCTGACGCTCAACTACCTCGTGAAGTCGTTCTCGCTCCGCTCGCCGCGCTCGCTTGCGGTCGCCACGCTGCTCGACCGGCCGTACCGCCGCCTCGTCGACGACCTACCGGTGCGCTACGTCGGCTTCACAGCGCCCGACGAGTTCTTCGTCGGCTACGGCTTCGATCTCGACGAGCGCTACCGGAACCTTCCGGACCTGCACCTCGCCAATCTCTAGAGATAACCGAGGGGGTCGACGGGGGACCCGTTGACGCGCACCTCGAAGTGAAGGTGCGGGCCGGTGGAGTGGCCGGTCGTGCCGACGTAGCCGATCGTCTGGCCCTGCGCGACCGTCTGGCCGTTGCCGACCGCGATGCTCGACTGGTGGCCGTAGGCGGTCGAGAGACCATTGCCGTGGTCGATGACGACGAGGTTGCCGTAGCCCTCCATCCAGCCGGCGTAGATGACCGTGCCGGCAGCCGCCGCGTGAATCGGCGTTCCCGACGAGGCTGCGATGTCGATCCCCTCGTGCATACGTCCCCAGCGCACGCCGAACGGGCTCGTCACCGGTCCGACGACGGGCCAGATGAAGCCAGCGGCGGACGGCGCGCCGGTACCGGTCGAGCCTGACGCCGCCTGCGCGGCCTGGATCCTCGCCGCGAGCTGCGAGCTCACCGCCTGGAGGGCGTCGATCTCGCTCGCCTCGTCCCGTTCCGCCGCGGTCAGCGACGCGAGCGTGTCCTCACGCACGGCCTTCGTACCGGCGAGGGTGCTTCTATTCGCGAGCAGGCGATCCCGCAGCGCGCGCACCTCGGCGGTCCGCAGGGCGACCACGCGCAGCTCCTGGCGATGCCGCTTGCGCGTCGCGCGCGTCTCCAGACGCTGCGCCCGCACGCGCTCCTTCGCCGCGCGCACCGCGTCGGCGATCCGCTGGTCGCCACTCGCGATGCGCTCGAGGTAATCGACCTTGTCGAGCACTTCGGAGATGCTCCTGGACGTCAAGAGCAACGAGATCGCGTCCGGGTCGTCCGACTCGTACAGCTGGACGAGACGGTCATTGAGCCGTCGCAGCGCGAGGGCGTGCTGCCGGCGAAGAATCCGAAGCCGCTTCGTCTGCAAGCGGTAGACGATGTCGAGGCGCTGGAGCCGCGCCCGCCGGAGCTCGAGGTCCCGCTCGAGCGTCCCGAGCTTCTCCGAGACGTCGCCGACCTGCACTGTGAGGTCGCGGATCTGCGTCGAGTAGCCGGCAACCTCGGCCCTGATCGACGCCTCGTGCGCCTGCATCTCGTCGACTCGAGCGCCGAGCGCCGCGATCTTTGCGTCGACGGAGTCTTTCTGCTCGACGATCGTGTCCGCGCCGGCCGGTCCCGCAACGATCACGAGCAGCAGCAACGCGAGAGCCGCGCGACGGACCATGGCTACGGTTTCGCCCGGCCATGCCCGACCCCTTCTCAGGAATCCGGTGTGTCTTTCAGCTCCTCGAGAGCAGAGCCGGCGGCGCCCCTGAGCGGCCCCAGGAGCTCGCGGTAATCGTCGTCCGAGACCTTGCCCGTGCGGTGGTCGAACTCGAGCTCCTTGAGCGCCGCGAGGGCCCGGTCGCGCTCCTCGATCGCCGCCAGGCGCTCGCGGCCGGCGGCGTCAAGAGCGTCGAGCCGGTCGTCCGCGGGCGCGACGGATGGCTCGCGCACGAACGGTCGCGCGACGTACGCGACGCACGCCGCCGCGAGCAAGGCGCCGAGCACAAGCGCTGCGACTTCCATCAAGCGCGCAGACCAACGGCCCCGGGCTCGTAGCGCTCCGCGAGTCGCCGGCTCTCGCGCGGATCCGGCCAGAGCGCGATCAGCGAGCCTGCGAGAAACACGATCCCGGCGAGCCAGATGAGGTTGACGAGCGGCTTGACGAGCACCTTGAAGTAGACGCTCCCGTCGGCGTTCACCTGGTCGGCAATCACGTCGACGTCCTCGGCGCGGAGCCAGCTGGTGTGGATCGCCATCTCGTTCGACACCTGCTGCTCCGCCGCGTAGCGGTTCTTCCCCGGCTCGAGCCTGCTGACGAAGTCGCTGCCGCGATACAGGTCGACTGCGGCCCGGATCTCCGTGTGGTTTCCCGCCGCCCGCGTGGCGAGCGAGCGATACACCAGCGTGTAGCCAGCCGCGTCCATCGACTGCCCCTCCGCGAGCTTCGCCTCACGCGTTGTCTGGTAGACGGAGGACCCGGCGACGCCGATCGCGAGCAGCACGATCGCCGCGTGCACGACGTAGCCACCGTAGCGACGCCTGTTGCGCCCGACGAGGTCCGAGAAGGCCCGCGGCCACGTGCCTCCACTGAGCGCGCGCCGCGCCTGCGTGCCCCTCGCAAACTCGAGCACGATCGACGTCAACACGAAGGCGGAGAACGTGTACGTCACGAGCCCCGGCACCGATGACCCTGCCCCGAGCACGAGCAGCACGCCGCCGGTGGCAAGCGCGACGAGCGCCGGCCAGAGCAGCGTCCGCCTCAGCGATCGGAGCGATGCGCGACGCCAGGCGACGAGCGGCCCGATCCCCATCAAGAGCAGCAGCGGCAGGCCGAACGCCTTGAGGAAGAAGTTGAAGTAGGGCGGGCCGACCGTGACCGACTCGCCGCGCACGAGATCGGAGACGATCGGGAAGGTAACGCCCCAGAGGATCGTCAGGCAGAGCGCGACGAGCAGGAGGTTGTTGTAGAGGAACGCCGCCTCGCGCGAGACCGGCGACTCGAGCTTCGTCTTCGCCCGGAGCAGAGGCAATCGGTAGAGGACAAGCGCCAAGGACGCGATCGTCACGAAGACGATGAACCCGAGGAACCACGGCCCGATCGAGCTCTCGGTGAACGAGTGGATCGAGTTGACGATCCCGGAGCGGGTGAGGAACGTCCCGAAGACCGAAAGGCAGAACGCGAGCACGACGAGCAGCACGTTCCAGACCTTCAGCATCCCCTTCTTCTCCTGCACCATCACCGAGTGCAGGAACGCCGTCGCAGCGAGCCACGGCATCAACGCGGCGTTCTCGACGGGATCCCAGGCGTAGTAACCGCCCCAGCCGACCTCGACGTACGCCCAGTGCGATCCGAGCAGCTGCCCGACGCCGAGGAACGCCCACGCGCCAAGCGTCCAGCGGCGCGTGGCGACGATCCAGCGCTCGTCCGTGCGTCCGGAGAGCAGCGCGCCCATCGCGAAGGCGAACGGGATCGTCAGACCGACGTAGCCGAGATAGAGCATCGGCGGGTGCGCAACCATGTACGGGTTCTGGAGGCTCGGGTTGAGCCCGGCCCCCTCGAGCGGCGCTGTCTGCGTGTCGAACGGCGAGGCGACCGCGACGAGGAGGAGCGCGAAGAACGACGCGACGAGCCCCAGCACCGGCACCGCCCACGCGATCACCTCTCTCGCCGCGTAGCGATTGAAGAGGATCGCCGCGCTCGAGAGCCCGGTCAGCACGAGCAGCCACAGGAGCAGCGATCCTGCCTGTCCGCCCCACAGCGCCGAGATCGTGTACAGCAGCGGAAGCTTCGTGCTCGTGAAGTCGGCCGCATAGACGAACGAGAAGTCGTGACGGATCAGCGCCGCGAGCAGGACGCCGGTCGCGACCGCTGCGGCGACGAACGCGGCGAGGAGGCCGTTCTGCGCGGATGCGGCCAGACGCCGCTTCCCCTTCCACGCTGCGAGCGAGCCCACGACCAGCGCGTAGAGCGAAAGGCCGAAGCAGACGATGAGCGCTGCGCGCCCGAGCTCAGCCATGGCCTAAGGAGAGGACTGCTTCGGTGCGTACTTCGACGGGCATTTCGTGACGAGCGAGTCCCGCTCGCCGACGAACGTCCCGTGCTCGAGCGTGCCCTTGAGATACACGTGCCGTCCGACGCGGAAGAGGTCCGGCTTCGAGCCCGTGTAGACGACGCCCACCGTCGCCTTGCCGTCGATGTCGCGGAGACGGAAGCGCATGCCGCTCGCGTGTGAGTCGCCGCTCACCGGCCCGAGCACGAGCCCGGCGAGCTGGACCTTCTCGTTGGCGTGCCCTGCGAGCTGGCTCGGACGGAGCGACGCGTTCGTGCCTCCGGCGATCGACGTGTAGAGGAGAAAGACGGCGAGTGCGGCCGCGACGCCGAGCGCGACGACGAGGCGCGCGGGGCTGCGCTTGCGAGCCACGGGGCGATTCTAGCTCGCCGGCGTGTAACTAACCGTTGTTCTCTCTAGGAGCGCTGGGCGTCGCGCTTGGCCGGCAGACGGTACCCGTGGTCGAGACAGAGCGACCCGTGGTCGTCCTCCGTCAGAGCGTCGCAGTACCCCTTCCCGTACGCGGCGCGCATGAAGGCTGCCGCGATCTCGAGATTCCACTCCGGGATCTCCTCGAGCTCGCGCCAGAGATCGGCGAGCCGGAGGTCGATATCGAGCTCGAGCAGATCGACACGTGACGGTGTATTGGCCATGGAAACAACGTAGAGAGGGGATCGGACGGAGATGCGCTAACTTCCGTTCTTGGGCGCTATTCGCCTCGGACCGGCGCGCGTTCCCTCACAGGAGAGCCCGGAGGCGGCGATCGCGCTGCTCGTCGAACGTGGCTATGGCGCGTGCGAGATCGACTTCGAGCGCAAGTTCTGGATGAACAAGGACTTCGCGGCGCGCTTCGGCGAGCTCGCCCGCGAGCACGACATCGCGCTCTCCGTCCACGCCCCGCTCGCCGGGTTCATGGGCCACGTGGAGCGCGGGAAGAAGCTGAACATGGCCGTGGGCATGCTCGACCACTCCGCGGGGATCGCGAAGGCGGCAGGCGCCGAGGTCGTCGTCGTCCATCCCGGGTTCCTGCTCGGCCGGTCGCGAGAGGACGCGATCGATTCCGTCGTCGAGCAACTTGGCGAGCTCCGCATAAGACTCGAGGGCAAGGATCGCGCGGTCCCGTTCGGCGTCGAGGTGATGGGCCGGGTTCGCGACCTCGGCTCGGTCGACGACGTGGTCGAGATCTCGAGGCGCACCGGTTGGGTGCGGCCCGTGCTCGACTTCGCACACATGCACGCGACGAGCGACGGCGCTCTCACGGACGTCGAGCCGTTCGCAGCGGCGCTCGAGGCCGTCGACGCGATCCAAGAGGCGGGCACGCCCTTTCACATCCACTTCTCCGACATCGCGTTCGCGAACCGCAACGAGACGAAGCACTTGCCCTACGGCGAGGGGACGCTCCGCGCAGATCCGCTCCGCGAGGCACTCGACCGGTTCGAGCGGCCGGCGACCGTGATCAGCGAGTCACCGGACGAGGAATCGACTCAGGCGATCTCCGCCGTGCTCTTCGCAGGCATCAGCACAGCGAGCCGCTCCTCGTAAGCCGCAGCGTCCTCGGTACGACCGCGCTCGGCGAGAAACTCGGTCAGCTTTCGCAGTGCGTCGGCCTCGAGCCCCGTGAAGTCGGTTTCCTGGGCGATCGCAAGCGCCTCGCGGTACAGCCCCTCCGCCTCGTCATCACGACCGTGCGCGACGCAGAGCGCGGCCCTAGCCGACGCGAGCGTCTGTCGGCGCATCGGTTCCGAGAACGGTGCGTACTCCTCGGCCGCGGCGATGAATCGCTCGGCCTCGTCCACCTTGCCCTGCTCGGCGAGCACCGCGGCCAGGTCCGCCTGGACCTCGGCGAGCTCACCGTGCTGTCCGAGCGGCGCGAGGAGTCGGACCGCCTCACGCATGAACTTCTCGGCCTGCGGCAGGTCGTGGCGCTGATTGGCGACATCCGCGAGCCGCGCCAGGGATGCCGCGAGAAGCGTCGCATGACCGATCTCCTCGAACAGATCGTGCGCCTCGCGATACGCGTGCTCGGCGCCGTCGAGGTCGCCACGCATCCGGAGGAGCCACCCGAGCGTGAGGCGCATCGAGCCCCGGGCGCGTGGGCTGCCGGTCTCGCGCGCGAGCTCGACCGCCTTGTCGACCAAGCGTTCGGCTGCGTCGAGCTCGAGCCGCACGATGTAGGCCTGGGCCAGCGCCTGAGAGGCAATCGTCTGAAGATCCTTGCGGCCCGCGGCCAGCGCAATCGCGAACGCCTGCTCGATATACGGCAGACCTTCACCCATCCTCCCCTTGGCGATGTCGATCGACGCACGAACGAACAGCGAATCGAAATGCGCATCCGCGTCCGTCTCAACCTCCTGTAGAGCAAGGGCGCGCTCGATCAGCTGCCGGGCGAGCTCCGTGTCCCCTCGTTGCCGAAGCGCCGCGTCTCCGAGAGCCGTCAACGCGAGCGCCTCGGTCAGCGAGTCGCTCTCGTGCTCCGCTTCTGCGCGGACTTTCTCCATCTCGATCGAGACCGCCGTCAAGTCGCCGAGTCGCCAAACGGAGCGCGCCGCGTAGTAGCGCCGCTTCAGCGTCGGCTCGAGCTCGACGGCGCGGACGAGCAGGCGACGTGCGACCTTGTACTGCTCACGGGCGAGCGCGCGCTTGCCGGCTGCTGTCAAGGCCCGGGCCGCCTCGATCCTCAGCTCCTCGGGCGGCACCCCGTCGAGCTCGGTCAGGAGCAAGGCCGCCTGGTCGAGGTGGTATGCGCGAATCTCCAGCAGCTCCTCGCCGGCACGCTCCTTCAGCCACTCCGCAAAGCGCCGGTGCTGCTGCGCGCGCGACTGCTTGGAGAGGCCGGAGTACGCGACCTCCCGGATCAGCATGTGCTTGAACCGAAACGCGCGCTCGCCGTGGATCGACGAGCGCGGCTCGCGGAGGACGAGCTCGCGGAGCAGGAGGTCGTCGAGCAGCTCCTGGACGCCGTCGCCCGGCATGAGATGCGAGACAGCGCCCTCCCAGAAGATCCGGCCGATGACCGCGGCGCGCTGGAGGAGCGTCTTGCCGTCTGCGGAGAGGTGGTCGATCCGTGCCGCGATCAGCGCCTGCAGCGTGTCAGGGATCCGATCGCGGTCCCCCGTCTCCGAGATCATCCGGATCGTCTCCTCGACGAACAGCGGGTTTCCCTCCGTGCGGTCGAGGAGCTTCTTCGGCAGCGGCAGCGGCTCGTCGAGCTCGGCCACGAGCGCGGCGACCAGCGCCTCGCTCTCCGCCTCGGACAGCGGCTCGAGCTCGATGGCGGTCGACCGCACACGGCCCCCTCCCCAGCCCGACCGCACGTCGAGCAGCTCGGGCCGCGCGAGGCAGAGGATGAGGAGCGGCGCCCTGACCCAGTCGGCCAGATGCTCGATCAGGTCGAGCAGTGGCTCCTCGGCCCAGTGGATGTCCTCGAAGAAGAGGACGAGCGGCTGAACCTCGCCGAGCGTGCTCATCACGGCCCGCGCCGCCCACGCAATCTCCTCGGCGCCGCGCTCGCCCTCGACGGCCTCGAGCAGTCCGGCAGCCAGCCCGATCAGGTCGGCGACGGCGTCGTCCTCGCAGCAGGCGCGGAGCTTCTCGAATGCCTCCTCGAGCGGCTCGTCGTCCGAGATCCCCGTCGCGGCCTTGATCATCTCGGCGAGCGGCCAGTATGTGATCCCCTCCCCGTAGGGGAGGCAGCGGCCGGTGAGGACGCTAGCGCCCTCGATCGAGTCGACGAACTCCCGAGCGAGGCGGCTCTTCCCGACGCCCGGTTCGCCGTAGACGGTGAACAGATGCGCCCGGCCGTCTCTGAGCGTCCGCGCGTAGGTGTTCTCGAGCAACTCGAGCTCGGTGTCACGGCCGACGAGCGGAGCCGTGATGTGCACCTTCCGCGTGTCGAGCGTGCCGACGACGCGCCACGACCGGAGCGCCGCGCCCATCCCCTTCAGCTCGAGCGGTCCCGCGTCCTCGACGAGCAGCCGACCCCGCGCGAGGCGGTGCGCCGTGGGGCCGAGCAGGATCTCGCCGGGCTTCGCCACCTGCTGGAGGCGAGCGGCGAGATTCACGGCCTCGCCCGTCGCGAAGGTCGAGTCGCCCTGGTCGACCACGACCTCGCCCGCCTCGATCCCGATCCGCGCTTCGAGGCCGAGCTCGCGGACGGCGTCGCGCATTCCGAGGCCGGCCCGCGCGGCTCGCTCGGCGTCGTCCTCGTGCGCCTGCGGAATGCCGAACGCGGCGAGCACGGCGTCTCCCGCGAACTTCTCGACGATGCCGCCGTGCACGGTCACGCAGTGGGAGACGCGTTCGAAGAACTCCGTCACCCTCCTGCGCACGACCTCCGGGTCGGAGCCGGTGACGAGCTGCGTCGAGTCGACGAGGTCGACGAATAGCACGGTTGCAAGCTTTCTTTCGACGGTTTGCGGCACCACGTAAGTGTACGAACGCGCAAACGGACGCTCGGCTTCCTCACTACGATCCCTCTCGTGCTCGACCCCAAGGTCTTCAAGGCGTACGACATCCGCGGGATTTATCCGACGGAGCTCGACGAGGACGGGGCCTACGCGGTCGGACGCGCGTACGTCGAGGAGTTCGAGCCTCGCCGCATCGCGGTCGGGCGCGACATGCGCGTGTCGGCGCCGAGCGTCGCGGCCGCCGCGATCGCGGGTGCCGCGGACGCCGGCGCCGACGTCGTCGACATCGGCATGGTCGGTACGGAACAGCTCTATTTCGCGGTCGGCGAGCTCGAGCTCGAGGGCGGGATCGCCGTCACCGCCTCACACAACCCTGGCGAGTACATCGGTATGAAGATCGTGCGCCGCGGCGCGTTGCCCGTGGGCGGGGACTCGGGTCTATTGGCGATCCGCGACCGCGCACTGGCCGTTTTGGACCGGTCCGAGGGACAGTCCCTCGGACCTGGCGGTGCTGGACAGGTGACGAAGGACGACATCCAGAGCGCGTATGTCGAGCGTGTGCTCTCGTTCGTCGATCTTGCGAGCATCCGACAGCTACGGGTCGTGATCGACGCCGCCAACGGGATGGCGGGCGCGATGCTCCCACCGATCCTCGAGCGGCTACCGATCGACGCCGTCCCCTGTTACTTCGAGCCGGATGGAAGCTTCCCGAACCACGAGCCGAACCCGCTACTCGAGGAGAATCGGGCGTTCATCATCGAGCAGACGCTGGCGGAAGGAGCCGACTTCGGCGTCGCGTTCGACGGCGACGGCGACCGCTGCTTCTTCGTCGACGACACGGGAGAGTTCGTGGCGGGCGATTTCGCGACGGCGCTCTTCGCCGCGTCGCTGCTCGAGCGGGAGCCAGGGGCGAAGGTGATCTACGACGTGCGGGCAAGCTGGGCGGTGCCGGAGACGATCGCGGGCGCAGGCGGCGTCGCCTTGATGAGCCGGGTCGGGCATGCGTTCATCAAGCAACGAATGCGCAAGGATGACGCCGCGTTCGCGGGCGAGGTATCGGGTCACTACTACTTCCGCGACTTCTTCCAGGCCGACTCGGGCGTGATCCCGTTCCTCCTCATGCTCGAGCTCGTCTCCCGCCGGGGCGCCAAGCTGTCCGACATCCTCCGCCCCTTCCGGGAGCGCTACTTCATCACCGGCGAGATCAACTCCACCGTCTCCGACGTGCCCGTCAAGCTCCAGGAGCTGAAGGAGCGCTTTGGGCAGGAGGGCGCCGTCTCGCACCTCGACGGTCTCTCGATCGACGCGGACGACTGGCGCTTCAACGTGCGGCCCTCGAACACAGAGCCGCTGCTCCGGCTCAACCTCGAGGCGCGGTCGCGCGAGCTGATGGAGGAGAAGCGCGACGAGGTGCTCGGCGTTATCCGGTCTTAGCGGACACGGCCTCCCTGTACAGTGCCGCCCCGGCTGCCAGCCGTTCGACCGAGGGGACGGTGAGCGGCTCGACGTCCGCGATCACGTGATCGATGCCCGCCGCGTGCCACGCGCCGAGCGCTCCGGCGATGTCCTCGGCTGAGTCGTTCTCCTCGACGAGGATGCCGACCGTCTGCCGGACGCCTTGTGCCGGTCTTGCCTGCGCGGCGAGGGCCTGCCCGAAGAGCGCCCGGCGCTCGTCGAATCGGTCGTCCGGCAGCCTAAACCACGCCGTGTTCCACATGTCTCCCCACCTGGCGGTCAGCCCGTTCATCCGCTCTTGCTTGGAGGCGACGAGCACCGGGATCCGCCGTGCCGGAGCGGGCGCCAGAGCGGCATCCTCGACCTCGTAGTAGTCACCCCGGAACCTAAGCCTTTCACCGTCGAGGAGCCGGGCGATGATCTCGAGGGCCTCGGCGAACCGGCTTACGCGATGGTCGAAGGGGAAGCCAAACGCCCGGTACTCGGGCTCGTGCCAGCCGCAGCCCAGGCCGAGAATTAACCGCCCGCCCGAGACGAGGTCCAGTGTGGCGGCCATGTTGGCGATCACGCTCGGGCTCCGAAACGACGTGCAGAGAACGAGCGGGCCGAGCTCGACGCGAGCCGTGACCGCAGCGACCGCGCTCAGGAGCGTCCAGGCGTCGTGCATGCCGTGGACCGAGCCGTCCTCCATCTCGGCCAGGAGGTGGTCCGCGACCCAGACCGAGTCCAAGCCGCGGTGCTCGGCCGTTTCCGCGATCGCCCGCACGTCCGCCCAATCCGGGCTTCGGCCGTCGGGACCGTCCATGCCGCCGACGGGCAACATCACGCCCACCTTCATCGACCCCACTCTAGGCTGCCGTTAGCATCGGAGCGTGGACCTCGAGCGCGGCCAGGTAACCGACCGCAAGCCGCCCTTCAAGTACTCGGCGATCGACCGCGTTGGCTTCTCAGACACAGATGCCCAGGGCGTCGTCTACTACGGGCGCTATCTCCCGTTCTTCGACCTCGCGCGGGTCGAGTACCACCGGCATCTCGGGATGATGCGAGCCGAGCGGCAGGAGCGGGAGTTCGTGATGCGCGCCTGCACGCTTGACTATCTCGCCCCGGCCCGCTTCGACGATCTCGTCGAGACGTTCATCCGCGTCGCACGCATCGGGCGCACGAGCGTGACGTACGAGTGCGCGGCGTACCGCATGAAGGACGACCTGCTGATGGTGATGGCGCACCAGACGCTCGTGCTCGTCGAGATTGCCACGCACACGGCGACAGCCGTTCCGGAGTCCTTCCGCAAGCCGATCCGGGCGTTCGAGGACGGCGACCTGGAGGAGTGACCCCTCCCTCGTTCGCGGCCAACGCGCCTGGAAATCGACCACCTCTGGCTCGCCACCACTCGAACGGGGTACCCACAGGCTCACCCGGCTCGATCCCCGTTCGAGGGGTTCTTAGCCGACGCGGTGGAACGCGTACGCCTCGGTGACATAGGCAATCCGGAGCGGGTCGCTAGCCGTCTCGGCGAGCGTTTCGACCCCCGCGTAGACAGCGTTGCGCTCCGCCTTCCCGAGCGTGGCCACGGCGCTCATCGACGCGACGCGGGCGACGAGCTCGGAGCGCGGCAGCAACTGCACGTAGGGACACGTGTACCGGGCGACGTCGCCGAAGAGAGCCGAACCACCGAGCGCGTCGAGGAAGAAGCGCTCGACGTTCCAACCCCGGTCGCTCTCGCTGACGATCGTCGTCAGCGCCGCGTTGAACGGGTCGGAGTCGTCGCGGAGATTCCAGACGAGACCGACGCCGCCTCCCGGCCTGAGCACGCGCCACAGCTCTCGAAGAGCCGCCTCCGCGTCGAACCAGTGGAAGGCCTGGGCGCACGTGACCGCGTCAACGCTCGCGTCCGGGAGCGGGATCGCCTCGGCCGTTCCCGCGAGCGCCTCGGCCGTGGGCAGGATCCGCCGGAGCTCGGCTCGCATCGCGTCATCCGGCTCGACAGCGACCAGGCGCGCGCCGAGCCGCGCAAGCTGCCGCGTCAGCTTGCCCGTGCCGGCGGCGAGGTCGAGAACGTCGCTGTCGAGCCGAATCCGAAGCTCGGAAGCGAGCCACGCGACCGCCTCCTCCGGGTAGTCGGGTCGCGCGCGCTCGTACTGCTCGGCGACGGTGCCGAAGATCGTCGCGCGGTTCGGGTCCACGCGCCGGGCTACTGCGGGGTCACGCGATACGCGTCGAAGACGCCGTCTATCTGCCGCAGGCCGTTGAGCAGCCCGCGCAGGGACTTCACGTCGCCGATCTCGGCCGTGTAGCGGTTCCGCGCCATCTGATCCTCGACCACGCCGCCGTACGCGACGATGTTGGCGCCGTGCTCGGCGAACGTTCGGGCGACGTCCTCGAGCAGCCGCGGCCGGTCCCACGAGTCGACGGCGACCTGGACGCGGAAGCTACGCGAGGCGTCGCCGTCCCACGACACCGGCGTCAGCCGCTCCGGGTTCCGGCGCAGCGCCTTGACGTTCGGGCAATCCTCGCGGTGGATCGTGATCCCGCGGCCGAGCGAGATATAGCCGAGGATCTCGTCGCCTGGCACCGGCGTGCAGCACTTCGCGAGGCGAACGAGGACGTCCTCGACGCCGGACACCTTGACTCCGAGGCTCTGATTCGACGACGGTCGCTCACGCGTCGGCTTGAGCGAGACCGTCTCCTCCTCGGCGACCTCCTCGGTCTTCAGGCGCTGGATCACCTTGCGGACGATCTGTGTGGGCTGGAGCTTCCCGGAGCCGAGCGCGATGTAGAAGTCCTCCGCCTTCTTGAAGCCCGTCTCCCGGATCACCTGGGCGAGGACCGCGGAGCCCTGGAGCTTCTTGTACGGAAGCTTCTGCGCGCGGAGCGCCTGCTCGAGCGCCTCGCGGCCGCGCTGCTCGGTCTCCTCGCGCGTCTCACGCGAGAACCACTGGCGGATCTTGTTGCGCGCGCGGGAGGACGCCGCGAGCGACAGCCAGTCACGGGACGGCCCGCGGCCGGTCTTCGCGGTCAGGATCTCCACGAAGTCGCCGCTTCTCAGGTGGTAATGGAGCGGGACGATCCGCCCGTTCACCTTCGCGCCCACCGTGCGGTGGCCGATGTCGGTGTGGATCGCGTACGCGAAGTCGATCGGCGTCGAGCCGGAGGGCAGCGTCTTCACCTCGCCCTTCGGTGTGAAGACGTAGACCTCTTCGGAGAAGAAGTCCTTGCGGAACGTCTTCATGAACTCGCTCGGATCGGACTCCTCTGCGTTCCAGTCGATCAGCTGACGCATCCACGCGGTCCACTCCTCGTCCCCACGCCCGCGCTTTCCGCGCTTGTACACCCAGTGCGCCGCGATTCCGAACTCGGCCTCGCGGTGCATCTCGCGCGTGCGGATCTGAATCTCGAGCGGCTTCCCTTCCGGTCCTATCACCGTCGTGTGCAGCGCCCGGTAGCGGTTCAACTTTGGCATCGCTATGAAGTCCTTGAACCGGCCGGGCATCGGCTTCCAGAGCGAGTGGATGAGCCCGAGCGCGCCGTAGCAGTCGCGCGTTCCCTCGTCCGCGGCGCGCTCGACGATCACGCGCATCGCGGTCAGGTCGTAGATCTCGTTGAACTCGCGACCCTTCCGCACCATCTTGTCGTAGATCGAATAGAAGTGCTTCGGGCGGCCGGAGATCTCTGCGGGGATGTCCGACTTGTCGAGCTCGCGCTGGAGCAGCCGCGCCGCGCTCTTCACGTGGTCTTCGCGGTCGCCGCGGCGCTCCGCCACCATCGCCTCGATCTCGGCGTACTTCCGCGGATGAAGCCGCTCGAACGCGAGGTCCTCGAGCTCCCACTTGATCGCGTGGATGCCGAGCCGGTGCGCGATCGGCGCATAGATCTCGAGCGTCTCCTTCGCCTTCTGGATCTGCTTCTGGCGACCGAGGTACTCGATCGTCCGCATGTTGTGGAGCCGATCGGCGAGCTTGATCAGGATCACCCGCGGGTCCTGCGCCATCGCCACGATCATCTTCCGGTAGTTCTCGACCTCGGCCTGCTCGCGGCTCGCGAACTGGATCCGCGTCAGCTTGGTGACGCCCTCGACGAGCCGCGCAACGTCGTCGCCGAACTCGCTCTTGACGTCTGATAGCTCCGTGTCCGTGTCCTCGACGACGTCGTGGAGCAGCGCGGCCGCGAGCGTCTGCTCGTCGAGATGGAGCGTCGCGAGGATCTTGGCCGCGCCCCAGGGATGGTGGATGAACTCGTCTCCCGAGCGCCGCATCTGGCCCCCGTGGGCTCGCTCCGCGAACGCGAACGCCCGGCGGAGCAGCTCGCGGTCGACGTCGGGCTTGTACGCCTCGACGTCGGCGATCAGCTCCTCGACGAGGTGCTGATGCTGCTCTTGGGCCTCCACGACGGCCATGCTCCAAGTGTAGTCGGCGCGGTTTTGCCCTCACGTGAGGGCTCGTGCCGCCGGTGCCGCCGTCCGAGAGGAATGTCGGAGGCACCGACGAACGTGAAGCCCTTGCTCGTGCGATTTCAACAACACCGCCGGCGCCGGCGGGCGCTCCGCGAGCTGATCAGGCTCCTGGCGGAGATCGACGCGCGCCCGCCGCGCACGCTCGGCGCCAAACCCTCCTAGCCTCCCAAACCCTCCTAGCCGCGGAGCGCAGCTCTCAGGCCGCGCGCGCCAGGCTCTCGCCTTCGGCGAGGAGCGCGCGAAACGTCTCGGATTCGTAGAGGCTTGTCGGCTCGTTCCCGTCGAGGCCAAGCTCGCTGAAGATCGCCTGCGCCTCCGGGCTCCGGCTGCCTTCGCCGCGAGCCCACTCCTCGAGCAGCCAGCTGCGCAGCTCGTGGTAGCGCGGCTCTCCCTCGAGGATTCGCCGCACTACGAGCTGCGGCGAGACGGTGCCGTTCCAGCGGTTCTCCTGCAGGCGGAACGCTAGATCGAACGTCGTCTCGCGCTGGAGGCTCTCGAGCTGCCCGCCAGACCCGAAGGCGATCGCGCTGCCGGCCGGCCGGCCGCTGTCACGAACCTGGAACCTGAGGTGCTTGCCATCGCCAACGGTCTGGACGCTTACGAGCTCGGCGCCCGGCAGGAGCAGCGTGACGCCCGGGTTGCCGAGGCCGAACGGCGCGAGACGTCGCAGCTCCTCGGCCAACTCGAGCGTCAGCGCCGATCCGGGCACAGCCGCGTCGATCCGCGTCACGGGCCGCAGGTCGTCGTCCGTGAGGTGCGCCCCGGCATGCGCCGCGAAAGCCTCCGCGAACGCATCCACCGCCTCGGGCCGCACGGAGAGGCCTGCCGCCGCCCGATGGCCACCGAATCGCTCGAGATGGTCTGCGCACGCCGCCAGGCCGGCGTGGAGGTCGTACACGGGTAGTGAGCGCCCCGATCCTTTCCACTCCCCGTCCGTGCCGGCGATCATCACCACCGGCCGGCCGTACCGTTCGACGAGCCGCGAGGCGACGATGCCGATCACGCCCTCGTGCCACCCCTCGTCGGCTAGCACGTAGCCGCGCGCACGGCGGCGTGACTCGGGCCAGGAGTCGACCTGTGCGACCGCCTCGCGCACCATGCGCTCCTCGACCGAGCGCCGATCGCGGTTGAGCTCCTCGAGCTGGCCGGCGAGCCGCTTCGCGGTCGCCTCGTCGTCAGCAAGCAGGAGCTCGAGCGCCGCCTCGGGCCGGCACAGACGGCCGGCGGCGTTGATCCGAGGCGCGAGCCGGAACCCAACGGCACCCTCGTCGACGACCGCCGGGTCGACGCTCGCGGCGCTCATCAGCGCGCGCAGGCCGGGGCTCCGTGTCCGTGCGAGCTCCCGGAGGCCGGAGATCGCGAACGCGCGGTTCTCGTCAACGAGCGGCACGACGTCAGCGATCGTCGCGAGCGCGACGAGGTCGAGGTGGTCGATCGAGATCGTCCTGCGCGAGCACCTGGAGCAGCTTGAAGACGACGCCCGTGCCGCAGAGCTCGGGGAAGGCGTACTCCGAAGGCCGCGTGGCGACGATCGGACAATCCGGAAGGATCTCCCCCGGACGGTGGTGATCGGTGACGATGATCTCGAGCCCCAGTCGACGGGCCTCTGCGACCTCCTCGACGGCCGTGATTCCGCAGTCGACGGTCAGCACAAGGCCGTACCCCTCCTCCGCGAGGCGGACGAGCGTCTCCCCGGCCAGGCCATAGCCCTCCTCGAAGCGGCTCGGCAGGTGCCAGCCGACGTTCGCGCCGAGGTCGCGCAGGCAGATGACTGCGAGCGCGGTCGCACAGATGCCGTCGACGTCGTAATCGCCGTGGATGCAGATCCGGGTGCCCTCGCGAATTGCGCTGTGGAGCAGTTGGCACGCTTTCTCGACATCCCCGAGTCCGTGGGGGTCGTGCGCCGGCATCGCGCCGGCGAGAAACGACTGCGCCGCCGACGCATCGCCGTAGCCGCGGCGCACGAGAACACGCGCCGTCGTCTCGCGAACGCCGAGCTCTGCAGCGAGCGCACGGGCCTCGCCGGGGTCGCAGTGGGAGAGTGACCACTCCATTCCGTCCACGCTACGGCGGCGACCGGACAGCGCTCGGAAGCCGTACGCGGGGCTATCCTGGCGAGGTGCTAGAGACGAGCTACCGGTCGGGAGACGACTACGCGGTCGACTTCCTCGACTACCGCTTCTCCTTCTCCCGGTGCGATTTCGAGGAGCGGGTCGTCGCAGCCGCCGTCAAGCTCGGGCTCCTGGAGCGAAACGAGCTCGACGACGACGAGACGGCCGACTTGGTCGAGCTGACGGCGGACGGACAGCTGTCTGCGCCGCCCCGCAGCACGCTCGGCCATTACCTCCTTCGACACTGGGACGAGATCTCCCTCATCGGTGACGAGTCGCTCGTCTACTGGCTACGCAAGCTCGTATTCCGGAGCGCGTGGCTCGACCACCGCGTGAAGGAAGGCCTGCTCGAGGTCGGCTGGGACGACGACACGGCCGACTTCAGCTACTTCGATGGCAACGGCGACCGGGCGCTGCTCGAGATTGCTCCAGTGCCATCCTGGCGCGACGTCCGCTACCGCCGCTGACGCACCTGACGCTCAGGCCTTCTCTGCCGGCGGGCCGAAGCCGAACGGCGGGTGCTCTTCGAGCGGGCTCAGCGTGATCCGCGAGATGGCCCCCACCGGGACGATCATCTCCTCGACGCTTCCGTCCTCACGCCAGGGGCGAAGCGTGACGAAGCCATAGCCGGGCTCCGGCCCGATCGTGAGCAGTCGATGGAGGGAGCCGTCCCGGAGCTCGACCGACACAGCCGCCTGGCCTCCCTCCTGTTCTTTCGCAAAAGCCTCGACTCGCTTGTGGATGCGGCCGACGAAGTCCTCGAGCGACGGCGCCGGCGCGCCCGGGACCCACAGATCGGGGCTCAAAAGAGCGTCCCGTCGACGGAGGTCTGCCCGATGTGGTCACGCCCAAGCGTCGTGACGATGCGACCGCGCGGCGTCCGCTGAATGAAGCCGAGTTGAAGGAGGTACGGCTCGTAGACGTCCTCGATCGTGTCGGGCTCCTCCCCGAGCGTCACGGCGAGCGTCGACAGGCCGACAGGCCCGCCCTCGAACTTCATGACGATCGCGTGCAACAGCTCACGGTCGATCCGCTCGAGGCCCTTCTCGTCGACCTCGAGCAGCGCCAGCGCCTCGCCGGCTATCTCGCGCGTGATCGCGCCGCCGTGCCGCACCTCGGCCACGTCCCGCACGCGCCGGAGGATGCGGTTCGAGACGCGCGGCGTACCGCGCGAGCGCAGGGCGATCTCGTCGGCCGCCTCGTCCTCGATCTCGACGGCGAGGATGCGTGCGGAGCGGCGGACGATGGTCGCAAGCTCGGCGTGCTCGTAGTAGCCGAGCCGGAAGGTCATGCCGAAGCGGTCGCGCAGCGGCGTCGTCAGGAGACCTGTCCGCGTGGTCGCGCCGACGAGCGTGAACGGCGGCAGGTCGAGTGCGAGCGTCCGTGCCGCAGCACCCTGGCCGACGACGATGTCGAGGCGGAAGTCCTCGAGCGCCGGGTAGAGGATCTCCTCCACCGCAGGCGCAAGCCGATGCACCTCGTCGACGAACAGCACGTCGCGCTCCTCGAGCGTGGTGAGGATCGCCGCAAGGTCGCCCTTGCGGTCGAGCGCCGGCCCTGCGATGGCGCGAAGGCCGACGCCTAGCTCGGCACGGATCACGTGGGCGAGGCTCGTCTTGCCGAGCCCGGGCGGGCCGGCGAGCAGGACGTGGTCGAGCGCCTCACCTCTCCCCCGTGCCGCCTCGAGTGCGATCCCCAGCTGCTCGCGCAGGCGTTCCTGCCCGACGAACTCGTCGAGCGTGCGCGGCCGGAGCGAACGGTCGAGCTCCTCCTCGCCCTCCGGCTCGAGCACCGGCGACAACAGGCGGGTCGCGCTCACGCGGCCTGCCGGAGCGCCTGACGCACTCGCTCCTCGGGCGCGAGCGCGGGATCGATCTTGGAGAGGATCGCCTCCGCGTCGACGAGCGAGTAGCCGAGCTCGACCAGGGCGTCACGCGCGACGATGTGCGTGTCGCCGTCCTCGACGACTTCCTCGTCACCCAAGGAGCCCTTCAGCTCGAGCACGACGCGCTGCGCCGTCTTGCGTCCGATCCCCGGGATCGCCTCGAAGCGGGCGGTGTCCTCCCGCGCAATCGCTCGGCGAAGGTCGGCAGGCGTCGAGCCTGACACGATCGCGAGCGCAACCTTCGGCCCGACCCCGGAGACGCTGAGCAGCTGCTCGAAGAGGCGCCGCTCCGCGACGTCAGCGAACCCGTACAGCTGGAGTGCATCCTCGCGGACGTGGAGGTACGTGTCGATCGTGATCTCTCCAGCGCCCTCGGCGCGGGCGAGCGCACGAGGCGTCGCCTGTACGAGGTAGCCGACGCCGGCGACGTCGAGCACGAGCCCGTCCTGCATGCGGCCCGCAGGCGTGCCTCTCAGCCGGGCGATCACGAAGCCACCTTGAGGAGCGGCGGCGCGAGCGCGTGGCAGATCGCAACCGCGAGCGCATCAGCCGCGTGGTGCGGCGTGGGCAGCTCGTCGAGCGCGAGAATCGCCTTCACCATCCGCTGCATCTGGCCCTTCTCGGCGCGGCCGTGGCCGCAGACGGCCTTCTTGACCATCGCGGGCGAGTACTCCGTGCAGTCAGCGCCGGCGCGCGCGGACGCGACGAGTATGGCGCCCCTGGCCTGCCCGACAGAGAGCGCGGTGCGGGCGTCGACGCCGACGAACGACTCCTCGAGCGCGACCGCATCGGGAGCGTGCGCCTCTATGAGCTCCTCCATGCGGGCGAAGATCGTCATCAGCCGCACCTGTGGCGGTTCCGCGGCGGGCGTGCTCCACCACCCGAAATCGATGGCTCGGAGCCGTTCGCCGTCGTACTGGACGATGCCGTACCCGCACGCAGCCGTCCCGGGGTCGATGCCGAGGATCTTGACCTTCACGCGTTGAGATTAGGGAGGCGTACGGACGTTCCTGCCCGACCGGAGACGGCCGGACGCGGTGGTAGCGTCGGTGCGATGCGGTCGCTACTCCGCAGGCGCCCCTCCCCGGCGCTGGTCGTCGCCTGTGTAGCCCTCCTCGTCGCTCTCGGGGGAACGGCGGTCGCCGCAGTCGTCGTCCTTCCCGACGGCAGCGTGGGCACCGTGCAGCTTGCGGACGATGCGGTCGTCAGCGCGAAGATCCGAGACGGGTCGGTCACGTCGCACGACATTGCGAACTCAACGATCCTCGGAACGGACATCCGCGACCGAACGCTGACGAAGGCCGACTTTCGGAAGGGATCGCTCCTGCCTGGGCCACGCGGTCCGCTCGGGCCGCAAGGACCGCAAGGCGAGAAGGGCGCGCCCGGCACGAGCGGCTATCAAGTCGTGCAGCACGAGACGCTGCTTGCCTCCGCGAGCCCGAAGGGCGCGACCGTGCTCTGCCCGCCCGGCAAGAAGGCGATCTCGGGCGGCGTCGACGTCTCGGGTGAGGGCCGCGACCGGATCACCGTCACGGAGAACGCGCCCACGGACGGCGGCTGGCAGGCTCGCGCCGTCGAGCTCGTCAAGACGGACGCGGCCTGGCGCCTTCGCGTCTACGCCGTCTGCGTGTTTATTGCGACCTAGGTTGCGGGAACGACACCTTGCTAGCGTCGGCCTAACCGAAAGGGGGCCTCGAATGAAGAGCACCTTCTGGCGACGACCGTCGCCATCCATGGTCGTGGCAGGGATCGCGCTGCTCGTCGCACTCGGCGGAACGAGCGTCGCGGCCGTGACCGCAGTGCCGAAGAACAGCGTCGGCACGTCTCAGCTGAAGGCGAACGCGGTCACGAACCCGAAGCTGGCGAACAGCTCCGTGAGCAACGCGAAGCTCGGGAACGATGCCGTGACCGGGAACAAGATCAAGAACGGCCAGGTCGTGTCAGCCGACCTCGCAGACGGCTCCATCACGTCCGCGAAGCTCGGCAGCTCTGCGGCCTCGATGAACAAGATCGCCGCGAACGCCGTCGACTCGGCGCGCGTCCTCGACCACTCGCTGCTCAAGGTCGACTTCGCCGTCGGACAGCTGCCCGCCGGGCCACAGGGCCCCCCGGGCACCGTCGGCAAGCTCGTTCTCCGCAAGTCGTCGGTCACGATCCCGTCGAACAACAGCTCGGCGACGACGGTGAGCTGCAACGGGTCGGAGCAGGCGGTGTCCGGCGGTGCGACCTGGGCCGACCAGGGCGACTTCAACCTCACGCTCGTCTACAGCGCACCGGTGTACGGGAGCAACAAGGCAACGGGCTGGACGGGGCGCGGTCGCAACTCGACGGGCAAGAGCAGGACGTTCATCGTCGAGGTGCTCTGCGGGAACGGCTGAGAGTGGCGGGAGGGGCGGGCCGGGATCGCCGGCCCCCTCCCATCCGCACTTCAGCTTCCGAGATGCGTGTGAAAGAACTGCACGATCGTGTCGTAGCAGCGGATCTTGTTCGGCAGCTTGAGGACGTCGTGGCCCTCGTCCTCGAAGACGAGGTAGTCGACGTCCTTGCCGTCCGCACGTAGCGAATCGACGACGTCCGTGGACTCCTGCTCGACCACACGCGGGTCGTTCTTCCCCTGGATTACGAGCATGGGGCACGTGATGTCGCCGAGGTAGGTCTTCGGCGAGCGCTCGACGAGGAAGTCCCGGTCGCGGTCGGGATGGCCGATCGCGAGCTCGAAGTACGGCTTCCAGGTGGGCGGGATCCGGTCCATGAACGTCAGCAGGTCGTATGGGCCGAACATGTCGACCGCGGCCGACCAGAGGTCCGGATGGCTGCCGGCGAGAGTCAGAGTCATGAATCCGCCGTAGGAGCGTCCGATCACCGCCGCGCGCGAGACATCGACGCGGTCGTCTGCCGGCAGCACCTCGGTCATCGCATGGACGTGGTCGAGCCGGTCTTGGCCGCCCCAGTCGTGGTCGACCCGCTTCATGTAGTCCAGTCCGTAGCCGGTCGAGCCGCGCGCGTTCGGGACGAAGACGGCGAAGCCCTCGAGCGTCAACGTCTGGATCAGCGGCATCGAGAACCACGCGAAGTTCGGCCGCTCCTGGCCCTGCGGGCCGCCGTGGACGTAGTAGACGAGCGGCCGTGCGCCCTCGTAGCCGAGCTCCGGTGACGGGAGGTAGAGCCGCGCCGAGACGCGCAGGCCGTCGTGCGAGACGAACGACGCGTCCTCGCCAGCGGACAGCAGAGCCGGCTCGAGCCCGAGCGGCCGCTCGTTCGTCTGCGGCGTCGCCTCGTCTGCATCGATCACGTAGAGCTGTGTCGGCGTCGTGGCTGTGCAGAACGAGAGCACGTACCGCCCGGAGGCGTCGTCGTGCTCGATTCCGTGGATCACGCCTCCCTCGAGGTCGCCCTCCCCACAGAGCACGCGGTCGACGCGCAGCGTCTTCGCGCTCTCGTCGAACGTCGCCTCGTAGGCCCACGAGCAGCCGTCGATGTTGTAGATCGCAACGAAGCGGTCTCCCTCCACTTTCATGATCCGCTCGAGCTCGCCCACGCCCTCGTGCGCGATCCCGTCGATCGCGACCGGGACGACCTCACCCGGCGCCGAGAAGTCGATGTAGCCCGCGCCGCCCGTGTCCTCGAACAGCGTCGTCGAGACGAGCAGGCCCTGCTCCGAGTCCGTGAAGTGCACCGAGCCGAACCCGGAGAGCGGGTGCTCGGCGCCCTCCTCGCGATCCTCGAGCGGCGTGCCCCAGAGCATCTGCTTCGTGTCGCCGTCGCGCTCGTAGAGCACCGCGTCGCCGGCCGTGTAGCCGTCGCCGAGCACGACGCGGCCGTGATCCTTCGTCCACGTGAACGGAAACGGCCCGTACGGGCCTTCGCCGAGCGTCTCCGTCTCCCCGGTTGCGAGATCTGCCCGGACGCCGTAGATCAGCGCCTGCTCGCGCGACTCCGAGAAGAAGTACCCGGTCGCCGTGTCGTCGTCGACGGTCGTCATGTGCGACCGGAGCCCGCCGAAGAACTCGTCGTTCAGCGGCTCGGGAAAGCCGCCCGCCAGCGGGATCACGTGCGGCTGGTAGTTCTCGTCGCCGTCTGAGTCGAGCATCAGCACGATCCGATCGTGGTCCGGGAGGACGGCGAACAGCTCGCCTCCAACCAGCTCCGGGTTCTGGAGGGCGATGCCGGGCGGAAGGAGTGGCTGCGGCACGCTGCCGCCGACGTCCATGGCATAGAGGCTGAGCCGACCCGCGAGATCGCTCACGAAATACAGGCGGTCGTCTGCGAGCTGCGGGTTCAGGAAGAGCCGCGCGGAGAGCAGCGACTCGATACGTCCTACCGTGCGTGTTGCGGTTGCCATGCGCTACCCCCTAACCGGCGGCCGCCTCCAGGACGGCCTCGGGAATGTCGAAGTTTGCGTACACGTCCTGCACGTCGTCCAGATCCTCAAGAGCTTCGATCAGCCGCACGATCTTACGGGCGGCGCCCTCGTCGTCGACGGTCACCGACGTCTTCGGCAGCATCGCTAGCTCGGCCGACTCGATCGGTATGCCGGCCTCGTCGAGCGCGCGCCTGACCGTCTGCGAGGTCGTCCGGGGCGCACGTGACCTGGAAGACCGAGCCGTCGCGCAGCACGTCGTCGGCGCCACCGTCCGCGGCCGCGAGCGTCAGCGCGTCCTCGTCCACGTCCTCGTCGACGACGAGCAGCCCCGTGCGATCGAACAGCCATGCGACGGAGCCCGATTCGCCGAGCGAGCCGTCGCTCTTCTGGAAGACGTGGCGAACGTCAGAGGCCGTGCGGTTGCGGTTGTCGGTGAGCGCTTCGACGTAGACCGCGACGCCCGCCGGGCCGTAGCCCTCGTACGTCACGTGCTCGTACGCCGCGCCGTCCTCGGACGAGCCCGAGCCGCGTGCGATCGCGCGCTCGATGTTGTCCTTTGGCATCGACGCCTCCCGGGCCTTGTCGATCGCGTTCTGAAGGGCGAGATTCGCTACCGGATCCGGACCGCCCTCCCGCGCGGCGACGATGATCGCGCGTGCGAGCTTTGAGAACAGCTGCCCGCGCTTCTTGTCCGTCGCGCCCTTCTTGTGCTTGATCGAGGACCACTTCGAGTGCCCGGACACGCCGTAAGTGTACGAGCGCGCTGCGAGACTAGTTCGTGCTGTCGAGCGGCTCGGGGCGCCGCCGCTCGAACCAGAAGCCGAACGCCAGGAGGATCATCCCGAACAGGGCGTAGAGCAGCGCCCGGGCCCACGGGTGATCGGCCGACCCCCCGCCCTCTGAGAAGAATGGCGTCGAGAAGCCACCGGTCCAGTCGTTGATGAAGTGCGTGGCGACGAAGAAGAGCCCGAGCGCAGCGAACACGGCGTAGCTCGAGCGGTCGAGACTGGCCGCGAAGAGGAAGAAGAAGAGCGCGACGAGGGCGATCAGCACCCATTCCCACCAGGACGAGTGCCAGAGGTACAGGAACGCACCACCCATTGCGAGCCCGGCAGCGACGTGCATCCAGAAGCCGTAGGTTCGGTCGATGCCCGCGCCGACGAGCAGCAGGAGGAGGCCGACGAAGATCGAGACGACAGCGCTCCACGTGCCGCCGTTCGAGATCAGATCGACGACGAACAGCCACACGGTCGACGCGACGGCGATGATCAACAGCGGGAACTGGTAGCGCGCGATCAACCCGAGCGCGGCGACGAACGCGACGAGATAGAGCAGCAGCAGTCCGATGTGAAAGCCGCCGATCGGCGCGTCATCGGCGCCGAGTAGGTGGATCCAGACGAAGATCGCCGCGACGAAGACGACAAAGGCAATGAGCGTGACGACCGAGAAGAGCCCTGCGACGACCCGCATGCCGGTGGCCTCGTAGCCACCGGCCAGCGCAGCGACGACGAACAAGACGAGCGCCGACCAAGCGACGAATGCGAAGTTGCCGTACTGGTCCGACAGGTAGCTCAGCAGGCTGACGGTCGCGCCGAGAACGACCAGCACGCCCGCGTAGTGAAGGAACGACGCACTCGACCACGGAGCCCGCACTGCACCCATGGGCGCAGATCATCGATCTCGCGTCGGACGACACGAGTGGGTCGGATCAGCGGGCGGCGAATAGTCGCGCCAGCTCGTCACGCTCGGGCCATACGTACGCGTGGCCGAGCGCGTCGACGACCCCCGCTCCCTCCTCGGCCGCACCGATGACGGCGGCCTCGTGGCCGCGCTCCCGAAGCGCTGCCACGGCAGTGTTGGCGACGTCGTGCGGGAACGCAGCGAGGAGCGTGCCCGAGGCCAGAGTCGCCCACGGGTCGCAGCCGACCTCGCGGCAGACACGGACACCGGGCTCGAACCACAACACGGCATCCGCATCGACCCGAAGACGGACCTGAGCGGCCGCGGCCATCTCGAAGAGCCCTCCGAGCAACCCTCCTTCCGTGGGATCGTGCAACGCCTTCGCTCCGAGCTCGACCGCGGCGAGGGCAGCCTCGACGAGCGAGATCCCCGGCCGGTCGAGCGCATCGCGGGCGTCCTTCACGATCACCTCGTCGAGATCCCCGAGCCGCTCGGGCGCGGCACCGGCGATCACCGCAGCGCCCTCGATCGGTGCGGGCCGGGCCTGGACAATCGCATCGCCGGCTCCGAAGCCCTTCGTCGTCACGATCTGCCCGAGCTCGGTGATCCCGAGCATCTGACCCACGACGATAGGTTGACTCACAGCCGGCGTCACCTCCGTGTGTCCGCCGACGAGCGCGACGCCGACATCCGACGCAGCGGCTCGGAGAGCGTCGAACAGAGCCCGAACGACCGGTTCCTCCGTTCCCGGCGGCAGAAGGACGACGGCGAGGAACCAGCGCGGCCGGGCGCCCGAGACTGCGACGTCGTTCGCGTTCACGAGGACGGCGAGACGCGCGGCGTCCTCGGCGGTGAGCGTGATCGGATCCGCGGCCACGACGAGGGTCCCGCCCGGGATGTCGATACCGCACGCATCCTCGCCCACCCTTGCACCGAGGCGCACCTCGGGCGGCGGCGGGGGCAAGCTCCCGAGCAGCTCGGCGAGCAGCTCCGTCGGGAGCTTTCCGGGCGCGAGGCCTCGTTCATGACCACGGGAGCCGGTCACGGCCGCTCCAAGCCTACGGGTTCGTATCCTGAAGGCGTGGCGCGCATCGCCCTCCTTGCGCTCGCGATCTCGACGCTCGTGGCGGCGAGCGCCCCCGCGGCACGGTCGCCCCTCGCCGGCGCAACGATCGCTGTCGATCCAGGGCACAACGGCCGCGACTGGGCGCATCCGGCAGAGATCAACAAGCTCGTGAACGCAGGAACGCTGTGGAAGGCGTGCGACACGACCGGCACGGCGACGGCGGACGGATATGCGGAGCCCGCGTACACCTTCGACGTCGCCAAACGGCTGGCGCGGCGCCTCCGGGCAGCGGGCGCCAGCGTCGTGCTCACCCGCACGTCGAACGCCGGCTGGGGGCCCTGTATCACCGAGCGGGCGGCGATCGGGAATCGCGCGCGCGCCGACGCTGCGATCTCGATCCATGCCGACGGCGGGCCGGCGACCGGCCGCGGCTTCCACGTCATCTATCCGCCTTCCATCCGGGGCCTGACAGACGACATCGCCAAGCCGTCGCGCTGCTACGCGCTCCAGATGCGCGCCGCCTACCGTGCGGGCACAGGTCTGCCGTATGCGACGTATCTCGGCGGCACCGGCCTGTCAGTGCGCTCCGATCTGGGCGGCCTCAACCTCTCGAACGTGCCGAAGGTGTTCGTCGAGACAGGGAACATGCGGAATGCGACGGACGCGCGCTTGCTCGAGAGCTCGGCGTTCCGCGAGCGGATTGCGCGGGCGCTCGCAGCGGGCATCGCGCGCTTCTTAGCTCACTGTCAGCGCTGAGGGTGCGACGAGCCGGCCAGCTAGCAGAGCATCGTGACGATCGTTCCCGTGCCCGGGGACTCGGGTTGCGGCTGATAGCCCCCGTTCGTCTTGACGATCGCTATCTGAACGACGTTGCCGGCGATTCCATTACTGGAGCCTACGATCCTGCTGGACACCAGCACGCCCATGTAGGACGGAACGGTCTTGGGTGGATCTGACCCAAGCCCAGGCCGCCATTTCCATGTTCCCCCGCAGTTCGGAGGAGACGAGCTCGTCTCGCGAGCGAAGCCGTTGAATATGGCCGGCGCGCTGCCACCAGAGAGGGTGTTGTGCTTGGACCACATGCCCCCCCACCAGGTGACGGTCGTGGTTGGGGTCGCGTGGGCGACGGTCACGTCGCCCAGCGTGAACACGCCTCGATCCGGGAAAGTGAAGACGGTGATCTCTCGGGTGTCGGTCGCAGGAAGGTGCTCGGCGTCACCGGCGTAGGTGGCTGTGAGCTGTCGCGGGCCGAGGGGGCTCGTCAGTGCAGGGAACGTGCAGCTAGCCCGACCGGAGACGTCGGTCGTCGCTGTGCAGCTCTGACTCTCCAGCTCGATATTGACGTCGGCATCAACGATCGGGCTCTCGAGATCGGTCGTGTCAACGAGGGTCGCTGTGACAGTCGGCGACGTGCCTGACAGAAACGCGGCACTGCCGCTGTAGAGCAGCTCACTTACGTCGGGAACGACCGAACAGGACAGGCCGAGGGAAGCCGGCGGAAGAGACCACCCGGTTCCGAGCGCCGAGCACTCGGCGGGATCGCCATTCAGCTTCGCTTCGTTGCCCCCCTGATCGTCGACGTTCTGCGGCGGATGAAGATCGTCGAAGATCGTGACGCGGATTCCGAGTTGCCCATTACGATCGGCCGTGTTCTCGAGGAAGTGATAGGCGGGCGCAAAGGCTGCGCCGACGTCGTAGACGGTGATGCCGTCATCACCGTTCCTCCTCACGTCGTTGTCGATGAACGTGGACGACGCCTGGTCTACGTGTACGCCGACTCCGAGGTTCGAGAACACGTGATTTCCCTGGAATGTTGTCCCGTCGTTCGCGTAACGGGCATGGATTCCATCACCCTGGTTGTGAGAGACGGTGTTCCCCGTTACCGCATCAAGCCAGGAATCGCCTCCGAGGTCGATGCCGTCTCCGCCGTTCCCGGTTATCGACATGTTCGAGATCGTCGCCGTGCCGCGCTGGCCGCCGTCGAACAACACGATCCCGGATCCGAAGTTGCGGACTGTGCCGTTCTCGATGGTGACAACGTAATTCGAGAAAGACCAGATCCCAATACCCGTGCCCGCACCGCTGATCGTGTGGCCGGCTAGATCGAGTGTGACGTCGCTTGCACCGATCATGAGACCATCGCCGGCACAGCTCAGATCTCGGCTCAATGTCGTATCCGCGGTGATGAGGTCGCCGCATGAGACGCCGTCGAACGCTCCCCCTTGCGCATGCGGGGGCGCCGGCGCGCCTGATTGGCCGCTCTTAGGAGCGGGAAGTGGGTGGACCGGTGGCGCCGGAGACACCCCGACGCTCTTTGCCGACGCGCCAACAGTCCAGCTACCGAAAGCGAGGATCGCGGCAGCCGTAACTACAAGAGTAAAGAGACTCGCCTTCATTCCTGCCAAGCGATCATTGCCCACAGCCACCCCCTTCAAACGAGTCTACCGGTTGCAGACGACACGATCGAAGCGCCTTCTCCTCGGCGACCCGATCGACGACGCGCGCCGCCGCTCCCGACATGCGGCGGGAGCGGCTCAGTGCGGCCTCATTGCAAACGGCGTTCGAAGGGCGCCCACACCCCGAGCGGAAAGCGAAGCGGGCGAGGGAAGAATGGGCCCGCCTGGACTCGAACCAGGGACCGACGGATTATGAGTCCGCTGCTCTAACCAGCTGAGCTACGGGCCCGCGGGTCGCAGCGTAGCCCGTTCGATGGTGAGCCGCGGAGCCGAAGCCGTTACATTTCGACCGCAATGAAGGTGTTCCAACGGGAGACACAGGTGCGAACGGCCGGCGGGCTTGCGATCCGCGACATCACGGACGACGTGCTCGAGGCCGTCCGCGAGAGCGGCGTGCAGGACGGCATCGCATGCGTCTACTCCCCGCACACCACATGCTGCATCAGGATCACCGAGCCGGAGAACGGCTTCCTCGACAGCTTCGTCGAGCTCCTGCGTCGGCTCGTCCCGCACGACGGCTACTACGCGCACGACGACTGGGACCGGCGGACGGAGAACATCTGCCCGGAGGACCTCGAGTTCGCGAACGGCCACTCCCACTGCATGGCGATGCTGCTCGGGACGGCCGGTGAGTCGATCCCGGTGCGCTCGGGCGAGCTGCTGCTCGGCGAGTGGCAGCGCGTGCTGTTCCTCGAGCTCGATCGCGAGCGCGATCGGCGCTGGCTCGTTCAGGTCGTCGGCAGCTAGAGCGCTAGAGCAGCCCGCAGAACCGGGCGGTGTTAGGCCAGGGGTAGAAGCCGCGCCCCGCCGCGTGTGCGCGTTCGGCGACCCACATCTGTTGGAGGGGGCTCCAGTGGTCGGCGGTTCCGTGCGCGTCGAGCAGCCCGCCGCCGTACGCGCGCTGGAAGGAGACGTCCATCTGAAGGCCGCCGTAGTACGGGGCGTTCGGGTCCGTCCAGCTGCCCTCGTAGCGATGGATGCACAGCCACTGCTCGTAGTGGGGTGGGCGCTGCGCGAGGCGCCACGCCTGCTTCGCGCGGCCCTTCCACACATGGAGCGCCCAGCTTCGGTAGTCACGGCTCAGGGTCTTCTCGACAGTCACCGAGTAGGGCGTCCGCGGCTTGAACATCACGTCTTGCCAGCGCCAGGTCGCGTTCCGCAGGTTGATGATCTTCCGGGTCACAATCCGGTCGGCCTTCGTGATCCGGCGCGGTGCGAAGCCCTCGCCGTTCGTAGCGGAGCCGGGCACGCCGGCGCCGGCGGTTGACCCACCTCCGACCGTTCCTAACACCGCTGCCAGTCCGACGATGACGACGGACAGCAGCAAGCGTGATCGTGTCGAACGCACGCTGCCTCCTTGACCTGCGGATCGCGATGGCCTCGTGCGCCGCCCACCAAGCTGGGCACCGGCCGTCACTGCTTGTTACGTACTGGAGCATGACCCTAGCAGCACAGGCGGACGACCGCTCTGTCTGAGGAGTAAAATACCTGCAAAAGAGCTGTTACTACTCTGTTGACACTCCGTTGAGTCTCTGTTGACGGGTGTTACAAAGTCGTTCCCTGGAGCGCCTTTCGCACCTCGTGCTGGAAACCGGCGATCAGCTGCTCGCTGTCGAGCAGAAGACGTCCGTGCTCGATCACGCCCGACCGGACGCCTCGCTGCACCGATTCGACGAGAGCCGAGTCCTCGACCCCGATGCGGTCGTCGAACGCGATCAACTCGACTGCATCGGCATTCGTGACCTCCTCGCCGAAGTAGTAGTCAAGGAAGCCGTCGGTTCGCTCGGAGCCCACGGGCCAGACCGGCCCGATCGAGACGTTGGCGACGCCTGGATAGGCGTTGATCTTGAGCGCCGGCCAGACGAGGTGGAACTGGCACGAGCCGGCGCCGTCACGCGCCTCTCCGTACTGGCTCCAGCGGCGCGGTGCGCCCTGGAGGACGTACGCATCCGGATCGACGTCGACAAGACGGGAGAACCCCGGATGCGCGACAGCGCAGTGGTAGCACTCGAGGTAGTTCTCGACGGCGACCTTCCAGTTTGCGGCGACCGTGTACGTCACGCGTTCGCGAAAGACGAGACTCGCCGTCGCGACGCCCCGATCCTCGAGCAGCTCCGGCAGCTCGCCGAGCGATTCTCCGAGCGGCGTCGCGTCCGGATCCGCGTGGACGAAGACGAACGGTCCCCAGACGTCGACGGCCGCCGGCACGAGGCCGAGCTCGCTCGCGTCGAAGCTCGACTCGCGCTCGGACCTGGGAGCGGAGCGAAGGCGGCCGTCGAGGTCGTACGTCCACGCGTGGTACGGGCACTGGAGCGTCTCGCGGCGCCCGCGCTCCGCCACGATCTCCGAGCCACGGTGCCGACAGACGTTGAGGAACGCGCGCAGCGTCCCGCCGCGATCGCGGACGACGACGATCGGGATGTCGCCGGCGCGGCAGGGGAAGCGCTCTCCCGGCTCAGAGACCCACGAGCCCGGCCCCGCGTAGTGCCAGGCATCGCGGAAGATCCGCTCCTGCTCGCGCCGGAGGACGTCGGGCGACACGTACCAATCCCAGGGCAGCGTCTCCACCGCGCGATTCTGACCAACCGCAGCCAGCCGCGTAGAGTGGAACCGTGATCCGGATCGGCTACCGCTCGCTGCCTCAGCACGGCGACTGGCGCGACATGCGAGCCGCCTGGCTCGAGGCCGAGCGGCTCGGCGTGGAGACGCTCTGGACGTGGGACCACTTCTTTCCGCTCCGCGGGGACCCGGAGGGCAAGCACTTCGAATGCTGGACGGTGCTCTCCGCTCTCGCCGAGGCGACCGAGCGTGCGGAGATCGGTGCGCTCGTCACCTGCAACTCGTACCGGAACCCGAGCCTGCTCGCGGACATGGCCCGGACGGTCGACCACATCTCGGATGGACGGCTGATCCTCGGCATCGGCTCCGGCTGGTTCGAGAAGGACTACGACGCCTACGGCTACGAGTTCGGCACCGCGCCGAGCCGGCTGCGCGACCTCAAGCGCGACCTGCCGATCATCAAGGAGCGCTGGGGGCTGCTGAACCCGCCGCCGATGCACAGGATCCCCATCTGCATCGGGGGCCGCGGCGAGAAGGTCACGCTTCGTATCGTCGCCGAGCACGCGGACATCTGGCACAGCTTCGGCGACGTCGCCGAGATGCGGCGGCTGTCGGGGGTGCTCGGAGAGTGGTGCTCGAAGGTCGGGCGCGACCCGGCGGCGATCGAGCGCTGCACGTCGATCGGCGAGAAGACGATCGACGACATCGACGCCTACATCGACGTCGGGTTCACGCACTTCGTCGTCTCGGCGGACGGCCCCGAGTACAACCTCGACTTCCTGCGCCAAGTGCTCACCTGGCGCGACGGTCGAGCTAGCAGCTAGCGGCAGCCAGGGACGACGCGGTCTCTCGTCAGCTCGCGGCCGTCCGCGAGCGTCAGGTGGACGCGGACGCGCGACGGCTTGGCGCCGAGCGGGACGTCCGTCGCGTACGGCGTCTGGGCGGCCGTCGCAATGTGCCGCCCGTTGATGACGAAGCGTGCGCGAGCGACGGTCCGCTCGTCGACTCCGCCGACGACGATGTCCGCGTGGGCGTCCGGGCACGAGCCGATCACCTGGACGTTCACGGAGATCCCCGGACCCGCCCTACACGTGGCGCCGGCACAGTCGCGAAGCAGGGCGAGCCTCCCGGCGAGCTCGTTGCGCAGACCCACCCAGACCGGGTCCTTGTCGAGGTTGACGAGCTCGTCCGGGTCGCGCTCGAGGTCGTAGAGCTCCTTCTCTCCGGTGAGGTATTCGACGTAGAGCCAGCCTGGAGTGCGAATCGCCGTGTACTGGAGCGAATGCCGGTCGAACCCAGGCGCCTCGTGGAGGATGTCGCGGCCCCAGAACAGTCCGCGGTCCACGAACAGCGGCCAGAGCGAGCGTCCGTCCATCACCAGGCCGGGCTGCGCGTTTGCGGCGTCGACAATCGTCGGCGCGAGGTCGATATTGGCGACGGCCTGGCGGAGGTGGATGCCGGCCGGAACGCCCGGCCCGCGAACGATCAGCGGCACTCGGGTGGACGGGTCGTAGACGTCCACCTTCCCGAGCGGGATCCGGTGCTCGCCCTGGAGGAAGCCGTTGTCGGACGTGAACACGATCAGGGTGTTGTCGAGCTCGCCGCTTGCGTCGAGGGCCGCCACGATCCTCTTTACCGCCTCGTCGACGGCGACGAGCGACTCGATCCGGCGGCGGTAACGCTCGGTGATCACGCGGATGTCGGCTTCGCTCAGCAGTCGGCGCTTCCGGATCGCGAGCGGCTTGTCGGAGACGTCCGCCTCGTTGAACGCGGGCGACATCGGCAGCGGCGCGTGCGCGAACGTGTGGTCGTCCCGCGGGGCGGGAACGGCCATGAACCGCTCCTGTGTGTCCGTAGGCCCTCCCGAGTGCGGCGCCACGAACGCGACCCAGAGGAAGAACGGCGTGGCAGCAGGCGCTCGCCGGCGCACGATGTCGACCGCCTTGCGCGCGAAGACGTCCGTCTTGTAGGACGCGGCGTCGCTCCCGTACCGCACGAGCCGGCCGTTCTCGTTCAGCCGGTAGTCGAAATAGTCGTACGTCGTCGGGTCGATGGTCGCGTGCCACTCCGACCAGCCGGGCGGGATCTCCCGCGGATTCCTGAGCCCGTAGCCGTTCAGGTACTTGCCGAGGTGAACCGTGGCATAGCCCGCGCGCTGCAACCACACGGGCAGGGTGTTCGAGCCGTCGAGCCGCGTGAAGCCGCCGTATGGCGGAGCGTTCCCGAGGACGTTGTGGTTGTGCGCGTACTGGCCGGTGAGGAAGGTCGCTCGAGAGGGGCAGCAGAGCGAGAACGACACGAAACTGTTGTCGAAGGTCGTTCCCCGGTCACCGAGCAGCCGGTTCACGTTCGGCATGAAGCGCATGTCGTCGACCGTCTGGTCGTCCGTCATCAGGACGACGATGTTGGGCCGCTTCGGGGACGCCGAGAGGGCCGAGGGCGCGCCTGCCGATGACGCTGAGATCGCGGCGGCGCAGACGAGGACCGCGGCGGCCAGGGATGCGGTGCTGCGCCTCACGAAGTTCCCTACCGTCCGATCGAGAAGTA
This sequence comes from uncultured Actinomycetes bacterium, assembly GCA_963826585.1. Classification (GTDB taxonomy): domain Bacteria; phylum Actinomycetota; class Thermoleophilia; order Gaiellales; family Gaiellaceae; genus PALSA-612. The sequence goes on from CAWGXP010000001.1 coordinate 430,990, forward strand.
CTCGGGGTTAGGAAGCCAGCCGAGCCCGCTCGCGAGCCGGTTCGTGAAGTTGAACATCGCGGCTACCTGTGCGATGTCGAGGATGTCCGGGTCGGCCCAGCCCGCGTTGCGCAGCTCCTCGACGTCGGCTTCCGAGCACGAGGAGGAGTCGACGGTGAGCTTGACCGCGTAATCGAGCATCGCGCGCTCGGCGTCGGTCACCTTCGCGTACTTGTAGTTCGTCGCCAGCTGGTCGACGAGCGGCGGGTCTTCGGTGAGCTTGCGCAGCGCCGCAGAGTGCGAGACGACGCAGTAGTGGCAGCGGTTCTGCGCGGAGACGACGACTGCGATCATCTCGCGCTGCGGCTTCGTCAACGCCGACTCGCCGCGCATCAGCTCGTCGTAGTACGCCCACCAGCCCCGCAGATGGTCGGGCCGGAGCGCCATGACGCGGAGCACGTTCGGCACGAAGCCAAGCTTCTCGAGCGGCTTGGCCCAGAGCGCTCGAACCTCGTCCGAGACTTCCTCGTCGTCGGGCACGTCGAGCCAGGTGATCGCCTCGGCCATCGGCCGACGAGTGTAGCTTCGGAGCCTCCCCGCACCCGCGATGATTGGCGCGTGGCGGTGATCTCGACGATCGCGACGGGCGCAGAGATGCGCGTCTCCGGCCAAGGGGTTGACGTCGTCCTCTGCGTGAACGGAGGCGGCAGCGCCGAGGTCGAGGGCACGTGGAGCGCGTCCGTCGAATGGCTCGTCGAGCGGCTCACGTCGCGGTTTCCGGATGTTCGCTTCGCCGAGGTGCGCTACCGGATCAAGTCGTGGCGGCGCCTCGACCTCTGCGTCGCCGACGGTGGGGCGGCGCTGGACGCCCTCGTGCCGGAACGGACGCTCATGCTCGGCTTCTCGATGGGCGGCTCCGTCTCGGTGTCCCTCGCGAAGCGCGACGGGATCAGTGGTCTTGTCGGTCTCGCGCCTTGGCTTCCCGAGCAGCTCGATCTCGCACCGCTCGACGGGAAGCGGCTCGCCATTTTCCACGGGACGCTCGACAGCCCGCTGCCGGGGATTCCGGGCGTCACCGCGAAGAGCTCCCGCCGGGCATACGAGCGCGCGGTGGCGCGCGGGATCGACGCGTCGTACACGCTCGTGCGTGGCGCGCTGCATGGAGTGGCAGTGCGCTCGCCGCTCGGCTCGACGATCCCGCTGCCGCGAGCCGGCGCGTGGCTCGAGCACGTCGCGGCCGAGGTGGAGCGCTTTCGGGATCGCCACTGATGGACCCGGACCGACCCGCATACAGCATCGTCGAAGGGATCCTCCGTCCGATCCTGACGGCCGTGTATCGCGTCGAGATCACGGGGCGCGACCACATCCCGGAGAGCGGACCGTGCATCCTCGTGGCCAACCATGTGTCCGTCATGGACGGCTTCTTTCTCGGCATCGCATCGACCAGACAGGTCCGGTTCATGGCGAAGTCGGAGCTCTATCGCTGGCCGGGCGTGAAGCAGGTTCTGGTCGCAGCCGGAGCGTTTCCCGTCGACCGCGGCGCAGACGCCGGGCGGGCGGTCGCCGCGGGAGTCGCCCTGCTCGAGCAGGGCGCCGTCGTCGGCGTGTTCCCCGAGGGAACATCACTTCCCGATCAGAAGCGCGGCTACAAGCGCGGAGCGGCTCGTCTTGCGTTGGCCACCGGTGCGCCGCTCATCCCGGTCGCGCTGATCGGCACCGAGCTGACGCTCGAGCCGCGGACGCATCGGGTCAGCCTGCCGCGCGTGCGCATCGAGATCGGCGAGCCCATCGTCGCCGAGCGCGCGGACGTGACCGGAGAGGCGGCGACCGCGCTGACGGAGCGCCTTCAGGCTGCGATCGAGGCGCTCACGCACAGCTGAGCGGCCTCTCAGCGAACTCTCAGCAGCTACTGCGATCCTTTGCCCATGCCCACGAGGCTCCTCGTCGTCGACGACGATCGCGCCGTGCGCGAGTCGCTGCGCCGTGCGCTGGCGCTCGAGGGCTACGAGGTCGACCTCGCGGAGGACGGCGCCGACGCGCTCGCGCAGGTTGCATCGGCGACGCCGGATGCAGTCGTGCTCGACGTGCTCATGCCCGACGTCGACGGCCTCACCGTCTGCAAGCGGCTGCGCGAGGCGGGGAACCGCGTACCGGTGCTGATGTTGACGGCGCGGGAGTCGGTCGGTGATCGCGTCGCCGGGCTCGACTCCGGCGCCGACGACTACGTCGTCAAGCCGTTCGCGCTCGAGGAGCTGCTCGCCCGCCTGCGCGCGCTTCTCCGCCGGGGCGACGCCGCTGCGCCAGGAGATGCGCTTTCGTTTGCAGACCTGACGCTCGACACGGCGACGCGCGAGGTCGAGCGTGGTGGGCGGCCGATCGAACTGACACGCACGGAGTTCAACCTCCTCGAGCTCTTCCTTCGCAACCCGCGGCAGGTGCTCACGCGGTCGTTGATCTTCGAGCGCGTGTGGGGCTACGACTTCGGGCCGATGTCGAACTCGCTCGAGGTCTACATCGGCTACCTGCGGCGGAAGACCGAGGCCGGCGGGGAGCCGCGCCTGATCCACACCGTGCGCGGCATCGGCTACGCGCTCCGCGAGCAATGACGCTCCGCGCGCGGCTCACGCTGTCTGCCGCCGCGGCCGTCGCCCTCGCCGTCGTGCTCGCGTCGATCGCCGTCTACTTCGTCGTCCGCTCAGAGCTCCGCGGCGAGGTGGATGACGCCCTCAAGGGACGTGCGAACACGATCGTGCGCCCGTTCGACGGCGACCGCGAGTTCCCCAATGTTCCTCCTCCGATCCTGGGCGGCCCGGGCGGTTACGTCCAGCTCGTGAGCGCCGACGGAAGCTCAGCTCGGGAGCGCGGCTCGAATGTCGCGCTACCGGTGAGCGAGCACACGCAGGCCGTCGCAGCCGGCACGAAGGGCGCGTACTTCTCGGACGCGACCGTCGCAGGCACGCGCGTGCGCATCCTCACCGTGCCCTACCGCGACGGCCTCGCGCTACAGATCGCGCGCCCGTTGAGCGAGGTGGAAGACGTCCTCTCGCGGCTGCGCTGGATCCTCGTCCTGGTCGCCTGCGCCGGAGTTGGCATCGCGGCTTTGCTCGGCCTGGCGGTGGCGCGCTCCGCGCTCGCGCCGACGCGTCGATTGACGGAGACCGCCGAGGAGATCACGGAGACGGGCGACCTCAGCCGCCGCGTCGAGACGGATCGGACGGACGAGCTCGGCAGGCTCGCCGCGGCGTTCAACACGATGCTCGGCGCGCTCGAGGGCTCGGTGGAGGCGCAGCGCCGCCTCGTCTCCGACGCGTCGCACGAGCTGAGGACGCCGCTGACGAGCCTGCGGACGAACGTCGCCCTGCTTGGACGGCCGAACGCGCTCAGGGGCAACGAGCGCAAGCGCGTGCTCGCGGACGTCGACGCGGAGATCGAGGAGCTGTCGCGCCTCGTCACCGATGTCGTCGACCTGGCGCGGGACGGCGAGCCGCAGCTCGCCGTCGAGGACGTCCGGCTCGACCTCGTCGTTGCGGACGCGGTCGAGCGCGCACGACGGCACGCGCCCGATGTCCCGTTCGAGACCGAGCTCGAAGAGTCTGTCGTGCGCGGGACGCCGGAGCGCATCCACCGGGCGGTAGCGAACCTTCTCGACAACGCCGCCAAGTGGAGCGCGCCGGGCCGGCCAGTCGAGGTGGCCGTACAGGGGAACGCCGTGACGGTTCGCGACCATGGGCCTGGCATCCCCGCGGACGACCTACCGCACGTCTTCGACCGCTTCTACCGCGCGACGGAAGCCCGCGGAATGCCCGGATCCGGGCTCGGCCTCGCAATCGTCCGCCAGGTGGCGGAGTCGCACGGCGGCCATGTGTCGGTCGAAGCCGCCGACGGAGGCGGCACGATCTTCCGGCTGGCGTTCACAACGACTCTTTAGGGGCTTTTCAGGAACCTCTCAGCAAACGATGCTTCGATGCAGACCATGGAGATAACCAAGCACCTCACGAAGCGCACGCTTATCGTGGCAGCGGCGGTCGCGGCCGTTGCAGTCGGCGCAGGGGCGGCCGTAGCGAAGACGTCCGGCGTCTTCGACCCGAAGGCCGAGCGCGACGCTTTCGACGCAGCAGTTGCGAAGAAGCTCGGCGTGACTCAGCAGAAGCTCGAGGATGCGTACAAGGCCGCGGCGCTCGAGCGTCTCGACGCCGCGGTGAAGGACGGCCGGCTCTCCCAGGAGCAGGCGGATGCCCTGCGCCAGCGGATCGAGTCGGGCGACTCCCTCGGACCGGGGCTCTTCCTCGGCCCGCGCGGGTTCGGCGGCTTCGGCCACCACGGCTTCGGCCCACCGGGGTTCGGCCCACTCGGGGGCAAGCTCGACGCGGCCGCGCAGTACCTCGGGCTGACCGTGTCCGAGCTCGCGACGAAGCTCCAGTCGGGCCAGTCCCTCGCCGACGTCGCGAAGGCGGAGGGCAAGTCCGTCGAGGGCCTGAAGAGCGCGATGCTGTCAGACGCCAAGGCCAAGCTCGACCAGGCGGTGAAGGACGGCAAGCTGACCGACGCGCAGCGGGACGAGATCGTCGCCGGCCTCGAGTCTCGGATCGACGACCTGGTCAACCGCAAGGGCTTCGCCGGTCCGGACGAGCACTTCGGCATGCGGTTCCACCACGAGTTCTTCGGACCCCAGATGGGACCCGGCAACCCGGATGACAGCAGCTTCGGACAGAGCAGCCTCGGAGGGAATCCGAACATCTGATCCTCCTCGCTTCCTGCTCCCTCCACGAGACGACGAGAGGCTCCGACGGAGCCTCTCGTCGCTTTTGCCTCGATCGCGTTACGATGCCGCGCGTGGTCAGGCGCCATCCGCTCAGGCTCGCACTCGCGGTCGTGCTGCTCGTGGGGCTGCTCGGGGCGCCGCACGCCTCTTCGATGCTCCAACGCCTGGTCGCGAGCGGGTTCACATCCAAGATGACCTATGCAGAGACGAGTGGCGGGACGGAGCAGGGCGACCTCCTGCTCGGCGTCACCGGCAAGGGGACGTTCTCGGGAAGCGTGCGCGGCGTCGCGGTCGCCGCCGTATACGTCGCGGGGAAGGTCACGGGCGTGCCCTACAAGGCACTTGCGAAGGGCGGGAAGTACGTCGCGCGGTACGACATCGACGCGAAGAACGACTACAAGGGCATCGTCGTCGCGACGTTCTCGTCGCCCGGCATCGGGTCCCTGTGCTTCACCGCTTCACTGGACCATGGCGTGTTCAAGCCGGGCTCACGATTCATCCCTGCGACGGGCACTGTCGCGATCACCGGAGGGACGGGCCAGGCGGCGAAACTTCGCGGCGGTGCCACCTATACGCAGACGGACGTTAACGGCAGCCCCACCGAGACGTTGCTCGGGAAGGGCCTGCTCAACATGAAGATGTCCACGCCTCGCCCGATGAGCGCCGCCTGCAAGGCCGTCCAGAAAATCGGCTAGGCGGGCGCTGACTCGTCGGCGAGGGGGAGCTCGAACCAGAACAGCGCACCCTGGCCCTGTTCGCTCTCGAAGCCCATCCGCCCACCGTGCGCCTCGACGATCTCGCGTGAGATCGCGAGCCCGAGCCCGACGCCTCCCACACCGCTCTGCGCCGCGTCTCCCCGGAAGAACTTCGAGAAGATCCGAGACCGGTCCTGGGGCGGGATGCCGTCGCCTTCATCGCGTACGGCGACGCGCACGACCCCGTTCTCGCGCTTAGCGACAATGTCGACCGTCGTTCCCTCAGGCGAGTACTTGATGGCGTTCGAGAGCAGGTTGGCGACGACTTGTGCCATGCGGCCGCGATCGGCGTGGACGACGAGCGACTCGCTCTGATCCACGTGCAGGACGTGCTCAGGGCTCCGGCCCCCGAAGCTCTCAACCTGCTCCTGTACGACAGCACTGAGGTCGAAGAGCTCCTCCTCGAGCACGAGTCGTCCCTCCTCGATGCGCTTGGCGTCGACGAGGTCATCGACGAGAGACTCGAGCCGCCTCGCCTCGTCGGTGATGATCTCCAGGTACTGCCGACGCTCTTCCTCACTTACCTCACGTGTGAGCAGCAGCGTCGTGTAGCCGAGCACGCACGCGAGCGGCGTGCGCACCTCGTGGGAGACCGCGCTGACAAGCTCAAAACGGAGGCGCTCGCTCTCGCGGAGCTGCGCGTTCTGCCCTTCGAGCTCCCGTTGCCCACGTTCGAGCGAGGCCGCCATCTGGTTGAACGCCAGGGCGAGCTCGCCGACCTCGCCGGGGCCGGTTTCCGGGACACGTACCGCGAGGTCACCTCCGGCCACCTCCGTCGCTGCCTCCGACGTTCGGCGAATAGGCCGGGCGACGCTCCTGGCAAGAACCGCCCCGAACAGGAGCACGAGCACGACGGAGATCGCGAGCGCTCCGAGCCCCACCGCGATCGCCCGGCTCGCCTGCCGCTTCGCCGACGAAACGCGGTTTGTGGCGAGATCGTTCTCGATCCTGAGCATCGTCGCGATCTCGTTCCGGATCGCCTCCAGCCGCCTCCGACCTTCCTTGACCGCCGTAGGCGAGCGCGCGATGGACGGGTTCACGCGGGCGATCGCGACAAGAGGGTCGGCGTAGTCGGCGACGTAGTCGTCGATCGCACCCACGAGCCGGTGCGCCCGTCGTTCCTGCGCGGGGTTGTCTACGGCTTGCGCGCGAAACGCTGCCGACGACGACGCGAGAGCGCTCCTCGCATCACGCCAGCTCCGCAGGAACCTCGGGTCCCCGGTGTTGATGTAGCCGCGTAGGCCGGTCTCGAGCGCTGCAAGGTCTCGCTCGAGCACGAGCGTCCCGGAGGTGACGTCCTTCGAGCGGTTTGCCTCGCTCGTCGTCGTCCGGAGATCGGAGAGCGCGATGACGAGAATTGCGAACGCCGCGCTGACGAGCACCGCCAGCAACGCGCTCGCCGCAACGATCCGCGCGACGAGCGACAGATTTGGACGCTTCGTTGCGAAGCCGCGAGGTCGCCGCGTACCCGAGCTCGGTCGACCGGTGGACTCCAGCTGGGTGTCAGCTGTCAGACCCAAGGAGGTCCCTGATCGCCGCGATCAGCTCGTCGATGTCGAACGGCTTGGCAAGGAAGCTGTCCGCGCCTGCCGCAGCAGCTTCGCTGGGCTCGATCTCGCTGAACGCCGTCATCACGAGCACACGCACTCCCTCTAGGTGGGGATCCGCGCGGAACTGCCGGAGCACGTCGAGGCCGCTCCTTCCCGGCAGCATGACGTCGAGGAGGACTACGTCGGGCTGAACGATCTGTGCGATCTCGAATGCCTCCTCGCCGTTCGTCGCGACAGCCACGGCGAAGTCCTCTCGAAGCGCCGTGACCAGGAACTCGCGAAGAGCGCGGTCGTCCTCGACGACGAGAATCGACGCGTTCTCCAGAGACCCCCGGCGGCTTGCTCTGGGAGTCATGTCCATGGCCAGTGGACCCTAGACCGTCAGACGAAACAGCAACAGCTGGCGTCGCGGCGAGCTCGTGAGCTGCGTGACGGTCAGGCTGCCACCGACGTTGTCGTAGATCCCCGTTCCACCGACGACGGGGAGCGAATAGAGAACGAGGTTGTGCACCGCGCCGGAGGCGACGATCCTGCCTTCGGGGAGATAGACCGTGATCTCGCAGCTGCGCGAGCCACCTCCGAGCACGCCGCCCCTGCCGAGATATGTGCACAGCATCTCCTCGTGCCCGATCGCGTGCATCGTGATCCGGCGGTTGAAAACGAGCTGCGTGACGACTAGGACGTCGCCCGGGCTCAGGCCCACCGTGCCGACGTCGACGCGCGTGCTCGAGAGCTGCTCGTTGGTGATGCGCACGACGCCAGGACCCTTGAGGTTCGGGGATGCGGACACGCTCGAGCTGACGATCACTCCGAGAGCGAGCCCGAACACGAGGACCCACCACTGTCGTGGCATGAATCTAGCTTCAAGCGCAGATTTCTCTCTCCTTCCCTCGATTGGGTGGCAAGTCGCCGGAACACGCTATCGCTCGTTTGAGTGATGCCCCCCCGGCGGTTACTGGTCGACTCCCATAGGAGGACGAAACACGAAGGACGGTGGCGCCGTGATTCGACTGCTCATCTGCGACGATTCGGCCGAGGCCAGAAGGCTTCTGGAGACGTTGCTCGGCGGCCACCCGGAGATCGAGATCGTCGGGGAGGTCTCGGACGGCCACGACGCCGTGAGCAAGGCAAGGGAGCTCTCGCCCGACGTCGTGCTCATGGACTTCGCCCTGCCCGGGCTTGACGGCGCCGAGGCCACGCGGCAGATCCGCGAGCACCGCCCCGAGACGCGCGTGGTTGCGTTCACGGGCCTCGACGACAGCAAAGTCATCCAGTCGATGCTCGACGCAGGCGCGAGCTCCGTGTGCGTGAAGGGCGCGCCCCTGTGGGAGCTCGAGCGCGCGATTGCGGGTGCGAGCCAACCGCTCCTCCGTCTCGCCCACACCCTCGCCCGACCGCTAACGGAGCGCGCGCTGATGAGCGTCGTCGCGAGTGAGACCATCGACCTGACCGGTGCGATCGTCGTCGGCGCCTACGTCTCCGGTGCGATCGGGATCGCCCCGGCCGCGATCGCCGGCCCTCCCGGCATCGCCCTCGCGGATCGCGGGAAGACAGAGATCCCCGAGGTCGTCCGGCGCGCCCACAGCCAGTCGGAGGCCGTGTGGGCAGGCGGTCGGGAGCTGATTGACATCTACCGGATCTTCGACGCCGCCACGGGCGCAGCACTCGCGCTGCCGCTGATCGCGAACGGCGACAACCTCGGCGTGCTCCTCGCCGTGATGCCAGCCAGCGTCCAGTTCGAGCTGGACGTCGAGCTCGTCCGCGCAGTCGCGGACATCGCCTCCGGTGCGCTCGGCGCGAGGCGCAAGCTCGCGCTCAGCGACGAGGAGGCTCGCCGCGACGCGCTCACCGGCCTCGGCAACCGGCGAGCCTTCGACGAGCACGTAGATCGCGCACTCGAGCAGGCTGATGAGCTCGGCGAGCCGCTCGCGCTGATTCTCCTCGACCTCGACGACTTCAAGCACACGAACGACACCTACGGCCATGCCGAAGGCGATCGCGCGCTGATCGCACTGGCGCGCATTCTCATCGGCCACACGCGTCCGAACGAGGAGATCTTCCGGATCGGCGGCGACGAGCTCGCAGTCGTGATCCACGGCGATGCAGGCGACGCGACCGTGGCCGCGGCGCGATTCCGCGCCGCCCTTGCCGAGCAGCGAAGAATCGAGGGCCTGACGACCATGTCAGTGGGCATCGCAGAGTTCCCCGGGCATGCTGCGGCGAAGGACGACCTCGTTCGCTGTGCGGACGCTGCGCTCTATGTGGCGAAGGCCGCAGGCAAGGACCGCGTCATGGTGTACGAGCGCGATCACGAGCGTCCACGCCCCGCTCCGGCGCAGCTCCAGGCCGTGCCCGACCACGTTTCCGAGATCGAGCCGCACGGCGCCGCCGAGGATCGCCGGGCGCTGCGGCTGCTCGTTGTGGACGACCAGCCGAACCTCCGCATGCTCCTTCGCACGACATTCGAGATCGTCGACGTCGACGTCGACGAGGCCGGAACGGCGGCCGAGGCGGAGCAGCGCATCGAAGCCCGCCGTCCGGACGTGATCGTGCTGGACGTCGCTCTGCCCGACACGGACGGCATCACGTTCTGCCGCAAGCTGAAGTCCGACCCGAGCACCGCGGACATCCCGGTCGTCCTCCTCACCGGCACGGACGCGACAGACGACAAGGCCGGCGCCGAGGCATTCGTGCGGAAGCCGTTCAGCCCACTCGATCTCCTCGAGATGATCGAGCGGCTCGCGGGCCGGCTACCCGAAGGCCCGTACCGCTTGATGGTCGACGAGCGGCCCGACGAGCAGCTGCTCCTCTACGCCCAGGACCTCCGCCGCCTGCTCGAGGTCGAGCGCGTCCAGCGCTCGCTCATCCAGTCGGCGTACGAGGAGACCGTGACCGCCCTCGCGCGCGCGCTCGCTGAGAAAGATGATCACACCGGTGTCCACTCGCAACGCGTCGTGCGCTATGCGCTCCAGCTCGCGGAGATCTACAACCCGCAGCTGCTCGACGACCCAGGCCTCGAGTACGGCTTTCTCCTCCACGACATGGGCAAGATCGGGATCCCTGACGAGATCCTCAAGAAGAATGGGCCCCTGACCGACGCCGAGCGCGGCGTCATCCAGACGCACACGGTGCTCGGCCAGCAGATCCTTCAGCGCGTGCCGCTCCTCCAGGGGCAAGGGCTGGCGGTGATCCGGTCCCACCACGAGCGCTGGGACGGCACGGGCTATCCGGATCGGCTCCGCGAGCACGAGATCCCGATCGGGGCGCGCATCTTCGCCATCGCCGACTCGCTCGACGCGATGACGACGAATCGGCCGTACCGGAAAGCCGGCCCGTGGGGCGCCGCCGTCGAGGAGATCGCAGCCGAGGCCGCCCACCAGTTCGACCCCTCCGTCGTCGAGACGTTCACAGACTGCGAGCCGCACCTCCGAGAGATCTACGAGGCGCTCGGCGCCGGGTAGAGATTCGGGTCGCGCGTGCCCGGGTGCTTAGGGTGCTTACGGGATCCGCAGGCTCTTCGCGCTCTGCTCGAAGCGAGCCCGATACGCGCCAGCGAGCTTCGGCAGAGTCGTGTACGTCAGCACGAGCGCAGCGCCGTTCTTGACGATCCCGTACTGCGTGATCGACGCGACGAGCGGCTTGCCCTTCACGGTGAACTGCGCCTGGTAGCGGAACCGAACGGCCTTCTCGGCGCCCAGCTTCACGTTCTGCCACCAGATCGGCTGCTTGACGAACGACGTCGCATTGAGCAGCTTGAGGGCGCCCTCGCGCCAGGCCGCGAGCGGGAGGTTCGTTCGCTCCCGAACGACGTTGAGGTTCGTCGCGAATCCCGCATCCAGCGAGCTCTGATCGAGATCGAACGCGATCATCTTCACGCTGATATTGCCGTTGCTCGAGGAGAGCAGCCCGTCGATCATCGACGCGAGCTGGTCGTCGTCCTTGTAGAGCTTCCGCACCTCGGCGAGCAGCTTCGCGCGCTGGTTGCTCGCGTCGTACCACGTCGAGGGAAGCGAGAGGGAGAACCCGGGCCCCGCGTGCCGCGTCCATGCCGTGTCCGGCCTAGCCGACGCGGGCGACGCCGCGAGCGCGACGACGAGCGCGATCCCTGCCACGAACCGGTGCATGACAGCTCTATCGGCGGAAACGGCTTCGATCCTGAGCGTAGGCTCCCGTGATGGCGTGGACGCCCGAGATCGCCGTCGACCGAAAGCTGGCGAGGCGTCTGATCGGGAGCCAGTTCCCCGAGCTCGAGCTCCACGCCCTCGAGCAGATCGGCGAGGGCTGGGACAACACCGTTTGGCTCGTCGACGGCGAGTGGGCCTTCCGCTTCCCGCGGCGCGCGATCGCTGTTCCGCTCGTCCAACGCGAGCTTGCCATCCTCCCCGCCATCGCCCCCCAGCTCCCGATTGCCGTGCCCGAGCCGGTCTTTCACGGCGCACCGAGCGACGCGTATCCCTGGCCGTACCTCGGCGCTCGCTTCATCCCCGGAGAGGAGCTTCGCGGCGGTCAGGTGGACGAGGGGCGGCTCGCACGCGAGCTCGGTGCGTTCCTGCGGGCGCTTCACGCAATCGAGCCGCCGGCCGAGTTGCCTCACGATCCGAACGGCCGCTCAGACATGACGCGGCGCGGCGCCGCTCGCGCAGCAACACCTCGAGTCGGTCCAACAGCTCGGTCTCTGGAACGTGCCCGACCGAGCCTGGGCCCTCCTCGACGAGGCGCGGCTTCTGGCGCCGCCCGAACGGACGGTGCTCGCACATGGCGACCTCCACTTCCGCCACGCACTGATCGACAGCGGCGGTGTCCTTGCCGGTGTGATCGACTGGGGCGACATCTGCGCGGCGACTCCCGGCGTCGACCTCCTGCTCTACTGGAGCGCCTTCACGCCCACGAGGCGGAAAGGGTTCGTCGACGCGTACGGGCCTGCGGCCGACGACGATCTCGTCCGGGCACGCGTAATCGCGCTCAGCGTCAACGCAATCCTGGCCGAATACGGCCACCGCGAAGGCCGGATGTCCGTGCGAGACGAAGCACTCGCGAGCCTCGCGAGAACGGTCGCCGACTAAAAAGGACCCTACAAAGCGTCAAGCCCTGCGAACCCGAGGGCCCACAGGACTTGACGTGACGACTCTTGCGCATCGCGCCTCGCGCGTCAAGGTGCCTCCGGACGAAGTTCTCGCAAAGTGCGAACTTTGACCTGGGACGACACCGCAGGGCAGAATGCGGCGGTGGCGACGGAGGAGCATCTCCACTCCCACGAGCAGGAGTGGCGCGAGGCGTTGATGGGCGAGGTCCGCGGTCTTCAGCGGACGAGAAGCCTGATGAAGCACCTGCCCTCGGAGCCGCGCTGCAAGCTCTGCGCGGCGCCGTTTGGGCGCCCGGGAAGCGTGATTCTGCGTCCGTTCGGATTCGGCAGCTCGAAGATCAACCGGCGGCTCTGCCGCGGGTGCCTCAAGCACGTGCTCAAGATCCCCGGCGGCGCCGAGATCGAGCTGTCGTTTCTCTTCGCGGACGTCCGCGGCTCGACAGCGCTCGCCGAGCGGACGCCGGCGCCCGAGTTCTCGAAGCTGATGGCCCGTTTCTATGGCGTCGCGGCCAAGGTCGTCGACACGCGCGACGGCCTCGTGGACAAGTTCGTCGGCGACGAGGTGGTCGCGCTCTTCATCCCCGGTTTCGCCGGCGAGGACCATGCTTCGGACGCGATCGCCGCCGCACGCGAGCTGATGCGGGAGACGGGCAACGACGGCGACGAGCCCTGGGTCCCGGTCGGCGCGGCGGTCCACACCGGCCGCGCATTCGTCGGCGTCGTCGGTGAAGGCGACGCACACGACTTCACGGCGCTCGGCGACCCGGTGAACACGACGGCCCGCCTCGCCTCCGAGGCGGCCGCCGGCGAGATCCTCGTCACGGCGGACGCGGCCACGGCGGCGGGGCTCGACACCGCTGGTCTCGAGTCGCGGACGCTCGACGTCCGCGGCCGCGACGAGACCGTCACCGCCTGGGTCGCGCACGCGGCCTAGGCTCCCGCATCGCGCTCACAGCGCTTCGGCCGGCGTAGCCGGGAAGTCCCCGAGCTCGTCGATCGCGGGTGCATGCCGGATCGCGCGACTCGTCGTCCCCCAGACGGCGAGCGCTAGCGCGAGCGCGGCGCAGATGCCGACAGCAGCCCGCGCCGACACCTCCTGGATCACATACCCCATCACGAGCGGGGCGACGGTCGCCATCAGCACCGCGAACGTGCTCCACACCGCCTCCGCGCGGCCGAGGAGCCGGTCGGGCGTCATCGCCATCCGATATCCGTGGACCACCGAGTCGGTAGACGGCAGCGCGAGCGCGCTCGGCAGGATGCTCACGGCGAGGACGTAGACGTTCGGCCAGATGACGAAGGCGACACAGCACGTCCACGTCCACAGCTCGAGGATGAGCACGCCCCAGGGCGGCAACGCCCCGCGCACGTGCTTGGCGAGGAACGTGCCGACGAGCGCGACGCCGAAGAACGCGGACAGCAGCAGGCCGATCGCACCGCCTCGCAGCCCCTGGTCGTGTCCGATCACGACGAGGGAGAAGAGGAGGCTGAACGCAACGAAGTTGAGCGGTCCGAAGATGAGCGCGCACGTGCGCAGGAACGGTTGGCGCCACATGTAGCTCGTTGCTTCGTTGAGCCGCGAGCGCATCGGCGTCGTCTCGTGCTCGCGATCGCCCTGGAAGGGCGTTCGCATGAGCAGCACGCTGACGAGCGAGAACGCGTACGAGAGGACGTCGACGACGAACGGCAGCGCGCGGGCGACCGTGAAGAGCGCGCCGCCGATCGGGGCGCCCGCCAGTTGGACGACGGCGCCACGGCCGGTCTGTACGGCTATCGCGTCCGGAAGCTGCGGCTGCGACACGACCGCGCGGACGGCGCCCGGATACGCCGCGCCGAACACGGTCGCGGCCGTGCCCTCCACGAACGCGATCACTGGAATCCACCAGAAGCCGCCGACGTCGAGCACGATCGCGAGCACGAGTACTCCGGTGGCGACGACGCGCACAGCGTCGCCGCCGACCATCAGCCACTTGCGGTTCCAGTGATCAGCCCAGAGGCCCGCAGGAAGTGCGAACAGCCCCCGAGGAAGAAAGCGGGCGAAGCCCACGATCCCGGCCTTGGCCGGCGATCCCGTGAGCGCGAGCACAAGCAACGGGTACGCGATCACCGTCAACTGCGTACCGAGGTTGGAGAGCAGCTGCCCGCTCTGGAGCAGCATGAAGTCGCGGTTTCGGCGCAGAGGGACAGGGCTCGCGCTCATGCGGCGACGCTATCCGCTAGAACCATGGCGTGCCGATGTTTCTCGTCACCATGCGCAGGTCCGGGCCCGAGTACGACCACTCGCTGCCGCTCGAAGGTCAATCTGCGTGGCTCGACCACGCGGCGTTCATGGACGGGCTCGTGAACGACGCCTTCATCGTCCTCGGCGGGCCGCTCGAGGACGACCGCGCCCTGCACGCGGTCGAGGCCGAGTCGGAGGACGCAGTCCGCGAGACGCTTGCCCGTGACCCGTGGGCGGGCTCGCACCTCGAGATCGCCTCGATCGAGCCCTGGTCGATCCGGCTGGACGGGCGCCGCACGGTGCCTCGCGCCTGACAGCAGTCACAATCCGTGTGTGCCGGATCAGGTCGGGTCCGGAGAGGAGCGCAAGGTCGCGACCGTGCTGTTCGCCGACCTCGTCGGCTCGACCGCGCTCGCGTCCGGCGAAGACCCCGAGCGGGTCCGCCTTCGTCTCGAGCAGTTCTACGAGGCGATGACGGCCGAGATCGAGAGCGCCGGCGGCACGGTCGAGAAGTTCGCCGGCGACGCGGTGATGGCCGTCTTCGGCGTCCCGGCCGCGCTCGAGGACCACGCCGAGCGCGCGCTCCACGCGCGCTCTGCGATGCAGCGGCGCCTGCACGAGCTCTTCGGCGACGAGCTCGTCGCTCCGGATCGGCGTCAACACCGGCGAGGTGATCGTCGGGCGGCCGCGCGAGGGCTCGTCGTTCGTCACCGGGGACGCGGTCAACGTCGCCGCGCGGCTCGAGCAGGCGGCGGCGCCGGGCGAGACGCTCGTCGGCGAGCGGACGGTGGCGGCGGTGCGCGGCGCGTTCGAGTTCTCCGAGCCGCGGACGGTCGAGGCGAAGGGCAAGGCGGGCGGCGTCGCGTGCAGGCGCCTCGTCCGCGCGCTCTCGCTGATGCGGCCGCGCGGGGTCGGCGACTTCAACGCTCGCCTTCGTCGGCCGCGACGAGGAGCTTGGCGAGCTGCAGGAGGCATACGCGGCGGTCGTGTCGCGAGGAGCGCCCGGTCTCGTCACGATCGTCGGCGACGCCGGCGTCGGCAAGACGCGCCTCGTGCGCGAGCTCTGGGGGTGGCTGGCCGAGCAAGACCCGCAGCCGCTCCAGCGCACGGGGCGCTGCCTCCCGTACGGGCAGTCGGCCTACCGGCCGCTCGGCGAGGTGCTGCAAGGAGCAGCTCGGCGTCCGCGAGGACGAGCCCGCCGCGAGCATTCGCGACCGGCTCGGTGACCGCGAGGTGCTCGGCCTCGCGCTCGGGATCGACGTCGCCCACGACCTGCACCCTCTCGTCGCGCGCGACCGCTTCCAGGACGCGTGGGTCGAGCTGCTCTCGGAGCTCGACGGCGGAGCGACCGGCGGCCGTCCTGATCGAGGACCTGCACTGGGCCGAGGAGCCGCTGCTCGAGCTCGTCGAGCACCTGCTCGACCACGTGCGCGGCCCGCTGCTCGTCCTCGCCACCGCGCGGCCGGAGTTCCTCGACGACCCATCCGGGCTTCGGTCGGCCGGGGAGCGAACGCTCAGCCTCGAGCCGCTGACCGCTCGCGCCAGCCGGGAGCTCGTCGAGCAGCTGCTCGGCACGAGCCCGCCCGACGCCGCTGTGGCAGCGTCCTCGCCCACGGCGAGGGCAATCCCGTTCTTCCTCGAGGAGGTGCTGGCCTCGCTGATCGACGAGGGCCTGCTGACGCGAGAAGGCGCACCTGGACGATGCGCGAGCTCCCCGAGGGCTTCGTCCTACCGGACACGGTCCAGGCCGTCGTCGCCGCCCGCATCGACCTCCTCGACGCCGGCGGAGAAGGAGGCGCTCCAGGCCGCCTCCGTGATCGGGCGCACGTTCTGGAGCGGGCCGGTCTACGAGCTCTGCCCAGACGCCCACCCCGATCTCCGGCAGCTCGAGCAGCGCGACTTCGTCCGGCTGAGCTCCGGCTCGTCGATGGAGGGCGAGCGCGAGTACGTCTTCAAGCACGCCGTGACGCGAGAGGTCGCCTACGCGAGCATCCCGAAGGCGCGCCGGGCGCACCTCCATGCCGCATTCGCCGAGTGGGTCGAGCGGCGTGTCGGCGGCGCGAGGACGAGTACGCGGCGATCCTCGCCCACCACTACGCGCAGGCCGTGCGGCCCGAGGACGCCGACCTGGCCTGGGTCGGCGAGGACGAGCGGCTGCTCGAGCTCCGGGAGAAGGCGATCGAGTGGCTGCGCCGCGCCGCGCGAGCTCGCGCTCGGCCGCTACGAGATCGACGAGGGACTGGCCCTCCTGACGGGGCGCTCGCGCTCGACGCCGCCGCGACCCGTCCAGAGCGCGATCTGGCACGAGATCGGTCGGGCCCACGCGCTCAAGTACGACGGCGAGCCGTTCGGGGAGGCGATGCAGACGGCGATCGAGCTCTCCGACGATCCGGTGGAGATCGCCGACATGTACCGCGACCTCGCGCGCGAGACGCTGCTGCGGGTCGGCATGTGGCGTCAGACACCCGACCCGGAGCGGATCGAAGAGTGGATCGAGCGCGCGCTCGAGCTCGATGCCCGCCGACGGGCCGACCCGCGCGAAGGTGCTGATCGCGCGCGCGCTCTGGGGCGGGAGCGACGACGGAGGCCGACGAGGCGAGCGCCATCGCCGAGGAGACCGGCGACCCCAATCTGCGCTTCTCGGCGCTGGCCGTCCGGTCGAGCGTGGCCTTTCGCGAGCGCGACTACGAGAGCTCGCTGGCTGTGGTCCCGGCGCGCGTTCGAGCTCTCGGACACCGTCTCCGACCCGGAGCTCGTCGCCGATCCGGACCTCGTCCGCGGTCTGGCCCGCGCTCGCCCTCGGGCACTTCGACGAGGCCCGGCAGCTCGGGACGCAGGGTCCACGACATGAACGTCGGCCTGACGCCGCACCACCGGGTGCATGCCGTCGCGGTGCCGATGGAGGTCGAGGAGCTGGTCGGCGACTGGGAGGGCGTCCGGAGGATGCGCGCCGAGGCGGAGGCCGCGGTCGGAGGCGAACCTCGAGACGCCGTGCGTCCGCAACCCGCGCTCGATGCTTGCTCTGCGCGCTCGCCGAGGAGATCGCCGGGAACAGCGCGGCGGCGAACGCGCTTGCTCGAGCGGGCCGACGAGCTGCGGATGGAGGGCCACGGCCTCGTGCTCGAAGGCCCACGCGTGCGCCTCGAGCTGCTCCGCGGCGACCTCGACGCCGTGCGGCGCCTGCTGGGACAGGACGATCTCGTCGCCAAGCGGCGCACCGGGTACCACCTCGGCCGGCATCTCGATCCGCCTCGACGCGCTCGCGGCGCTTCGCGAGCGCGCGCTGATCGAGGAGGAAGCACCGGAGCTCCTCTCGCCGGGCACGTACCTCGAGCCGTTCGCGCTGCGCGCCCTCGGGATCGTCCGCGAGGACGAGTCGCTCGTCGAGCAGGCCGATGAGCGCTTCCGTGCGCTCGGCTTGACGTGGCATGCGGGCGAAACGGCACGTCTTGTCCGCGGCTAGGAGCGTGATGGCGAGCGCCGTCAGGGTGCTGCGCAGCCGCAGCGCGTAACCTCAGGCGTGCGTGTCGAACGGCACGAGACGGAGGCGGCCGATGGGAGGTTGCGCGCCGCGATCCACCCGCTCCCTTGCGTGCGCTCGTCGTCCGCGGAGTCGAAGGCTGGCGTCAGACGCGCGGACTGGCATCGGCGGCTCCGCGAGGTGCCGTTTCCCGGCGTCCCGCTGATCTTCAATCTCGGCACGCCGTGGGAGGTCGACGGCCGGCAGCGCCTCGACTCGTTTACGGCTGGATTGGGCACGCAGCCGTCGACCGTCTGCGGCGAAGCAGCCTGGGCCTGCGTGGAGCTTCGGCTTACTCCACAGGGAGCCCACCGCCTGTTCGCCGTTGCCATGCACGAGCTTGCGAACGAGGCCGTCGACCTCGACCTGCTCGTGCCCGGGGCACGGGAGCTCGAGGAACGCCTTCGTGAGACGGCGGACTGGTCGGAACGATTCGACCTCGTGGACGCGTTCCTCCTCCGCCGGCTAGCCGCGGCACGGCCCGCCGATCCTGCCGTCGCGTGGTCGTGGCGGCCATCTCCACGAGACGCAGGGTCGGACGCCGATCGCGCGACGATCGCGACCGAGCTCGGCTGGAGCCACCGACGGCTGATCTCGCGGTTCCGCGAGCAGATCGGCCTCACGCCGAAGACCGTCGCGCGCGTGATGCGCTTCGACCGCGCCGACGACGGCCCTTCGCGAGCCAGGACGGCGCGCTCGCGGAGATCGCATACGACTGCGGATATGCCGACCAGGCACACCTGAGCCGCGAGTTCCGCGAGCTCGCCGGCGTCAGCCCGAGGCGGTTCCGTGCGGCGATCGCGCCGTCGGGCGCGGTCGCCGCCTAGCGTCAAATTCGTCCAAGACCCGCGTGGCTGCCACGCCGTACGGTGAGGTCGACACGACGAAAGGAGCAGCGATGAGCCACCCGACGGTCTTTCCCAGCCCTCGTCTACGACGACGCCGGCCGCCGCGATCGACTTCCTGACGACGGCGTTCGGCGCCGAGCGCCACGCGGTCTACGGCGACGACGGCGCCGTCCGCCACGCCGAGCTCCGACTCGGCAACGGCCTCGTCATGTTCGGCCCGGCGAGGCCGGACACGCAGCGCGGCCGGCGCCGGCGGCGCATCTACGTCGTCGTCGACGATCCCGACGCACACTGCGCTCGCGCACGCGAGGCAGGCGCCGAGATCGTCCGCGAGCCGTTCGACACGGACTATGGCTCGCGCGACTACGGCGCGAAGGATCTCGAGGGGAACATCTGGTACTTCGGGACGTACCAGCCGTTCGCGTACGAGGAGGCCGCCGCCGGCTAGACGACGCCGCGGACGCCCCAGGCGACCACGTCGAGCCTGAAGGGATCCGGCGTGAGCTCGCGGCACCGATCCTCCAGCGTCTCGAGCCGTGCGGGATCGAGGCCGCGAACGTAGGCGCCCGCAGGCCCGACACCGAGCAGGAACGGGCTCCACCACTCCTCGAACGTCGCGTGCTCGACGGGGACGACGAAGCTCGGACTCCGCGATCTCGCGGATGCCCGCCGTTTCGAAGAGTCTGTGCGAGCTCGCCCTGCCGCGCGCCGGCGAGGCTCGACTCGTCCTCGACTCCGGGGTCGACGTCGCGCGCCGCCTTCCAGAAGATGTTGAGCGGGTCGCGGTCCCCTCCGAAGTCCCACACGCAGGCTGCGACGACGCCGCCCGAGCGCGTCACGCGTGCCATCTCGCGCAGGCCGGCTACGGGATCCGTCATGAAGTGAACGACGAGCTGCGCGAGCGCGACGTCGAAGGAATCGTCGTCGAATGGCAACGCCTCTGCGGTCGCCTGACGGACATCGACGCCCGGGTGGCGCTCGTGGGCTGCAGCGACAAACTGGACGGAGGGGTCGACGGCCGCGACGTTCTCAGCGCCGACGCGAGCCATGAGCTCAGCGGTGAGCACTCCGGGGCCGCACCCCACGTCGATCGCCCGCTGCCCTGGCTCGACTCCGGCGAGATCCGCGAGCTGAGGCGCGAGCGTCCCCGAGTAGCGACCCATGAACCGGTCGTAGGAGTCCGGCTGCTACGTAAAGGCCATCGTCTTCACCGCCAGTCTACGGAGACGACCTCGACCGGCTCGGAGAGCCCCTTCAGCTCGACCGTCCGCGGTTCCGACACGGGGTATTGCGCCGCATCGCCGACCGTCGCCTTGCTCGCGACGATCTCGTCCCCCTCACCGAGCGCCGCGATGCGCGCCGCCTCGTGGACACCCCGTCCGCGGAAGTCTCCCTCGACCTGCGCCGCCTCTGAGGCGTGCAGGCCGATCCGCACCTGCGGCGCGAAGCCGTGCTGGCGGCGGTGGTCGGCGAGCCGCCGCTGTATGGCGACGGCGCACGCAAGCGCCGCATCGGGGCTGTCGAAGGAGACGAAGAACCCATCGCCGGTCGTGCCCACCTCCTCGCCCTGATGGGAGGCGAACGTCGAGCGCAGCGTCTCATCGTGCCAGCGCAGGAGCTCGAGCCAGGCGTCGTCGCCCATGGCCTCGGCGAGGTTCGTCGACTTGACGATGTCCGTGAACATGAACGTCTTCAGAACGCGGCGGTCGGGCCCGCCGCGGCCTCTCAGCTGCCACGGGAGGAGCTCCTCGACCTCCTCGATGACGATCGCGTCGGTCGGGCACGCGGCTGCGGCCGCCCGGAGCAGCTCCTCTTCGACGCTCTCGACGTCGACGACGTCCGCCTTTCCGAGGTCGCCTTTGAGCCAGTCGAAGGCGGTCGGGGCGATCGTGATGCAGTTCCCCGCGCCGATGCAGCGATGGCGGTCGACCCGCGCCCGCAGCATCGCTAGACCACCTTCTCCCGCAGCGCGAAGACGGCAGCCTCTCCGCGCGAGGAGACGCCGATCCGCGCGTACATCTCCACAAGGCGCCTCGTGACAACGTCCTCCCCCACGCCGAGCTCGTCGGCGATCTCGCGATTCGTGCGGCCCTCGATGAGGAGCCAGAGGAGGCGCGGGTCGTCCTCGGCGACGTCGACACCGGGCACGGTGGCAACCGCCTCCGTCGGACAATCTGCCTCTGTGAAGCCCGTGAGGGCGGACAGCTCCCGCCCCAGAGGGCCTCGGAACCAGCGTACGCGGACGCCCTCGTCCGTCGTGCGCTGCGCGATCACAGCTGCGACGACCGCCAGCTGACCCCGTACGAACTCGCGCTCCTCGTCCGTTCCGGCCTCGACGAGGACGCGGGCAGCCGGCAGGAGGATGCGGAGCGAGAAGTCCTCGAGATGCGCGGCCTGGAGGCTCGCAAAGGCCGACCGCGCCGCGTCCGCCGCGGCGTCGCCCTCTCCCCGGGCGAGGAAGACGGCTGCGAGGGCGACATCTGCCTCAGCTCCCCACGACGGATGGCCCGGCAGGACGTTCATGAGCTCCTTGGCCTCCTTCGCGGAGCTCTCTGCGAGCGCGAGCAGCTCCTCGTCGCCCGTCGCGGCGCCGAGCGTCGCAGCCTCGCGCGCGAGCGTCGCGAGCGTCTCGCAGCGCGCCGCGGGCCTCCCCTGCTCCGTCGCGAGCCGGACCGCGCGTTCGAGGTGCTCGCGCATCCCCTTCGCGTCGCCGGCCGCCGCGCGAACGAGCCCGCGTACGCTCTCGAGCTGTCGCGCCCGCACGGGCGTCGGCTCGGTAGTCGCCACCTCCGCGGCGCGTCCGAGCCACGACTCGGCCTCGTCGACCTCCCCCAGCTCGAGGTGGCTCAACGCCAGCCCTTCAGCCGCTGCGAACTCCAGCGAACGATCGCCGAGGAGACGCGCCAGCCGGTGGGCGTCCTCTCCCCGCGAGAGCGCGAGGTCGGGCACGACCTTCGCACGCGCGAAGACCTGCACGCCGTACACCATCTTCGCCTCGACCATCGCGCGCTCGCTCTCGCGCGTCAGCGACGTCATCTGCGCGGTCAGCCGCCGGATCTCCTCGATCCTGTTCGCCGCCCCGAGCATGTGGAGATCGAGACCGAAGTTGACGTAGGCGCGCGCGATCACCGACGACATGACGCCTCGACGGTCGCCGACCTGCTCGAACAGCTCGATCGCCCGCTCGTAGCGCCTGATGCCCTCCGCGAGGTCGTCC
This sequence comes from uncultured Actinomycetes bacterium, assembly GCA_963826585.1. Taxonomy (GTDB): domain Bacteria; phylum Actinomycetota; class Thermoleophilia; order Gaiellales; family Gaiellaceae; genus PALSA-612. The sequence goes on from CAWGXP010000001.1 coordinate 452,925, forward strand.
GCGACTGGGGTGCCCGCGAGGATCTCCTCCGGCGTCGCACCGGCCGCAACACGGGCCATGATCTCGACGACCTCTCCCGACTCGACGCGCTCCATGTACCACTGGCGCACTCGTGCGATCGACGTGACACCAAGTTCGCGGATCGCCGCAGCGTGCGCCGCGTCGTCGCCGAGCTCGTCCGCAAGCTCGCAGGCCCGCCGGTACGCCTCGGCTGCGCCGTCGACATCGACGTCGTTCGGCGCGCTGAACGACTCGCCGAGCGGGCTTCGCAGCAGGTCCTGCCCCAGCTCGAGGCACGCAGCGAGCTCGGCAGCCCGATCACCGCGCTCGTGTGCAGCGTCGCGCACCCAGCGCGCGAGCTCCGCCGCCTGCTCCTCGTCCTCCGAGATGCGAAAGGCGGCTGCCCGGCGCAGCTTGACGTCGAGCCCTAGGTGCGAGTCACCGAGCGCCTCTGCCAGCGCGGAGAGCTCCGATAGGCCCTCGAGCCGATCGGCTGACCGCCGGAGCATGCCCAGCGCGTCGTCCTTTGCAGAAACCAGTGCAACACGGTCCTGCGCCGCCGACGCCGCAGGCAGCGCCTGGTCGACGATCCGTAGCACCTCCTCTGCCGCCCGCGCGTCGAGCGCTGCGCGCGCCGCCGAGATCGAGTAGCGGACTGCCCGCTCCGGCTCCTCGCTCGCAAGCGCATGGTGGGCGAGCAGGGACATGCTTTCCGCAGGCGGGTCGCCGTCGGCGGTCAGCATGTCGACGACCGCAGAGTGGATGGCGCGGCGGCGCGCGGCCGGGAGCAGCGCCGCGGAGAATTCGCGCACCTGGTCGTGGGTGAAGCTGTAATCAGCCGGCGAGCCGGCGGGGTGTTCGACGAGCAGGCCCGCCGCGATGGCGGGTGCGAGCGAGTCGGCGAGCACCTGAGGTTCGCACGTCTTCTCGTCTGAGCCGAGGCGCAGCTTGATCGAGTGGAGATCCTTGAGGCTGAAGCTCCGCCCGAGCACGGCCGCATCGGCGAGGTTCTGCTTCGTCTCGTCGGGCAAACGCGCCGCCCGGCGCTGGATGAGCGTGCGCACGGCGGACGGGAGCAGGCGGGACGCGTTTCGCGCGAGCGTCCAGCTGCCGTCGATCTCCTGGATCATCCCGGTCTCGCGATACGTCCGGGCGAGCTCCTCGACGATGAACGCGACGCCTTCCGCCTGCGCGTGCATCGTCGCCGCGCTCGACACGTTCACCTTGCCGCCGAGTACCTGTCGGATCAACTCCGCCGACTCGATCTGCGAGAAGCGCTCGAGCCTGAGGCGCCGCACCAGGCCCATCCGCTCCATGTCCGCGATCAGCGTCACGGCCTCCGACACCTCCGCGAGCTTTTCGGCGCGCGTCGTCAGTCCGAGGAAGATCGGCAGGTCAGAGTCGGTGCGGACGACGTAGCGGAGCATGCGCACGCTGTCCTCGTCGGCCCACTGGAGGTCGTCGACGAACAGCGCAACCGGGTGCTCGCTCGCGAGCGCACGGATGGCGCCGGAAGCCAGATCGAAGACACGCAGGAGCTTGTCGTCCGGCGCGAGCGTCTCGAGCGTCGGGTCGTCGCGGCCGGAAATGGCATCGAGCACGCGCCGAAACTTCTCTCCCGCGCCGTTGCCGTTTCCCGGCACGGCGGACAACTCGAAGAACCCGCGCGCGAGGAGGAACGGGCCGCGAATCTCCTCGTCCGCCGTTGCAGCGAGCGGCGTGAAGCCCTCCCGGGCGGCGAGCTCGGCCGCCTCGACGAGGAGGCGGGTCTTGCCGATGCCAGGCTCGCCCTCGAGCGTGAGGGCCGTCAGCCGACCCGACTTCGCGGACGCGAGCTCCTGCCTGATCGCGCCGAGCTCGACCTGGCGCCCGACTACCGGTCCGGCGGCGCGGCGCACGTGGAGCGCGAGCGGCGAGACCGGCGTCGCGGAAGTCGCGGCACTCGTGAGTTCGTCCATCGCCGCAAACTATCGCGAGTGGAGATCGCGAAGCGCGGCCGTCACACTAGACCCCGTCAAGCTTTGGCTGCTGAGCGCGCGAGGGCAAGTTGGGCGAGCCCGAAGCTGAGCAGGGCGACCGCAACACCCAGGGTGGCACCGGCGAGCGCATCGGAGAACCAGTGCACTTGGAGGTATGTCCGGCTCCAGGCCATCGCGGCGATCGTGGTGGCTGCGAGAGTGAACCAGAGTCGGCGCCTCCGACCGGGTCTGCTGAAGAGGAGGACGAGCGCGACGGCGGTCGCGCCCGCGTAGGCGGCGTGGCCCGAGGGAAACGACGTCCCGTGCACGTCGAGCATGTGGCCGGGCGGGCGCTCACGGCTGACGGCCGCCTTGATCAGGTTCACGAGCAGAGGGGTGAACGCTTCAGTGACGGCGAAGGCCGCTAGCGCGGCCCAGCGGCGCACGAGGAGGAGCGCGAGCCCGATCGCGGCTAGCGTGAAGGCCCGCCAGAGGCCGTGGCCGAGCGCGTTGAACACGAGCGCGAGGTGCGTGAGGAACGGCGTCTCGATGTCCCGCATCCGCTCGGCCCAGCGACTGTCGATCGTGAGCGGATCCGCGGGTATGAAGAGCGCCAGCAGAAGCACCAGCGCGAGGAGTGCGCTCCCCCAAACGACGGCTCGGCTCGGGCGAGTGAGGAACTGCTCAGTCCGCGGCCGTCCGGTCGACACGGCTGCCGCCGCCTTCAGTCCCGTCCGGCGGCTACGGCGAACAGCCGTCGAAGCGTGTCGAGAGCTCCCTCTGGGAGCCCGGCCGACGGTGAGACACCCGCGTGTTGCGGCGCGATGCGCACCCGCAGCGCCCTCGGCCGGCTGACGAGCCGAAGCGGCGGGTCCAGGAGGAGCGCCTCGCCGTCGACTCCCACCGGCACCGGCTGCGACGCCGTCACCTCGAAGGCCGGAGCCGACCATTGCTGCCAGGGGCGGCCCGCTTTGTGGGCCTGTGGTGTGTGCAATACGGCGACGCCCAGTTCGCCTGCGTCCATCCGAGGACGCATGCCCGAGCCGACGACCTGCCCCAGGCGGTAGGCGTTGTTCGACACCAGGATCACCGCCGCCGACTCGTGCTCGCGGCCGTCCGGGCCGCGCCAGCCAAGCTCGGCGGTCGACCCGTCGGATTGCGCGTCGAGCACGTCGGGCGCCGTGTCGAGGATCGTGCGTAGCTTGGCGTCGCGGTATCCGTCGCGCTGCACGGCCTCGGCGTAGAGGCCGAACGACACGTTGTTCACGAACACGCGGCCGTTGATCTCGGCGAGGTCGACCCGCCGCTCCCCGCCGGTGACGAACGCGTCGAGCGCGCCCACGACGTCGCCCCGGTCAACTCCTAGGTCGAGCGCGAAGTGGTTGCGGGTACCGGCTGGGATGCAGGCGAACGGGAGATCGTGCTCGGCGGCGATCGAGGCCACCAGCGCCTGGGTGCCGTCGCCACCGGCGGCCGCCAGTCCGTCGGCTCCCCGGGCCACCGCGTCGCGGACGAGCTGCGTGAGGTCGTCGCCGGGCTGGAGCTCGATCGGCTCGATCCCGCGTGCGCGCGCTTCCTCGGGGAGGTTGTTGCTCACGGCCTTGCCGCCGCCCGACCGAGGGTTCCACACGACGACCGCACGGTTCGGTGGGACGGCGTCCTGGAGAGCCGCGTCGGCCCGGAACACCGGCCTGGCGATCGCGACGCCCACGATCAGGAGCGCAATGGCCGCAAGACCGAAACCGAAACGGTCACCCGACAATACGACGACGACAGCCGCAAGAAACAACAGCGCGACGCCGGCCGCGAGCACGCCCCTGGCGCGGCCCCTCCGCAGAAGCGCCTGCCATGCCACGACGACGCCGGCGGCGAGCAGCGCGATCGTCAGAATGCCGCGGGGGAGATCGCGCACGATCTCGATAGCGGCCGCGACAACGGCAGCCACCAGGCACACCAGTGCCGCCGCAGCGGAAACACGCCGACCGACCATCGCGTCGTCACCTTCCGTCACCCAAGCCTCGCGCGTCTAGGCCCGCGCTTCCTGACGCAGTGCAGCGTACGCGACGTCGATCCGAAGCGCGGGGTGGCTTCCATCGCGTAAAACGTGCGTGGGCAAGGACTCGTTCACCGAATTCAAGGGGAGGAGAGCGCAATGCCGGACGACGCGATTCACAGCACGATCGAGCAGCTCGTCGCCGAGGAGCACGAGCTCTGGGAGCGGGAGGCAAAGGGAGAAGCGACCGACGACGACCGTCACCGGCTCGACGCCGTCAAGGTGTCGCTCGACCAGTCGTGGGACCTCCTGCGCCAGCGCCAGGCGCTCCGCGATGCAGGTCTCGACCCCGAGGCCGCGCGGGCACGGCCGGCGGAGGTCGTCGAGAACTACGAGCAGTAGGGCGCGCGCCGTTCGCATCATCCTCGGCCGTCCGGCGACTAGAAGCTCCTGAGCACGTACGCCTCGACGGGCTCTGCCTTCCCCTTCACGCGGAGCTCGGGCAGCCGCTCCACGACCGCACCGGGCGGCAGCCGGCGCAGCGTCTCCACACCGATCACCACCTCGCCGACCGGCGCCTCGGACTCGAGGCGCGAGGCCAGGTTGACGGTGTCGCCCACGACCCCGTGCTTCCGGTGGCCCCGGGAGCCGCCCACGACACCGGCCAGGACCTCGCCGCTGTTCACGCCGGCACGGAAGCGAGGCCACTCAGCATGGGGAGCCGCGACGGTGGCAGCCTCGTTCTGGAGCGCCTGTGCGGCACGGACGGCGACGGCGGCGTGGTCGGGCTCGTCGCCGGCCTTGTTGAAGATCACCATCACCTCGTCGCCGACGACCTGGTGCACCTCGCCGCCGAGCCGCTCCATCAGCGGGATGATCGCGCCGAAGTACGCGTTCAGCATGCGCGTCACCTCGTCCGGAGAGCGCCGCTCGGCGAATGACGTGAAGCCCGCGAGGTCGGCGAACAGGATGCTGACGTCGCGAGCACCGGCGAGCGTCTCGTCGAGATAGAGCGCGCTGAAGCGCTCCTCGTGCCACTCGCGGCGGGCGGCGAGGGCGATGGCGCCAAATGCGAGCAGCATCAACACGTGCCACTCCCACCAGGAGACATGCCAGTTGCGCGCCCACACGATCACGACCATCGCCTCCGCCAGCAGCGCAAGCGCGAACGTCACCGCGAGGACGAAGGTCAGGCCGCGGCGGCGATAGAGGCGGAAGTAGCCGTAGGCGGCGGCGGCGAAGAGCGCGATGCCTGCCACCGCGAGCGCCACCTGCCAGCCGTCGAGCTGCTCCGCGGCGATCGGCTGGTCGAGCGGCCACGTCTCTGTCAGCGAAACGGCGCCCCACAGCACGAGCAGGCCGACGAGCGCGACGACGAGGAGCCGCGACTGGCGCATCACCGACTCCGAGCGCTCGTGGCTCAGCTCGAACGAGGACGCGGCGGCGAGCACCGCGGCGACGACGAGCCCGACGGGCGTCGCGAGCTCGAACCCGGCGTTCTTGCCGAGCAGGACGTCCGGCGTGGCCAACGCGTGCAGCGCCAGGAAACCGAAGCTCGCCATGAACGCGAGCGAGATGAGGAACAGCCGGGCGTCGCGACGCCTCCGGGCGGTCTCGCTGATTGCGTACCCGAGGCCGAGTGTGACGAGCGCCGCCGCCAGCACGAGCCAGAAGTGCGCGACGTGGCTCTCCCAGCGGTAGTCGACGCCGGATACGAGAAGGAAGAGCGCGAGGAGCGCGATCGGCGTGACCGCGCACACCACTGCGAAAGCGACGAGCGGCAGTCGCTCGCGTGAAACCGGCCGCGGCAGCGCGGGCACTCCCTGGGTTCTAGCACCCCACGCGATCGGTCTGTGCGGAGTCGGCAGCGAGCAATCAGCTGCCGGTCGCACGGTAGGCGGCCCAGCCACCGTGTGGAGAGACGTCGGCTCCGCGTTCTCTCAGCGCCGGATCTGCGAGGAACGCTTCTACATTGGAGCCGTCCATGAGCTGGACCGTCGAGCGTTCCCAGCCGGGCGGCTCGAGCTCGACGAGCCGTTCGAGGTGCGCGGGCGCGATCTCGTAGAGCTCTCCGACGATCGCGACGCCGTCGTCGGCCTCAATGAGCGCTGGCCAGAGTCCATCGATCTCCCACAGCCGGTATCTCGCCGCAGTCTCGACGGCTCCGAGGTGCTCCGCACCGGCCAGGTTGTCGTGACCCGGCTGACCCCGCATGAACGTTCCGTAGATGAGAAACCGCGTC
>CAWGXP010000002.1:0-307415 GCA_963826585.1 uncultured Actinomycetes bacterium
TGTTGTGGCCTACTCGTTCAGTTACGTATTGCTCGCGAGGAGATCCTCGAGGCGGCGCTCGACGAGTTTGCGGGTCACGGCCTCGAGGGTGCCTCGACGGACGCCATCGCGCGCTCGGCCGGCATCTCGCAGCCGTACCTGTTCCGGCTCTTCGGCACGAAGAAGGGTCTCTACCTCGCCTCGACCGAGCGCTGTTTCGACGACACGTACGTGACGTTCCGGACTGCCTCCGACGACCTGACCGGCGAAGAGGCTCTCGAGGCGATGGGCAAGGCCTACAAGCAGATGATCACGGATGATCCGCGGAGGCTCAAGGCCCAGATGCAAGCCTATTCAGCCTGCGACGACCCGGACATCCGTGCGGTCGTCCAGCAGGGCTTCGGCCGGCTCGTCGAGCTCGCCGAGAGCAAGGGCGTGCCGCCCGAGCGCGTCGTCCGCTTCTTCGCGTTCGGGATGCTCATTAACGTGATGATGGCCATGAACCTCTACGAGCTCGACCGGTCGTGGGCGACGCGGCTCGTCGAGAACTGCCTAAAGGGCGCCTGACTCGTGTTTTTTTCACTCTGAAAGTGACTAACTAGTTACTAGGTAAGGAGCAGAGATGGTGGAGAGAATCGGATCTCGAACGCTCTGGACGTTCGTCGTCACGTCGATCGCGCTCGTGATCGTCACGCTCGACAACCTCGTCGTGACGACGGCGCTCCCCGTCATCCGCACGGACCTGAACGCGGGGCTCGAGGGGCTCGAGTGGACGATCAACGCGTACACGCTGACGTTTGCCGTCTTCCTCCTCACCGGCGCGGCGCTCGGCGACCGCTTCGGCCGGCGCCGAATGTTCGTGATCGGTCTCGGGATCTTTACCGCTGCGTCCGCGCTCGCCGCGCTCGCTCCGACGATCGAGGTGCTGAACGCCGCCCGCGCGCTTCAGGGAATCGGTGGCGCGATCGTCGCCCCGTTGACGCTGACGATCCTCAGCGCGGCTGTCCCGGCGGAGAGGCGTGGGCTCGCGCTCGGCGCCTGGGGCGGCATCGGCGGACTGGCGGTCGCGCTTGGCCCCGTCGTGGGCGGCGCAGTCGTCCAGGGAATCTCCTGGCACTGGATCTTCTGGATCAACGTCCCAATTGGTCTCGTGTTGATGCCGCTCGCGTGGCGCCGCCTCGACGAGACCCGCGGTCCCTCGGAGAGGCTCGACCTGCCCGGGCTCGGCCTCGTCAGCGTCGGGCTGCTCGGGATCGTGTGGGGTCTCGTGCGTGGCAACGGGCAGGGCTGGGCGAGCCCGGAGATCGTGCTCTCGCTCGTCCTCGGCGGTGCGTTCCTCGTTGCGTTCGTTCTCTGGGAGCTCCGCACGAAGGCGCCCATGCTGCCGATGCGGTTCTTCGAGAACCGGACGTTTAGCCACGCGAACCTCGCATCGTTCTTCATGTTCTTCGGGATGTTCGGCTCCATCTTCTTGCTCGCGCAGTTCTTCCAGACCGTGCAGGGCTACTCCCCGCTCCAGGCGGGTCTGCGAATCCTCCCGTGGACGGCGATGCCGATCTTCATCGCGCCGATCGCCGGGGCGATGTCCGACCGGATCGGCGGACAGCGGATCATGGGCGTGGGTCTGACGCTGCAGGCGATCGGCCTCGGGTGGATCGCGGCCGTTTCGACACCCGCGACGCCATATTCGGAGCTGATCGGCCCCTTCATCCTCTCCGGCATGGGCATGGCGCTCTTCTTCGCCCCGGTGGCGAACGTCGTGCTCGGCAGCGTACGACCGGAGGAGGAGGGCAAGGCGTCGGGTGCGAACAATGCGATCCGCGAGCTCGGCGGAGTGTTCGGTGTCGCGGTTCTCGCCTCGATCTTTGCCCGGTTCGGCGGCTACGCGACACCAGACACGTTCGTCGACGGGCTCGTGCCCGCCGTGTGGGTGGGCGCAGCCCTCGTCGCCGTCGGCGCGGTTTCGGCGCTGACAATCCCGACGCGGCGCTCCGAGCGAGCGCGTCGTCCGATGGCAGCGCTCGACGACGCATAGGCCGTCCGATGCGCTGGCCGCTGCGGATCTAGACTCGGGGCGGTTCGATGACGATCGCCATGACGCTGCTCCCCCGGGAGCGAACAGAGACGCTCGAGGCACAGCTCCGGTTCCACCTCGCGGCTGGTGTCGACGTCGTCCTCGTCGCGGATCCTGAGGCCGTCCCGGAGTCGTTCAAAGGCGACGAGCGCGTGCGAGCGGTCTCCGGCAGCCTGGCCGCCGCTGCCGGCGGGGCGGACTGGATCGTGCCGGCTGGTCCAGGCGAGTTCTGGTGGCCCCGCGGTGGGAGCCTCGACGCGATCCTCGGCAAGATCCCGCGCGAATACGACGTCGTTCAGGCGCTCGTTCGCCGTTTCCTTCGCGTCGAGAACGGCGACGACGTTCTCGCCGAACGGATCTACCGGCTTCAGCCTCAGGCGGCGCTCGAGGACCAGGACCGGGGAGCTCAACCCGAGCGGCGGCTCATCCATCGCGGCGGGGTCGACGTCACGGGGTACGACGGCGGTCTCGTGCCGAGCCGGCTGCGGCCGCTTCGCGGTTGGTATCCCGTCGAGGTGCTGTCGTTCGCCGACGATCCCGCCGAGCCTGCAGAGCGGATCCAACTGGGTCTGCGGGAGGGGGTGGTGGAGGAGGACACCCGGGTGCGTGACGCGCTCCAGACGATCGCCGAGGGCGGCGCGCTCGAGTTCGAGCGGCCGTCGGTCGTCGACAACGCCCTGTTCGCGGTCGACGCGTCCGTGCTCGGAGAGGCAGATGCCTTCCGCCTGCGAGGGGAGCTGGACCAGCTCGAGCGGCGGCTTGCCGAGGTGGAGGACAACGCCGCCCTCCGGGCAGCGCGCAAGCTGCAATCGCTTTTGCGGCGCCCCCGGCGCTCCTGATGAGAGTCGTCATGACCCTCCTCGTCCGGGACGAGGCGGATGTCGTCGACGCGCAGCTGCGCTTCCATCTCGAGAACGGCGTCGATTTCGTGATCGCCACCGACGACCGGTCCGTGGACGGCACGACGGACATCCTTCGCTCGTACGAGCGAGATGGCCGGCTTCGCCTGATCCGACGGTCGGGTGACGGGCTCGAGCAGTCGGCGGTCGTGTCGGGCATGGCACGCCTGGCCGCGACCGAGCACGGCGCCGACTGGGTGATCAACAGCGACGCGGACGAGTTCTGGTGGCCGCGCGACGGGGAGCTGCACGAGGTGCTCGCATCGGTTCCTCGTCAGTACGGCGCGGTGCGCGGCGCCGGTCGCCACTTCGTGCTGCGGCCGGACGGTGACGAGCCGTTCTACGAGCGGATGCGCTGGCGGCGCAAGCCGAGCGGCGACCCGTCGAGCCCGTACCAGGTGGGGGTGAAGACAGCCCATCGCGCAGATCCGTCGGTCGTCGTCTCCTATGGGAATCACAACGCCTACGGCCGCGGCCTCACCCCGCTTCGTGAGTGGCTGCCGTTCGAGGTGCTCCACTTTCCCCTCCGCACTCGCGCGCAGGTGGAGCGAAAGGTCCGGAGGCTCGAGGCGAATTCTGGTGACGTGGGCAGCTCGAAGCATCAAACGAGGGCAATCGCCGACCTTCGTCGCGACGCCGAGGCGCCGTACGCGAATCACCTGGTCGACGACGACGCGCTCGCCGCCGGGCTCGCCGCCGGGTCGCTCGTGCTCGACGACCGGTTGAGAGACGCCCTCGCGGTTGCCCGCACGAGCGCCTGGCGGCCCACGCTCGACGAGGACGTCGCGCTCGCGGCCGAGTTCGGAAGCTTCCTGACGGCGGACTCCATCCCCAGGCTCACGTGGCGGCTCGACGACCTGCGCGGCCGGGTCGAACGGTTGTGGCGCATACCGGGCCCGGCGCCGTGAAGATCGTCATGACGTTGCTCGTGCGCGACGAGGCCGACATCGTCGACGAGCAGCTCCGCTTCCACCTCGACCGCGGCGTCGACTTCGTCGTCGCCACCGACCATCTGTCCGTCGACGGCACCTCCGAGGTCCTACGCCGCTACGAGCGCGAGGGCTACGCGCACGTGATCCGCGAGGAGCGCGAGGAGTACGCGCAGCCGATGTACGTCACGCGAATGGCGCGGCTCGCCGCGACGGAGTTCGGCGCGGACTGGGTGATCAACGCGGACGCCGACGAGTTCTGGTGGCCGCGGGAGGGCTCGTTCAGAGAGATCCTCGCGGCCGTTCCGCGACGCTTCGGGGTCGTGATCGGATCCTGGCGCCACTTCGTTCTTCGTCCCGACTCGGAGGAGCCGTTCTACGAGCGCATGCGCTGGCGCCGGGCGCCCAGCCGCGAAGCGTTCAGTCCGTACGGGCCGGGGATCAAGGTCCTCCACCGGGCGGATCCGCACGTGCGCGTCGGCGGCGGCAACCACAAGGCATTCGGGCGCGGGCTCGTCCTCCTTCGAGACTGGGTTCCCGTCGAGATCCTCCACTTTCCGATTCGCAGCCGCGCGCATCTCGAGCGGAAGTTCTCGAAGAAGTCGATCGCCCGCGTGCGCCCGGGACCGCATTGGGTGCGGCTCGCGACGGAGCTCGCAGAGGGTGCACCCGACCCGATCTACGGCCGGTTCATCGTCGACGACGACGAGCTCGCCGCGGGGCTCGCGGACGGCTCGTTCACCGAAGACCTCCGCGTCCGCGCCGTCCTCCGTGGGGAGGATGTCGTGGCCGAGCCGTCTCTCGGCGAGGACGTGGCGATCGCACGGGAGCTGAGCGAGCACCGTGAGGCCGCGTCGTACGAGGGGCTCAGCTGGCGCATCGACGGCCTCGAACGGCGTCTCGGCGCCGTCGAAGGGCTGGCCGAGCTAGCGTCCCGCATCGCGTGATCTCGATCGTCGTCACCCTCTACAACGAGGTCGGCTCGCTCGACGAGCTCTACGGCCGCACGGCAAGGACGCTCGAGGAGCTCGGCCGGCCGTGGGAGCTGATCTTCGTCGACGACGGATCGACGGACGACGCCTTCGCGGAGCTCGAGCGTCTGCACGCTGCCGATCCCCGCGTCCGCGCCGTCCGCTTCCGGCGGAACTTCGGGCAGCACCCGGCGATGCACGCGGGCCTCGTCAGGGCGCGTGGTGAGATCGTCGTGACGATGGACGGCGACCTCCAGAACTGGCCGGAGGACATTCCTCTGCTCGTCGCGGCGATCGACGCCGGCGCCGACGTGGCAAGCGGTCGCCGCATCGCCAGGCGCGACCCGTGGGGCCGGACGCTCCCGTCGAAGCTGATCAACGGCATGCTGCGCCGCTTCACCGGCGTCGCCATCTCCGACTTCGGCTGCGCGTTCAACGCATATCGCCGTGAGGCGATCGAGCCGATGCTGCCAGCGATCGGCAAGCAGAAGTTCACGAAGGCGCTCGTCCTCTCCGGCGGCGCGAGCGTGACCGAGGTGGACGTCCGTCACGCGGCGCGCGAAGGCCCCTCGCGCTACTCGCCTCTCCGGCTGACCCGGCTGGCACTCCATGTGCTCGCCGGCTTCTGGCCGCAGCCGATCCAGTGGATCGGCGTGACGCTCGGCATCGTCTGCTCGGTCGTCGCCACCGCGCTCGGCATCTACGCCGTCGTCTACTGGATCGACCACAACAACTTCCCCGGGCCGCTGTTCGCGGGCGTGGCGATCCTCTTCGTCCTCGGTGTGCAGGGCTTCATCCTCGCCCTCGTCGGCGAATATCTGGGCAGAATCCAGCGCGACGTGGAAGGACGGCCTCTCTACACGATCGAGCGGGAGCTCTGATGCCGCGCAAGCGGGTGCTCGTCACCGGCGGGGCGGGGTTCATCTCGTCGAACGTCGTCCGCCATCTGCTCGCTGCGACGCAGTACGAGGTCGTGTCGCTCGATGCGCTCACGTACGCGGGGAACCTCGAGAATCTCGCCGACGTGATGGCGCACGAGCGGCTGTCGTTCGTCCAGGGCGACATTCGCGATGCGGACCTCGTGCGGGAGGTCGTCGAGGGCGTTGATGTGATCGTCAACGCTGCCGCCGAGTCTCATGTCGAGAAGTCGATCGTCGAGGGGGCGTCGGAGTTCGTGACCACGAACGTCGAGGGCACGCAGATCCTCCTCGATGCGATCCGCGCGAATCCCGTGGAGCGCTTCATCCTCATCTCGTCGAGCGAGGTGTACGGGACCGCTGAGGCCGCCCCGATGACCGAAGAGCATCCGCTCAACCCGCGGAGCCCGTACGCGGCGACCAAGGCAGGCGCCGATCGCCTTGCGTACGCCTACCACGTGACGTACGGACTACCGATCGTCATCCTCCGGCCCTTCAACAACTACGGGCCACGACAGCACCCGGAGAAGGTCGTGCCGCGCTTCATCACGAGCGCGCTCGCGGGCGAGCCGCTGACCGTGCACGGAGACGGGAGCGCGACGCGCGACTGGCTCTACGTCGACGACGACGCCGAGGCGGTCGAGGCGGCGATCGCGGCCGATATCGACGACATCGCCGGCGAAGTGATCAACATCGCGACCGGGGTCGACATCTCCGTCTCCGACATCGCCGATCTCGTGCTCGACACGCTCGGTATGCCGGCCTCGCTCAAGGCGCACGTCTCCGAGCGGCCGGGCCAGGTCGACCGGCACATCGGCTCGACGGACGTCGCCGAGCGGCTGCTCGGCTGGCGGGCGCGCACCGACTTCGAGTCGGGTCTCGTTCGCACCGTCGCCTGGTACCGCGAGAATGAGGCGTGGTGGAGGGGGGTTCGGGAGCGGACGGTCGCCGCATACTCGTCCTAGGGGCGGGTGCGGGACAGATCGGGCTGCTCCAGGCGGCCCAGGACGAGGGGCTCCACGTGATCGCGGTCGACCGCGATCCGGCCGCACCGGGCTTTCGATATGCGGACCGCCGGGCGATCGTGTCCGTCGAGGACGAGCCGGCCATCGACCGGCTCGCGACCGCCGAGCAGGTGGACGGCCTGATCGCGCCTGGCATCGACTTCCCGGTCGCGATCGCGGCGCGAATCGCCGAGCGCCACAACCTTCCGCAAGTGCTGTCGCCCGTCGTCGCGCAGCTCGCGACGTCGAAGCTGCGCCAGCGCGAGCGGCTCGAGGAGCGCGGCGTGCCACATGCCGACTATCGCGTCGTCGCCGGGGCGGAGGAGGCGAGACAGGCGGCCGCCGAGCTCGGTCTTCCTTGCGTCGTCAAGCCGCCCGACCGGCAGGGCCAGCGGGGGTTGTCGGTCGTGGACGATCCCGAGGACATGGCAGCTGCGGTCGAGCACGCGCTGGCGGCGGCGCGGGGCAACTTCGCGCTCGTCGAGGAGCTGGTCGCCGGACCGGAGCTGACCGTGAACGCATTCAGCCTCGACGGGGAGTTCGTGCCGCTGACCGTGACCGACCGCGTGGTCGCCGATCCCCCCGCCTTCGGCGTTGCGCTCGCGCATGTCTGGCCGAGCGAGCTCGCGCCGGCGACCGTCGCGGGCGCGATCGACGTCGCCCGCGCAGCGGCCGAAGCGCTCGAGATCACTAATGGCCCCACGTACACGCAGGTGCTCGTCGGTCCGCGGGGCCCCGTCGTCGGCGAGCTCGCCGCGCGGCTCGGAGGCGGCCACGATGCCGAGCTCTGCCTCGCCGCTCTCGACATCGACCTCAACGGCCTGGCGCTTGCGGCTGCGCTCGGAGACGAGATTCCCCGGGACGCGCTCGTGCCGGACGAGACCGTGGGCGGGGCTTGCATCCGCTTCCTCGTCGCAGACGAGGGCGAGCTCCAGGAGATCGAGGGCGTCGAGGAGGCGGAGGCCGACGGGGGCATCGCGTGGATCCGCGTCTACCGCGAGCCCGGCGCGGCGATCGGGCCGCTGCGACACGGCTCGGACCGTGTGGGCGCAGTGCTCGCCGTCGGCACGAGCCGCGCGGATGCGGTCGCCCGAGGTGAGCGAGCCGCCGGGCGCGTACGCTTTCGGGTCGCCGATGTCCACGCCCCCGTCGAGTCGTAGCAGCACGCGCCGCGAGACCTTCCTCGGCTTCCAGCCGCCCGCGATCGGGGAGGAGGAGATCGCAGCCGTCACGGAGACGCTCCGCTCCGGCTGGCTGACGACCGGCCCGAGCGCAGCTGAGCTCGAACGGCGGTTTGCCGAGTACACGGGCGCGACGCACGCGCTGGCGGTGGCCTCTGGCACGGCCGCCATGCACCTCGCGCTCGTCGCGCTCGGCATCGGGCCCGGCGACGAGGTGATCACGACGCCGATCACGTGGCCGGCGACGGCAAATGTCGTCGTCCACGCCGGCGCGACGCCGGTCTTCGCAGACGTTCGCCCGGGCGACCTGAACATCGATCCCGACCACGTCGCCGCCCTCGTCGGCGCCGCGGACGAAGGCGATCCTGCCCGTCCACCTCGCCGGCCAGCCGGCCGACCTCGACCCGCTGTGGGCCTTAGGCCTGCCGGTGATCGAGGATGCCGCGCACGCTGTCGAGAGCGCGTACCGCGGCCGGAAGATCGGTGCGCTGTCGGAGGCGACGTGCTTCTCGCTCTATGCGACGAAGAACGTCGCGGCGGGCGAGGGCGGCATCGTGACGACGAGCTCCGACGACGGTCGCCCGTGCGATCGAGGAGCTGCGGCTGATGCGCCGCGGCGATGGGTCTCTCTACGACATCGCGGTGCCCGGTTACAAGGCGAACCTGTCCGACGTGCTGGCGGCGATCGCGCTCTGTCAGCTCGACAAGCTCGAACGGCACCGCGAGATCCGAGCCGCGCAGTTCGCGGCCTACGACGAGGGGCTAGCGGATCTCGACGGCATCGAGCCGCTCGAGCGCGATCCGCGCGACACGCACGCGTTCCACCTCTACATCGTCCGCATCGACGCTGAGCAGGCAGGCGCGAGCCGCGATGCGTACCAGCGAGCGCTGACCGAGGAACGGATCGGCACGAGCATCCACTTCCTGCCCGTGCACCGGCTGCGCGCGTACCGGGAGCGGTATCCGGAACAGGGACCGCTGCCTGTCGCCGAGCGCGCAGGCGACGAGGTGCTGTCGCTGCCGCTCTCGCCCGCCCACTCGGAGCGCGACATCGAGGACGCGATCGAGGCGATCCGCCGCGTCCACGAGCGGTTCACGGGCGGCTAGCGGTGGGCGTCTGGCGCCGCTGGCGCGAGCGCGAGTGGTCCGCGTGGCGGCGGAAGAGCACGAGGGTCGCGGCGACGATCGTCATCACCGGCGGCTCCGTCGCCTACATCCTCTCGAGGATCGATCTCGGCCAGACGCTCGACATCCTCCGGAACGCGGAGCTCGGGTATCTCGTTGGCGCGATCGCGATCATGACCGTCACCGTTCTGCCGATGGCCTGGCGCTGGCAGCGGCTGCTCGCGGTTCGCGGGATCGCCGACAACCTGCCGTGGCTGACGCGGGCGTACTTCGTCGGCTACACCGCGGGCCAGGTGCTGCCGACGGCGGTCGGCGGCGACGCCGCGCGGATCTTCGAGACCTCGCGGCGGCATCCGGGCAAGGGTGGTCCGGTCGCCGGCTCGGTGCTTCTCGAGCGCGCCCTGGGCGGCGCCGCGACGCTCGCGTTGGCGGCCGTCGGCTTCGGGCTCGCCCTGGGGGAGTACGACGTCGGCGCCTATCTGTGGATCGAGCTCGCGTTCGTGATTGCCACGGTCGTTCTCGCCGTCGCCGTCTTCTCGAAGACCGCACGGCGGCCGCTCTCGCGGACGGTGCCGCTCTTGCGGCGGCTCCGCGTCGAACGGCCGGTGCGGGCCGTGTACGAGGGCATCCATGGCTACCGGCACTTTCCGCGTCTCCTGCTCGGGCTGTTCACGCTTACGCTTGCGATC
Source organism: uncultured Actinomycetes bacterium (assembly GCA_963826585.1). Taxonomy (GTDB): domain Bacteria; phylum Actinomycetota; class Thermoleophilia; order Gaiellales; family Gaiellaceae; genus PALSA-612. The sequence goes on from CAWGXP010000002.1 coordinate 9,769, forward strand.
CAGGCGGTGCGCGTGCTCGCGATCTGGCTGACCGGGAAGGCGGTCGGCATCGACCTGCCGCCCCGCCCGTACTACGTGATGGGCCCGCTGCTCTTCCTCGTCATGCTCGTGCCGTTCACGATCAACGGCATCGCCGTGCGTGAGGCGTTCTTCGTCTCGTTCCTCGGCCAGCTCGGGGTTTCCGCGGATGAGGCATTCGCGGCCGGCTTCCTCTTCTTCCTCGTCACGATCGCGCTCGCGCTGCCGGGCGCGGCGCTGCTCCTGTGGGACAGCGTCCGGGGGAGCCGGCGGGCCGAGGCTGGTACGGTTGGCCCGCCTTGACCCCGGCTGGAATCGATGTGCGATGCAGCTCCTGATCACCGGCGGCGCCGGCTTCATCGGCTCCCATCTCGCGGATCGCCTGCTCGAGAGCGGGCACCGGGTGCGCGTCCTCGACTCGCTCGATCCGCAGGTGCACGCGGGAGGCGAGCGCCCCGCATACCTCGATCCGGAGATCGAGCTGGTCGTCGCCGACGTGCGTGACCACGACGCCGTCGCCGCGGCTCTCGACGACGTCCAGCGCGTCGTCCACTTCGCTGCCGCGGTCGGCGTCGGCCAGTCGATGTACGAGATCGAGCGCTACACGTCGGTGAACTCGCTCGGCTGCGCCGTTCTGCTCGAAGAGGTCGTGAAGAAGCGCGATGCGATCGACAAGGTGCTCGTCGCCTCTTCGATGTCGATCTACGGCGAGGGGCAGCACGGGAACCCGGTAACGGGCGAAGGCGGGCTCGCGCCCGGGCTCCGTCCCGAGCCACAGCTCGCGCGCCGCGAGTGGGACGTGCTCGCCGACGACGGGACGCCGCTCGAGCCCGAGCCGACAGCCGAGACGAAGCCGCTGCGGCCGACCTCCGTGTATGCCGTCGGCAAGCGGGACCACGAGGAGCTGACGCTCGCCGTCGGCGCCGCCTACGAGATCCCGTCCGTCGCGCTTCGCTTCTTCAACGTCTACGGGAGCCGCCAGTCGCTCGGCAATCCGTACACCGGCGTGGCTGCGATCTTCGCCTCCCGGCTGATGTCGGGAAACGCGCCGCTCGTGTTCGAGGACGGGCGCCAGACGCGGGACTTCATCGACGTGCGCGACATCTCGCGCGCCTGCGAGCTCGCGCTCACAGAGCCCGGCGCAGACGGCCGCGCCGTGAACGTCGGCACGGGCACGCCGACGTCGGTGCTCGACGTCGCGACCGTGCTCGCGGACGGCCTTGGTCTCGATCTCGAGCCCGAGGTCGTGGGGCAGTACCGGGCGGGCGATATCCGCCACTGCTACGCGGATCCGAGCCTTGCCCAGGAGCTGCTCGGCTTCTCGGCGGAGACCTCGTTCGAGGACGGTATGCGCGACCTGCTCGACTGGCTCTCCGGGCAGGAGGCGGTCGACCGCGTCGACTCGGCGCTCGAAGCGCTGACGTCACGCGGCCTCACCCGGTGACAGGCGCCCCCGGGGCGCCGCCTGACGTCTCGGTGTCGATCGTGAACACGTCGAGCCGGGAGCTGCTCCTCGCCTGCCTGGCGTCGCTCGAGGCAGACAATGAGCGCAGCATCGACGTCGACGTGGTCGTCCTCGACAACGCCTCGGACGACGGCTCGGCGGAGGCCGTGCAGGAGCGGTTCCCATCCGCCCGCGTCATCGAGCAGCGGTTCAGAGCCGGGTTCGGCGCGAACCACAACACCGTCATCCGCGAGACGACGGGCCGCTACGTCTACGTGCTGAACGAGGACACCGTCTCGGAGCCTGGAGCGCTCGACCGCATGGTCGCGTACCTCGACGCGCACCCTCGGGTCGGTGCGCTCGGCCCGAATGTCGTCTATCCGGACGGGCGTCACCAGCCTTCGGCCTGGCGCTTTCCGACACCGGGCGCCGCAGCGATCGGGACGCTGACGCTCGGGCGGGCGGGAATCGAGCAGTCGTTGGGCGACCGGCCGAAGCGCGTCGACTGGGCGATGGCGTGCGCCTTGCTCGTCCGTCGAGCCGCCTTGGACGAGGTCGGGCTCTTCGACGAGCGCTTCTTCATCTACACGGAGGAGACGGATCTCTGCCGGCGGCTCGGCAGCGCAGGCTGGGAGACCCACTACCTGCCCGAGGTCTCGATCGCGCACCACGTGAGCCAGTTCTCCGCGAACGTTCCCGAGCGAAGGATCGTCGAGCACTGGCGAAGCAGGCGGCGCTACTGGGAGAAGCACCACTCGACGGTTGGCGCGCAGACCGCGGCCGTGCTGACCGGCCTGCAGTACGCGACCCGCGGCGTGATCTCGTCGGCGCTCCGCCGCCTGCCCGACGGCCGCCGGCCGGCGTTCGCGACGGCGGCGAACGCGGCGTCTCTTCGGCTGCAGGCACGGAACGCCTGGCACGGCGAGACCGGGCCCGGTCTCGCCGAGCTCGCGGCCGACTGGAACGCCCAATATTCGAATACCCAGCACGGAGAGACGTAATGGACAGCCTGACGGCGCGGGTGCCGTGGGAGCTGCTCGCGATCCCGGCTCTCCTTGTCACACGCGCTGCTGCCGGAGACGGGCGCCGGTCTCTACCTGCGGCTTGCCGCCGCCACCGTGTGCCTGCTGATCCCGGGCTCGCTCGTCGCACGCGCGCTCGGCTGCCCGAGCGTCTCCGGCGCGGTCGTCTGGAGCCTGACCGGGCTGACCGTGGCCGCGGGCGTGATGTTCCTCGTCCACGGATCGCTCGGGTTCGCGCTCGTCCTCTATCTCGCGATCGCAATCGTCGCCCTTCCGTTCGCGCTGTTTCGCCCGTCGCCGGAAGTCGACCGCGAGATGCTGCTCGTCGGGCTGGGCGTGGTCGTCGCCGGGATCGGCTTCGGGATCGCGCTCTGGTCGATCCTCGGCGCGCTGGAGGGAGACGGCCTGTTCCACCTGGCGAGGATCCGGAAGCTGGACGCCTTCGGGGGTCTCTCGCTCCGCTCCGTCGACGAGTTCAAGGACGGTGGGCTCCACCCCGGGTACGCGTTCCCGCTCTGGCACGTCTTCGTCGCGCTCGTCTCGCGGCTCGCGGGCGCGGACCCGGGCGCGGTACTGCTCCACGAGCCGACGGTGCTCGTGCCCGTTGCCTTCGCCGTCGCGTACGAAGCCGGCGTCGCCGTGTTCCGTCGCGCCTGGGCCGGTCTGGCCGTGGTGCTCGCGCAGGTCGCCCTCAGCGGCCTGGCGCAGGGGAGCGGCGGCGCATATCCCGTGCTCGCGCTGCCCGCGAGCACCGCGCGCCAGCTGCTCGCACCGGCGACGATCGCCGCGTTCTTCTGGTTCGCCGAGCGCCCCGGGTGGCCGACGGGGCTCACTGTCTCGGCGGCCGCGCTCTCGCTGACGCTCGTTCACCCGACGTACGTGCTCTTCGTCGGCATCCCGCTCGTCGCGTACGTCCTCGTGCGCACGGTGCTCGCGCGCGGTGAGCTCGCCCGTGGGCTTGCCGGCATCGGCTTCCTCTGGCTGCCGGCGCTCGGCGTCGTTCTCTGGCTGGCCCCGATCGTCGAGGACACGGCGTCGCACGATCCCTCGGCTGCGGAGCGTGCCCGTGGGCTGGCGCACTACGTCGGCCAGATCGACGTGTTCTCGCCGACGCGGTTCCGGCTTGCGCCCGAGATGCTCGGGCGTGCGGGCGCCGTCGCGATCGTGGCGTTGCTCGTGCTGCCGCTCGCGGCCTTCGCGTCGCGGCGCCGGTGGTCGGCGTACGTCCTCGGCGGCTCGGTCAGCCTGCTTGCGATTCTCCTGTTCGCGGTCCTGTTCACGCCGTTCTCGGATGCCGTGTCGCTGTCGCAGGCGCGGCGCGCCGCCGGCTTCCTGCCGCTGCCGTTCGCGTTCGCCGGCGGCGCGGCTGTCCTCGCGCGGACGCTCTCCTGGGTTGCGCTGCCCGTTGCGCTTGGAGCGGGCATCGCGCTCGAGCTCATCTACCCCGGCGAGTTCACGTACCGATTTCACGAGGGAAGCCCGGCGATCGTCGCCTGGATCGCGCTGCTCGGCGGAGTCGCGGCGCTCGTCATCGCCGCTGTGCTCGGCGGCCGCGGCACGCTCGACGACCGAGGGCCGCTGTCGGCAGGCGTCGCCGCGGCGTTCGTGATCCCGGTGGCCGTCTTCGGCTTCGCGCACTGGAGCACGGCCCCGTTCGAGGCGTCACCGCTGACGAGCGGCGTCCAGCGGGCACTCGCACAGCTTCCGGACGGCTCGGTCGTCTTCTCCGACGACTCGACGAGCTACTGGGTGGCGGCAGCCGCTCCGCTCTACGTCGCCTCTGCCCTGCCCGGCCACGTGGCGGACACGAAGGCGAACCGCCCGTTCGAACGCCGCGACGACGCGATCCGCTTCGGGCGCACGGGCGATCTCTCGATCCCGCGACGCTACGGCGCGGACTGGGTGCTCGTCGCGCGCGACCGCTGGCGCCGGCTTCCGGCGCTGAAGCTCAACCGAGCGTATGCAGACGGGCGCTACGTTCTCTACCGATTGCGATGAAAGTCTTGCTCGTTCCCATGTACTTCCCGCCGGCCGGGGGAGGCGGCGTCCAGCGCCCGCTGAAGTTCGCCACGTTCCTGCCCGAGCTCGGGATCGAGACGCACGTGCTCGCGCCCGACGATCCGAAATGGCTGCACCGCGACGACGACCTCAAGCCGCCGATCCAGGCGTGGATCCATCGCGCGCACTACGTCGGCCCGAGCGGCGGGCGCCCCGCAGATGCGCTGCACGGGACGACCGGCGTCGAGCGCTACGCGACCCATGCACGGCTGTTCGGACGCCGGCTGCTCCTGCCCGACGAGAACGTCAGCTGGGCACTGACCGCGATCCCCGCCGCGGTACGGCTCGTCCGCGAGGAGAAGATCGACGCCGTCCTGACCACGTCGCCGCCCGGCTCGATCCACCTCGTCGGAGCGGCGGTGCAGCGGATGACCGGGGCGCGCTGGGTCGCCGATCTTCGCGACTCGCTGCTTGCACATCCGCATCGGCGCGCGGACTCGCTCGCGCTGAAGGCCAAGGAGCGCTCCCGCCAGTCCGTCGCGGGGCTCGTCGCGCGCCGCGCCGACGCGATCGTCGCGGCGTCAGAGGCGATCGCGGAGGAGACGCGCGGCCTCGATCCGAAGGGACGCGTCGTGACGATCACGAACGGCTGCGACTTCGACGACTTCGACGGGATCGCCTACGAGCCGGGCAAGCGCTTCCGGATCACGCATACCGGTAGCTTCTTCGGACGGCGCGACCCGCGGCCGTTCCTGACCGCGCTCGCCGAGTCGGGTCTCGACGTCCAGGCTCGCTTCGTCGGCGACTTTCGGCCGGCCGACCGCGAGTGGGCCGAAGGCCTCGGCCTTGGCGACCGGCTCGAGCTCCTCGACTTCGTCCCGCGACGCCGGGCGCTCGAGCTTCAGCGCGACTCCGAGGCGCTGCTGCTCCTGATCCCCGAGGCGGACGGCCGTGGCCAGGGCGTGCTGTCCGGCAAGGTCTTCGAGTACCTCGCGACCGAGCGGCCGATTCTCGCTGTCGTGCCCGAGGACGGAGCTGCGGCGACGCTGATCGAGGAGACGGGCGCCGGCGTCGTCGCTCCCCCCGACGATCCGGTCGCGATCGCCGCGGCGCTCACGTCCCTCCACGAGCGCTGGCAGGCCGGCGAGCTCGACGGCACGCCGCTCGGCCCCGAGCTGCGCCGGCGGCTCGACCGGCGTGCGAGAGTGCAGGAGCTCGCCGACCTTCTCCACGACCTCGTATGACGCGATTCCTCTTTCTCGCAACGGTGTTCTCTGTCACCTTCGAGAAGGTGCACTGGAACGTTGCCGGGCAAGTGAGCCTCGCCGATGTGCTGGCGATCGGGTTCATCATCAGCTTCTGCGCAGACCGGATCGCCCGCGGCGATGCGCGCCTTCCGCGCACGTCGTTCGTCGCGATCGCGTTCCTCGTGGTCTTTCTCGTCGTCTATCTCGTTGGCTTCTTCAATATCGACACGGCAGCGGCGGCCGCGCAGTACGCGAAGGGAATGACGAAGTTCACGATCCACTTCCTGTTCCTGATCGCAGGCGTCGCGTACCTCGCGCGCTGCGCGCGGACGTTCTACTGGCAGGCGTTCGGCGTCTTCACCGCGGGGATGGTGTTCAACGCCGCCTACGGCCTCGTCGAGCTGCTCGCGGCACGGTCGGGACGCGATATCGACAAGGCGCTGCTCTCGCCGATCACCGGCGGCGCGAGCTCGATCAACATCTACGGCGCGATCGAGGGGGCGAACATCTACCGCCCGAACGCGCTCACGGGAGATCCCAACCACCTCGGCGTGATGCTCGTGATCCCGCTGATCGCCCTCCTGCCCGTCTATCTCCGGCTCGAACGCGGCCATCGCTGGAAGGTGCCGTTGGCGATCACGCTCGCGTTCCTGTTCCTCGTCGAGCTGACCACGCTGTCGCGCAGCGGCCTGCTCGGGCTGATCGTCGGTCTCGCCGTGCTCGCGCTGCCCTACCACCGGCTGTTCTTCACGCGCGCGTTGCTCGTGCCGCTCGGCTGCGTCGTCGGCCTGCTCGGGATCGTCATCCTGTCGCGGCTCGACTACTTCGAGCGCGTGATCTCGTCACGGGTGCAGACCGGTGGTAACGCATCCTCAGCGCACTTCGACGTCTACGGCTTCGTGCCCGACATCCTCCGGTCGAACCCGCTGTTCGGCCTCGGGTTGAACAACTTCTCCGTCTACTACGAGAAGGTGACGGGGAAGACGAACTGGGGCCCGCACTCCTTCTACGTCGCCTCGATCGTCGAGACCGGGCTGGTCGGGACGGCGCTGTTCGGCTTCTTCGTCGCGTATCTCTTCGCCCGTCTGTGGACGGCGCGTTCGGTCGGTCACGCGCTGGCACAGCGCGGGGACATCGCCGCCGCCCGCGTAATCCCGCTCTCCTGGGGCCTGATGGCCGCGCTCGCGGGAACGCTCGCCTCGAATCTGTTCTACCTGACGATGTCCTTCTACTACGTCTATGTGGTCGCGGTCTTCTGCCTCGCGCTGCCGGTCGTCTTCGGGCGCGGGCTCGCGTGGAAGCCGAGACGCGCGCCGGCCGCAGCGCCTCAGCCGTTGGCGCCCGCCAGCTCGTAGAGCGTGAAGCCGCCGTCGTGGCTCGACCGCCACACGGCGCGCCACTGCGACTCGTCGATCAGCGCGGGACAAAGGTGTGCGTCCGCGAGCGCGAACCGGAACTCCGGCGGCGGGGGCGAGCCTGCGGCTGAGTTCCACGGAACGCCTGAGCGCGGCCGGACGCCGAGCGGCAGGCCCTGCTCGCGCCGCACGTAGCCCGAGATCGCGTCGGCTCCCTCCTGGCAGGAGATGAAGACGGGCTCCTCGCGCTTGGCCAGCTGCACGGCGACCGGCGAGCGTACGAACTCGCGGATGCTCGCGAGCGAGCCGTAGAGCTCGTTCGTGCGCACGGCCGTCCAGGCGCAGGCCCAGACGATGCCGGCGGCGAGGACCGCGTAGGCGACGGAGCGAAGCTCGACGCGCGACACGGCGAGCGCGAACGCTCCGGCGACGACCGGCGCGATCACCGTGTACAGCCAGCCCTGCCACTGAGCGAAGACGATGACGAAGGCGGCGAACACCGCGAGCGGGATCACGTCGAGCCAGAGCGTCCCGCGGCCGCGCACGGCTCGAGCGAGCGCGTAGACGGCCCACACGGCGGCGAGCGCGCAGAGCAGCCAGAAGTGGTGGTCCCGAAGCTGCGTCGACACGTTGTCCGTCGAGAAGTCCGACGTGTAGCTCCCGTACCAGGCGACCGCCCGCAGCGCCCCGGCGGCGGCGAGGCCGATTGCCGTGACGAAGGCGACGCGTGCCCACGACGCCTCGCCGCGGCTTCGCTGGTGGAGAAGCAGCAGCACGAGAGCCGGGAGATAGACGACGAACTGCGCCTTCGTCGCGGCACCGACGGCGACGACGAGCACGCTGACCCCGTACCACGCCCAGGCCGGAAGCTCGCGGCGCGGCGATGCGAACCACCACAGCGCAAGTGCGGCGCCGAGGATCACCCACTTCTCCTGGTAGCTCGGGAACGCGAACAGGTCGAGCGTCCAGGGGAAGACGAATACCGCGGCGCCGTAGAGGCCGAGAAACACCGCGCGGCTTCGTGCATCGACGCGGAAGGCCGAGGCGAGCGCGAGCCCTGCTGCGAGCAGCGCCGCGCCGGTCGCGAGCCAGTTGACGAGGTAGAGCGCCATCGGGCCCTCGGCGCCGATTCGGTACTCGCCGTACGCGAGGCCCCAGTAGAACGGACGCACCATGCCCCAGCCCGAGATGTCGTTCCAGACGCTGTGGGCGTAGACGGTGCCGAAGCCCCGGTCGCGCGCCTCGGCCACAAGCCCCAGCAGCGAAGCGTCGTCGACGATCCCGTAGTAGGGGTCGAAGAGGACGATCGCGAGGAGGACGGCGAAGAACGGGATGCCGAACCCGAGCAGCGGGAGCAGCACGTCGGTCCGCGGCCGCCGCATGGCGGACAGTCTGACAGCCGCTGGCATGCTCCCTGGCGTGCGTGTGACTTACCTCACCACCTCGTACCCCCGCGACCCCGACGACGTCGCCGGCGCGTTCGTCCGCGACGCCGTCGAGCACGTCCGCGCACGCGGCATCGAGACCCGTGTCGTGTCACCCGCGAGCTTCAGGCACTTCGGGCTCGCGTACGGGGACGGGATCGCGGGGAACGTCCGCGCCGAGCCCTGGCGCGCCGCCCTGCTCCCGGCGTTTCTCGCCGCGTACGCGCGCGCTGCTCAGGAGGCCGCACGTGGCGCCGACCTCGTTCACGCGCACTGGCTCCCGTCTGGCATCGCGGCGCTCGCGACCGGAAAGCCGTTCGTCGTGACGGCCTGGGGGACGGATGTCGCGCTCGCGGAGCGCGTGCCGGCGCTGTTCAGGCCGGTCGTCTCCCGCGCGCGTTGCGTGATCTGCCCCTCGCACGCCGTCGCCGGCGCTGTGCGTGGGCTCGGCGCGCGGCGGGTGGTCGTCGTGCCCGCCGGGGTGGAGATCCCGGAGTCGGTCGGCCCTACGGAGGACCCGCCGCACGTTCTCTATGTCGGCAGGCTGTCCGAGGAGAAGGGCGTCGAGGAGCTCGCCGAGGCGACGCGCGGGCTGCCGCGGGTGGTCGTGGGCGACGGCCCGCTCCGAAGCCTCTTTCCCGACGCGGCTGGCTTCGTGTCGCCGCGCGCTCTCGGGCCGTACTACGAGCGAGCGGCGGTCGTCGCCTGTCCGTCACACCGTGAGGGCTTCGGCGTCGTCGCGCGAGAGGCGATGGCGCATGGGCGACCGGTCGTCGCGGCGGCCGTCGGCGGTCTCGTCGATGTGGTCGAGGACGGCGTCACGGGGCTGCTCGTGCCTCCGGGCGACCCGCGGGCCCTGCGCGTGGCCATCGAGCGGCTGCTCGGCGATGCGCCGCTTCGCGAGCGCCTCGGGCGGGCGGCCCGGCAACGCGTCGTCGGATGCTGCTCGTGGGAGACGGCGACGGACGCGACGCTCGCCGTTTACGGCGAGGTCTCCCCGCAGACGCCGGATCGACGGTAGAGCTGCCAGCCGGGCTCGTCGAGCGGCACGCGTCTCCATCCCGAACGGCAAGGAACGACATCGAAGCCGGGCGCCTCGACGAGCCAGTCCATGTCGTTCCGCGCCTGCTGCTTGCCGAGGAAGACGACCTTGCGGTCGAGGCGGCCGCCGAAGTAGGGGTAGCTGACGTCGTCCTGACGGATCGCGAGGGCGACCCTGTCTCCCGCCCGGCTGAGCCGGTCGAGGGTCGCCACGGCCGCCCCACCGCCGGGCGCCGCCGCCGCGCCGAACGCCTCGAGCCGCGACTGCTGCCAGATCGAGCGCGGGGCGCTCCCGCCGAGGACGTTGACGCCGAGCGGCTTCTCGGCGTAGTGGATGACGGAGAGCAGGAGGGTGACGACGGCGATCGCCCCGGCCGCCCAAGCGATCGGCCGCACGGTGGCGACGAGCCCCCACGTGGCGGCGGCGAGGGCGACCACGGACACGAAGTAGCGGCCGTGAAACGGGCTGTATCCGATCCCGGCTGCGACGAGCACGAAATAGAGGAACGGGGCGAGCGGGAGCACGATCGTCCCGGGACGCAGGCGCCCGCGCCGGACCTCGCGGATGACGAAGACCAGGCCGGCAAACGCGAGCAGGATGCCGAGCGGGCCGTACCAGGAGACGAAGGGTGACGGCGGCCTCGCCGCGCGAGTTGAGCCGAGAAACGCGACGTCCGGACGATTGATGTGGAGGAACGCGCGCTGGTACCCGCGCAGGAGCTTGTCGTGGACGAATGGTACGAGGAGCGGCACGAGGACGAGCGCTGAGGCGATCGAGACAGCCACGAGCCCGGCGCTGCTCCGCCCTCGCCGGACTGCGAATACGCCGAGCACGAGCAGCACGGCGGCGCCGAGCGCGTAGAGCCAGCGGTCACGGCCGACGGAGCCGGCGGGGTCGACGGCGTCGATCACCAGCCGCGCGAGGTGGGCGGGCAGCCGGATGTGCTCGGGGGCGTGGATCCGCTTCTCGTCGAGCGGCGCGAACCGGGGAAGGGCGTTGCCCTTCTCGACAAAGTTGACCACGTACCAGAACGATCCCACGATGATCCCCGCGAGCCCCGCTACGATCGCGAGCCCGAGCCGGCGGCGCGGGCAGAGCACGGCGGCGATCAGCAACAGGATCGGGAGGGCGAGCAGGGCCGTCGCTTTCGTTCCGACGGCGAGCGCGAGGGAGAGCGCGCTGAGTGGCAGCGAGAGCCGGCCGTCGCTCAGGAGGAAGTAGACGGTGACGACGAGAAAGGACGCGACGGTCAGGTCGTTGAGCGGCGTGCCGGCCTGGAGCACGACGACGGGCAGGGTGGCGAAGAGCAGCGCGCCGAGTAGCGCCGCGCGCCGGTCGAGCCCGACGCGACGCGCGATGCCGGCGACGCTCACGAGCAGCGCGAGCAGGGCGAGCACCTCGAACAGGGACGCGTAGCGCTCGCTGCCGTCGAGCACCATCGTCCACGCTGACGTGATCTCGGCCACGGGTGGGAACACGTTCAGCCGAAGGTCGTTGGCGCCCGAGATGTACGAGACCGCGTGCTGCTGGCGCCAGAACGCCGCGCGCGCGAGGTGGTACCAGAGGGCGTCGTAGTCGTTCGGTGGTGTAGCGATCGAGAGCACGACCGCATAGCCGACGGCCAGCGAGACCGCGACGGCGAGCGCGGCCACGACCGGATCGCGGCAGGCGTCCCGTATGCCGCCGACCGCTGTCCGGAGCGAGGGCGGCGACGGGCGGCTGCGGAGCTGCCAGACGACGGCGGCGAGCGCGAACAACACGGCCGCGACGGCGAGCAGCCCCCCGCGCGTCAGCTCGTGGATCGGTGACACGACGAGCGCGACGACCGCCAGCTCCGCCGCGCCGACGACGTAGAAGGCGAGCAGGAAGTCGACCGCTCGCGCGAGCCGCAGGGACGCGGCGACGAGCGCTGCCGTGAGGGCGACCAGAGCACAACCGAGGATGAGAGCGAGGAAGCCCATGAGTGGGTGGGATGCGGCGGCGCGAGGGATTCTCTCCCATGAGCCGGTCCGGCGAGCCCGCGGGGTACCATCGGCGACGCGGCGGCTGCCGCGAGAGCCATGCGCGAACTCGTCATCGACGGCACCCGCATCACGGACGACGGCGACTGCTACGTCATCGCCGAGATCGGCCACAACCACCAGGGCTCTGTCGAGACCGCCCAGCAGCTGTTCGTCGCCGCGCGCGATTGCGGCGTCGACGCGGTCAAGCTCCAGAAGCGGGACAACCGCACGCTCTTCACCCGCAGCCAGTACGAGGCGCCGTACGACAACGAGAACAGCTTCGGTGCGACGTACGGCGAGCACCGCGAGGCGCTCGAGCTCGACAGGGGCGCCTACGCCGAGTTGCTCGCCTGCGCGAAGGAGCTCGGCCTGGCGCTGTTTGCGACGGCGTTCGACGAGGCGAGCGCCGACCTGCTTGCGGAGCTCGACCTGCCCGCGTTCAAGATCGCCTCCGGCGACCTCACGAACACGCCGCTGCTCAGGCACGTGGCCGCGCTCGGGAAGCCGATGGTCGTGTCCACCGGCGGCGCGGCGATGGAGGACGTCGACCGCGCCGTCGAGACGGTCCTGCCGATCAATCCGCAGCTCTGCCTGCTCCAGTGCACGGCCACGTACCCCGCCGTTGTCGAGGAGCTGAACCTCGGTGTGATCACGACGTACCGGGAGCGCTACCCCGACGTGGTCGTCGGCCTCTCCGACCACCAGGACGGGATCGCGATGGCCCTTGTCGCCTACATGCTCGGCGCGCGGGTGATGGAGAAGCACTTCACGCTCAGTCACACGATGAAGGGCACGGACCATGCGTTCTCGCTGATGCCCGAAGGGATGCGGAAGCTCGTCCGCGACCTGAAGCGGACGCCCGCGGCGGTAGGCGACGGCGTCAAGCGGCCGCTCCCTTCCGAGGAGGCCGCCCTTCGAAAGATGGGGAAGATGCTCGTCGCCGCGCGCGACCTCGAGGAAGGGACGACGCTTGCAGCCTCCGACCTCGCGGCGAAGTCGCCTGCGAACGGCGGGCTGCCGCCCTACGAGCTCGATCGTGTCGTCGGCCGAGCCCTTGCCCGTTCTCTCCGCGAGGACGAGCCGCTCACCGAAGCGGATCTCGGTCCATGACGGACCCGCTTTTCGATCTCACGGGGCATGTCGCTGTCGTTACCGGCGGCCTCGGCCAGCTCGGCGCGGCGTACACGCAGGGCCTCGCCGAGCGGGGGATGCGCGTCGCGGTCTTCGATGCCGCCGCCGAGCCGGGTGCAGACGGCGACGCGGTTCGCCGCTATCGCGTCGACGTCACGGACCGCGCGTCGATCGAGGCGGCTACGGCATCGGTGGTCGACGAGTGGGGCGTGCCGCACCTGCTCCTGAACAACGCCGCGCTCGACTCTCCGCCCGATGCGCCGCCGGAGGAGGTCGGGCCGTTCGAGACGTATCCCGAGTCCTCGTTCGACCAGGTGATGGACGTGAACGTCAAGGGCGTGCTGCTCTGCTGCCAGGTCATCGGCTCACGCATGGCGGAGGAGGGCCGCGGCTCGATCGTCAACGTATCGTCGGTCTACGGCCTGCTATCGCCTCAGCAGGACCTGTACGCGTTCCGCCGCACGGGCGGCGACTCGTTCTTCAAGCCGGTCGCGTACTCCGTGTCGAAGTCCGCGCTCTTCAACCTCACGCGCTACCTCGCGACGTACTGGGCGAAGGCCGGCGTGCGGGTCAACACGCTGACCCTTGCGGGGATCTTCAACGACCAGCCGCGGGAGTTCCTCGACGCTTACGAGCCGCGTGTGCCGCTCGGCCGGATGGCCGACGCGCAGGAGGCGCTCGGCGCAGTCGTCTTCCTCGCCGCCGACGCGTCGTCGTACGTGACGGGCTCGAACGTCGTCGTCGACGGCGGCTGGTCCGCCTGGTAGCGGCTACGACACGGGCGCGGTCTCGCGGCTCTCCGGCGAGGGCCGGAGAACGAGCGTCTCGCTTGGCGCATGGTCGAGCATCCACGCAAGGTCTTTTGCGGAGAAGCCGGGATGCCCTGGGGCCTCGGCAGGGACGAGGATGCGCTCGAACGACTCCGCCTCCCAGAGACGCCGGAGGGCATTGATCGGCGTCCGCCCTCTCTCGATCCGGGCATCGACCGGGACCTTGGCGCGGAGCGCGGCGTGTTCGACCGCCTCGAGCAGCGGCATCGCGAGCTCCGCCTGCTGGTGGAGTGGGGCCTCGACTGCGAACTCGAGCGGCACGACGACGAGATACGCCGCGACGAGGATGCCCTCCTCAGCCCTGACGATCCGAATCGCCGCGTCGAGCACGGCCGGGTCGAGCGCGCCGTTCGTGAACGGGAGCAGCAGCCGGGGCTGACCGGCACGACGGGAGGGATGACGGCGGCCCCAGAGCCTCATGCCGACGCCTCCTTTCGCAACGCGCGGTCGGCGATGACACGGATGTCGATCCCCGGGAGCTCTCGAATCATCCGCGAGACGAGCGAGCCGCGGAGGATCTCCACTCGACGGCGCTCGTCGGGCGTGCCGACGAAGACATACGTCGTCCCGCGCTCCTCCGCGATACGGCGCACGGTGTCGACGAGGTCGTCTCCCTCCTCCTCGAGGAAGTGGACGCCGAGGATCGAGGCGAGGCGCCGAAGGGCCGCCAGCTGGGTCGCCTCGTCCGGGGTCAGCTCCTGGCCCGGGCGGCGCATCCAGACCGCGTCGATGTCCGCGCCAAGCCGCTGTGCCGAGCGCCAGGCGCGGCGGATGATGCGCTGGGACTTCGGCTGCGGCTCGATGAGCGCCAACACGCGTTCCGTGACCGCCTGCTGGCTGAGCGGGTCGAGGATCGTCGGTGCGCGGCGTGCCTCTACGTCCTCGGCCATCTCGCGAAGCGCGAGCTCGCGGAGGGCCATGAGGTTGTCGTGCGTGAAGAAGTTGAGCAGCGCCCGCTCCGCCTGGCCCTGGGGATAGACCTTCCCCATGCGCAGGCGATCCTGGAGCGCCTCCGGTGAGAGGTCGACCAGCACGACCTCGTCCGCGTCGTCGAGCACGCGGTCCGGGAAGGTCTCCCGGACGCGGACGCCGGTGAGCTCGAACACCGCGTCGTTCAGGCTCTCGAGGTGTTGGACGTTGACCGTCGAGATGACGTCGATGCCCGCGTCGAGGATCTCTTCGATGTCCTGGTAGCGCTTCTCGTTGCGTGAGCCCGGAGCGTTCGTGTGCGCGAGCTCGTCGACGAGTGCGAGCTCGGGCGCCCGCCGGATCACTGCATCCGCGTCGAGCTCATCGAGCCCGAGCGACCCGTGCTCGACGCGCAGCCGCGGGACGACCTCGAGGTCCTCGGCGAGCGCGGCCGTCTGCGGGCGGTCGTGTGGCTCGAGGTAGCCGATGACGACATCCCGCCCCTCGGTCTGGGCCTGGCGGCCCTCCTGGAGCATGCGGAACGTCTTCCCGACGCCCGCCGCCATTCCCAGGAGGATCCGGTAGCGGCCGCGCATGGCCGGAGGCTATGCCCCGAAGACGTTGTGGATGACGAGATCGATCGCCTTGATCCCGATGAAGGGCAGGATCATGCCGCCGAGCCCGTAGATGAGGAGGTTGCGGCGGAGCAGCGCCGTCGCACCGATCGCGCGGTACTTGACGCCGCGCAGGGCGAGCGGCACCAGGGCAGGGATGACGAGCGCATTGAAGATGATGGCGGAGATGATGGCGCTGTACGGGCTGCCGAGGTTCATCACGTTGAGCGAGTCGAGCGGACCGGAGCCGTTCGTCGCATAGGTCGTCGCGAAGATCGCAGGCAGGATGGCGAAGTACTTGGCGACGTCGTTCGCGATCGAGAAGGTCGTCAGCGAGCCGCGCGTGATCAAGAGCTGCTTGCCGACCTCGACGATCTCGATCAGCTTGGTCGGGTTGGAGTCGAGGTCCACCATGTTGCCCGCTTCCTTCGCGGCCGTCGTGCCGGTGTTCATGGCCACGCCGACGTCCGACTGCGCGAGCGCCGGTGCATCGTTCGTGCCGTCTCCGGTCATCGCGACCATTCGTCCGCGGGCCTGCTCCTCGCGAATCAGCTCGAGCTTTCGCTCCGGGGTGGCCTCGGCAAGGAAGTCGTCGACGCCCGACTCCTGCGCGATGACGGCCGCGGTGACCGGGTTGTCCCCGGTGATCATGACGGTGCGGATGCCCATTTTCCGCAGCTCGTCGAAGCGCTCGGTCATGCCGCCTTTGACGATGTCCTTCAGGTGGACGACGCCGAGCACCCAGTTGTCCTGCGCCACGACGAGCGGCGTCCCGCCCTGGCGCGCGACGCCGTCGACGAGCATGTCGAGCTCGTCGGGAACGCGACCGCCGTTTTCCGTGACGAACAGCTTGACCGCGTCGGCCGCGCCCTTGCGCAGGCTCTTGCCGTCGAGGTCGAGCCCGCTCATGCGGGTCGAGGCCGAGAAGGGGATGAACTCGTGCTCGCCGAGCTCCTGCTCACGAAGGCCGAAGCGCTCCTTGGCGAGGATGACGATCGAGCGGCCCTCCGGCGTCTCGTCTGCGAGCGACGAGAGTTGCGCGACGCGTGCGAGCTCCAGTTCCTCGACGCCGCTGACGGGCAGGAACTCGGAGGCCTGGCGGTTGCCGAGCGTGATCGTGCCGGTCTTGTCGAGGAGGAGCACGTCGACGTCCCCGGACGCTTCGACGGCGCGTCCCGACATGGCGAGGACGTTCCGCTGCACCAGCCGGTCCATGCCCGCGATGCCGATCGCCGAGAGCAACGCGCCGATCGTGGTCGGGATCAGGGCGACGAGGAGAGCAATCAGCACGGTCTGAGACAGGTTGGTGCCGGCGTAAATGGCGTACGGCCGCAGCGTCACGACGGCGGCCAGGAACGTGATCGTCAGCGCTGCGAGGAGGATGTTGAGCGCGATCTCGTTCGGTGTCTTCCGGCGCTCTGCCCCCTCGACGAGGGCGATCATGCGGTCGAGGAAGGACCTTCCCGGCTCCTGAGTCACCTCGATCACGAGCTGGTCCGACAACAGGCGAGTGCCCCCGGTGACCGCCGAGCGGTCCCCGCCCGCCTCGCGGATGACCGGTGCGGACTCGCCTGTGATCGCCGACTCGTCGACCGAGCCGACGCCTTCGATGATCTCGCCGTCGGCGGGGATCACCTGCCCCGCCTCGACCACGACGATGTCACCGCGCTGGAGGTCCGGCGCCGGAACCTCCTCGATGCGGCCCGCGTCGATCCGTCGAAACGCGACCGTCGTCGTGCGGGCAGCCCGCAAGGCGTTGGCCTGCGCCTTGCCTCTGCCTTCGGCGATCGCCTCCGCGAAGTTGGCGAAGAGCACGGTCAACCAGAGCCAGAACGCGATCGTGCCCGTGAACCAGAGGGGCTCGTGGTCTCCGCTCGAGAAGAGATCGCGGAAGAAGATGACCGTCGTGATCACGCTGCCGATCTCGACGATGAAGATGACCGGGTTGCGGATGAGCGTGCGTGGGTCGAGCTTGAGGAACGAGTCCTTGATCGCCGCGAGCACGATCTCGCGCGAGAAGATGCCCTGCTTCTCCTTGGTCACTGGGTCTCCTTGTCGAGCGCGAGGTTGAGCTCGAGCACGCTTACGCCCGGCTCGCCGAAGATCCCGAGCCAGCGATCGGCGGTGTTGTCGCTGATCAGCTGCTGGACGCGCTCGACCGACAGGCCGCGCACCTTCGCCACGCGCGCGGTCTGGAGCCGGGCGTTCGCAGGGGAGATGTGCGGGTCGATGCCCGAGGCGGACGTCGTGACGGCGTCCACTGGGATATCACCGATGGTGAGGCCGGGGTTGTACGGCCGCTCGAGCTTGAGAATCGCCGCTGCGCGCTGCCTGACCGCCTTCGCCAGGTCGGTGTTGGTGGGACCGAGATTCGCGAACGTCGTGGCGCCGGCGTTGTACTCGGGCGCCGTCGCCGACGGCCGCGGGTGGAAGTACTGCGCCTTCGTGAACGCCTGGGCGGCGAGCTTCGAGCCGACGACCTTGCCGTCGCGCTCGATGAGGCTGCCGTCCGCCTTGTCGGGAAAGGCGAGCTGCGCGAACCCGGTCGCGAGCAGCGGGTAGCCAAGGCCGAAGACGAGTGTCAGCACGACGACGGCGATCATGGAGCGGGCGACGGTGCGCATCAGGAGAGCGCCTCCACGATCGGGCCGAGCGTGAGCGCGGGGAAGATCATCAGTCCCGCGGTGAGGATGACGACGCCGACGAGGAGGACGGCGAAGGTGCCGCCGTCGGTGCGGAAGGTGCCTGCTGACGGCGGCACGGTCTTCTTAGCCGCCAGCGAGCCTCCGAGGGCGAGCGCGGCGACGAGCGGCGCGAAGCGGCCGAGCCACAATCCGACCGAGCCGAGGAGCGTCGAGAACTCCGTCGCTCCGTAGCCGGCGAACGCGCTCCCGTTGTTGTTCGACTGCGAGTCGTAGGCGTAGAGCGTCTCCGAGAAGCCGTGCGCCGGGAGAACGTGGTTGTAGATCGAGGCGAGACCGTGGTCCGTGACAATCGCGATCGCCGTCAGGACGAGCACCATCGTCGGGACGAAGAGCGCTCCTACGGCCGCCAGCTTGATCTCTCTCGCCTCGATCTTCTTGCCCAGGTATTCGGGAGTGCGGCCGACCATCAGCCCGGCCACGAAGACGGCGATGACGATGTAGAAGAACATCCCGTACAGGCCCGAGCCGACGCCGCCCCAGATCACCTCGCCGGTGAACATGTTCGTGATGGGGACGGCTCCGCCGCTGGCGGTGAGCGCGTCGTGGCCCCCGTTGACCGAGCCGTTGGACGCGTTTGTCGTCACCACCGCCCAGTTGACGGTGGAGGCGATCCCGTCGCGCACTTCCTTGTCCGACATGTTGCCGCCGCTCGATCCGTTCCCGGCGGTGATGTTGACGCCCGAGTCACGGAGCACCTGGGAGCCGTGCTGCTCGGAAGGGAGCGCCACGGCGAGGCCGATCACGGTCATGGTGAGCATCGCGGCGTACACGGGGAGCGCCTGGCGCTTCGAGCCGACCATGCGTCCGAACATGAACACCTGCGCCACGGGGATCAACAGGATTGCCAGCATCTCCAGGAGGTTCGTGAAGTCGTTCGGGTTCTCGAAGGGGACGCCAGAGTTCGAGTTGTAGAAGCCGCCGCCGTTCGTCCCCAGCTGCTTGATCGCGATCTGGGACGCTGCGGGGCCGCGTGCGATCGTCTGCTGGGCTCCCTCGACCGTCGTTGCAGTCGCTGCTCCGTGGAACGTCTGCACGACGCCCTGGGAGACGAGCAGGACGGTGAGGATCAGCGCCAGCGGGAGGAGGATGTAGACGAGCGAGCGATAGAGGTCGACCCAGAAGTTCCCGACGGTCTTCGTCGACCGCCTCGCGAACCCGCGGATCACGGCTGCGAGCACGGCCATGCCGAGCCCGGCCGAGACGAAGTTCTGCACGGCGAGCCCGGCCATCTGGCTCAGGTACGACATCGTGTACTCGCCGCCGTAGTACTGCCAGTTCGTGTTCGTGACGAAGCTCGCAGTCGTGTTCATCGAGACCCACGGGTTCACGGCCTTCAGGCCGTCGGGGTTGAGCGGCAAGTGACCCTGGAGTCGGAGCAGCAGGTAGAGGAGAACGGCGAAGACGCCCATGAAGATGAGCGCGGTCTTCGCGTAGGGCTTCCAGCCCTGCTCGGTCTCTGCATTCGTTCCGATGAGCCGGTAGAAGCCGCGCTCGGGGGCGGTCAGCCAGCGGGGGAAGCGGAGCGTCCCCTCGTACACGCGTGACATGTAGAGCCCGAGCGGGTACGCGAGCGCGGTCAGGATCACGAGGTAGAGGACGATCTGCGTGATGCCGTTGCCCGTCACAGCTTCTCTCCGCGGAACAGCACGTAGACGAGGTACGCGAAGACGAGCAGCGACACGACGAGGCCGAAGACGTCGGCGGCGGACATCAGACGCGGTCCAGCAGCATGATCAAGCCCCAGGCGACGGCGAAGCAGGCGACGGCGATGACGATGCCGAGCACTTCGATCATCAGCTCTCCTCCAATGCGTTGCGTGCGCGGGCGAGGTAGCGGCCCAGGTCTTCCGCACGCTCGGTGTCGTACAGCGGCCCAGACGGGTCCGTGAGCAGGCGCTGGATTAGCACGATCCCGCGGGCGGCGACCGGGCGGTGGAGGTCTGTGAGCCGGCCGGCGAGGGCGACGAGTGTCTGCGACTCCGCTCGGACGGCGACCCGGTTGACGGGGGATGCGCTCGGAAGGTAGCGGGGCGATGCGTCGCGCACGAGCGTGCGCAGAGCATGCGCGAGGTCCAGGCGGCTCTTCGTCGAGACGAGCTCTTGAGCACGCCAGGCGAGCCGCAGCGGTGGGCTCTGCCGCTTGGCGAGCTCCGCGTCGGCCGATCGCCGTGCTGCGCGCAGCTCGCGCCGCGCGCGCACGCGCTCCACGCTGTCGGTAAGCCTGTCCACCCACATGTGGGGGACCGGCGAGGCTGTCGAGGTTGCGTCGAGCGAATCCATCAACCCGACGGTACGCCCGGCGATCTGAGGGGTGTCTTAGGGTTTGCGGCTCGGCTCTAAGGGTTCTCTAAAGCGCTCGACTCGGGGTTCACGAGCCGATAGCCGGCGCCCGGCTCCGTGATGATGTAGCGCGGCCGCGCGGGTTCCGGCTCGAGCTTGCGGCGAAGCTGGGAGACGAACACGTGGATGTAGCTCGACTCCCGCTGGTACGCCGGGCCCCAGACCTCCCGCAGGATCGTCTTGTGGGTGAGGAGCTTGCCCTCGTGCTGCGCGAGCAGGCGGAGCAGCTTGAACTCGTGGGGAGTCAGGTGAATGTTCGCTCCGGCCATCGTGACGGAACGCTTCTCGAGGTCGACGACGAGCTCCCCGATCTCGAGCACCGGCTCCGTCGCCGGCCCTACCCGGCGGAGCGCGGCGCGCAGGCGCGCCAGGAGCTCGCCGATGGCGAACGGCTTCGTCACGTAGTCGTCTGCGCCGGCGTCGAGTGCGGCGATTTTCTCTGCCTCCTCGCCGACGGCGGAGACGACGATGATCGGCGCCTGGGTCCAGCGGCGAAGCTCCCGGCAGACGTCGGTTCCGCGGCCGTCCGGGAGGAGGAGGTCGAGGATCACGGCCTCCGGCGGTCTTAGGCCGGCGGTCGCGAGCGCCTCCTCGGCGGTCATCGCTGTCGCAACGTCGTAGCCGGCGGCTCGCAGGTTCGTCTGTAGCGCCCGCAGAAACTGCGGCTCGTCGTCGACGACGAGGATGTGCGTGCCCGTCACGCGGAGATATCCGCGGGGAGCTCGACGGCCGGCAGCGCGAGCACGAAGGAGGCCCCCTGTCCCGGTCGCGACTCGAGCCAGAGGCGTCCGGCATTCGCCTCCGTGAAGCCACGGGCGATCGTCAGGCCGAGCCCTGCGCCGCGTTCGTCGCCGTCGCCGACGCGATGGAACGCCTCGAAGATTCGCTCGCGCTCTTCGTCCGGCACGCCGGAGCCCCGATCCGTGATCCGGATGAGCAGCTCCTTCCTCGTCGCCGTGGCGCGCACGTGCACCGTCTCCCCGGCGGGCGAGATGCGCAGCGCGTTCTCGAGGACGTTCACGAGCGCGCGCTGGATCTGGGTGGCGTCCACACGCACGGGCGGCAGGTCGGGACGGATGCTCACGACGATCCGGTCGGAGCCGGCGAGCTCGTCGAGCGCCTGCGCAACGAGCTCGTCGGCGGTCCAGAGCGCCGGCGTCGACTCTGCGGCGCCGGCCTGGAGGCGTGAGAGGTCGAGGAGATTCTCGACGAGCCGTTTCAGCCGCGCGTGCTCGACACGGATCGTGTCGAGGAGCTCCCGCCGGTCCTCCTCGGAGAGCGAGAGGATGCCGCTCTCGAGGCCGTCCAGCGCTTGCTCGATCGTCGCCAGCGGCGTCCGCAGGTCATGCGACACGGTCTGGATGACCGCCGTCTTGATCGTGTCGCTGTGCCTCAGCGCGTCTGCCTCCGTTGCCTCTCGCGCGAGGCGTTCCCGCTCGGCGGTGACGCCGAGCAGCGACGCGAGCGCCGGCAGCAGCCGCCGCTGGACGGCCGGCGCGATCTCCTCGTCCTCGGGCGTGTAGAGGGTGCCGATGACGCGCCCACCCGCCTCGAGTGGATACGGCGCCTCGCCGGAGCGCTCGAGCACGCGTCTCGACAAGTCGATCCGCAGGGTCGTGACGCCGAGCACCTCCCCGGCTCTGCTCACGATCAGCTGTGCGACGTCTTCGAGCGTCGTCCCCTTCAGCAGCTCCGCTGCGACGTCGGCAAGAAGCGCGGATTCGCGCTCCCGCTGCTCGGCCTCGGCGGCGCGCCGTCGCGCGCGCGCGGCGAGCTCGCTGACGACGACGGCGGCGACGAGGTAGACGGCGAGCGCGACCCAGTTCTCTCCGTCCGCGAGCGTGAGCGTGTAGAGGGGTTCCAGGAAGAAGAAGTTGAACGCGAGCATGCTCGCGACGGCGACCGGGATCGCGTACGCCATGCCCCAGACGAGGGCAATCGCGACGACCGCGAAGATGTAGAGCGCACCGAGGCTGAGCACCGGCGCCCAGGCATCGAGAAGCGCAATCGCGACGGTGACGAGGGCGATGGCGAGGATGCCTGCCACGACCCCGGCCACACGAAACCCGAGCCTCGCATTCACCGTGGGGACAACGGTACCGTTGCGGCGTGGCGGAGCGCCCCCTTCAGCTCGCGAGCAGCCCTCAGCCGCTCGAGTACGTCCCGAATTTGATCGGCGGCGAGGCCGTCGAGCCGGCTTCGGGCGCATGGCTCGAGAAGCTTCGGCCCGCCGACGGGAGCCTGCTCTGCCGAGTCGCCTCGTCGGACGAGACGGATGTCGCCGCGGCTGTCGCGGCCGCACGCCGAGCGCAGGAGGCATGGGCCGACCGCACGGTCGTCGAGCGCGGCGATCTCCTGCGCGAGGTGGCGCTCGCCATGCGCGAGAGGCGGGAGGAGCTCGCGGCCGTCGTCTGCGACGAGACGGGGAAGCCGGAGGCGCTAGCTCTCGGCGAGGCGGACGCCGCCGTCGAGATGGGCATGTTCGTCGCCGGGGAGGGCCGCCGCTACTACGGGAAGACGACGACAGCGAGCGATGCGTCACCGGACCGTGCTGACGGTGCGCCAGCCGGTCGGCGTCGCGGGCTTGCTGATCTCGTTCAACACGCCGCTGCCGAACGTCGCCTGGAAGGTGTTTCCCGCCCTCCTGTGCGGGAACGCGACGGTGCTCAAGCCGTCGGAGCACGCGCCGGTCTCGGCGCAGGTGGTCGCTTCGATCTTCCACGACGCAGGTCTCCCGCCTGGTGTCCTGAATGTCGTCCAGGGGCTCGGACAGACGGCCGGGGCGGCGCTCGTCGAGCACCCGGACGTCGACCTCGTCAGCTTCACCGGCTCGGCCGGCACCGGACGAGCCATCGCGGAGACCGCCGGACGTCGCCTCGCCAAGGTATGCCTCGAGCTCGGCGGCAAGAACGCGCTCGTCGTGTGCGACGACGCTGACCTCGACGACGCGGTTCGCTGGTCGGTGCAGTCCGCCTTCTCGAACGCCGGCCAGCGCTGCGCGGCAGCGAGCCGGATCGTCGTCTTCGACGCCGTCTACGACGAGGTCCGGGACCGCTTCGTCGAAGCCGCAGCAGGCTTCGCCGACACCGGCCCCGTGATCTCGGAGGAGAGCCTCGAGCGCTGCGTTGCCGCCGTGGCGCGCGCGGCCGCGAGCGGTGCGACCATCCTTACCGGAGGCGAGCGGCTGTCCCAGCCGGGCTGGTGGCTGGCGCCGACGGTACTGGAAGGAGCGGCGTCCGATGCCGAGATCTCGTGCACCGAGCTGTTCGGGCCGGTCGCTGTCCTCTACCGCGTCCGCGATCTCGAGGAGGCGCTCGCGCTCGTCAACGACTCGCCCTACGGCCTCACGGCGGCGATTCACACGGCAAGCCTCCATCGGGCGATGCGTTTCGCCGAGAAGGCGCAGACCGGCGTCGTCGTCGTCAACGGCGGCACGCACGGCTCTGAGCCGCACATGGGCTTTGGCGGCGTCAAGCAGTCGGGTACTGGCTGGCGCGAGGCGGGCGTCGAGGCGCTCGACGTCTACTCGGAGTGGAAGTACGTGAACCTCATCGCTGACCCTGCCAGGGCATGACCGTTGCCGTTCTCGGTCCCGGGGCGGTAGGCGGTGCGCTCGGCGTGCGGATGGCGCGTGCCGGAGAGCGCGTCGTGTGCGTCGCGAAGCCGGAAGCGGCCGCCGCGATCGCGAGGGACGGGCTGACGCTCGCCGTTGACGACGATGAGCATCTCGAGCGGCTCGAGGCCCACGAACGGCTCGAGGAGCCTGTCGATCTCCTGCTCGTGACCGTGAAGGCATTTGGCCTCGACGACGCGATCGCACGCATCGACGGGGAGCCAGGCATCGTGCTCCCGCTCCTCAACGGCCTCGAGCACATGGCGGCGCTGCGACAGCGGTTCGCGAACGTCCTCGCGGCGACAATCGGCCGCTTCGAGGGGTACAGGGACTCGGCGACGCGGATCGTTCAGCAGACGCCGGGCGTGGTCAACGTCGCAGCACCTGAGGCTCCGGAGCAGCTCGAGCGGAGCGGCATCGCCACGCACGCGGGCGGAAGCGAGGCGGACGTTCTCTGGGAGAAGCTTGCCCGGCAAGGGCCGATCGCCGTCCTGACCTCGGCGACGGGACAGACGGTCGGTGAGCTTCGCTCCGACTTTCGGCTTCGCCGTGCGGTCGAGGAGGCGTGTGCGGTTGCCGCAGCCGACGGCGCCAGCACGACGTTCGACGAGCAGTGGGCGATCGTCGAGTCGCTGCCGGGATGGGCGACGTCCTCGACGGCGCGCGACGTGCTTGCCGGCAACCCGTCGGAGCTCGACGCGATCGGCGGCGCCGTCGTTCGCGCGGGAGAACGTCTCGGCGTCCCGACGCCCATTCTCGAGGAGGCGTTGGCGGCATGCCCAGCGTGATCGCGTTCGTCCCGGCGCGCTCCGGCTCGGAGCGCGTCCCGCACAAGAACGTCCGTCCGCTGGCCGGTCACCCGCTGCTCGCATACGCGATCGCCACGGCGAAGGAGGCGGGCGTCTTCGACCGCATCGTCTGCTCGACCGACTCTGAGGAGATCGCCGAGATCGCGCGCTGGTACGGCGCCGAGGTTCCGTTCCTTCGCCCGGGCCGGTTCGCAACGTCGACCTCTCCCGACATCGAATGGCTCACGTACACGCTCGCCGAGCTCGGCGAGCCGTACGACCTATTCGCGCTGATCCGCGCGACGAACCCGTTTCGCGGCGCAGACGCTGTTCGCCGGGGCCTCGAGCAGCTGCTGGTGACGCCCGAGGCGGACTCGATCCGGGCGGTCGAGCTGGTCAAACAGCACCCGGGAAAGATGTGGGTGCTCGACGAGGAGGAGCGGACGATGCGACCGCTGCTCGAGCAGTCCGAGCTCGAGGTCGCCTGGCACGCGGGCCAGTACCAGGCGCTACCGCACGTGTACGTCCAGAACAGCGCGCTCGAGATCGCCTGGAGCCGCGTCGTCACGAGCACCGGCACCCGCGAGGGCCGGATCCTCGCGCCGTTCTTCACCCAGGGCCACGAGGGCTTCAATGTCGACGACGAAGAGGACTGGCAGCGCGCGGAGGCTCTCGTCGCCTCGAAAGAGGCCGTGCTGCCGGCGATCGACCGGGAGCCCTACCCGTATCCTGCGACGTCATGACCGCCCTCAGCCGTTGATCGTCATGGGGCTCGGGATCCGTACGCGCACGCGGACCATGGCGGGACGAATCGTCGACCTCCGCCACCGGCCGGCTCTTCGCCGGTTGGGGCGCGGGAAGCCCGACGACTACCGGGAGTACCTCGATGTCCAGCAGCAGCGGACGCTCTCGAAGCGCGCAAACGACCCGGGCGCCGGCGCGCGGCTCCTCGTCAGTCGCGTCATCGAGCTCGGCGGCCTGTCCTCCGACGCCTCCGTTCTCTGCGTCGGCTGCCGGAACACAATCGAGCTCGACCTCTTCAAGGAGTCCGGCGTGGCCCGCGTCGTAGGGATCGATCTCGTCTCCCAGAGCCCGGAGATCCTCGTCATGGACATGCACGCGATGACGTTCGCCGACGGGGCGTTCGACGCCGTCTACGCATCCCACTCGCTCGAGCACGCGTATGACGTCTCGCGAGTCGTCTCGGAGATCGCCCGCGTCAGCCGACCGGCCGCCGTCGTCGGAGTCGAGGTTCCGCTCGGGCCTGGCTCGAGCGATGCCGACCGCGTGACCTTTTCGTCGGTCGGAGACCTGCGGACGGCCGTCCTGCGCGACCGGGACGCCGAGCTCTGGGCCGACGAGCAACCGGCCACGACGGAGACGAACTCCCAGGGAACGCCGGTTGCGCGCATCGTCTACCGGCTCGGCGGGCAGCCGTGAAGGTCACGAGCGTCGAGACCCGCTTCTGCGACGCTGGCTGGCGGCCGTGGATCTTCGTCAAGGTGACGACGGACGACGGGCTCGTCGGCTGGTCGGAGGTGACCGACTCGCACGGCTCGCCACGCGGCCTGGCCGGCATCGTCGAGGATCTCAGCCCGCTCGTCGTCGGCCGCGACCCGCGCACCTATGAGGCGGTCTACTGGGATCTGTATCGAGCCACGCGGCAAAGCCCGGGCGGCGTCGTCGCGAAGGCGATCGCCGGCATCGAGAACGCGCTGCTCGACGTCGCGGGCAAGGCGCTCGGCGTGCCCGTCGTCGAGCTGTTCGGCGGCCCGCTGCGCACGGGCATCCCCGCTTACTGGTCGCACTGCGGCACTACCCGCGCCCGCGCCTGGGAGGTAACGGGAACGCCAAAGCTTGCCTCGTACGGCGATGTGACGGCGCTCGGCCGCGAGGTCGTCGACGCGGGGTTCTCGGCCTTCAAGACGAACGTCGTCATCCCCGGGGACGAGCCGCAGGTGTTGCACCCGGGGTTCCACGGGCCTGGTCTCGAGCGGAGCTCGTCCCCCGAGGTCGAGGCGGCGCTCGACAAGCTGCTGGAGGCTTTCGCGGCAGGCACGAAGGGAAAGGCGGAGCCGATCCTCGACGTCAACTTCAACGTCACGACGGAAGGCGCGCGTCGCATCGCAGGCGCCGTCGAGCGCCATGGCCTCGCCTGGCTCGAGATCGACTGCTTCGACCCGGAGGCGCTCGGGTTTCTCCGCGCAGCGATCGAGATACCTATCTGCTCTGGAGAGAACCTCTACGGCGTCCGCGGGTTCCGCCCGTTTCTCGAGGCGCAGGCGATGGACGTCGCCTCGGTCGACGTGATCTGGAACGGCTTCGCGCAGTCGAAGAAGATCGCCGACCTCGCGGAGACGTACGAGGTGAACTGTGCGCCGCACAACTACTACAGCCACCTCGCGACGTTCATCTCCGCCCAGTGGTGCGCGGCGATTCCGAACGCACGCATCCTGGAGGTCGACGTCGACGACGTGCCGTGGAAGGACGAGGTGACGACGGCCGTGCCGGCGCTCGCAGGCGGGACGGTGGAGGTTCCGACGGCTCCGGGCTGGGGCGCCGACGTCGTCGAGGACGCGTTGACCGCGCACCCCTGGCCGCCGAGCTAACCCGATGGTCGAGCTGAGCCTCATCCCCGAGCGCGAGTTCGCGCGGGTCCGAGACGCCACGCTCGACGACGATGCGCGGCTTGCCCTGATCGCGGACATGTGCCGCCTGAACGCACTGACAGCCGTCAAGCGAGCGGGCTCCGGCCATCTCGGCTCGAGCTTCAGCGCGATGGAGATCGTCGTGCTCCTTCTGTGGGAGCTCCTCGACACGGTCGAGCGGGGCTTCGACAACCCGGACCGAGACGTCTACTTCTCGTCGAAGGGCCACGACGTGCCGGGCCTGTACGCCGTACTCCACTCGCTCGGCGTCGTGCCCGCGGAGAAGCTCCTCCGCCTTCGCCGCTTCGGCGGCCTCGATGGTCACCCGAACGTTCGCGTGCCAGGGATCGAGGCCAACTCGGGCTCGCTCGGCATGGGCATCTCGAAGGGGCGCGGCATCGCGTGGGCAAAGCAGCATCTCGAGCGTGGAGGACGCGTCGTCGTCATGGTCGGCGACGGGGAGCTGCAGGAGGGGCAGAACTACGAAGGGCTCCAGGCAGCGGCGCACGAGGGACTCGGCCGCCTCACCGTCGTCGTCGACCGGAACGCCCTCCAGTCGGACAAGCCGACGGAGGAGATCATGGAGCTCGGCAACCTCGAAGCGAAGTTCGCGTCCTTCGGCTGGGACGTGCGCTCCTGCGACGGGCACGACTTCGGCGCGCTGCGTGACGCATTCAGGGGTGGCTCGAGCCGCGAGCCGCGCGTCGTGATCGCCCGGACCGTCAAGGGCCGCGGCGTCTCGTTCATGGAGCACCCGCGCGCGCTTCGCGAGGGCGGCGGGACGTACAAGTGGCACGCAGGCGCACCGGACGACGAGAGCTTCGAGCGCGCCCGCGACGAGCTGCTCTCCCGGATCGGCGCGGTGGAGCTCGAGCCCGTGCCGCCTCTCGATGACGCGCTGCCCTCCTTGGCGCTCGAGGCGGAGCCGGAGAGCGGGGCGGGGACGCGAGCGAAGGTGTCGAGCGAGTACGTCGTCGAGGCGTACGGGGAGGCACTGCTCGAGCTCGCCGCCGAGCGCGAGGACCTCGTCGTGCTCGACGCAGATCTCGCCTCGGACTGTCGGGTGCGCGCGTTCGAGCTCGCGTACCCCGACCGGTTCGTCGAGTGCGGGATCGCCGAGCAGGACATGGTCTCGACAGCGGCCGGGCTTGCGCGCCACGGCTTGCTCCCGGTCGTCAACTCGTTCGCGAGCTTTCTCGCCTCCCGCGCGAACGAGCAGATCTACAACCAGGCGAGCGAGGGCTCGAAGGTGATCTACGCCTGCCACTACGCCGGCTTGATCCCCGCCGGGCCGGGGATGTCGCACCAGAGCCTGCGGGACATCTCGCTGCTTGCGGCGCTGCCGGGAATGACGATCGTTCAGCCGGCGAACGCAGAGGAGACGCGGGCCGTGCTCCGCTGGGCCGTCGAGGAGGCAAAGGGAAACGTCGCGATCCGGCTTGCGATCGGGCCGTCGCCGCGTCTGATCGAGCTGCCCGGCGGCTACCGCGCGATCCCAGGTCGAGGGACGGTGCTCCGTCAGGGAGCGCACGCGATCGTGTTCGCGTACGGGCCGGTCATGCTTCACGAGACGCTGACGGCGGCGGAGCAGCTCGTGGAGCACGGGATCGAGGCGACCGTCGTCGACATGCCCTGGCTCAACCGCGTCGATCGCGAGTGGCTGGAGGAGGTCACGTCTGGGCCGACTCCCGTGATCGTCGTCGAGGACCACGCGCCCGTCGGCGGGCTCGGCGACGTTCTTCGTCGCGAGCTGGGCGGTCGAGAGGTCTCAGTCTTCGGCGTCGACGGCTGGCCCGCTTTCGGCACGCCGCCGGAGGCGCTGCGATTCCACGGCCTCGACGCCGCGTCGATCGCCGGCGGGATCGCGGAGGCGCGAGCCCTCGTCGGCGCGTGAGCGTCCAGCTCGCACCAGAGCTCGCGCTCGTCGTGAGCTTCCACGGAGTCGTCGAGCGGATCGACCATCCGGATATCCAGGTCAACCATCTCGAGCTCGCTCCGTTCGAGCGGCTCGTCGACCACATCCGCGAGCGGTTCGCCGTCGTCTCCCTCGACGAGCTGGCAGACGCGCTCGCGGGCGGGGCGCCCCTTCCGGACAACGCCGCCGTGCTCACGTTCGACGACGGCTACCGCTCCGTCTTCGAGCACGTCGACCCGCTGCTTCGCCGCCACGGGCTTCCGTACGCGATCTTCGTGCCCCCGGGTCTGCTCGACGCCGGGTCGCGCGTGCCGACCTACGTCATGCGGACGGCGCTCGAGCTCACCGACGCCCCGACCGTCCGCCTGCCCGGCAGCCGCCGCGCGCTCCGGCTGCGGACGGCGGACGACCGTGAGCGGGCGGCAGACCGAGCCGCCGAGGCGCTGCGGTCGCTGCCGCGCATCGAGGCGGATGCGGTGCTCGACGATCTGCGCGCGCTGCTCTTGCCCGGTCAGTGGGAGGAGGCCGACCGGAGATTCGCGAGCGAGGAGCTGATGGGCTGGCCGGAGCTCCGCCGGCTTGCCGAGTCAGGCGTCGTCGTCGGCTCCCACACGCGCGACCACATCGTCCTCCACGACCGCCAGCCGCGCGATGAGGTCAAGAGCCAAGTGGGCTCGTCGAAGGCGCTGCTCGAGGAGCGACTCGGCGTCGAGTGCCGGCACTTCTGCTACCCGCACGGAAGTCCGCGCGACATCGGCCGGGACGCGATCGATGCGGTGCGGAGCGCTGGCTACAGTAGCGCTCTGATGAACGTCGGCGGCTCCGTCCGCGAGGGAATGGATCCCGTGCTTCTGCCGCGTGTAGCCGCAGTCGGGGACCGCCCGGAGACCGCGATCAGGCCTCGGGTGCTGCTGAGCCACGCGAAGTGGTACGTGAAGATCGCGGCGGAGCTAGACGTCGATGCCTGACCCAGGCGCCGGGATCGACCTCCGGCCCCCCACCCCCGACGACCTGCCGGGAATCGGGGAGCTGTATCGCATCGTCAAGGGCAGGCCGAGGCCCGAGCAGGTCACGCGCCATCGCTTCTTCGGTACGCCATGGGGGGACTCGGTGTCGTTGATCGCGCTGGACGGGGACCGCGTCGTGTCCGCAGCCCTCGTCTGGCCCGTCGCGCTTCGCCTAGGCAGCGAAGTCGTGCTCGGTGGCCAGGGCACGGACGCGGTGACGCATCCCGATTATCGCGGTCGGCCGCGGCTCTTTCTCTCCCTGGCGCGCACCATCAAGAGCTTGTTCCCCGAGCGGGGCATCGACGTCTACTACACGTTTCCGAACGAGCGATCGATCAAGCTGACGAAGTACGTCGGGGCGACGTACCTCGGCGAGGTCGGCGCATGGGGTCTCGAGTTCCGGAGGCGACGGATCTCCCTTCCACGCCGACGGCGGACGAGCGAGCCGGCATTCGAGGACGCGAGCTCAGACGAGCTCTCGACGCTGATCGCAGCGGCACATGGCGAGCAGAACGTGATCAGAATCGACAAGAGCCCGACGTGGCTCACGTGGCGGTACTCGGACGCCAGCGGCGAACGATGCGAATGGTTCGCGCTGCGTGAGGATGACCGTCTTGTAGCCGCGGCGTTGATCGGGGAGCGCGACCCCGATCTCTGGGGGCTCGACTTCGCCGGGCTGTTTCGCGTCCACGAGCTGTTCGCGTTGAGCGAGGCGGCGTGCGAATCGATTCTGCGTCTCGCGATCGACGCTGCGGCCTCGAGGGGTGCTCGGAAGCTCGACATCCTCGTCAAGGATCCAATGCTCGAGCGCGGGGTGGAGCGCGCCGGCTTCGTGCGCGAGAGCGATCGACCGATGACGGCGATTGCGGTCCGAGCGGGGCTTGCTCTGGACGCGCTCGATTTCAGCCACTGGCGACTGATCAGCGGCGACCTGGACTTCTTCTAATGCCCGATAGACGTGTCTGGCTCGCTCTCGCCGATCCGCTGACGAGCAAGCTCTTCTTCACCTGCGGCCTCGTGCCCGGCCTGCGCGAGCGTCTCGGCGACCGACTCGAGCTCGTCTTCCTGATGTCGCGCGAGCAGGCGGCGGAGTGGGAGGAAGACGCCAGCGGGATCGCTGTCACGTATCGAGACGAGCTGTTCCCGACCGACGTGCGTGTGTCGGAGAAGGCGGCGCGCCGCATCGACGCGGAGCTCGAGGACGAGCTCGGCTTCTGGCCACTCGCGATCCGCTTCAACGAGCGCCATGCATTCCACACGGAGCGGATGACGCACGGGCACGGCAACCCGTTCCTCGACCTCGACCACCGTGACCCGTTGCCTCGCTGGTCCCGGGTCGAGACCTGGCTCCAACGCTGGTATTTCAGCCCGCGGCGGTACGTACCGGGCACGCTGCTCGCGGCGATGCGCGAGCGCTGCGACGCGCTCGTGCTCGGGAGCCTGCAGACGCCAGCGGGCGTGCCGCTCGTCGCCGGGGCACGGAGGCTCGGCAAGCCGGTCGTCGGCTACGTCGCGAGCTGGGACCACCCGGTCGGAAAGGGGGTCATCTCGCCGTACCTCGATGCGTACATCGTCCAGAACGACGTCATGCGGACCGATCTCGCCCGCTACCACGGCGTCGATCCGGCGCGCGTCGTCGTCACCGGCTGGCCGCAGAGCGACTATTTCTATCGACGCCGCCCCCGCGAGGAGTTCGACGGGCTTCTGCGGCGGCTCGGGCTCGACCCGGCGCTCCCGGTCGTGCTCGTGATGGGGAACACGCCGACGAACACGCCGTACGAGCCGGCGTTCTTCGAGCGCCTGCTCGGCTGGTGGGAGTCCTCCGGCGCAAACGCGCGCTTCTCGCTGCTCTTCCGGCCTCATCCGCGAGACCGTCAGTGGCAGGAGCGGTTCGCTGCCGTCAGCGGGCGGACGGGCGCAGCGGTCGAGCCGCTCCCCGAGGCGAGCATCGAAACGCTCGCAACCATGCTTGCCTACGGCCACTGCGTCGTCTCGAACGCGGGCACGATTCTGCTGGACGCCCTTGTCAACGATCGGCCCGCCGTCTGCGTGCTCTACGACGAGGGCGCTCCGGCGGGGGAGTCCTGGGCGACCCTCAACGTGCTCGGTGCGCACTATCGCGAGCTGATGGCCTCGACCGCCTTCTACCGCGCGCAGACGTTCGACGAGGTCGTCGAGAGCATCGAGCGGGCGCTCGCGCGCCCGGAGGAGCTGGCCGCCGAGAGGAAGCGGGTCGCGCACGAGGTCGTCGGCGAGCTCGACGGCCACGCTGGGGACCGGGTCTGCGACGCGATCGTGCGCGCTACTGCGACTACGAGGCGCTGACCATCCGCGTCAGCAGGCAGAGCGCAGCCGCCTTGTCGAGCAGCTCGTTCAGGTTCCCGCACTTCGGCGACTGGACGCAGGACGGGCAGCCCGTCTCGCAAGGGCAGCCTTCGAGCAGCCGTGCGGTGTCGGCGACCCAGCCCTCGAAGGAGACGAACCCGCGCTCGGTGATGCCGACGCCGCCCGGATGGCCGTCGTAGACGAAGACGGTCGGCGCGCCGGTCTGGAAGTGGACGTTGGTCGAGAGGCCGCCGATGTCCCAGCG
Organism: uncultured Actinomycetes bacterium; assembly: GCA_963826585.1. Classification (GTDB taxonomy): domain Bacteria; phylum Actinomycetota; class Thermoleophilia; order Gaiellales; family Gaiellaceae; genus PALSA-612. Next base: position 42,411 of record CAWGXP010000002.1, read on the forward strand.
GTCGCACATCGCCCACAGCGGCAGCATCGCGATCAACGCGTGCTCGGCAGCATGGAGTGCGGACACGAGCTGCGGCATGCGGTCGATGCCCTCGAGCTGCGATTCCGGCGGGACGAACCAGACGGCCTCGGTCTTGTACGAGGACGGCGGGAGATCAAGCGGCACGGTCTCTAGCGTCGCTCGGTCGCTCGCCGCCCGCTTCTGGTACGCGACGACGTGCTCGGACACGGAGACACGCCCGAACGAGAGCTCGACGCCGCATCGGCTCTCGACGCGGAGGCTCTCCTCGATCGCTGTCTCCGTGTCCTTCTTCGCCTGCGTGTACCAGTCGCCTGAGAACGGCTCGACGAGCGCGATCCCTGCGTCGAGATCGAGCCGCTCGACGAGGTACGACTGGCCGAGATGGAGGTAGATCGCACCGTCGTGAACCGTCGAGTACGCGCGCTCGCGCTCGACGACGCCGAGCACGGCGCCGTCGCCCGCGCCCACGACGAGCACGGAATTAGCGCTCGCGGAACGGAGCGACACGCGCGCCGCCGGGTAGTCGCGGCCGGCCCAGACGAAGCCCGCACTTGTTCTGCGAAGCTCCGGAAGCTCGGGTGCGCGATCGACCGCCTCGTTGCCGAGCGTCGCTCGGTCCTCGTCGTCGATCGGCGCCTCGAACGCGGCGGAGAGGACGTGCCCGTCGAGGACGCGATGGTTCGTGTGGTCCGAAATCGCCGCCTCGATGCGGCGGCCGAGCAGCGTCTTGGGCTCGCGCATGAAGTACTGGTCGAGCGCGTCCTCGGACGCGACGAGCACGGCGAGACCGTGGCCCGTCCGCCCTGCTCGACCCCACTGCTGGCGAAGGCTCGCGACCGTGCCGGGAAAGCCGACCGAGACGACGCAGTCGAGCAGGCCGACGTCGATCCCTAGCTCGAGCGCGTCCGTCGCCGAGACGGCCAGCAGCTCTCCGGTCGCGAGCCGCTGCTCGATGTCGCGGCGCTGCGCCGGCGTGTAGCCAGCTCGGTACGGGGAGAGCCGGTCGGCGTACTCGCGGCCCAAGCGGTCGAGAGTGAACCGATGGATCAGCTCCGCCGCCTTGCGGCTCTTCGCGAAGCAGAGGGTGCGCTGCCCTTGCTCGACGAGGCTGGCGACGATCCGCGCCGCGTCGCCGAGCGCGCTCGCGCGCTGGTTGAGCTCGACGTCGAGCAGCGGCGGGTTCCACAGGAGCACGGTGCGTTCTGCGCGCGGCGCTGCGTCGTCGGAGACGACGGTCGTCTCGAGCCCCGTCAGCTCGAGAGCGAGCTCCGCCGGGTTCGCGATCGTCGCCGACGCGAGCAAGAACTGCGGCTCCGCTCCGTAGACCCGGGCGAGTCGTCGCAGGCGGCGTAGGACGTTGCCGACGTGCGATCCGAACACGCCTCGGTACACGTGCGCTTCGTCGACCACGACGTACGCGAGGTTCGCGAGCACGTCTCCCCAGCGATCGTGGTGAGGAAGGACACCGATGTGGAGCATGTCCGGGTTCGTGAGGATCGCGTTCGCCCATGTGCGGATCTGGCTTCGCTGCTCGACCGGCGTGTCGCCGTCGTAGATCGCAGGGCGGACGCCCTGCACGCCGATCGCGGAGAGCCCCCGCGCCTGGTCCTGCGCGAGCGCCTTCGTCGGGTAGAGGTAGAGCGCGCGGGTCTTCGGGTCGCGCGCGATCGCGTCGAGCACGGGAAGGTTGAACGCGAGCGTCTTGCCGCTTGCCGTCCCGGTCGTGACGACGAGATGCTCGCCCCGCTGTGCCGCGTCCCACGCCTCCGCCTGGTGGGCGTAGAGCGCCGTCACGCCGCGCCGCTCGAGCGCATCCGTGACGAGAGGGTGGACGCCGGCCGGCAGCGGTGCGAGGCGGGCGGCACGGGCGGGCTCGAGCGAGACGTGGGCGACCTCCTCTCCCGTGAGGAGCTCGCCCCACGCCGTCGCGACGCTCATGCTTCAGCTACGAGCTCGAGCGTTCGCGGCTCGAAGCTCTCCAGCACCTCCTGGAGGCGGGCTACACGCTCGTGGTAGCCCTCGGCGGTGCGCCAGTTCTTGACCGCGTCGCCGCTCAGCCAGGGCCCGAAGCTGATGAAGGTGGCCGGGCTCTCCGCGTCACGCAACAGCCGCGCCCGCTGCCCGAGGCCCTGGAGGTGGCTCCATTCGACCCACTCGCTCCACCGCTTGACGAACTCGTCCTCGAGACCTTCCTGCACGCGCCACGTGGTGTGCGTATACGTCTCGGGCATACGCGCCTCCTCTCCGCTCGTGGGCGATGCTACCTTCGCGCCGTGGCCGTGCCTTGCTGTCTCACGATCGCCGGCTCCGACTCCGGCGGCGGCGCAGGAATCCAGGCCGATCTCAAGGCGTTCGCGCGCGCGGGCTGCTACGGCACGAGCGCGATCGTCGCGCTCACGGCGCAGAACACCCGGGGCGTCAGCGCTGTGCACGAGGTGCCCGTATCGTTCGTGACCGCGCAGCTCGAAGCGGTCTTCTCCGACTTCGAGGTCGCCGCAGCGAAGACGGGAATGCTGTTCTCGCAACAGATCGTCGAGGCCGTCGCTGCTTTTCTCACACCGCGCCCGCTGCCCCTCGTTGTCGACCCGGTGATGGTGGCGACGTCGGGCGCACGGCTGCTCGAGGACGATGCCGTCGGAGCGCTCGTCGAGCTCCTCTTTCCTCTGGCGACGGTGGTGACGCCGAACCACCCGGAGGCAGAGGCACTCGCCGGTCGGACGGGCGCGAAGCGCGAGCTGGCGGAGGCGATCGTCGCGCTCGGCGCACCGGCCGTCGTCATCACCGGGGGCCACGGCGACGAGGCGGTCGACTGGCTCTTCGACGGCGAGGAGCACACGCTGATCCCCGTCGCTCGCGAGGAGGCGGTCTCGACCCACGGAGCCGGATGCACGCACTCGGCGACGCTCGCGGCCCTGCTCGCGCAGGGTGCGGCGCTCTCCGAGGCGGCGCGTGGCGCAGCCGAGACGGCAGCCCGCGCGGTGGCGGACGGTCTGGACGAGCTCGGCGCCGGCGAAGGCCCCGTCGACGTCTTCGGCCTCGCTTCCCGTGAAGCTGTCCGGCCGTGAAGCTGTCTGACCTTGGCGAGCTCGGGCTGCTTCGTGAGCTCGAGGCACGCGGCCTCGCCACGGGGATCGAGAACGACGCTGCTGAGCTCGAGGGGGGCTTCGTGGTGACGAAGGACCTGCTGGTGGAGGGGGTCCACTTCACGTTCGATCGCATCTCCTGGCGCGATCTCGGCTTCCGGGCAGCGGCCGTCAATCTCAGCGACCTCGCGGCAAGCGGCGCCGTGGCGGAGGCGCTCGTCGTCGGTGCTGCGCTGCCCGACGATACCGAGCTCGACGACGTGCTCGAGCTGTACGCGGGGATTGCCGAGACCGGCGTTCCGGTCGTCGGCGGTGACACGAGCGCTGCCGCCAAGGTGACGATCTCGGTGACGGCGATCGGCCGTAGCCCTCTGGTCCCCGGCCGGGGCGGCGCGCGGCCGGGCGACCTTCTCGTGGTCACCGGGCCGCTCGGCGCCGCGGGCGCAGCGTTTCGCGACGGACGGCTGGCCCGGCCGCCGATCAGGCTGGACGAGGGTCGCGCGCTCGCGGCGCACGCGCACGCGCTGCTCGACATCTCGGACGGGTTGGCGGTCGACGCCGGTCACATCGCCGAGCGGTCTGGCTGCCGCGTCGTCGTCGAGCTCGACCGCGTACCGCTCGCGCCCGGCGCGACGATCGACGACCTCGGGTTCGGCGAGGACTACGAGCTGCTGGCCGCGGTCGGGGAGCCCGGCCGGCTCGCCGTGATCGGTCGTTGTGAGGAGGGCGAGGGCGTGACGCTCCTTCTCGACGGCACGCCGTACGAGCTCCCCGGGTGGGAGCACTTCCGATGATCGAGCTCCGTCCCGCAACGGGCGAGGACCTCGCACACCTCCAGCGCGCCCTCTAACGGTCGTATCCTCTCGCCGTGGCGACGACGGAGACCACGACGTGCTCGACCTGCGGCGCTGCGAACCGGCTCGAGCGCAAGTTCTGTGCTGAATGCGGATCCTCGCTCGGAGCTGTCTGTCCGAGCTGCGGCACGGCGAACGAGATCGGCGAGCGCTTCTGCGGCGAATGCGGGACTCCGCTCGACGCCGGCGCGCTGGCTGCCACGCCTGCCGTCTCCGTCGAGCGCCGACTCGTCTCCGTCCTGTTTGCCGACCTCGTCGGCTTTACGCCGCTGTCGGAAGACCGTGATGCCGAGGAGGTTCGCGACCTCCTCTCACGCTACTTCGAGCTTTCCGCAGAGGTGATCGGTCGCTACGGCGGTGTCGTCGAAAAGTTCATCGGCGACGCGGTGATGGCCGTCTGGGGAACGCCAGTCGCCCAGGAGGACGACGCGGAGCGGGCCGTGCGTGCCGCGCTCGACCTCGTTGCTTCCGTGGGCGAGTTCGGTCGCGAGAGCGGGCTCGAGAGCCTCGCCGCCCGTGCGGCCGTCCTCACGGGTGAGGCAGCCGTCAACCTTGGTGCGGCCGGCCAGGGCATGGTCGCGGGCGACCTCGTCAACACCTCTTCCCGGGTCCAGGCCGCCGCCGAGCCCGGCACGGTGCTCGTCGGAGACACGACACGGCGCTCGACCGACGCGGCGATCGCGTATGCGGACGCCGGTCTCCACGAGCTGAAGGGCAAGACAGAGGCGATGCAGCTCTGGCGTGCCGTTCGCGTGACCGCCGGTCGGGCCGGCGGACTGAAGTCGCAGGGCCTCGAGCCGCCGTTCGTCGGCCGCGACCGCGAGCTGCGGCTCGCGAAAGAGCTCTTCCATGCCTCGGCGGACGAGCACAAGGCGCATCTGCTCTCGATCACCGGCATCGCCGGTATCGGCAAGTCGCGGCTTGCCTGGGAGCTCTTCAAGTACCTCGATGGCATCACCCAGGACGTTGTCTGGCATCGCGGCCGTTGCCTGGCCTACGGCGACGGTGTGACGTACTGGGCGCTCGCCGAGATGGTCCGGATGCGTGCAGGCATCGCCGAGGGCGAGGACGATACGACGGCGTGGTCGAAGCTCGACGCCGTCCTCGAGAGCGCGGTCGAAGACTTCGAGGAACGGGCGTGGATCCGGCCACGCGTCGCCCAACTCCTGTCCCTCGAGGGGCGCTCGGACCTCGAGCAAGGCGAACTGTTCGCCGGGTGGCGTCTCTTCTTCGAACGGCTCGCGGAGCGCGCCCCGGTCGTACTGGTCTTCGAGGACATGCAATGGGCCGATACACCGCTGCTCGAGTTCGCCGCGTATCTGCTCGAGTTGTCTCGGAGTCACGCGATCCTCGTCGTTGCGCTCACCCGGCCCGGGTCGGCCGAGGGCAATGCGCAGTGGGCCGCCGGACTCAGGAACGCGACGACGCTATCTCTCGAGCCCCTGTCGAATGCGTCGATGGAGGCGCTGCTCGACGGCTTCGTCCCGGGTCTCTCCGTCGACGTTCGCACGCAGATCCTCGAGCGTTCGGAAGGAGTTCCCCTCTATGCCGTCGAGACCGTACGGATGCTCATAGACCGTGGTCTCTTCGAGCAAGTTGGCGACGAGTACCGCCCGACGGGCCCGATCGAGGAGCTCGAGATACCTGAAACCCTCCAGGCGCTGATCGCGGCACGCCTCGACGGCTTGCCCGCCGCAGAGCGGTCCGTCGTCCAGAACGCGGCGGTCCTCGGCAAGACGTTCACCAAGGCGGCGCTCGCCGCCGTCTCGGGCTCAGGCGACGGCGACCTCGATACGTTGCTGGCAGCGCTCGTGCGGAAGGAGGTCATCTCACTTCAGGTCGATCCCCGCTCGCCCGAGCGCGGGCAGCACAGCTTCCTCCAGGACCTCTTGCGCCAGGTCGCCTACGAGACACTGTCGCGGAAGGAGCGCAAGACGAAGCATGTTGCGGCCGCCTCCTATCTCGAGCAGCAGTGGGAGGAGGGGGACGACGAGCTCGTGGAGATCGTCGCCTCGCACTTGTTGTCGGCGCTCGAGCTCGACCCCGACGCAGCCGATGCGCTCGAGCTGCGGACGAAAGCCGAGGCGGTGCTCGTCCATGCAGGCGAACGGGCGGCCACCCTTGGCGCGAACGAGAGCGCGCAACGGTACTTCGAGCGCGCCCTCGAGCTCGCCGACACCCCGTTGCGCGTAGCCGAGCTCCACGAGCGTGCGGGCGAGATGGCGACCTTTGGTCTCCGGGCACCCGACGCACGCGCGCACTTCGAGCACGCGATCGAGGGGTTCGAAGGCATCGGTCTCACCCATCCCGCTGCGCGCGTACGGTCGCGTCTCGGGCTGCTCGTCTGGCAGCTGGAGGGCGACCTCGCGAAGGCGATCACGTTCCTGGAGTCCGCCTTCGACGTGCTTGTTGCCGACGAGCACGACGCCGATCTCGCCCAGCTGGCGATCTCAATTGCGCGCCTCTACTTCTTCAGTGGCCGTCACGACGAGGCAATGGCGCGCAACGAGCTCGCGCTCGAGATCGCGGAGTCGCTCGAGCTGGCGGAGGCGCTCTCGCAGGGGCTGAATACAAAAGGCCTCATCCTCTCGGCGCGTGGGAGGCCCGAGGAGGGATGGCTGCTCGTGCAGCACGCGCTCGAGGTAGCGCTGGCACACGACCTGTCGAGTGCGGCGGTTCGCGCCTACAGCAACGCCACCTCGCTCGTCGTGATGCGAGACCGTGCGCGCGAGGCTCTCGCGTTGGCGCTGCGAGGACAAGAGTTGGCACGGAAGGTCGGAGACCGAGGATCCGAGATGAACCTCACCGGCTGGGTCCTCGGCATCCGTGCGTCGCTTGGTGAATGGGACACTGTCCTGGCTGAGGACACGGCGCTCGAGGTGGAAGACGCTACGAGTGTTCCCGTGGACGGCATCGTCATTCCCATCTTGGTGGACCGAGGCCAGCTCGACGAAGCCCGGCACCGTTTCGAGCTCAGTGTGCGCTTCCTCGATCCGGACGAAGTGCAGGACGTCGCAGGGTTCAAGATGACCGAGTCGCACATCCTGCTCGCCGAAGGACGGCTGCGAGATGCGCTCGCGGCGGCCGAGGAGGCGGTCGCACGGCGAGGCGAACTCGCCGAAGGGCTGGCGGCCGTCAAGCTCGGGTACACGCTTGCGCTCGCGGCAGCCTTCGAGCTCGGGGACGATGCGAGAGTCGACGAGCTCCTGGCCATCGTCGAGCGGCTCCCACCCGGCGAGCTGAGCCCGTATCTGCGCGCCACCGGTGCCCGCTTCAGCGCGCGACGTGCGGCGCGCATCAGCGACAATGAGACGGCGGTGGCCGGGTTCTCCGCAGCCGCCGGAATCCTCCAGGCGATCGAGTACCCGTTCGACTACGCGGTCGTCCTCCTCGAGCACGCCGAGTGGCTGGTGGCGGAAGGTCGCAGCGACGAGGCTGCGCCGCTCGCCGTGGAAGCGCGCGAGATCTTCGAGCGTCTGCAGGCGGCGCCCTACCTCGAGCGGGTCGACCGGCTGCCGCTTGGCGCTACGGCGTCGGTGAGCTGAGCCAGCTCGACCAAGCCTGCTCGTAGTGCGACCGCGATCGTGCGCCCAGCACACGCTCGCGCTCTTCACCGCGGTCGAACAGGATCACGGTCGGGATCGACAGCACGCCGTAGCGCGCGGCCGTGTCGAGGTTCTCGTCGATGTTCAGCTTCACGAACTGCACGCGCCCTTCCTGTTCTGCCTCGAACGCCTCCAGAATCGGCTCGATCGCGCGGCAGGGGCCACACCAGGGCGCCCAGAAGTCGACGACGACCGGGCTGTTCCGCCTCGAGCACCTCGCCGGAGAACGTGCCGTCCGTGACCTCGTTCATCTCTTCGTTATACCCGTCCGCGCAAGGCGGCGAGCCGCAGTGCGGGCACCTTCCACACCGCCTCGAGGAAGATTCCCTTGCTCATCTTCGACGAGCCCGCCTCGCGGTCTGCGAACGTGATCGGCACCTCGGCGACGCGGAACCCGGCGCGGAGGGCGCGATACGTCGTCTCGATCTGGAACGCGTACCCGATCGACGAGATCGACGGTAGGTCGATCGCCTCGAGCACGGCGCGGCGGTAGCACTTGAAGCCTCCTGTGAGGTCGCGGACGCCGACACCGAGCAGAACGCGCGCGTAGAGCGAGCCGCCGGACGAGACGACCCGCCGGCCAGCGCCCCAGTTCTCGACTCCGCCGCCCGCGACGTAACGCGAACCCAGCACGAGATCGGCTCCGCCCGCGGCCTCGATCAGCCGGGGAACGTCGTTCGGGTCGTGCGAGAAGTCGCAGTCCATCTCGAGCACGAGCTCGGCGCCGTCGTCGAGCGCGCGGCGGAACCCGGCGAGATACGCCGGGCCCAGCCCTTCCTTGCGCGGCCGGTGGAGCACGTCGACGTAGCCGAGCTCGGCCGCGAGCTCGTCCGCCAGCTCGCTCCGGTGCCGTCGGGCGAGCTGTCGTCGATCACGAGCACGCGCGCCGTCTTCGGGAGCACGCCGCCGAGCGCACGCAGCATCGGCTCGATGTTCTCGCGCTCGTTGTAGGTCGGCAGGCAGACGTACGCGCACGGCACGGCCGTATCATCGCGCGCGGATGGCGATGCCCTGCCTGCGAACGCGGACGTGGCCGCGCAGTTCGAGCTGCTCGCCGACATCCTCGAGATCGAGGGCGACCAGTCGTTCCGCGTGCTCGCGTACCGTCGCGCGGCGACGCGCGATCCGCGACACGGCGGACTCGATCGCGCAGCTCGCGCTCGACGGCAAGGCCGAAGCAGCTGCAGGGGATCGGCAAGACGATCGAGGGCAAGATCGTCGAGATCGTCGAGGACGGCGAGGTGCACGCGCTGACGAAGCACAAGGCGGCGTCCCGCCCGACGTCGTCGCGTTCACGCGGCTGCCGGGCCTGGCGCCGAAGACGGCGCGGCGGATCTGGCGCGACCTCGGCGTGACGACGATCGCCGACCTGCGCAAGGCGGCCGAGGCGCAGCAGCCTGCGGACGCTCTCCGGGCTCGGGCCGAAGGTCGAGGAGAACGTGCTGCAAGGCGCTCGCCGAGACGAAGCCGGCCGCCGCCGAGCCGACCGCGACGCTGCTCGGGACCGCGCTTCCGGCCGTGCTCGACGCGGTCGAGGAGCTGCGCGCGCATCCGTCGGCCGTGAAGGTCTCCGAGGCGGGGAGCGCGCGCCGCCGCCGCGAGACGGTCCGCGACCTCGACATCATCGCCACGGCCACCGACGCCGGAGACGCTGATCGCCCACTTCGTCGAGCTGCCGTGGGTCGTCGAGGTCGTCGCGCGCGGGGGGACGAAGGCGACGGTGCGTCTCGCACCACGGCGTTCGCTTCGACCTCCGCGTCGTGCCGCCGGAGTGCTACGGCAACCTGCTGCAGCACTTCACCGGCTCGAAGCAGCACAACGTCGCGCTGCGCGAGGAGGCGCGTGCGGCACGCGGACTCTCGATCTCCGAGTACGGCGTCAAGGTCGTCGAGACCGGCGAGGTGCTCACGCACGCCGACGAGAAGGCGCTCTACGAGCAGCTCGGCTACCAGTTCATCCCGCCGGAGCTGCGCGAGAACCTCGGCGAGCTCGAGGCGGCGCGCGCGGGCACGCTGCCGAAACTCGTCGAGCTCCGCGACCTCAAGGGCGACCTGCACGCGCACACGACCTGGTCGGCGGACGGGAGGGCGACGCGTCGAGGAGATGGCGCTCGCGGCGATGGACCGCGGCTACGAGTACCTCGCCGTCACCGACCACTCGCACTACCTGCGCGAGGGCCGGATGGAGGCGCAGGGCGCGAGATCGACGCGCTGAACGAGCGGCTCGCGCCGTTCCGGCTGCTGAAAGGCGTCGAGGCGAACATCCGGGCGGACGGGACGATCGACGTCGCCGACGAGGAGCTCGCGAGCGCGACTGGGTGGTCGCGTCGCTGCACACCGAGCTTCTAGAAGAACCCGACCGAGCGCATCTGCGCGGCGATGGAGAACCCGCACGTGGACTGCATCGGCCATCTGACGACGCGCAAGATCGGCACGCCGGGGCATGGCGCCGCTCGACCTCGGTCGCATGATCGAGAAGGCGCTCGAGACGAACACGGCGATCGAGATTGAACTCGCAGCCCGACCGGCTCGACATGCCGGACATCGTCGCGCGCGTCGCGGGTGAGGCCGGCGTGCTCGTGCCGGTGACGAGCGACGCGCACCGGATCACCGCGCTCGCCTACGTCGAGATCGGCATCGGCCAGGCACGCCGCGCGTGGCTGACGAAGAAGCAGGTCCTGAACACGCGCTCCTGGCCGCAGATCGAGAAGCTGCGCAGATGACCTTCCGGGAAGGCAGATGACGTTTCGGGAAGATGGCGCCGACGCGCTCGAGTGGGCGGCCCGCTACCTAGAGCACGTCGACGAGCTGCCGGTGCTCGCCCAGGTCGAGCCCGGCTGGGTGCGCTCGCAGCTGCCCGCTCGCGCACCCGATCGTGGCGAGCCGTTCTCGGCCGTTCTCCGCGATCTCGACGAGATCCTGCTCCCGGCGATGACCCACTGGCAGTCGCCGCGGTTCTTCGGCTACTTCGCGATCTCGAGCTCCGAGCCCGCGATCCTCGCGGAGCTGCTCGCAGCGACGATCAACCAGAACGCGATCCTCTGGCGCACGTCGCCGGCGTCGACCGAGCTGGAGGGCGTCGTCCTCGACTGGGTAGCCGACCTGCTCGGCCTCCCGACCGGTTGGCACGGACATATCGAGGACACGGCCTCGACGTCGACGCTCGTCGGCCTCGCGGCGGCACGCGAGCTCGCGCCCGATCGGCCGGTCGTCGTTGCTCCGAGCACGCGCACTCGTCGGTCGAGAAGGCGGCGAGGATGCTCGGCCTCGAGCTGCGGAAAGCGCCGGTCGACGCCGCCTTCCGCCTCCGCCCGGACGCGCTCGACCTCGACGGCGCATGCGCCGTCGTCGCGACCGTCGGGACGACATCGACCGCCTCGGTCGACCCCGTGCCCGCGATCGCCGACGCCTGCGCGCGAGGCGGGCGTCTGGCTCCATGTCGACGCCGCCTACGCGGGCTCGGCCATGGTCTGCCCCGAGCTGCGCTGGGCGTTCGAGGGCGTCGACCGCGCCGACTCGCTCGTCGTCAACGCACACAAGTGGATGCTCGTGCCGGTCGACTGCTCGCTCGTCTGGAGCCGCCGGCCGGACGTGCTGCGCGACGCGTTCAGCCTCGTGCCCGAGTATCTGCGGACGGCGGACGCGGTCGACAGCCTCGGCGAGTACGGGCCGGCGCTCGGCCGCCGCTTCCGGGCGCTCAAGCTCTGGGCCGTCCTCCGCTGCTACGGACGGGAGGGGCTCGAGCGGATGATCCGCGAGCACGTCCGCCTCGCCGATCTGTTCGAGGAGTGGGTGCGCGACGAGCCCGGCTGGGAGATCGTGCGCGCCGCGGCACTTCTCGCTGGTCTGCTTTCGGCGCGACGGGTCGGACGCGGAGAACGAGGCAGCTGCTCGCGCGGATCAACGCGAGCGGCGAGATATTCCTCTCGCACACGAAGCTCGACGGTCGCTTCGTGCTCCGGCTCGCGATCGGGCACGAGCGGACGACGGAGGAGGACGTTCGCCGCGCCTGGGACGTGCTGCGGCGCGAAGCCGGCTAGCGACGCTCGAGGGCCGCGAGCGTCGCGTCGTGCAACGCGACCCGGTACCGCCAGAGCGCCCTGTTCGTCGCGAGCAGTCGCTCGCGAATCGGCCCTGCGAGCTCGTCCGCGGTGCCCCAGCGGGCCTCCGCGATCTCGTGCTCGTCGATCGGCGCCAGCACGTCGTCTTCGGTCGTCGCCGAGAACACGTGCGTCACCCAAGGCACGGCCTCGTCCTCGAAGCGGAACACCGCCTCCGCCCGCAGCGAGGTACCGCTCGAGCGCAACGCCGACGCCGAGCTCCTCGAGGCCTTCGCGGACGACGCCGTCGACGAAGTCCTCGCCGGTGTTGATGCCGCCGCCCGGCGTACGCCAGATCCCCGGCTCGAAGTGCGGCTTGCGGATCAACGCCAGCCGCTCGCCGTTGAACACGAACAGCGTCACGTCGTGCCGGCGGGCCGGGTTGTACGTGATCAGCGCGAGCTCGGGGTCAGAGACCTCGCCGTCCCAGCGCACGATCGCGGGCTCGCCGAAGCGCGCCCGCACGGGAGCCAGAAGCTTCTCGTCGACGTGCATCAGAGACGGCCGAGCACGTCAGCCAGCGCATCCGGGCCGTCGAGGCAGAGGTCCGCCCGCTCGGCGAGCTCCACCGGCGCTTCTGCCGAGTGGACGGCCACGCGCACGCCGAGCTCGAGGCCGTCGAGCGCCGCGAACGCGTCGAGATCGGTCGCGTCGTCACCCGCGTAGAGCGCCCGGTCGGCGCCGGACTCGGTGAGCAGCTGGCGGACGGCCGTGCCCTTGTCGGCGTCGATCGGCGGCCGGATCTCGAGCACCATCCGGCCCCAGCGGGCACGGAGCCCCTCGGCCGCTGCCCGCTCGGCGACCTGCTCGAGCTCTGCCCGTGCGACCTCCGGATCGGGCGCCTGCCGGTAGTGGAACGAGAGCGACAGACGCTTGCCGGCCTCGGGCGGCCAGGGGGATGTCCGGGCGAAGCTCGCGAGCTGCTCGGCCCACATCTCGGCTTCGGGTGAGAGCTCGAGCCCGTGCTCGCCCACGTAGCGGATCCCGGCGACGCCGACGACGCGCTCGGCATCTCGAGCCGGACGCCCGCTGATGCACGCGACGAGGCGGTAGCGGCCGACCAGCTCGGCGAGGATCTCGCGCGTTGCCGGAGGCACACGCGCCTCCTCCGGGCGGTCGACGATCGGCGCGAGCGTTCCGTCGACGTCCAGGAGCACCGCTGCGCGCTCAGGCTCCTCCGCCAGGCGCGCGAGCAGGTGGTTGGCATCCACGCTCGTAGAATAGGCCGGTGCGCCTCGTCGTCATCGGGCTCGCGGCGGGGTTCTTCGCGGCGCTGTTCGGCGTCGGCGGCGGGATCATCATCGTGCCGCTGCTCCTGCTGCTGACCGCCTTCCGCGAGCGCCCGGCGATGGCGACGTCTCTCGCGGCCGTAGGTCTGATCGCCTTTGAGGGCGTGATCTTCTTCGCCGCGCACGGTGACGTGAAGCCCGGCGCGGCTGCCCTCGTCGGCATTCCGGCGACGGCCGGCGTCGTGCTCGGCACGAGCCTTCAGCAGCGCGCTCGCGTCGCGCACGCTGACGATCGCGTTCGCGTGCGTGCTCGTCGCCGTCGCCGTCCGGATGCTCGTCTGATGGAGAAGATGGCGCTCGCTGCGCTCATAGGCGTGCTGGCCGGCGTGCTGGCCGGCCTGTTCGGGGTCGGCGGAGGGGTCCTGTTCGTTCCGACGCTCACGCTCGTGCTCGGCCTCGACCAGCTGCACGCACAGGCGTCGTCGCTGCTCGCGATGCTGCCCGTCGTGGCCGTGGGCACCTGGCGGCAGCGGCGCTACGGGAACGTCCGGCTGCGGGCCGCCGTCGTCCTCGGGCTCGCCGGCGTAGGCGGTGTGCTGCTCGGAGGAACGCTTGCCGAGTCCGTGTCCGACTCGTTGCTCGAGCGATTGTTCGGCGCGCTCCTCCTGTGCGTGGCCGCCCAGCTCGTGTGGCGCGCAACGCGCCCTAGTAGGAGGGTTTAGCGAAACAGTGACTGAGCCGCCGGAATCGCGCTCAACACTGCGCTCGCTTCGTCCTCAGTCGCCCCAATAGTTCTCGGGAAGCGCATAGGGGACAGGATTAATCCTGTCCCCTATTCAGTCTCCTTTGCTCCCTGCGTCCTTGCGATCACAGCGGCGATCGCGCCCCGGCGACGAGCACCGTTCCGCCAAACCCTCCTAGCGCTACGCGTTGAGCGCGAGCGAGATGGCGAAGATGACAGCGAACCCGGTGACGGTCAACCCGACGCGCCGCCAGGACGGATGCTCGTGCGCCTCGGGCAAGAGGTCGCTCGCGCCCATGTAGAGGAAGAAGCCGGCGTACAACGCGAGCAGCGTGCCGAGCTGCCGCTCGGAGACGTCGAGCACGAACGTACCGACGATCGCGCCGAGCAACGGAGCGATTGCGTCGACGGTCAGCCACTGCCGCGCGCGCTCGATCGTCCCGCCCTGGCGCAGGACGAAGCTGACGGTGTTCAACCCGTCCGCGAAGTCGTGGCTGACGATCGCGACGAACACGAGCAACCCGGTTGCCGTGCTCAGGTTGAAGGCGAGGCCAATGCCGAGGCCGTCGACGAAGCTGTGGATCGAGAGGCCGGCCGCACCGAGCGCCCCCACCTGCGCGTGGCCCTTCGCCTGCTCGTCGGGGTCGCGGTGATGGAGGACGAGCAGGCGGTGCGCGAGAAAGAAGACGAGGAAGCCGAGCCCCACGAAGCCTCCGACGCGCTGGCCGTCGTCCACCGCGTCGATCGCCTCCGGCAGGACGTCGAAGAGCGCGACCGCCACGACGATCCCTCCCGAGAACGCGATGATCGTGCCGATCCGGTCGCGGAGCCGAAGCGCAAGCAGGCCGCCGGCGAGCGTCGAGACGACCGTCAGCCCTGCGAGCGGGATCGCGATCCAGCTCGTCATGCAGCGCAGCGCGCGCAGTGGCCGTAGATGTCGAGATCGTGCGTCTCCGGCACGAACCCGTAGCGCGCGCGGAGCAGGTCGGCCGGCGGTGCTGCGCAGAGCTCCGTCTCCTGGACGTCACCGCACGCGAGGCAGACAAGGTGGTCATGGTGTCCGGGATGGCAGCGGATGTACGCAGGCTCCGCGCCCGGTAGCAGTCGCACGGAGCCTGTCTCGCGGAGCAGCTCGACGGTGCGGTACGTCGTCGCGAGACCGAGCTGCGGGTGCGCCCGCTGCGCGCGCGTGTGGAGGTCGATGACGGTGAACCTGCCGGGCAGCGTCGCGAGCGCGTCGATCACCGCCTGCCGCTGCGCGGTCAGGCGAATGCCCTCGGGCAAGATGATCTCCGCGTGCTCGTCGGTGGCCATGGCGCCAGCGTAGTTGAGAACGATTCTCAAGACAACTGGAAAGGCGGCTGATCGCCCTGCGATACTCCTGCCTCGGTGGTGGGCCTACGGGGGACGGTCGTCGGGCTGTCCGTCTTTCTCGCGCTCGTCTCTCAGGCGGGCGGTGAGACGCGGAATGGAGCGCCCCTGCCTGCGCGCTCGAGCGCATACGGGATCAAGATCCTGCTCCCGAATGCCGAGCCGATCGTCGCCGGCGCGGTCAGCGGCCCTCCGTCCGCGTACGAGAAAGCCGGGGGTTTCGCCTATCCGGCCGACGGCTCGGTCGTGCGCGCGAGCAGCGTCAGCGCCCGCGCCTCGCTCGGCGGTGGCGGCGCCCGGGCGCTCGCGGGGTCAGACCTCCGCAGCGTCGCTCTGTTCGGGGGCGAGATCACCGCCGACACGGTGATCGCACGGTCGACCGCACTCGCGTCGCCTGGCGAGGTCCAGTCGGACTACGGCGCCACGCAGATCACGAGCCTCGTCGTGCTCGGCCAGCCCGTAAGCCCATCGGCGGAGCTCCGGGTCGCCCTCGGCGACTGGGGCCACCTGACGCTGCTCCAGGCGCACGAGCGCCGGTTCGGCCGCTACCAGCGCGGCTGGGTGACGGTTCTCGACGTGCAGCTCGACGCCGACCATGCAGGGCTTCCCGTCGGCACGCGGATCCTCGTCGGCTATGCGGACGCGACCGTGCGTGCGCAGCCGGTCGCCTCGTCGCTCGCCGCGACGAAGCACGTGACGGCGCCGAGGAAGGCGGCACCAGAGCAGCAGGTCGCACCGCTGCCGCGCATCAGCCGTGGCCTCGGGCTGCCGGTCGGGGCGCGTGGGCCGGGCACGCAGGGCCAGCTGCCGCTCGTGCTCGTGCCGCCGAAGGTCACGAGCCGGCTGACCGCCGGCGGCTACGTGTTCCCCGTCTACGGCCCCGTCTCGTACGGCGACAGCTTCGGCGCGCCGCGCGCGGACACGATCTGGCACCACGGCGACGACATCTTCGCGCCGCTCGGCGCCCCGGTGCTCGCGGTCTCGGACGGCACGGTCTTCTCGGTCGGCCGCAACCCGATCGGCGGAAACCGCTTCTGGCTCCGCGATCTGGCCGGTAACGAGTTCTACTACGCCCACCTCTCGGCGTTCGCGCCCGACGCGCTCAACGGCAACCACGTCCGGGCCGGCGACGTGATCGGCTTCGTCGGCAACACGGGCGACGCCGAGGGCACGCCGTACCACCTGCACTTCGAGGTGCATCCCGCGTCGCTCCTCGTCCACGGGGAGGACGGCGTCGTTGACCCGACGCCGTACCTCCGCGCTTGGGAGCACCTCGCCGATGTCGCGTTCCCGACGTCGGGGATCTGGGCGCCGACGATCATCGCCGCGCGGAATGCCCCTGCCGTCGGCGCGATGCTGCTTCAGGCGAGCGACATCTCGAGCGCGAACGGCCTCGACCCGGCGTCGCTGACGCGGGCACTGAGGCCGATCGCCGTCTCACGCGACGGTGTGCTTCTCGGTGCGCGAAGCCGCGCCGGCGCTACGCGTTGATCGGCGACTCGGTCGAGTGCCCGTTGTAGGCGAACTCGCCTCCGGACACGCGGCCCTTCACCCAGCGGCGCGTCTCAGGCCCCGTGAACGGGTTGAACAGCACGCCGATCGCAACGCCGAGCAGGAGAAGGAAGCTCGTGCGGAGGCGGTGCGTCTCCTGCCGCTCGTCCTGTAGCCGGTCTGCGGCGTTGCGCAGCTCGGCTACCGCGCGCTTCAGGTTCTCGTGAACGTCGTCGTCCAGCGCCATCTTGCCGGCGATGCTCGTCACGCCCTTGGCGGGCACGAGCCCGTCGTAGATCTCCTTCGCGGCCACGAAGGCGCTGCGCAGGCTCTCGCGGAACTCCTCGTCCGTGAGCGCGCGCTCCAGGTACGGGCGGGCAGAATCCGCCGCTGTACGTACCTTGTCGTTCTTCAACATCCGAATCACCTCTTCCATATCGTTCAACTCCGAGTGTACGTACCTTCAGCCTGCTTGCGTCGCGCCTCGGTCGCGCTGCTCGTGCTCGTCGCAGCAGCCTGCGGCGAGTCGTCGAGCGGCTCGTCATCGACACGGCTCGTCCAGGGCCCGGGATTCGTCTTCCAGACCCCCTCGAGCGCCGTCGTCACGCGGACGCCGAGATCAGTGACGGTGCGTCCCGATGCGAAGGAGACCGTCGAGCTCACGTCGGTTACGCGGTTCCCGCTCGCCAAGACGTTCAAACCGAGCCTGTGGCCGAAGGCCAAGGTCGAGCTGGACGGCGTCGCCACTCGTCTTGCGATGGGCCTCGTCGCCCGGCAGTCGAAGCCAGTCGCGACCGTACGCGCGGGAGGGCTGCGTGGTCGGCGCTACGTGATGGAGTTCGACCAGAACGGCACCGAGGTCACGCAGCGCCTCACCCTGCTTCTCGACCGGCACACCGAGTACCAGCTCCTCTGCCGCTGGCGGACCCCGGACACCGTGCCCGACTCGTGCGGGCTCCTCGAGGGGACGTTCGCCCGGCTATGAAGGGCGTCATCCTCGCCGGCGGCAGCGGCACGCGCCTCCATCCGCTGACGCGGATCACGAACAAGCACCTGTTGCCGATCTACGACCGGCCGATGGTGACGTACGCGATCGAGGCTCTGGTCGGCGCGGGGGTCTCCGAGCTGATGCTCGTCACGGGCGGCACGCACGCGGGCGAGTTCTTCCGGCTGCTCGGCAACGGCCACGAGTACGGCATCGACAAGCTCTTCTACGGCTACCAGGAGAAGGCCGGCGGCATCGCGGACGCGCTCGGCCTCGCCGAGCGGTTCGTCGACCGCGACCGCTGCGTCGTGATGCTTGCCGACAACGTCCTCGAGCGGTCGATCCGGGAGGTCGTCGAGCGGTTCGAGGCGCAGGAGGCCGGCGCGCGCATCGTCCTCGCTCGTGAGTCCGATCCCGAGCACCTGCGCCACTTGGGCGTACCCGAGCTGGACGGCGACCGCATCGTCCGCATCGACGAGAAGCCCGAGACGCCGGCGTCGGAGTTCGCGGTCACCGGCATCTACTTCTACGACGACGCCGTGTGGGACGTCGTGCCGACGCTCGAGCCTTCGGGTCGCGGCGAGCTCGAGATCACGGATGTCAACAACTGGTACGTCGAGCAGGGGGCGATGGAGTACGACGTGCTCGAGGGCTTCTGGGGAGACGCCGGAGAGTCGATCGACGCGTACTACTCGGTCAATGACTTCGTCCGTGCGAGCGGGGTGAACAAGCCGTGATCGAGGGGATCCTCCGCCTGCCGGCCCTGGTGCACGAGGATGCGCGCGGCTGGGTCGTGGAGGTACGCCGCGAGTCGCGGCTGCCGAAGCCGACCCGCCAGACGAACGTCTCGTTCTCGCGACAGGGCGTGATCCGCGGCCTCCACTACCACGAGCGCGGCCAGGACGATCTCTTCTACTGCATCACCGGCAAGGCCCGTGTCGTCGTCCTCGACCGCGACAGCGGCGAGACGTTCACCGAGGACATCGGCGACGACAATCCCGTCGCGCTCTACATCCCGGGACGCCACGCGCACGGGTTCGAGGCGCTGACCGACGTGCTCTTCTCGTACCACGTGACGGAGGAGTACGACCCTGACGACCCGGACGAGCACGGGATCGCGTGGGACGACCCGCGGGTCGTCGACCTCTGGAGCACACGATCGCCGATCCTTTCGCCCAGAGACCAGTCCGCATAACGGGCGCGCGCGGCCAGCTCGGCCGGGCGCTCGTCGACGTATGGGGGCCGAGCGCCGACTCCGGCGCCGAGCTCGTCCTCCACACGGCAGCGTGGACGGACGTCGACGGGGCGGAGTCCGACCCGAGTGGCGCGGAGCGCGCGAACGTCGGGCTGACCCGCGATGTCGTCGCGGACGGCCTGCCCGTCGTCTACTTCTCGACGGACTACGTCTTCGATGGTCGTAAAGGGGAGCCGTACGTCGAATCGGACGCGCCGAGCCCGCTCTCCGTCTATGCACGGACGAAGCTGGACGGCGAGCGCGAGGTGAAGGACGGCTGGATCGTCCGCACGTCGTGGCTCTTCGCACCATGGGGGAAGAACTTCGTGCTGACGATGCTCGCGCTAGGGCGTGAGCGCGACGAGCTCGGCGTCGTCGACGACCAGCGAGGCTGCCCGACGTACGCTCCGCACCTTGCCGCTGCGACGCGCGAGATCGTCGGTCTCCCGTACGGGACGTACCACGTCGCCGGCGGCGGCGACTGCACGTGGGCGGACTTCGCGGAGGCGATCTTCGAGGAAGCCGGCGTCGACTGCAGCGTCCGCCGCGTGACGACCGCCGATCTCGCCCGGCCGGCGCCGCGCCCGGCTTGCTCGGTGCTGCGGGCCGAGAAGCGCGAGACGCCGCGCCTTCCGCACTGGCGCGAAGGCCTTCGGGATTGCCTTGCCCGGATCGAGGACTAGGGTTTGACCATGCGCGTGCTCGTCACCGGAGGGGCAGGCTTCATCGGCTCGCACTTCGTGAAGCGACTCGTTGCGAGTGGCAACGAGGTCGTTGTGCTCGACAAGCTCACCTACTCGGGCAACCCGGCGAACCTCGCGGACGTCGGTTGTCCCGTGATCGAGGGTGACATTTGCGACACGGACACCGTCATGCCGGCCGCCAAGGGCTGCGACGCGATCGTCAATTTCGCCGCCGAGACTCACGTCGACCGGTCGATCCTCGACGCGGAGGACTTCGTGGAGACGAACGTCCTCGGCGCGCACATCGTGGCGGCGTGCGCAAACCGGCTCGGGATCAGGCTCGTCCACGTTTCGACGGACGAGGTGTACGGCGACGTCGTCGCGCCGCACCGGTCGGCCGAAGGCGACATGCTCCACCCCTCGAGCCCCTACTCGGCATCGAAGGCCGGCGGCGATCTGCAGGTGCTCGCGTCGGTGCGCACGTTCGGTGTCGACGCGTGCATCACGCGCGGCGCGAACACGTACGGCCCCAACCAGTATCCGGAGAAGCTGATCCCGCTGATGGCGACGAACGCCTTCGACGGCCTCGAGCTCCCCGTCTACGGAGACGGCCGCCAGATCCGTGAGTGGCTCCACGTCTCCGACCACTGCGCGGCGGTGGAGCAGGTGCTGCACGAGGGCGCCTCGGGCGAGGTCTACAACGTCGCTGGCGAAGACCACGAGAACCTGGACGTCGTCGGGCGGATCGTGGAGGAGACGGGCTGCGACGCGGGTCTCGTCCGGCATGTCGACGACCGGCCCGGACACGACCGCCGCTACGCGCTCGACGACGCGAAGCTCCGCGGGCTCGGCTGGTCGCCCCAGGTTCGGTTCGAGCAGGGCCTCGCGGACACCGTCGCGTGGTATCGCGACAACCGCGCCTGGTGGGAGCCGATCAAGTCCGGCGCGTTTCGCTCGTATTACGAGGAGCAGTACGCGTTGCGGCTCGCCTCGGAATGAGTCGCGGGCTCCGCCGAGAATCGTTCAGCTAGCCTGACTCGTTGCGCCTCAGGCGCCCGCCCAGATGTTTCGTCGTCTCGTTGCCTGTCTCGTGCTCCCGCTCCTGCTCGCAGGGGCGGCGTCGGCGATCCCGACTGCCGACGGAACCGTGTCGAGCGACCACGTTCGTCCTCCGCGGACGGGGTTGGGGCCACGGAGTCGGCATGGGCCAGTGGGGCGCCTACGGACAGGCGAAGCGCGGCGTCGACTACGACGCGATCCTCGCGCACTACTACCCGGGAACCGTTCTCGGGAAGGCGCCCTCGAAACCGGTGCGCGTGCTGCTCCGCGACGGCAAGGGGCCGTTCACGATCGCGTCCGAGGCGTCGTTCCGCGTCGAGGACGGCGACGGCCAGACCTACGACCTCGAGCCTGGCGCCTACCCGGTCGGCGTCGCGCTCAAGGTCGCCGTCGATCCGGAACAGGCGCCTGCAGCCCTGCCGTCGCCCCTGACCTTTCGGGCTGGCTCCTCGCCGCTCACGCTCGCCGGCCATCCGTATCGCGGCGCGCTCCAGGTTCAGCGCGTCGGCCAGCGGGCTCAGGTCGTCGACGTCGTCTCGATCGACGCCTACGTCCGCGGTGTCGTCAACGAGGAGGTTCCGGACGACTGGCCGCTCGAGGCGATCAAGGCGCAGGCGGTAGCCGCGCGCTCGTACGCGCTGTCCACGGGCCGCGACCGCGAGACGCTGTACGCCGACACGCGCAGCCAGGTGTACGGCGGCATCGACGCTGAGACGAAGTCGGGTGACGCGGCCGTCGCCGCGACGAAGCGCCAGGTTCTCAAGTACGACGGCAAGATCGCGACGACGTTCTTCTACTCCTCCTCCGGCGGGCGGACGGCGGACGTCACGGACGTCTTCTCGACGCCCGATCCGATCCCGTACCTCGTCGCTGTCCCCGATCCGGACGACAAGTTCTCCCCGTATCACCGCTGGGGGCCGGTCGTGCTCACGGCGACGAAGGTGTCGCGCGCTCTCGGCGTTCCGGGCACGACCGACCTGCGCACCGTTCCGGCCAGCGGTCACGCCAGGACGATCGTCGCTACGGGGAAGAAGGGCGAGACGCCGATCGCGGCGACCGTTGGCCGGGCGGCGCTTGGACTGCGCTCGACCTGGATCACTCCCGGCGTGCTCACGCTGACGCGACCTGCGGGCTCGTTCGCCGCCGGCTCGCCGATCGAGCTGACGGGATCGGCCCGCCGCGTGAAAGGCCCGATCGCTCTCGAGCAACGCGAGCCGGGTGACGCCTGGAGCGCAGGACCTGACGTCGAGCTCAATCGGGACGGATCGTTCTCCGTCGAGGTGAGCCCGGCCGCGACAACCCTCTACCGGCTGACGGCAGCTGACGATGTCGTCTCCACGGCGCTGCGCGTGCCGATCAGCGGGACGCGCCGAACGTCGATCCTCGACGTCAGCGCCGCAAGCCCCAACGTGCGTGCGCGCACCGCCTTCCTGCCCGACGACCCGCTCGCGTCTCTCCAGTGGTATCTCGACGCGATTCGGGCATTCGACTTCTGGCCGGATCTGCCCATTCTCGATCCCGTGACGGTGGCGATCATCGACACGGGCATCGACAGGGGGCACCCGGAGTTCGTCGGCAAGATCCTCGCGGCGAGGAGCTTCGTCGGCGGTAGCGCGGACGACGAGCTCGGACACGGGACATTCGTTGCCGGGCTGATCGCCGCCGAGGCGGGCAACGCGGAAGGGATTGCGGGCGTCGCGTTCCCCGCTCAGCTGCTCGTCGCCAAGGTGGCGCAGTCGGACGGCTCGATCGACACCGGCGACGAGGCGCGTGCCATCCACTGGGCGGTCGACCGGGGCGCACGTGTGATCAACCTCTCGCTCGGCGGTCTGCGCGACCCGCTGCACGCAAATCGCGACACGTATTCGCAGACGGAGGCGGACGCGATCGCGTACGCCTGGCGCAAGGGCGCGGTGGTCGTGGCCGCGGTCGGGAACGGCGACACGGCGCCGCACATGCCCTGGCAGTACGCGAGCTACCCGTCTGCCTTGCCGCACGTGATCGGCGTCGGCGCGGTCGCAGCGAACGGCTCCGTGCCGACGTTCTCGAACCAGGACTCGATCTTCGTCGACGTCGCCGCGCCGGGCGACGGCATCGTCTCGACGCTTCCACGACGGATGACTGCCGACCGGCCGACGTGCGTCGACCAGGGGTACTCGCCGTGCGGGCCGAAGGACTTTCGCGACGGCAGCGGCACGTCGTTCGCCGCGGCGATCGTGTCGGCGCAGGCGGCGCTCATGCTCACGTTGCGTCCCGACCTCAAGCCGGACCAGGTGGCCGCGTTGATCGAGCACACGACCAGCGACGTGTCGCCCTCGACCGGCTGCATCCGCTGTGCCGTCGGCCGGGACAGCCGCTCGGGGTGGGGGAGCATCGACATTTTCGCAGCGCTCGAGTCGTTGTCCGAGAAGCTGCCCACCGCCGATCGCTACGAGACGAACGACGACGGCGGGAACCGAGCGGTCAAGCTGTACGGCCACGCCATCCACGCGCAGGCGACGCTCGACTTCTGGGACGATCAGATCGACGTGTACAAGGTCTATCTCCAGGCGGGGGAACGAGCGGTCGTCCACCTCCGCGGCCCCGTTGGCACGCAGACGAACCTCATTCTCTGGCGACCGGGTACCCAGCATGTCGAGGGCCTGTCACCGGACATCCAGACGCGCCGCCTCGCCGTGGCCGCGACTCCGGGCCCGAACGAGCGGCTCGACCAGCGGGCGGAGAAGACCGGCTGGTACTACGTCGAAGTGAAGATGGCCGCCGCCGGCTCCGGTCGCTACACGCTCCGCATCGACAAGCACCGGTGACGGCGCTCAGGGTCGGCGTCCAGCTCCCGGAGGTGGAGCGCGACGTTCGGTGGCCCGAGTACGTCGCGATGGCGAAGGCGGCGGAAGAGGTCGGCTTCGACTCGATCTGGCTCGGCGATCACCTCCTCTATCGCGGCGACGGCCGTGAGGAGCGCGGGCCGTGGGAGGCGTGGACGCTGCTATCCGCGCTCGCGACGGTCACGAGCCGGGTGACGCTGGGACCGCTCGTCGCTTGCGCCTCATTCCACCCGCCGGGGCTGATCGCGAAGATGGCCGCGACCGTCGACGAGATCTCGGGTGGTCGCTTCGTCCTCGGGCTCGGCGCCGGCTCCGTCGAGTCCGAGCACGGGATCTTCGGGCTGCCGATGGAGCGGCGTGTGTCGCGCTTCGAGGAATCGTTCGCGATCGTCCGCCGGCTGCTCGCCGGCGAACGCGTCACGTTCGAGGGGCGCTACTTCACGACGGACGACGCCGTGCTCTTGCCGAAGCCCGCACGTCCCGTCCCGCTGATGGCCGGGAGCATCGGACCGCGGATGCTCGGGATCATGCTCCCGCACGTCCAGATGCTGGAACACGTGGTACACGTGGTACGGCAACACGGCCGACGGGCTTCCGGGAGCTGAACGGGACGATCGACGCTGCGGCCGAGGCGGCCGGCCGCGACCCGCGCGAGATCGCTCGCAGCGCCTGCGTTCTCGTCGAGCTCGATGGGGAGGCGGTGCGGCGCCCGCACGACGGGGACACCGTTCCCGTCGCGCTCGAAGGAGTCGGCGCGCTGCTCGACGAGCTGGCAGATGCGGGCGCCGACGAGGCGATCCTCGTCCTCCGGCCGATCACGGAAGCGTCGATCCGCAAGCTCGGCGAGACGCTCGCGCTCGCGTAGCTACGGAAGCAGCTCGTCTTCGGGAACGTCGCGCAGCACGCGCGCCGGGACGCCGACGACGACCGTTCGCGGCGGCACGTCCTTCGTCACGACCGCGCCGGCGCCGACGAACGCCTCCTCGCCGATCTCGACGCCCGGACAGAGGATCGCTCCGCCGCCGACCCGCGCTCCGCGGCGGATCGTCGGGCCCTTGATCAGCTCGTGGCGGCGCTCGGTGCGGCCCATGAAGTTGTCGTTCGTGGTCACGACGCACGGAGCGATGAACACGTCCTCCTCGAGGGTCGAGTACGCCGTGACGTAGGCGCCCGCCTGGATCGTCGTCCGCGCGCCGACAGCCGTGTCGTTCTCGACGAGCGAGCCACGGCCGACGACGACGTCGTCGCCGATCACGCACCGCTCGCGAACGCACGACTGGTCGCCGAGGATCGCGCGGGCGCCGACCGTCGTTCCCGCGAACACGATCGCGCCCGTCGAGACGACCGCGCCATCACCGATCACCGTTGGCGCGAGCAGCTCCCGCTTCGCGGTCGAGCGCGGCGAGAGCACCGGCTGCTTGCCGACGACCGCGTACTCGAGCACGCGCACGCCGTCGCCGAGGATCGTGCCCTCGTGGACGATCGCCGTCGGATGGACCTCAGCGCCAACGAGCGATTCCGTCAGCTTCTCGAGCGCGCGGACGACCATTGCGCCGTCGCGCGCGACCTTCCGCCGGTCGCCCTCGCCCCGCACGAGCGCGAGGAAGTGCTCGCACTCGAGCCGCAGAGGCTCGTCGAGCGCCACCGCCGGCTTCGAGACGTCTCCCGGAGACGCCTTCCAGCCGCCATCGATCCGCTCGGGCGCGTTCTCGTAGACGGTGACCTTCCACTCCGGCTCCATGTCGTCGAAGACGACCTGCTTCTCGGTGCCGACGACGGTCATCTTGCGCAGCTTGTGCGGGTCGAGCCAGGACAGGTGCATGTGCGCGATCTTCCCCGACGGGAAGCGGAGCGTAGCAGAAGACGACGTCCTCGATGCCCGGCTGGAGGAACGCCCGGCCTCGGCGACCGCCTCGTCCGGCTCCTCGTCGAGCAGGTAGAGGATCACCGACAGGTCGTGGACGCCGAGCGACCAGATAGCGTTCTCGGACGGCCGGATCACGCCGAGGTTCACGCGGTTACCGTAGAGGTAGAGCACGTCACCGAGCGCGCCGGAGTCGATCAGCTCCTTCAGCGTCTGGACGCCGGGGTGGTAGAGGAGCAGATGGCCGGGCATGAGCACGAGGTCGCGCGCTTCGGAAAGCGCGACGAGCTCGTCCATCTCCGCGCCGCGCATCGCCGGCGGCTTCTCGACGAAGACGTGCTTGCCCGCCTCGAGCGCCCGCTTGGCGAGCGGGTAGTGCTGTCGGCACGTCGGTTGCGATCGCGATCGCCTCGAGCTCTCGTCCTCCAGCAGGTCGTCGAACGACTCTGTCCAGCGCGCGTCCGGATGCTGCGCAGCGGCGTGCTCGCGGTGCTCGCTCTTCGCGTCGCACAGCCAGACGAGCTCGGCGAGCTCGTCGAAGTTGCGGGCGAGGTTCCGTCCCCACGGGCCGAGGCCAACCTGCCCGAGCGGTCACAGCTTCCAGACGTTGCTGCGCTCCGGCCCGTCTCGCCGGTTGCGTTCCGGAAGTCGACGACGAGCGGTGCCCGCTCGATCAGGTCGTCGTAGTCGATCGACGAGTGATGCGGTGAGGATGGCGACGCAGTCGTAGCTGCTCGGGCTCGAGCGCCGCCGAGGCGAGCCGAGCTCGGGCACGCTCGGGCACGTGCGGGTCGTGATAGGAGACCTCGGCGCCCGCGCTCCGGAGGAGCGCGGATCATCTTCAGCGCCGGCGACTCGCGGATGTCGCGAGATGTCCGCCTTGTAGGCCACGCCGAGGACGAGCACCTTCGAGCCCTTCAGCGAGTGCTGGCTCGCCGTGGTTCAGCGCCTGCGAGACGAGCGAGCGGCAGTAGTAGGGCATGTTCTCGTTGACCTGGCCCGCCAGCTCGATGAACTCCGTGGTGAAGTCGTACTCCCTGGCCTTCCAGGTCAGGTAGAACGGGTCGACCGGGATGCAGTGGCCGCCGAGCCCGGGGCCGGGGTCGAAGCGCATGAAGCCGAACGGCTTCGTCGAGGCTGCGTCGACGACCTCCCAGACGTCGATCTTCATCCGGTCGCAGAGCTGCGCGAGCTCGTTGACGAGCGCGATGTTGACCGAGCGGAAGATGTTCTCGAGCAGCTTCGTCAGCTCGGCCGCCTCCGGCGACGAGACCGGGTGCACGGTGTCGATCGCGCCCCGTAGAGCGCGGCGGCGCGCTCGGTGCAGGCCTCCGTGATCCCGCCGACGATCTTCGGCACGTTCTGCGTGCGCCACTCTCGTGTTCCCGGGTCGACCCGCTCGGGCGAGAAGGCGAGGTTGAAGTCGACTGCCGACCTCGAGCCCGCTCGCCTCGAGGATCGGGAGCACGATCTCCCGCGTCGTGCCCGGGTAGGTCGTCGATTCGAGCACGACAGATGCCCGGGGCGCAGCCGTGGCGCGATCTCCGGGACGGCGGTCTCGACGATCGACAGGTCGGGCTCGCGCTGCTTCGAGAGCGGCGTCGGGAGAGCGATCAGGATCGCGTCGGCGTCGCGGAGCGCGTCGTAGTCCGGTCGTCGCGGAGACCGCCCGTCCTCGGACGAGCGGCGCAGCGTCCGAGGCGGAACGTCCTCGATGTGGCTCTCGCCGCGGTTGAGGGCCTCGACGACTCCCGGGACGTCGTCGATCAGGAGGACTTGCCGGGGCCTCGGCGAAGACCCGGGCGAGCGGGACGCCGACGTAGCCGGCGCCGACGACCGCGACGTCCCACGTCTTCGTTGCCGGCTCGGCGGGCTCGGTTTTCGCGTGGTCGACTCGCTCATCGGCCGGAAAGCCTACTCTGCGAGCGCGCTCGCGACCCGCTCCGCTGCGTGGCCGTCTCCGTAGAGCGGAGGTCGGTCGGCCGGCATGGGCGGTGCTTCGACGGCTGCTCAGCGAGCGCGTCGGGATCGTCGTCGACGAGCACGTTCGCTCCGCGAGGACCGTGTCGACCCACTCGGTCGACGGGCGAGTCGTCACGCACGGGACGCCGTACCAGTAGGCCTCCTTCTGCACGCCGCCGGAATCGGTGACGATCACGCGCGCCTGCGAGGCGAGCGCCGACGAAGTCGAGGTAGCCGAGCGGCTCGACCACCTGGACCCGTCCGAGGGCGGCCCGGTGTCGCCGATCGCCTCGCGCGTCCGCGGATGGGCGGGGAAGACGACGGCGAGTCGATGTCGCCGCAGCCCGTCGAGGATTCGTCCGAGGCGCGGCTCGACACGTTCGCGTCTCGGTGCATCGTGGCGAGGACGTAGGTCCCCCGGCGCGAGGCCGAGCCGTTCGAGGATGTTCGAGCGCTCGCGCGCGATCGGGCGCGAACAGCAGGCGTCCGCCATCACGTCGCCGACGACCTCCGTCTCGCCCGGGACGCCCTCCGCCTCGAGGATCGGCGCGCGAGCGCTCGTCCGGGCAGAGGAGAGAGTCCGCGAGCCCGTCGACCTCGACGCGGGCGCGCTCCTCGGGCATCGACCAGGTCGCCGGAGCGCAGGCCGGCCTCGACGTGCGCGAGCGGCACGCCGCGTCTCGAGCCGCCGCGCGCGCGCCCGCGAGCGTCGAGTTCGTGTCGCCGAAGACGAGCACCCACGTCCGGCTGCTCGGCGGAGATCGCGCGGGCGAGGCCGGGCAGCATCGCCGCCACGTCGCGCGTGTGCGCCGTCGAGCCGGTAGGCGGGCTCGCCGAGCCCGAGCTCCTCGAAGAAGATCTCCGAGAGCTCGCGGTCGTAGTGCTGGCCCGTGTGGACGACGACCTCGTCGATCCCGGCCTCGCGGAGCGCGACCGAGACCGGCCCGGACTTGATGAACTGCGGTCGGTTGCCTACGACGGAGAGGACCTTCATTGCGTCGGTAGCCTAGGCGCCACGAGTCGCCTTGTAGCCGTACGGAGGCTGGGTCGACATTGCTGGGGAATCGCACGTAGGCTGCCCTCGATGCGGCGGCTGGCTGGCGTGCTCGTAGTCCTCACGCTTTTCGGCGTGGTCGGGGCGGGCTAGTAGCGCCCGAGAAGCGCTATCGGCGAGTTCGGCTTCTGCGAGCTTTACGCTCGCGCTCGACTACTGGCTCCGATTCGAGAGCGATCTACAACGGGAAATACACGAAGAACACTTCCTTTGAGCTTCACGCGATCGTCGTCTTCGACGGGAAGAGCGTGTCACTGATCTCCGGAACGTCGATGGTCGTCCTCGGCGGCGTCGACATCATCGAGGCGCGGACGCAATGGGTGAGCCCGACCTCACGGAAGCCGGTCGCGTGCAACACGGAGACGTACAGCACCGGTGAGAACTCGACTGTGTTCACGCGACGGGCACGCGTCTCCGTCTCCAGCGGCGGGCTGAGGGTCGATCCCGGGACCGCGATGAAGAAGCTCGGTTGCGCTGCAACGGAGGAGCTCGAGAACCACGGGCTGCCCGGTGGGCCTTCATTCACCGTCTCTACGCCCGCGAAGTCACGATTCGCGGGGAATCAGCGGTTCTCGATCTCCTGCACGGCCGAGTTTCAGCACCCCTTCACCGTCGAGACGGATGGCAATGGCCACGCGTTCAACGGCCGCGTTCTCGCAGCCGTGCGGATCACCCCATTCCCGGCATCGAAGCTCTCGGACGTCAAGTCCGAGCTCGGCAACAGCGTCGGGGAAAGCATCAACGGCCCGGGCTTCGCGGGCGCGAAGAAGTGCCTTCGCTAGACCGCTCCGACCCGAGCCCACCATCTCTAGACTTTGCGCCGCGGGCCGTTAGCTCAGCTGGTAGAGCAGGGGACTCTTAATCCCAAGGTCGAAGGTTCGAGTCCTTCACGGCCCATCGTGAACCTCCCGGAATCGGAGGGTTCTTGTCTTACACCGCGACCGTGACGCGCAGGAACGTCGCTGGGATCGACGTCGTGCCTGCGTCCTCGCTCGTGTTCTGGCTCGCTGAAGAGGTCCTCGAGCTCGGCCTGCAGGTCGGCCTCTCGGCCGTCGGCTGCCGCAGCTTCGAACGCGTTCATGGTCGGCCCGTAGTAGTCCCGGAAGCGTGGCGACGAACTCCGCCGGCGATCCGGAGAAGTCGAAGACGTACGTGTCCCGTTCGAACGAGATCTGCTCTGCGGGAACCCCGGCGCCGGTGAACCGCTCGATCACGTTGTTCTCGACGCCCCACGTCATCGGGCTGACGAATCCTTCCGGCGGCGGCGGCGAGTAGGCGGAGCTGATCTTCAGGATCTGGGCCACCAGCGTCGGGTCGTTGGGGATCCAGTTCCCCATCACGATCCGGCCGCCGGGCCGCGTCACGCGCACCATCTCCTTCGCCACGTCGAACGGCTTCGGGGCGAACATCGCGCCGAAGATGCTGACGACGAGGTCGAAGCTGTCGTCCTCGAGCTCGTTCAGGTCGGACGCGTCGCCTTCCTGGAACGTGAAGTTGGTCAGGCCCAGCGCCCTGCGCGCGCGCGTTGCCCGCTTCGACGAGGTTGCGCGCGATGTCGACGCCCAAGACATCGGCTCCGAGCTGCGCCTCCGGCACGGCCGTCGTGCCGTCGCCGCAGCCGAGATCCAGGACCTCGAGCCCGGTGGTGATCCCCGAGTCTCGCGACCAGCGCCTCGCCGCTCTCGCGCATGGTGTCGGCGATGCGCGTGAAGTCGCCCTTCTCCCAGAGCGCCTTGTTCGCATTCATTGCGCTTCCTTTCGCCGGTGGGTTTCGATCATGCCCATCCGGGATACAGGTTGCAAACCGCATGGTCAAGGCAAAAACACGTGCAACTGGCCAAATTTCCAGTAGCTGCCCTCCGCAGGCGAGGCCAACTCTGACTACCCTGTGAGGCAGATGGAGGGAAGGGTTCCAGGCGCGCCCCCGGGGGGACGGCGCGTCGGCGGTCGTGCCGTCGTCGTCTCGCTCCTCGCATTCGTCGCGTTGCTCGCGACGCCGGCGGCCGTTGCCGTCAACTCCGGCTGGAGCACCTTCCCGCTCGACCAACTGGTCGAGGCGACGTCCTCCTCGGGCGCGGTTGTCACGTGGACCGATCCGACAACGGTCGACCCCGGGCTGGACGTCGTACATGCGCGCCGCTCTCGGGTACCACGTTCCAGATTGGCGATGTCGACGGTCACGTGCACCGCAACGGACACCAGTTCTGCCGTGCCCGTGACCTTCTCCGACGAGCTTTACCGTGACCGTGCGGGACACGACGCCGCCGACGGTCACCGTGCCCGGCAACATGACGATGCCGGCGACAGGCCCGTCCGGCGCCGTGGTCGACGTTCTCGGTCTCCGCCTCGGACACCGTCGACCCGAGCCCGACGCGTCGTCGTGCGCGCCGCCGTCGGGCAGCACGTTCCCGATCGGGACGACGACCGGTCACCTGCACCGCGACCGACGCGCACGGCAACACAGGCTCGGCGTCCTTCACGGTCACGGTCCAGGACACGACGCCGCCGGTCGTGACCGTGCCCGGAAACATGACCGTGCCGGCGACCGGCCCGGCGGAGCGGTGGTGACGTACACGGCGAGCGCCGTCGACGCCATCGACCCGACGCCGACGGTCGTCTGCGCGCCTGCCTCCGGCAGCACGTTCCCGCTCGGGACGACGACGGTCACCTGCACCGCGACGGACGACTCGGGCAACTCTGCGTCCGGCGTCGTTCACGATCACCGTCAAGGACACGACGCCGCCGACGCTGACGGTGCCGGGCGACATGACCGTCGAGGCGACCGGGCCCGGCGGCGCGGTCGTGACCTACACGGCGACCGCCTCGGACAACGTCGATCCGAACCCGACCGTCTCGTGCGCACCGCCGTCCGGCAGCACCTTCCCGATCACGACGACCACCGTCAGCTGCACGGCGAAGGACTCCTCGAACAACACCAGCCCGTCGAAGACGTTCACGATCACCGTCCGCGACACGACGCCGCCGACGGTGACGGTGCCCGGCGACATCACCCAGGAGGCGGCGGGTGCGAACGGCGCGACGGTCTCGTTCTCGGCGTCGGCGAGCGACATCGTCAGCGGGAACATCACGCCGACGTGTACGCCGGGCTCGGGCTCCGTGTTCCCGATCTCGACCACGAACGTCACGTGCACGGCCACGGACGGCAAGCAGAACAGCGCGAGCGCCACCTTCCGGGTGACCGTGCGGGACACGACCGCGCCCGTCTTCAGCCAGCTCCCGGTGGGGCCGGTCGCCGAGGCGGACGGTCCGGGAGGCTCCCGGGTCACGTACACACCGCCGATCGCCGTCGACGTCGTCAGCGGCCCTGTGCTCGTCGGCTGCGTGCCCGGCCCTGGATCGACCTTCCCGCGCGGCACGACGACCGTCACCTGCTCCGCCAAGGACGCGCGCGGAAACACCGCCGCGGCCTCGTTCCCGGTCAAGGTCGTCGACACGACCAAGCCGGCGCTGAACGTGCCGCAGCCGCAGGACGTGTCGTCGAACGGCGCGCAGACGCTGTCGCGCGACGATCCTCAGGTCGCGACGTTCCTCGCTTCCGCGCAGGCGCGCGACGTCGTCGACGGCAATCTGCCGGTGAAGAACGATGCGCCGGCTGTGTTCCCGCTCGGGAAGACACGAGTCACCTTCACGGCCACCGACTCGTCCGGCAACACGGCCACTGCACAGGCGGAGCTGAACGTCGTCACCGGCGCCGTGTCGCCGACGAAGCAGGACACGACGCCGCCCAAGGACGTGACCAGGCTGAAGGCGAAGCCGGGCGATCGCTTCGTGATGCTGACCTGGGTGAAGCCGACGGCCGACTTCGACCATCTCCGCATCAGCCGCTCGCCGGGGAAGAACGGTGCGCCGGCCACCGTCGTCTACTCGGGAGCGGGAACGCAGCTGAAGGACGCGAAGCTCGCGAACGGCGTCGAGTACCGCTACGTCGCCGTCGCGTACGACAAGGCGGGGAACTTCTCACCCGGCGTCGCCGCTCGCGCGACTCCCGTTCGTCCGCTGCTCTACGCCCCCGCCGCGGGCGAGGCCGTGACCAGGCCGCCGCAACTTCGCTGGGCGGGTGTCGCAGGCGCGACGTACTACAACGTCCAGGTCTATCGGGCTCGGTTGGCGAAGAACATCATCCAGCCCGGGGTGAAGATCCTCAGCGCCTGGCCGAAGAGACCGCAGCTGGCGCTCGCCCGCACGTGGAAGTTCAACGGCAAGACGCAGCGTCTGACGGCAGGGACGTACGTCTGGTTCGCCTGGCCGGGATTAGGCCCGAAGGCGCAGAACCGCTACGGGCCCGTGCTCGGCCAGAGCACGTTCGTCGTCAAGCCCTAGGAGGGCAAGCTACGGCGCGCAGCTCGCCTGGACGACGTTGTTCGGCGTGTTGAGCGTGACCGCGCCGCCTGCCATCGTGATCGTGCCGCCGCAGAGGTTGTAGATCCCGCCCCCGTCGATGCTCGCGCGGTTGTGCACGACGCCCGCCGCCTTGCCGAGCGTCAGACTGGCCGGCCCGGCGGTCGCGTCCTGGTAGATCCCCGCGCCGTATGCGGCCTGGTTCGGGTCGATCAGGCCGCGAGAGGACGAGATCGCGGTGTTCGAGACCGTGAGGATCGTCTCTCCGCTCTGGCTGACGTTGTAGACGCCGCCGCCGAGGCCGCCCCCGGCGTTGTTCCCGAACAGGCGCGAGCCGATGAGGTCGAGCGTCGCCGTGTCCTCCGGGCTGCCGCCGACGTTCGCGATCCCCCCGGCGCCGATCAGGAAGCCCTGCTGGCCCGTCACGGTGTTGAACGAGATGCTCGTGTTCTTGACCGTCAGCTGCGTGCTCGCGCCGGGGCTGACGTTGACGATGCCGCCGCCGCCCTCGAGCAGAGCTGTGTTGTGGTCGATGCTCGAGCCGTTGATCGTGAAGCCGAGCGGGAGCGCCGATACGCTCGGCCCGGTCGCCTGCGCGAAGCTGCGCGGCGCGCGTGGCATCAGACGGGAGAAGGGAAGGTTCCGGCTGGCTGCAACCGTCGGCGTGTTGACCTCCTCTATGGATCCGCTCGCGAAGCTCGCAATGCCGCCGGCGAAATCGGACGCCGTGTTGCCGGTCACGCGTGTGCGGAGCAGTGAGGCGTTGGAGAACTGGGCGGCGATCCCGCCGCCCATCACGGCGAGGTTGGAGGAGACATTTGCGTTCGTGGCCGAGAGCTCCGCGCCGAACACGGCGATCCCGCCGCCGGCGTTACCCGACTCGTTGTGGGTGATGGCGCCGCCGCTCACGGTGACAAGCGCGGAGTCCTGCGCATAGATCCCGCCGCCCGCCTCGTCGGCCGTGTTGCCCGTGATCGTCGAGCTCCGCAGCGTGACCGTGGTGTCGAAGTCGGCAAACAGGCCGCCGCCGAAGTCGGAGACGCCGTTTCGGATCGTGAGGTTGCTGACGATTGCCGTCGTGGCGTTCGTCACCGTCAGGACGCTGCCCGTGAAGTTGCCGTCCAGCACCGCGCCGCCGCTGCCGAAGAGCGCGACGGGCACCGTGATCGTCCAGTTGCCGAGGCACGTGCCCTTGACCGTCACGATGCCGCCCGCGTCGAGCGCTGTCTGCACGGTGGCCTGGTCGGAGGCGCCGTTTGAGCACGTGATGACGGGTGCGGCGCTCGCGGATCCGCCGACGAGGCAGAGGGCGAGCGCGGCCAGAGCGACAAGCGTGGCGAACATTCGGGCAGGCGTCGAGATAGGCATGGCGTGCGCCTTCGCCGTGGTACGGGTCGCTCCTTCCCCGGCCCGGAACTGCGACGGGCGCCTTTCGGCGCCCGTCGAGCCTCTGGGAGGGAGGTCAGTGCTACGCGCTAGCTACGTCGAGCTCTTGATCTTCGCGATCGTCTTCACGGCAGCGACCGTGACGACGTTCGGCATCGGGACGAACAGGAGCGGCTGAGCGAACTTCTGGCCCTGCGCCGGCGCGACGGCGTAGGTGAGGAAGCGCTTGAGCAGGGCTGCCTTCGACGAGCTCAGCGGGACGATCGCGTACGTGAAGGTCGCGATCGGGTACGCCCGCCGGTCCTTCTTCGGCGGATTGACGATCGAGAGGGCGTTGTTCGCGGGCACCTTGGCGACGGTGGCCGCGGCCGCCTTCACGCCCGTCAGGCCCGGCAACGTGAACTTGCCTGAGTTGTTCAGCATCGCCGCGAACGGGATGCCGTTCTTCTTCGCGAACGCGGTGTCCGCGTAG
This sequence comes from uncultured Actinomycetes bacterium, assembly GCA_963826585.1. Classification (GTDB taxonomy): domain Bacteria; phylum Actinomycetota; class Thermoleophilia; order Gaiellales; family Gaiellaceae; genus PALSA-612. The sequence continues at coordinate 76,789 of CAWGXP010000002.1, forward strand.
CCGATTGAGCCTTCGGTGCGCGAGACGACCCCGGTGACACCCGAGCTCCCGCGTGCTCCGATTCCCGCAGGGAAGGCAGGCTGGGTCGAGACGCCGAACTTGCTCTTCCACGTCGGGCTGACGGCGGAGAGGTAGTCGGTGAAGTTGTAGCTCGTGCCGCTACCGTCGGAGCGGAAGACGGGGGTGATGTCGGTGTCGGGCAGATTCAGGCCCGGGTTCAGCTTCCGGATTGCCTGCGCGTTCCACTTCTTGATCGTCCCGAGGTAGATGTTCGCGAGCACGGGTCCGGACAGCTTGAGCCGCGCGGACAGGCCGTTGACGTTGTACATAACGGCGGTTCCCGCCAGCGCCCACGGGATCTGGACGCAGCCGTTGCACTGGGTGAACTGGTCAGGCGACAGCGGTGCGTCGCTCGCGCCGAAATCGACGGTGCGCGCAATGATCGATGCTATCCCGCCGCCGGAGCCGATCGGGTTGTAGTTGATGGCCACGCCGGTCTTCGCCGGGTAGTCGACCTGCCACTTTGCGACGAGAGGCGTGACGAATGTGCTGCCCGCGCCCGAGAGCGAGTCCGCTGTGCGCGACGCCGGCGACGAGGCCGCCGTGAGCGCTGCGAACGCGGTTGCCGCTACGAATCCCAGCCCGAGGGCCGTGAGCTTCTTCTTCATGCGAGTTGTCTCCTCATGTCGTAACGGAGGTGTCGGGGCGAGCCTGCCTGCGGGGTTGAGCCAAATGGGCTGTCATCCCGTAAACAACTGGTGGAAGAGTTGTGAACGCCGAGTCGGGAAACTCAGCTGCTGCCGAGCTTTCGCCGGCTCCGTGCGAGCGCCGTCCGCGCCAGGATGCTCAGCGTGAGCACGAAGGCGATCAGGATCACCGCTGCCGCCCAAGCCTGCTCGTTGAGTGTTTGGTCGGGCGCCTCCGAGTACGTGAAGATCGTCATCGGGAGGCTCGGGAGCGCCTGGCTCGGGTCGGTCGTGAAGCTGTTTGCGTAGAGCGACGTCGTGAACAGGAGTGGCGCCGTCTCGCCGGCCGCACGCGCGATTGCGAGCACGGTCCCGGTGACGACGCCGCCGAGCACGGACGGGAGCACGACTCGGAGAACAGTGCGCCAGCGGCTGACCCCGAGTGCGAAGCTCGCTTCGCGCTGGCTCTCGGGGACGAGCGCGAGCACCTCCATCGTCGCGCGCGCGACGAGCGGGAGCATGATGATCGCGAGCGCGAACGCGCCGGCCCAGCCGCTCTGCGCCTGGAGCGGCTGGATGATGAGCGCGAACACGAAGATGCCGATCACGATCGACGGAACGCCGTTCAGCACATCGAGCGACAGGCGGACGACACGCGCGACGCTCGCGTGGGCGAACTCGCTCACGTAGATGGCGACGAGGACGCCGAATGGAAGCGCCATCAGCGTCGCAAGCCCGACGAGGATCATCGTGCCGACGATTGCGTGACCGATGCCGCCTCCGGTCTCGCCAAACGGCGCCTGCACTTTCGTGAACAGGTCGAGGTTGATGGCCGGCAGCCCGCGCTGGAGGACGTTGAAGACGACGATCGCGAGGACCGCCACGGCGCCGAGCGCCGCAAGGGCAGCGAGCGCCTCCATGAGGCGGTTGACGCGCTTTCGCCGCCGCACGCGGCCGTGCGCCTCGAGGGAGATCGTTCCGTCCGGCTCCATCACGCCGACCGCTTTACCGAGAACTTGACGACGATGTACTGCGCGATCACGTTCGTGACGAGAGAGATCACGAGCAGGATCGCGGCGAGGTAGAAGAGCGACGCGATCTGAATGTCCGAGACCGCTCCCTGGTACTGCGCTGCGAGGCGGCTCGCGAGCGTGTCGCCGAGCGAGAAGTAGTCGAAGGTGATATTCGCCTGGTTGCCGATCACCTGGGTGACGGCGATCGCCTCCCCGAGCGCCCGCCCGGTGCCGAGGAGCAGCGCGGCGACGAGCCCAGCCTTCGTGAACGGGAGGATGACGCCGCGCACCATCTCCCAGCGCGTCAGGCCGAGGCCGATTGCGCCTTCCTTGACGTCGCGCGGCACCTGGAGGAACAGCTCCCTGCTGATGCTCGACGCGATCGGCGTGATCATGATGCTGAGAATGATCACGGCCGAGAGGTAGCTGCTCACCTGCGGCGTTCCCTCGAAGAACGGCGTCCAGCCGAGGAGGGTCTCGAGGGCGGGGCCGAGCGTATTGACGACGAACGGACCCAGGACGAGGATGCCCCACAGGCCGAGGACGACGCTCGGGATCGCCGCGAGCAGCTCGACGAGCATCCCGATCGGCCCCCGTACCTTGTTCGGCGCCAGCTCGCTGAGGAAGAGGCCGATCGCGATCGACACCGGAGCGGCGACGACGAGCGCCGAGAGCGAGGTGAACAGCGTGCCGAAGATGAACGCCGCGGCGCCGAACTCGTTCGTGACCGCGTTCCAGGCGTTCGTCGTGAGGAAGCCGAACCCCAATTCCTGCATCGCCGGCCAGGCGCCCTTGAAGACGCGGTAGACGATCAGGCAGATGAGGGCGACGGTCGCAAGCGCGGCGAGGCCCGTGATCACCTGCAACGCCACATCGCCGATGCGGTCGCTGAGCCGCCGTCCGGAGCCGCCCAGATTTGGGCCGCCCAGGGTTGGCTGTGGCGCCGAGGACGACTCCATCCGCACGAGCATCGCACCAGCCCGCCGGCACATGGTCCCGTGTCACCAGAATGACACCGATCCGTCACATCATTGTGACCCTCGTGCGTGGACCGGCCGGGGACACTGGAAACGGTGCACGTCGGTGTTCGACCAAGTGACCCCGTGAACGTCCTCGACCGCTCGACTGATCTCGACCGCGAGGTCGTGTTCCAGGTCGACGATCTCGGCGTTCACTACGGACCGGTCGAGGCGCTCTCCGGCGTGAACATGGAGATCTACCGGAACTGCGTGACCGCGATCATCGGCCCGTCGGGTTGCGGCAAGAGCACGTTCATCCGCTGCCTGAACCGGATGAACGATCTCGTGCCGGGCATCCACGTCAGCGGCCACCTCCTCTACCACGGCATCGACATCCACGGGCCGAAGGTCGATCCGGTCGAGGTGCGGCGTCGGATCGGGATGGTCTTCCAGCGGCCGAATCCGTTTCCCAAGTCGATCTACGACAACGTCGCGTTCGCGCCGCGGATGCTCGGAATGAAGAAGGGGCTCAGCGACCGGGTGGAGGAGGCTCTCCGTCGGGCCGCCCTCTGGGACGAGGTCCACGATCGGCTCGGCAAGAGCGCGCTCGCGCTCTCGGGCGGTCAGCAGCAGCGCCTGTGCATCGCGCGCGCACTGGCCGTCGAGCCCGAGGTGATCCTGCTCGACGAGCCGGCTTCTGCGCTCGACCCGATCTCGACGACGGCGATCGAGGATCTGATGCACGAGCTGAAGAAGGAGTACACGCTCGTCATCGTCACCCACAACATGCAGCAGGCCGCCCGCGTCGCCGACAAGACGGCGTTCTTCAACCTCGACGTCTCGGACGGCCGCCGGACAGGCGTTCTCGTCGAGTACGACGACACCTCGAAGATCTTCACGTCGCCGAGCGACAAGAAGACCGAGGACTACATCACCGGCCGCTTCGGCTAGCCGCCAGCACGAGGCTGCGCGACGCCGATCATCGAGTCGCGCGTGACGAGCGCCGCGAGCTCGGCCTCCGTCAGGTGCTCCGTGTTCTCCGGCCTGCGCGGCACGACGAGGTAGCGGATGTCCGCCGTCGAGTCGACGACGCGCACCTCAATGGCCTCATCGAGCTCGACGCCGAACTCGCGGAGCACGCCCCGCGGATCCGACACTGCGCGCGAGCGGTACGGCAGGCTCTTGTACCAGTCGGGAGGAGGCCCGAGCAGGGCTTTCGGGTAGCACGAGCACAGCGTGCAGACGACCATGTGGTGGACGGCGTCGGTGTTCTTCAGGGCGACGACGACCGGCGATGGCCCCGGGTCGAGGTCGAGCTCGAGTGCCGCCTCGCGCGCGTCGCCGAGCAGGCGCTCCTCGAACTCGGGGTCGACCCACGCGCGCGCCACGAGTCGCGCTCCGTCAGCAGGCGTGCGTGAGACGAGCCAGTCGATCCGGCGCCGCACGTCCTCGTGCGTGAGGACGCCCTTCTCGACCAGCAGCTCCTCGAGGACTCGTGCCCGCGCCGCCGCTGCCGGCTCGTCCCCGTTCGTGATCGGGTCGTGGTCGTGGTCGTGGCTCACGGCGCCTCCAGCCAGTGCCCGAACACATCGACGAGGACGCGGTCGTTCGTCTGGCTCGTCAGCGCGACGAGATAGAGAGGCTGCGCCGGGAGGCCGTCGGTCCCGTACGCACGCGTCTCCGGGTTCGTGAACGTCCCGTGGTAGCGCTCGATGCGCCCGACCTGGCCCTTGACGTAGGCCGGCGTCCGGTGGTGACCATCGTGGGCACGCGCGGCTATCCGTACTTCATCCCCAGGCGCGAACCTCATCGCTCGAGCCTCGCGTCGATCTCGCCTGGCTCGAGCACGCCCTTCTCGGTGAGGATCGTCTCCATCGAGTAGACCCACCGCTCGTAGTACCGCGCCCGCTCGTATGCGGCCGGCTGCATGCTCTCTATCCCTCGCCGGAGCTCGTCGACGTTCATGATCCCGTGCGCGCCGAGCGTCCCGACGAGCGCGTCCGTGAGCACCTCCCAGTCGTCGAGCGCGTGCTCCGCGCGGTCGATCGGCTCATCAGTCTCCAGCCCGCCGCGGTCGTGGACTCCGCGCTCCACGCATGAGATCGTACGCGTTGACATGGTGCTTCTCGACCCGCAGGCCAAAGCGGTCCTCGAATACATCGACTCGCTCGGCGACCCACCGCTTCCCGAGACGACGCCCGAGGCCGCCCGCGCCACCCGCAGGTCGCGGCTGCAGCCGTCGGCGATCGAGGTCGAGGACGTCCGCGCAATTGATGCGGGCGGCGTCCGGGCGCGCCTGTACCGGCCGCGGCCGGACGAGGGCCTCGGGCTGCTCGTCTACTTCCACGGCGGCGGCTGGGTGTTCGGCGATCTCGACACGCACGACGCGACGTGCCGCGCGCTAGCGGTGTCGAGCGGTCACGCGGTGCTGTCGGTCGACTACCGCCTCGCGCCCGAGCATCCGTTTCCCGCGCCTCTCGACGACGCGCTCTCTGCCACGGCCTGGGCGCACGAGAACGCCGCGTCACTCGGCTGCGACCCCGACCGGCTCGCGGTCGGTGGCGACTCCGCAGGCGGCAACCTCGCGGCCGTCGTCAGCCAGCGTGGTGGCGTGCCCCTGCGCTTGCAGCTGCTCGTCTATCCCATCGCCGATGTGCGCTGCGGGACGGCGTCGTACGAGGAGTTCGCGGACGGGCCGTTCCTCACACGCCCGTCGATGGACTGGTTCATCGGCCACTACCTCTCCGGTGGAGAGGGCGCTGCCGACGACCCGCGCGTGTCGCCGCTGCTCGCTCCGGACGAGGCGCTGGCCGCCTCTCCACCGACCTTTGTCCTCACGGTTGCCGCCGACGTCCTCCGCGACGAAGGTGAGGCGTACGCAGCACGGCTCGCCGAGGTCGGTGTGCCCGTCGAGCACCGCCGCTACGACGGCATGTTCCACGGCTTCTTCGCAATGCCGGAAGCCCTCGACACGGGCCGCGACGCGGTGGCGTTCGCAGGCGAGCGGCTCGCGCGCGCGTTCGAGTAGCTAGTAGGAGGGTGTGGCGAAACAGTGACTGAGCCGCCGGAATCGCGCTGGACACCGCGCTCGCGTCGTCCTCAGTCGCCCCAATAGTTCCGAGACAGCGGCATAGGGGACAGGATTAATCCTGTCCCTATTCGGTCTCCGTTTGCTCCCTGCGTCCGGGCGATCGCAGCGTCCATCGCGCCCCGGCAACGAGCACCGTTCCGCCAAACCCTCCTAGGCGGAGCCCTGGGTCGCGTCGCGATAGCGCTCGGACGCTTCCCGGCTGTACGACCAGATCGACTCTCGCTCGTCCTCGCGCACCCTGACGATCTCGACTGCGTGCGGATCCTCGCGCTCGATCAGGTCGAACGCGAAGTCGGTCGCATCGAGGAACGAGTCCGACACGTGGAGCGGCTCCTCGACGAATGGCCCGAGCACCTCGTAGTGCTCCTCACGCCGCTCGACGTTGGCCTGGATCGGGATCGGATCGACGTGCTCCTGGCCGTTCGCGTCGGCGACCGCCTCCTCGATCTGCTGGCGGGAGACGTAGCCGCGCTCGACGAGGATGTCGCCGAGGGTGCCGCCCCGACGCTTCTGCGCGAGCAGCGCGCGCTGAAGGCCGCTGTCCGTGAGCAGCTCTCGCTCGACGAGGATCCGCCCGAGCTGGCGCGATCCCGACGTCACACCGCTCGCAACGTCCTCGGCTCCGCGCTGGACGGCCAGCGCCGCGGCGACGTCGACGGGCGAGATGACACGGTGCATGACGAGCAGCTCGCCGAGGAGCATGCCCGAGAGCTTCTGCTGCATCAGCCAGTGCTCGAGCTGGACGCGGTCGATCAGCCCTCGCTCGATCAGGATCTCGCCGAGAGGTCGCCAGGTCGGGTCGGCCATGGACCACGTATCGGCAGTCGCGGCCGGAGACTCAACAGGGCGCAAAGGCACGCCCGGGCTCAGTACAGGATCTCTTCCTTCTGCCGTTCTGCCCGCTTGCGGATCGAGCGGATGATCGCTCCTGCGAGAACGGCGAGAAGCGGGATCGCGGAGAGCACCATCACCTCTTCCCACGCAACGGCGAGCCACAACGCTGCCGCTGCGCCGAACAGCGTGACCACGACGACCCGTTGCTCCTCGGGCGGCATTCGGCTGTACCAGTCGACCATCGAGTACCTCCTCGGCGGGCGTGGGTCGCGTCCGCGCACCGGCTTGTGTTTGGTTCTGAGAGGTATCGCGCGTTCTGGCGTTTCGGCGATCCCTCGGCCGGGGATTCGCGCGCGCCGTCACGAACGGGAGACCGGCCGATGGAGTAGGCTGCGAAACCGGTGCGGAAGGGTCAGATCGTCCAGCTCGCCGTCCTCACGGCCCTCATCGCAGCGGCCACCACCGCGGTCGCAGTGCTCATTCCGTGGCTGCCCGTGTCCGCGTCCGAGCAGAGCGACCGGATCGACTTCACGTTCTGGCTCGCGACGGGGATCTGCATCTTCATCTTCGCCGTCGTCGTCTCCGGGATCCTGTACTCGGTCCTGAAGTTCCGCGCGCGGCCCGACGACGACACCGACGGTCCGCCGATCCACGGCCACACGGGGCTCGAGATCGCCTGGACCGCGGTCCCGGCACTCCTCGTCACGGTGATCGCCATCGCCGCGGCCGTCGTGCTCTCGGAGAACGGCAACGCCGGCTCGAACCCGCTGGAGGTGAACGTGACCGCCGAGCAGTTCGCGTGGACGTTCACGTACGCGAACGGCGGCGCGAAGGGCGTGACGACGCCGATCCTCCGCCTGCCGATCAACCGGCCCGTGAAGCTCGAGCTCAAGTCGAAGGACGTCGTCCATTCGTTTTGGGTGCCGGAGTTCGGGCAGAAGATGGACGCCTTGCCGTACATCGACGAGTTCCCACATCCGAACGAGCTCGTGATCACGCCGAACAAGCTCGGCACGTACCCGGTCATCTGTGCGGAGCTCTGCGGCCTCGGCCACTCGCTGATGCGCTCGACGGTGATCGTGCTGAAGCAGGCTGACTACCGGAAGTGGGAGGAGGGCGCGTCGTGAGGTGGTTCACGAAGCCGGGCCTCGGTCGCTGCCTGTGGATGATCCCGCTCTTCTTCGGGATCGGCGTCGGGATCATGGCGCTCGTCCGCTGGCTGGAGGGCTGGGATCCCGTCTGGCTCGGCGAGGTGGTCGTGACGGTCTCGCTCGTGACGATCCCGATGGGCTTCCTCGCCGGGATCGGCTCCTTCGACTACTGGGCGCGGTACGCGATCGGCGAGCCGACGGAGCCCGAGGACCACTCGGGGCATGGCGCAAAGAGCTGGCGCGACTACCTACGCGTCAACACCGACCACAAGGTGATCGGGATCCAGTACATCGTCACGACCTTCATCTTCTTCCTCGTCGGCGGCCTGCTCGCGATGATCTTCCGCGCAGAGCTCGCCAACTCCGGCGCAGAGGTCGTGGACAGCCAGACGTTCAACGGCCTCGTTTCCGTTCACGCCGCTCTCCTGATCTTCCTCTTCATCGTGCCGGTCTTCGCCGGCATCGGGAACTACGTGATCCCGCTGATGATCGGCGCGCCGGACATGGCCTTCCCGCGCCTGAACGCCCTTTCGTTCTGGCTGCTCCCGATCGCCGGCGTGATGATGCTGTCGAGCTTCCTCGTGCCGGGAGGAGCATTCGCGAGCGGATGGACGTGCTACGCGCCGCTCTGCACGGATCAGCCGCTCGGCAGCGTGTTCTTCAACATGGGCGTCCAGTGGGCTGGGACGTCGTCGATCATGACGGCGCTCAACTTCCTCGTCACGATCATCACGATGCGGGCGCCGGGCATGACGTTCTGGCGCATGCCGCTTCTCGTCTGGGCCAACTTCACGACGTCGCTGCTCGTCGTGCTCGCGACGCCGTTCATCGCCGGGTCGCAGTTCTTCGTCATGTTCGACCGGGTGCTGCACACGAACTTCTTCGTCGCCTCTGAGGGCGGCTACCCGCTCGGGTACCAGCACATCTTCTGGTTCTACTCCCACCCGGCCGTCTACATCATGCTGTTACCCGGCTTCGGGATCATCTCCGAGGTGATCTCGACGTTCTCCCGGAAGCCGGTGTTCGGCTACCGGCTGATGGCGCTGTCGCTCGTCGCGATCCTCTTCCTCGGATTTTCGGTATGGGCGCACCACATGTTCGTGGCCGGCATGGCGCCGTGGCTCCGCGTGCCGATGATGCTGACGACGCTGCTGATCGCGGTGCCGACGGGGATCAAGGTCTTCTCCTGGTTAGCGACGATGTGGGGAGGCCGCATCCACTTCAACACGCCCATGCTCTGGGCCGTCGGGTTCATCGCCTGCTTCCTGATCGGTGGCCTGTCGGGCATCTATCTCGGCACGGTCCCGATCGACATCCACGCCTCCGACACGTACTACATCGTGGCGCACATCCACTACGTGCTCTACGGCGGCTCGGTGTTCACGATCATGGCCGGGATCTATTACTGGTTCCCGAAGATGACGGGCCGCATGTACTCGGAACGGCTCGGGAAGTGGCACTTCTGGCTCACGTTCGTCGCCTTCAACGCGACGTTCTTCCCCATGCACTGGCTCGGGCTCCAGGGGCAGATGCGCCGCACAGCGGACTACCCACCGCGCTTCGAGCACTGGAATCTCTTCATCTCGATCTCGTCCTTCGTGCTCGGCGCCGCAATGCTGATCTTCCTCTACAACATGATCACGAGCTGGGTCCGCGGTCCGATCGCACCGGCGAACCCGTGGCGCGCCCACTCGCTCGAGTGGCAGGTGTCGTCCCCGCCGCCGCTCTTCAACTTCGACGAGATACCTCAGATCGTGGGCGGCCCGTACGAGTACGGCGTGCCTGGCGCACGCCACGCCGTGTTCTCGGATGACGGCGCGACGAAGCTCGAGGACGTGCCGGCCGAGACGGAGGAGGTGCCGCGTTGACCGAGCCGCGCCACCTGCTCGTCATCGCCAACGAGACCGTCGCCGGAAAGAGCCTCATCGAGCTGCTCGAGCGCCGCGGGCACGAGGGGTCGATCCGCGTCACCGTCCTCTGCCCGGTCAGCCAGCCGCGTCACGGCTATGTCGTCTACGAAGACACGCGCCGGGCCGCCGCGCGGCGCCGGCTCGACCGCACGCTCGACCGGCTGCGCACGGACGGCATCGCCGCGGATGGCTTCGTCGTCGACGCCGACCCGGTCGACGTCGTCCGGGACGCGTTCAACCAGCTCGTGCCACCGCCGGACGAGGTGATCGTCTCGACGCACCCCGAGTCGCGGTCCAGCTGGCTGCGGCGCGACGTCGTCAACCGGATCGAGTCGGCCGTGGACGTTCCCGTCGAGCACGTCGTCGTCGACCTCGCCGCTGAGGAGGGCGAGACGAACGTCCTCGTCGTAGCGAACGAGACGGTCGTCGGCGAGCCTCTGCTCGCCGCCATCCGGGCGCGTGCCAGGAAGTCGCCGGCGAGCTTCCTCATCGTCTGCCCGCAGTCGGATCTCGGCATGTCCGCCCATCCCGAGGCAGAGAAGCGGCTCCGGCGCGCGGTCGGCACGCTGCGCGCGGAGGGGATCGACGTCCACGGGCAGATCGCGCACCCCGATCCGTTTGCGGCCGCTGTGCAGGCGATCTACGACGAGCGCTGCGACGAGATCATCGTCTCGACCTTCCCTGGGGCGAAGCGTTCGAGCTGGCTCCGCGGCGATCTCGTCAAGCGGCTCGAGAAGGAGACGAAGCTCCCGGTCACGCATGTCGAGACCGAGGAGCCGGTGCCGGAAGAGGTGCTCGCCTAGTGGAAGCCCACGCCGCTGCTCACCACCACGCGGATCACCCGCCCGTCGCGAACGTCTCGTCGCGCGTCGACTCGCGCGTGCTCGGGATCCTCCTCTTCATCGGCTCGGAGATCATGCTCTTCGGGTCGTTCTTCACCGCGTACTTCTTCGTCCGGGTCGTCAACGGCTATCCGTGGCCGCCCGAGGGCGACGACCTTCCGAAGTTCGTCGCCGGCGTCAACACCATCATCCTCGTCACCTCGAGCTTCACGATGCACTGGGCGCTGCAGTCGATCAAGCGCGGCAACCGCGCTGGATTGAAGGCGGGGCTCGTGCTGACGCTGTTCATGGGCACGACGTTCCTGCTGACGCAGATCGCGGAGTACGCGCGTGTCGGCTTCGCCCCCGGCGACAACGCCTTCGCGACGATCTTCTACTGCCTGACAGGCCTCCACGGCGCACACGTGTTCGTCGGCCTGACGCTGCTCCTCTTCGCGACGATCCGTGCGTTCCGCGGGCACTACTCGCCCGAGCACCACCACGGTGTCGAGCTGCCGGGCATCTACTGGCACTTCGTCGACGTGATGTGGATCGTCGTCTACACCACCGTCTACATCATCTGATCCGCGGGCCCCGGCTCCCGAGGGATAACCGGTTAGCATCCGGCTGTCAGGAGGTAGCCCATGGCTCGCCGGAACCCGTTCCGCACCGAGGCCGAGGCGTTTCGGCTGCTGTTGGTCACGATCGCGGCCTTCGCGGCGATCGCCGTTGCGAGCCTGGTCGGTGGCTGGAAGCTGGGCGTCCCCGTCTGGATCGTCGTCACCTTGGCGACCATCTGGTACTACCTCCGCCCGCTTCCCGAAGAGACGAGGGCCCAGGCGCCTGCGCGTGTCAGCGACGCCGACGAGTGGCGGCTGCTCGTCGTCGCGAACGAGACCGTTGCCGGTCGCGAGCTCCGCGATGCCGTCGGCGCGGCGGTAACCGGGCACCGGGCTCACGTGCTCGTCGTCTGCCCGGCGTTGAACTCCAAGCTCCGCCACTGGGCCTCGGACGAGGACGGCGCGCGCGCTGCCGCTCAGGCGCGGCTCGGCGAGAGCCTCGCGCGGCTCGCAGAGTCGGGCGTCGCCGCCCAGGGGAAGGTCGGGGACTCGGATCCGCTGCAGGCGATCGAGGACGCCTTACGGACCTTCGGCGCCGACGAGATCATCATCTCGACGCACCCCGAAGGCAGGTCCAACTGGCTCGAGCGAGGCGTGGTCGAATCGGCGAGGCAGCGCTTCGCGGTTCCGATCGCGCACGTGGTGGTCGATCTCGGCAGATAGAAAGAGAGCCTCCGAAGAGGCCCTCGATCGGGTGCAACGGATGACGGAAGCTAGAAGGCGGTCGGGCCACCAGGCTTCGATGCCTTGTTGGACGATCCGCACGCACATACGGTGTGGTGGTTGCACGCCCCACAGTGCGGCACGGAGACCGTGACGGCACCGCAGGCGTTGGCGGGTCGTCGTCGATCTGGACGCCCCCAGACATGAAGAGGGCCTCCGGGAGGAGGCCCTCTTCAATGGTCGCCAGAGTTTCGAGACTCGGGCTACTTGCCTGAAGCGTTCTTTCCCTTGAGTGTCTGCGGCCTGACGCCGCCGCTGCACACCGTCCCCGGCGTGTGGGTGCCGCAAGGAGGTGCGCATTGCGTGGTGTAGCCATTCGCAGCGTCGCAAGCCGAGCGAACACATGCCCAGCCCGGCGGGCACTGCTTCGAGCTGACGCACTCGTGCTTCGGACCCGTCGAACAGTAGAAGTCCTCGCTGCAGGCGCAGCCGCCTTCTACCGTCACGAAGCAGAAGCAGCACGGGTGGTTGAAACAGTTCGGACACTCGACGTCGACGCAGTCGCCGCAGCCACCGACGCTGGCGCACGCCGTGGCGGGCGCGGCGCCCGCTGTCGACGCCGTCAGCATCGATCCTGCGCCGAGCGCCGCGGCGCCGATGCCGGCGCGCTTGAGCAGACGCCCTCTAGTTACTCGTTCTTCGGATACAGCCATGGATCCGCATACCTCCTGACGAAGTGGACACGTATTGGACGCAACTGGCGGTGGCCCCGTCGATACCGCAGACGCGTGAGATCCACCGCTTCAATTACGTAGCGTCGCTAGCCAGCCGTGACAACACGACGGCCTTCGATCTCGGCCGATAGCAAGAGGGCCTCCGAAGAGGCCCTCTGCGTTGCGAGAGAATGCGGGCCAGGCTAGTTGTTGCCTTGCCTGCTCGTCCTGGACCCTCGTCCGATCGCGCGCGTCGCCGTCGCTAAACGAGGAGGGCCTCCGAAGAGGCCCTCCAGCGATCGCAGAACGGTGGTGCTACCCGCGGAACGTCGTCTGTCCCGCAGGAATGCTTGCGTCGCACGGCACGGCGTGCGGCCCCGTGTACCCGCAATGCGGCACACAGAAGCCGTGCGTGGGCGTTGCAGAGCAACCGCCCGTGGCGCAGGCCCAGCCCTTCGGGCACTGCTTCGAGCTAAAGCACCCTTTGAGCCCCTCGCAGAACAACGTTCTGCATGCAGATGCACTTCGACTCGACCGTCACGACGCAACCGCATTCGCACGTCCCCTCGCAGGACTGGAAGCTTCCGCAGCCGCCTGCGTCGATGCAGCTCGTCGAGGGGACGAGATCGGCGGATGCCGTTCCAGCGGTGACCATCGCGCCGACGCCGATCGCGGCGCCTGCTCCAGCTCGTTTGAGCAACCGCCCTCGCGTGACACGCTTTTCCGATACAGCCATCAGCACATTCCTCCTGGTCTCTCGCAGCGGGCGGGCATTACTTGGCCGCCGTCTTGCCGGGCGATGTTGGGCTGGTGCCACATGGGAAGACGTGCGCGCCGTGGTAGCCGCAGTGCGGGATGCACACGCCGCCGGCACCGCAGCCGGTGTTGGGACAGCAGGTCCACCCAGCGGGGCATTGCCCCGAGTTCGAGCACGTCGGTAGGCCAGCGCAAGAGACGTTCTGGCCCGAGAAGCACGACGCCTCCGTCGTGACGAAGCAGAAGCAGCACGCGCCGTCAGCGGGATTCGGAAGGCCACCAGTCGCGCAGCCGCCCGCCGGGACGCACGAGAGAGACGGGTTTGCGTTCGCGGACGCCGTCGCCGCCGAGATCAGAGAGCCGGCCCCGAGCACGGCCGCTCCGACGCCGGCCCGCTTGAGCAGCTTCTGTCTCGAAACACGATCATCGGTCACAGCCATACAGTAAAACCTCCGTTGTAGAGCGGTATTGCGTATTAGCGCACGCGAACCGGGCGTTGTCGATACCGCAGACGCGTGACTCAGCCAAGCGGCCGAGCGTATGTCGCGTCACGCGAAGAGAGCCTCCGGAGAGGCCCCCTTCGACTTCGTTGCGCGGCTCGCTAGATCTTCAGCGTCCGCGGTGTCTTCTGGGCCTTCGCGCTGACCCGACCGTCGATGCACGGGATGAGGTGCGGGCCCGTGTAGCCGCAGTGCGGCACGCAGACCGGCGTTGCCCCGCCGTTGCAGCAGGTGTACGCACACGCCCATCCGGGCGGGCACTGCTTCGAGCTCGTCGCGCAGGACGGAAGCCCGACACACGAGACGTTCGCGATGCAGAAGCAGCAGCCTTCGGTCGTGATCGCACAACCGCAGCACTCGTTGCCCTCGCAGCCGAGGCCCTGGGTCGCGCAGATACCGCACCCAGACACCGAGATGCACGACAGCGACGGCGATGCGTTTGCGCTGGCGGTCGCTGCGGTGACCATCGACCCGGCGCCGAGCACGGCCGCGCCGACGCCGGCCCGCTTGAGCAGCCGGCCTCGAGAGACGCGATCCTCAGTCATCGCCATCAGAGGCCTCCCGTGTTTGCAGCCTGCTTCCTCGCGCCGGGAACCTCGCCGTTCCCACAATCCGCGTGGGCGCCGTGGTATCCGCAGTGCGGGATGCAGACGGGCGTCTCGCTGCAGCAGGTGTAGGCGCACGACCAGCCGGCGGGACACTGTTTCGAGCTCACGGTGCACGGCTTGAGCCCAGCGCAGAAGACGAACGTGGAGCAGAAGCAGCAGCCCTCGGTCGTGACGAAGCAGGCGCAGCAATCGTCGCCTTCACAACCGCCGACCAGGTTGTCGCAGACGCCGCATCCGTTCTCCCAGCCGATGCAGGACGTCGAGGCCGGTGCTGCAGCCGCTGCCGTCGAGGCGGTCACCATCGAGGCCGCGCCGAGCGCTGCCGCGCCGACACCTGCTCGCTTCAGCAGGCGGCCTCTGGTGACGCGTTCTTCGGATACAGCCATAGCTTCAACTACCTCCTTAGAAGGAGAGGTCTTGCTACGGGTATTCGATCACGCCCCGGCGAGGGCGTCGATACCGCCGCCGACGTATCCGCCGCCTACCGTTGACGTAGGGTTCCTACGCTGCGACGGAGGCGAGCAGGTCCGTGAGCACGCCCAGGGTCTCCTTCGGCGTCGTCGAGCGGATCTCGAGACAGCGCGCATTCGTGACGAGCTCCGCGATCGTCTCGAGCGCCTCGCCTCCCACCTCGGGCAGGTTGAGGATCCGCGCGGCCAGTACGTGAGCCGCCTGGCCTGGCGAGTACGGAAGCACCGCCTCGTCCGGGAGACCGAGGAAGCAGACGATGTCGGCTCGCAACGGACCGCCCGGCGCAGCGGGGCTCCCGCCGAACGGCGGCGCGATGCGATCGAGCGCTGCGAGCGCATCTGCCGAGGGGGCGACCGCAGGCCCGCTGTCGACGACAAGGCCTGTCTCGGGCTCGAGCGCGACGTAGTTCGAGATCGGCAGCGTCAGCCGGGATCGCTCCAGGAGCCGGTGGCCGAGAGTCCTGAGATAGGGCGGGAGAATCGGCGGGACGAGCGCGACGACGCCGTCGAGCGTCACCAGGCCGGCGTCGACGTAGATCGCGTCGCTGCGGCCGCGCGCTGCGACGTGCTCGAACTGCGCTATCAAGCAGTCGTATGCCTCACGGAGATGCAGCGTCTTGACGAGGGCACGGCTCTCCTCGTAGACGACATGGAAGCGCTTGCCGACGCCGTCGTCCTTCTCCTCGGCGACTCGGATCGAGTAATACGGCGATGTCGGCTCGTCGATCTGAAGCTCGCCGAATGTCCCGTGGAGCCATGCCGCGCACTCTTCGGAGTTCGTACGCACGCCGAACTGCGTGTCCGCGATCTCATAGGACTGCTCTACCACCCACCCGAGGTGGTCAAGTGAGTCCATTCACTCGCTGCGTGGCACCTCGCGGCGCACCTTCGCTCGCTTGTCCTCCTCCTCGCTGCTCTCACGGAGCTTTGTCGCAGCCTCGCCGGGCTCGACGAGCCCTACGTTGACGAAGTTGTCGACGAGGGACCGGATCGGCTCGTCGATCTCGGTCGGCTCGACCTCCTGGGCCTCGGCGAGCTCCGCGATCGTCTCGTCGACCGTCGACGTGCCGTCGCAGAGCTGGAGCACGATCGAGCCCATCGGGTTCAGGTAGTGGACAAGCTTGCTCATCGGGTCGTAGGCGACCGCCTCCTGGTCGACCTCGACGAACGTGACGTCGTCACGGAGCTTCGGCCTGACGTCCGTCATGGCTAGGCGGCGGCTTCGGCTTGTTCGAGGTGGGCGGCGAGGCCGTACTCGATGACGAACGACGCCGCCTCGAGGCGTGAGTGGATCCCGAGCTTCGTGAGGATGTTCTGGACGTGCGTCCGCGCGGTCTCGCCCGAGATCACGAGCTCCTCGGCGATCTGCGACGACTTCTTCCCACGCGCTACGAGCGCGAGCACCTGGCGCTCACGCGGAGAGAGCTTGCTGACCTTGAGCAACGCCTCCTCGTGGCCGCGCCGCCGCTCGAGCAGGTCGGACAGCAACGGCCCGAGCATCGCGGGCGGGATCAACACTTCCCCGCGGGTGACAGCGCGGATTGCGTCGACGAGCTCGGATGGAGAGCAGTCGGTCGTCAGGTAGCCGCTCGCGCCGCAGCCGAGGCCTTCGGTCAGCAGGCGCTGGTCGCGCTCGTCCGCGAGCACGATCACCCTGCAGCTCGGCGCCCGGTCGCGGATGAAGCAGCCCGCGTGGCCGTCGGCGAAGCCGGCTATCCCGGAGCTGATGACGACGACCGCCGCCCTCGTCCCCTCGGCCGCGGTAATCGCGTCCTCTGCGCTCGTCGCCTCGCCGACGACGGACAGGTCGTCTTCCTGCTCGATCGCCGAGCGAAGCACCTGGCTGTAGAGCCTGCTCTCGATCGCGATCAGTACGGGGGTGGTGACCGTCATCTGCTCCTCGTCTCGTAGGCCTAGTACAAACGTACTAGACGCATCGGCCATCCTCTCGCATCCCCCGCGTTCGCGCAAGAGCGGATTCGCCTATTTGCGCTATTTACCTGCGACCGAGGAGACGTAGTCGGCGACGGCTTGGATCTGTGCGTCCGTGAGCACGCCCTTGAACGGCGGCATCGGGGACTTGCCGTTCGTCACCCGCGTCACGACGAGCGACCTCGGCGGCTTCGCCTGGTCGAGGTTTGGCCCGACGGCGCCCGTGGTGCCGGCGTCCGCGAGCGTGTGGCAGCCGCCGCAGTTGGCCGTGAAGATGTCCTTGCCGCTCGTCGCCTGGCCGCCGGACGGCGGCTTGGCAGCTCCGGGCTTGCCGGCCACCGAGGCGACGTAGGCAGCGACGGCGTCGACGTCGTCGCCAGTGACGATGTCCGCCGGCATGGCCGGGGACCCGGTGGACGTGATCGGCTGGCCGTTCTCGTCGACGCGGCCGGTGAGGGACGGCTCTCGGATCTGACCCGCCACGACCTGCTGGATCGAGCTCTCGTCGAAGCCCTGCGCCCGGTCGGAGGCGAACGCGTCGTCGAGGTTGGGGCCGATCGACCCCCGCGGTTCCGGCCGCCGCGAGCGTGTGACAACCGCCGCACTTCTCCTTGAACAGCGCCTCGCCGCGTGCGACGTCTCCACCCTTCGAGATCCCGCCGGTTCCCGAGTCGCATGCAGAGGAAGCGAGCGCGAGGCCGGCTGCGAGGGCTGCGGCGACCATGGCTCCGGTCCGCCTGTCGCTGAAGAGCGCTCGCACGCGGGCGAGTCTAGACGGTCGATCGGAGACGGTCCGGCGCTGCCGTCTAGGGAGAGGTCTGGCTGCCCGCGCTCGGGACCTGGATCGACGAGCTGCTCTGCGCGAGCTGCTTCTCGAGCGCCCGGATGCGGGTCTTCGCGTCCGGCACGAGCGCGTCGTCCGGGAACTGCTTCACGAACTGCCGGTATGCCGCGAGCGCGACTTTTGGTTGCTGCGCGCCCTCAGCGGCCTGTGCGTAGCGCAGGAGCGCCGACGAGTCGCTCGGCGAGAGCCTGGCGAGCTTCCTGAGCACGCCGAGCGCCTGCTTGTTCGCCGCCTGATAACGGGCGATCGCGGCCTGGTACGCCTGCTCGGCCTGAGTCGAGGCCGCCTGGCCGATCGGGTCGACGAACGAGCCGAGAGCGTCGCCGAGGGCTCCGGATCCGGGCCGGAACTGCGCCTCGGGAGCGGCGAGGCTCAGCTCGCGGAGCGCCGTGTTGACGGCGTTCCCCGCCTGGCCGGCGACGGTCTGGTAGAGGATCGCGAGGTTGGCGAGCGCGGCTGTGTCCTTCGGCTTCTCGCCGAGGTAGGTCTGGTACGCCGCGATCGCCTCGTCCGTGCGGCCGTCTCGCTGGAGCGCCGATGCGAGGTCGATGACCGCTGCCCGGCTCTTCGGGTTCTCCGCGACCTTCTGCTGAAGGCTCTCGATCGAGGTCCCCGACGAGTGCCCGACCAGCGAGTTGAACACGTCGGAGAGCCCGCCCGCCCCCGTCCCGACGCCGAGGAAGACGAAGCTGAAGCCGAAGACGATCGCGAGCAGGACGAACACCCACTTCGCGTGGCCGCGGAGCCGGTTGAAGAAGAGCTGGTCCTCGAGGGACTTCTCGGCCTTCTTCCGCGCCCGTTTCTGGTCCGGAGCTATTGCCCCAGCAGCTTGTTGCGTGCCCTGATTCCGCTTTGTCGCAGCTCTTGCCATTCGAATCGATCTCTTTCAAAGCGTACCTTCCCGCCGACGAGGGTCATCAGTACCCTCGTCGCGGCTCCTCCGTACACGACCGCGGCGGCGGGATCCTCCCAGGGGAGGAACGGCGAGCCCTCCAAACCGACGACCGCGACATCGGCGAGCTTGCCCGACTCGAGCGAGCCGATGCGATCGTCGAGTCCGAGCGCTCTCGCCGAGCCGAGCGTTGCCAGCTCGAGCGCCTTCGCCGCCGGCATCGTGTCGGGCCGCTGCGTTCGCAGCCGCGCGTAGAGGACGGCGGCACGCATCTCGTCGAACATGTCGAACGAGGGCGTCGACGCCGGGCTGTCGGTTCCGATACCGACCGTGATCCCCGCGTCGAGCAGCTTCTCGACCGGTGCGATGCCGCATCCGAGGACGCCGTTGGACCGCGGGCAGTGCGCCACGCCGACTCGGTGGGCTGCGAGCAGTCCGATCTCCTCCTCGTCGACGACGACGCAGTGGGCGGCCACGACGCTCGGCCCGAGCAGCCCGTGCTCGGCGAGCAGGCGGATGCCCGTCGTTCCAGCCGGGGCGACGAGCAGCTCGCGGAACAGCTCCATCGGCCCTGTTCCATGCAGGAGCCACTCGAGCTCCGCCGGGCTCTCGTTCAGGTGTGTCGCCACCGGGAGCCCGAGGCCGGCGAGCGCCTTGTAGGCGTCGAGGGACACGGTGTACGGCGCGTGGGGTGAGACGCCGAGCTGGACGCGCTCGGACAGCGAGCCCGCGATCCGCTCGCGCTTCTCGTCGACCATCGCCAGCACGGCGTCCGGTGCCGCTCCGAAGGCCTCGAGGCAGACGATCCCGCGCAGGCCGAGCTCGGCGCAGGCGATGGCCGCCGCACCGCTGAAGCTCGCATCGGCAACGGTCGTGATCCCCGACGCGAGGCACTCGGCTGCGCCGAGGCAGGCGATGTCGACCATCTCGTCCCAGCCGATCCGCGCCTTGCGCTCGACATGCATCGTGATCCACGGGGCGAATGTGAGGCCGTCGCCGAAGCCCGCGTAGACGGCGTACTCGAGGTGCGAGTGGCAGTTGACGAAGCCGGGGAGGATCGCTGCGCCCTCGTAGTGCGTCCCGAGCCCGAGCTCCGAGGCGGTGCCGACGGCGGCAATGCGCCCTGCCTCGATCGCGATTGCGCCGTTCTCGATCGGCGGACCCGAGATCGGGAGGACCCAGTCCGCCGAGAGGACGTCCACGTGGGTGTCGGTCAGCGGTCTCGGTCCGCGCCCGTGCTGCCGTCCGCTTCGATCGACGGCTTCTCGTCCTTGCCGGTCACCGAGTCCTTGAACTCGCGCATCCCGCCTCCGAGCGAGCGGCCGATCTCGGGGAGCCTCCTCGACCCAAACACGAGCAGAACGATGACGACGAGGATGATCAGCTCCATCGGCCCGACGTTCGGCACCGGGCAAGGGTACCACCGTCGGTCTCGCACTCGGTCTCCGGCCCGGCGAGGCCCCTGCGGTAGAATCCGTCACGAAAGACGCGCAGTTTCGGCTTGTTCTCACGAAGAAAGGACACACGAACTTGGCTCTGCTCGAGTTGAAGGATCTTCACGTCTGTCTCGACGACGGCACCGAGATCGTCAAGGGCGTCGACCTCTCGATCAGCCCGAACGAGGTGCACGCGGTCATGGGGCCGAACGGCTCGGGCAAGTCGACGCTCGCGTACGCGCTGATGGGCCACCCGAGCTACGAGATCACGAGCGGCTCGATCGTCTTCGACGGCGAGGACGTGACCGAGCTCGGCGCCGACGAGCGGGCACAGCGCGGCCTCTTCCTCGCGTTCCAGTACCCGCACTCGATCCCGGGCGTGACCGTGACGAGCTTCCTCCGCTCGGCGATCAACGCGATCCGGAAGGCAAAGGCCGGCGGCAAGGACGACCCGGTCCCGATCCCCGAGTTCCGCACCGAGCTGCTGGCTGCGATGGACCGGCTGAAGGTCTCGCGCGAGCTTGCCTCGCGGTACATCAACGACGGCTTCTCGGGCGGCGAGAAGAAGCGCGTCGAGATCCTCCAGATGGCGATGCTCAAGCCGCGCATCGCGGTGCTGGACGAGACCGACTCCGGCCTCGACATCGACGCCCTGCGCGTCGTCGCCGAGGGCGTCAGCTCGCTCGTCGGCCCGGACATGGGCGCGCTGCTGATCACCCACTACCAGCGGATCCTCGACTACATCAAGCCCGACTTCGTCCACGTCTTCGTCGATGGCAAGATCGTCGAGGAGGGCGGGCCTGAGCTCGCGCACAGGCTCGAGGCCGAGGGCTACGAGGCGTTCGCGCCGGCAGCCGCAGAGAGCGAGGCGTGATGGCACAGACCGAGACAGAGGTCGTCAAGGGAATCGGCTCGGACTACGAGGTCAAGTACGGCTTCCACGTCCCAGAGGACTACTTCTTCAAGTCCGGTCGCGGACTGTCGCACGAGCTCGTAGACGCGATCTCGAGCCACAAGTCTGAGCCCGACTGGATGCGCAAGTACCGCCACAAGTCGCTCGAGTACTTCAACGCGCGTCCGCTCCCCCGCTGGGGCGGCGACGTCACGACCATCGACTTCGACTCGATCTACTACTACATCAGGCCGACCGAGAAGCAGGCAAAGAACTGGGAGGACCTCCCGGCCGACATCTTGGACACGTGGGACAAGCTCGGCATCCCCGAAGCGGAGAAGAAGTACCTCGCAGGAGTCGGCGCCCAGTACGAGTCCGAGGTCGTCTACCACAAGCTCAAGGAGGACCTCGAGCAGCAGGGCGTGCTCTTCCTCGACATGGACTCGGGCCTCCGGGAGCACGAGGACCTCGTCAAGGAGTACTTCGGGAAGATCATCCCGCAGAACGACAACAAGTTCGCCGCGCTCAACTCGGCCGTCTGGTCGGGCGGCTCGTTCATCTACGTGCCGCCGGGCGTCCGGATCGAGATGCCGCTCCAGGCCTACTTCCGCATCAACGCGGAGAACATGGGCCAGTTCGAGCGCACGTTGATCATCGTCGACGAGGGCGCATACGTGCACTACGTCGAGGGCTGCACGGCGCCGATCTACTCGACCGACTCGCTTCACTCGGCCGTCGTCGAGATCATCGTCAAGAAGGGCGGCCGCTGCCGCTACACGACGATCCAGAACTGGTCGACGAACGTCTACAACCTCGTCACGAAGCGCGCGGTCGCGTACGAGGACGCGACGATGGAGTGGGTCGACGGGAACCTTGGCTCGAAGCTGACGATGAAGTACCCGGCGATCTGGCTGCTCGGCAAAGGCGCGCACGGCGAGGTGCTCTCGATCGCGTTCGCCGGCAAGGGCCAGCACCAGGACGCGGGAGGGAAGTGCGTCCACGTCGCGCCGCACACGTCGTCCGTGATTACCTCGAAGTCGATCTCGAAGGACGGCGGGCGCGGCGGCTACCGTGGCCTGCTCGAGGTCGGCAAGGGCGCGGTCGGCTCGAAGTCGAAGGTCGTCTGCGACGCGCTGATCCTCGATGAGCACTCGCGCTCCGACACGTATCCGTACATCCGCATTGACGAGTCCGACGTCGACATCGGCCACGAGGCGACCGTCTCGAAGATCGGCGAGGAGCAGCTCTTCTACCTGATGAGCCGCGGCCTGTCCGAGGCTGAGGCGAGCGCGATGATCGTCTCCGGCTTCGTCGAGCCGATCACGAAGGAGCTGCCGCTCGAGTACGCGGTCGAGATGAACCGCCTGATCCAGCTGCAGATGGAGGGGTCCGTTGGGTGAAGGTATCGGCGCGTCGCGCGTCGACTTCATCGCCGTCCCCGTCCAAGATCGCGATCGCGCAGAGAAGTTTTACGGAGAGACGCTCGGGCTCGAGAAGAACCCTCTGTCGACCGATTCGTGGGTCGAGTTCGAGACGGGGAACGTGACGCTTGCGCTCGTCGACCCGCCGACGGCCGGGCAACCGTTCGTGCCGCTCCCCTTCGGCTCGATCGTGATCCGTGTCCCCGACGTCGAGGCTGCGAAGGCGACCCTGCAGGAATCTGGGGTCGAGGTCGTCGGCGAGACGTGGGACTCCGGCGTCTGCAACGGCGCCATCTTCAAGGACTCCGAGGGGAACGGCCTGGCGATCCATCGCCGCTACGCGCCGTACGCAGACGGCACACAGCCCTGATGGACGTCGAGCGCGTCGACTACATCCGCGTCCCGGTGACGGACATCGACGCGGCCAACCGCTTCTACGGCGAGGTGCTGGGGCTGAGGCGCAACCCGAACTCCCCAGCCGACGACTGGGTCGAGTACGAGGCGGGCAACGTGACGCTCGCCTTGATGACGCCGCACACGCACGACTACGCGTTCACGCCGCTGCCGCCCTCGACGATCGCACTCCGCGTCCCCGACCTCGAGGCGGCGAGGGAGGAGCTCGTCGCCGCAGGCTACGAGCCGGCCGAGATGTGGGACTCCGGCGTCTGCAACGGCGTCGGGGTCTCGGACCCTGCCGGCAACCGCATCCTCCTCCACCGCCGCTACGCGCCATACCCCGACGGATCGCAGCCCTGATGGACGTCGAGCACGTCGACTTCGTCTCGTTCCTCACCCGGGACCTGGCGCGCGCGAAGGAGTTCTACGCGGACACGCTCGGGCTCGAGGTCGAGACCGAGGGCAAGCACGACATGGAGCTCCGCTGCGGCCAGGTGACGCTCGACATCTTCGACCCGTCGAGCATCGACCAACCGTTCTCCGTCTCACCGGCAGGCCTCGCGCTGCGGGTCCCCGACGTCGATGCGGCAAGGCAAGAGCTCGAGGTGAAGGGTGTCGAGTTCGACGGCGACACGATCGTCACCGGCGTCTGCAAACAGGCGTGGTTCAAGGACCCGGACGGCAATGCGCTCATGCTCCACCGAAGGTTCGACGCATGACACGGCCCGAGCTCCTTGACCGCTACCAGGCGCTGCCACTGCCCGACACGACGCAGGAGGCGTGGCGGTTCACAGATCTCCGCGGCTTCGACCCGGACACGTTCGCGGTTCCCAACGGCGCAACGGCAGCCGCCGCGGCGGTCTCCGCCGAGGAGCTGCTCGAGATCGATGTCTCGGGGCTTGCAACGGTCGGCGAGGGCGGGATCGAGATTCGGTCGGCCCCGGAGGGCATCGAGTTCGAGCCTCTCGACGAAGCGCACGAGCTGCTCGGGACGCTCGTCGCCGGAGACGACAAGTTCACAGCTCACAATGCGGCCAGCTGGCAGCACGGCCTGCTCGTCCGTGTGCCGAAGGGCGTCGAGCTCGAGCTGCCGCTGCATGTGCGGATCACGGGCTCCTCGGAAGAGACCGCGCTCTTCTGGCGGCTGCTCGTCGTCGCCGAGGAGGGGAGCCGCTGCACGCTGATCGAGGAGTACGCCTCTGCGACACCCGACCTCGCCGGTTACTCGAACGCCGTCGTCGAGCTGTTCGTCGAACAGAACGCGAAGCTCGAGTACGTCTCGCTCCAGAACCTCTCCCGTCGCACGTGGCACTTCGCGACGCACTGGGCGCGCGTCGGCCGCGACGCCGAGCTCGACTGGGTCGCGGGTGGCTTCGGCTCGTGCAAAGGCAAGATCCGGATCCACAACGACCTGACCGGTCCCGGCGCGACTTCACGCGTCACCGGCGCCTACTTCGCCGACGGGACGCAGCACCTCGACTACGACACCTTCCAGCAGCACCACGCGCCCAACACGACGTCCGACTTTGCGTTCAAGGGCGTCCTGCGCGAGGACGCGAGCATCGTCTGGCGCGGGATGATCCGCGTCGAGCCGGACGCGCAGGGGACAAACGCGTACCAGGAGAACCGCAACCTGATCCTCTCTCCCACGGCACACGCGGACTCGATTCCGGGGCTCGAGATCCTCGCCAACGACGTGCGCTGCACGCATGGCGCCACCGTCAGCCAGGTCGACCGCGACCAGCTCTTCTACGCAATGTCGCGTGGGCTGACGCGGGGCGACGCGGAGCGGCTGATCGTGCGGGGCTTCTTCCAGGACGTCCTCGACCGCATCGAGCTCGACCCCGTGCGCGACGCGCTCGCTGAGAAGCTCGAAGCCCGCATCCCGCAGACGTAGCGTGCAGTGATGCGCTGGGAGACCGTGCTCGCGTTTGCGGTTAGCGCACTTGTCGGCGCGGTCGGAGCTTCGGCCGCGTCGCAGGTAGACGAGTTACGGTTCGAGACGAAGGACTGGATCTTCGTCGCGCCGAGCGTGTTGGGCGATCAGGCCGACCTCGAGCTCAACGGGCGGGCGGTGCAGATCTGCCATGACGAGATCGAGCGGCTCGTCGGGCGCAGGCCGAGGAACGTCCGCAAGTTCACGATGACGTGGGCGATCGACGGCGGTCAGGTCGCCAATGCCGGTCGGCGAGGAGTCACGAATCACGTGCCGTCTGCCGAATGGCGGCTCGTCGACCCCGGCTCACGCGCCTTCAGGGCGCAGATCGTGGCCCAAGGCCGCTGCTTCGGCCCTCATGAGATCACGCACGTCCTGACCTGGGAGAGCTGGGGGCCCCCGTGGGCGAACGAAGGCCTCGCGACGTTTACCGACCGGCTATACGAGCCTGAGTGGGAATGCTGCTCGGCTCCGATCAGGTCGACCCAGCGCTGTGACGAAGACGGGTACACCGATGGATTAGCTAGCCGCGCCTACTCGGATCTCAACCCGTTTCGGATCGACTTTCAGTCGTACAGCACCGCCGCATGTTTCTGGTTCGAGGTGCATCGCCTCGGCGGGTTCCCTGCCATACGGGGCGTGCTTGCGGGCATGCGCACTCGCGTGCCGCGGACCACGGGCGAGTTCGTGGCGCACGCGAATCGCGTGTTGAACGCCGACCTCCGGCCCATTGCCGCTCGGTACGGGTTCGAAGCGTCCGAGCTTGCCGCTCCGCCGATCGTCTTGCCCGGCTGCACGCTGATCGGGACGGCCGCGGGCGACGTGATCTCCGGTACGAGGGGCTCGGATACGGTCTGCGGGTTGGCCGGGAACGACCGTCTGGCTGGAGGGTCGGGTCGCGACATTCTCGACGGCGGTGCGGGCGCCGATGTCCTGAACGCGCGCGACGGCAGCCGGGACGTCGTACGCGGCGGCCCGGGACGAGACGCTGCGCGCATCGACCGCGGCCTCGACCGCGTGTCCGGCGTCGAGCGGCTGCTCCCTTAGGCGCCGGCGCCGATGAAGCAGTCCTTCCAGTACTGCTTCGGCACGGCCGCGCGACAGCTGGCGCGCCGGGTGCCAGCGTCCCGTGAGAAGCCGCCGAGGATCGTGCCGATGCCGTTGAAGCAGTAGGTGCGCCACGACGCCGGCGCCTGCGCGCAGAAACCCGCCGACCGGCGCGCTCCGGCGTCCATGCTCGTGATGTCCCGCGCTGCGCCGTAGCCGCACTGGTTCGCCTCGTCGCCGGCGAGCGCGCAGATGCGGAGGATCTCCTTCGGGTCCTGGAGCGACCGTCCTGACGCGTCGCGGCCGAGCGACTGGAAGCACGTGGCGACCCAGTTCGGCTCCGACTTGCGGCACCACGCGACCGTCTTCGCCCAGTCGCCGCCGTCGACGTCGAGGATTCGAGACGTCACCATCAGGTAGCAGTAGAGCTTGTGCCGCTCGGAGACGATCGTGCACGGGTACAGCGGGTTGTCGTCCTTTAGCCACTGAGACGTCGTGCCGTAGGACGTCTGGAGGTTCTCCATGAACACGCCGCCGGTGCACGACGTCTGATCCCAGGAGGTCGAGAGCTTGTCGCACGTCGCGAGCGCGAGCGGCAGGTCGTAGCCCGTGTAGATCATCAGCCCGTGTCCGAGCCCGTGGACGCACTGGTACGCAGTGAAGTCGTTCCTGCGCACCTCTGCGCTCGCACAGAGTCGGCGTGCCACGGCCGGCATGTCCTCCGTCGACACGCCGGCGAAGGCACGCTCGAGGATGCCGTGGTAGTAGCCCGACCAGCAGACCGCCGAGCCGTCGGCGAAGGCGGGGCCGACCTTGCCGTGGTAGTAGGCGAGCGCCCCGGCGCCGATCGCATGCGCGATCCGGTGGCAGACGTGCACCGTCGGATTCGTGTCGATCATCTTCGTGAACAGTGCGAGCGTCTTCTTCGGCCCTTCTCGGTACGCGAGGTTCGCGAACGCCTGCTCGTAG
This sequence comes from uncultured Actinomycetes bacterium, assembly GCA_963826585.1. Lineage (GTDB taxonomy): Bacteria > Actinomycetota > Thermoleophilia > Gaiellales > Gaiellaceae > PALSA-612. Next base: position 103,349 of record CAWGXP010000002.1, read on the forward strand.
CACTTGCTGTCGCTCGTTTTCGCGCAGTCCGCGAGCGTCGTGTCGTCGGGCTTGAAGCCTGCGGCGACCGAGACGGGGCTCTGCGCGGAGGCGGCGGCGACGAAAGCGGCGACGTCCGTGATCTCCTGGTTCGTCAGCTGCCCGTCGAAGGCCGGCATGCCGCGCCCACCCGTCCTCACCTGCCGTTCGACGCGATCTGCGGCCGGCTTCAGGGCGTCGAGGCTCGGGCCGATCGTGCCCGTCGAGCGTGCAGCGGAGAGCGTGTGACAGCCGCCGCAGCCGGCGCGCGAGAAGACCTCGGCGCCGGGCATCGACTTCGGCGACCCCGACGCCCCGCCGGCGGGTGCCGCCACCTTCCGCTGGCCAGAGCAGCCACCGAGAACGAGCGCCCCGATGAGGAGGCAGAGCGCGACGGACACACGCGTCACGCCATCAGGGTACGGGTTGGGCTTACAGTCATGCCATCGCCGGCTGCTGCTCCGCCTCGGGATACGACGAGTTCTTCTCGGCCCGACAGGCTGCTCGCGACGCTGCGCGCTACCGGCGCAGGGGCCTCGACCGGGCGGCGCAGTGGATCGTCGACGCGGTAGTCGCGCACGGGATCGAGGAGAGGTCCGTTGTCGAGCCCGGCGGTGGCATCGGCGCGATCCCGATCGAGCTGCTCAAGGGCGGCGCCTCGCAGGCCACCGTCGTCGAGCTGTCGTCCGGATACGACGAGCTCGCTCAAGAGTTGGCAGAGGAGGCGGGCATCGCCAGCCGGATGGAGCGCCGTCACGGCGACTTCGTTGCCGAGCAGGCGGCTGACGCGGACGTCGTCGTCCTTCACCGCGTCGTCTGCTGCTACCCGGACTACGCGCGCCTGCTCGGGGCGGCCGCCCGCGATGCACGCACGATGGTCGTCTTCACGTATCCGCCTCGGAACGTCCTTTCTCGGCTTTTGATCGGTGCGACGAACGTCTGGCTGCGGTTGCGCGGCAACGCGTTCCGGGTGTTCGCGCACGAGCCGGCGGCGATGGTCGACGTCGTGCAGAGCGCCGGGTTCGAAGAGGTAGGGCGACGGCGCGGCGGCATCTGGCGCGGCGTCGCGTTCGCCCGCCCGGCATGACCTACGATCTGAAGACACGACAAGAGGAGGAGAGATGGCAGTCGCCAAGGTGATCGAGCTCACGGCGGGCTCGCCGACGAGCTTCGCGGAAGCGACGAAGGTCGCCGTCGAGAAGGCCGCCGAGACGATCCACAACATCGAGAGTGCGTGGATCTCCGAGCAGAAGGCGGTCGTGCAGGACGGCAAGGTGGTCGAGTTTCGCGTCACCGCGCGCATCACGTTCATCGTCAACTGAGCGGCGCCGAGGCTCGTGGCTACGATGGAGCCATGGCCGTAAGCGCCAAGCCCACGCTCGACGCCCATGCGCTGCGCGAGGACTTCCCGATCTTTCGCCAGGAGTTCCACGGGAAGCCGCTCGCGTACCTCGACTCGGCCGCGAGCTCGCAGAAGCCGCGGCAGATGCTCGAGGCGATGCAGCGCTTCTACGAGACGTCGTACGCAAACGTCCACCGCGGCGTCTACGAGCTCGCCGAGCGGGCGACCGAGGGTCTCGAGACCGCGCGCGAGAAGATCCGTGCACACCTGAACGCGCCGGCCGCCCGCGAGGTGATCTTCGTCCGCAACGCGACGGAGGGCATCAACCTCGTCGCATACGCGTGGGGCCTGCCAACGCTCGGCCCCGGAGACCTCGTGCTCGTCACCGAGCTCGAGCATCACTCGAACTTCGTCCCGTGGCAGTACATGGCGAAGCGCACCGGCGCCGAGTTCCGCATGATCCCGCTCACCGACACGGGCGAGCTCGTCCTCGAGGGGCTCGACGAGATCGTCGGCTCGGACTCGCTGAAGGTCGTCGCGCTCAACCTCGTCTCGAACGCTCTCGGGACGGTCAACGAGGTCGAGCGGGTTGCCGCGTGGGCGCACGAGCAGGGCGCGATCGTCGTCTGCGATGCCGCGCAGGCCGCGCCGCACCGAGCGTTGGACGTCCAGGAGATCGGTTGCGACTTCGTCGCCATCTCGGGCCACAAGATGTGCGGGCCGAGCGGGATCGGCGCGGTGTGGGGGCGGGCACACATGCTCGAACGCATGGAGCCGTTCCTCGTCGGCGGTCACATGATCCGGAAGGTGGCAGCGGACGGCACCACGTGGGGCGAGCTGCCGCACAAGTTCGAGGCCGGCACGGCGCCGATGGCGGAGGCGGTCGGGTTTGGCGCCGCGGTCGACTATCTGAACGAGGTCGGGCTCGACGCGATCGCGCGGCACGAGCGCGACCTGACCGAGTACGCCCTCGAGCGACTCGCCGACATTCCCGGCATCCGCCTCTTCGGGCCGCCACCGGAGCGCCGCGCCGGCATCGTCTCCTTCGCCTTCGACGACGTCCACCCGCACGACGTGGCGCAGGTGCTCGACTGGGAGGGCGTCGCCGTCCGCGCCGGGCACCACTGCTGCCAGCCGCTGATGGCCAAGCTCGGCGTCGCCGCAACGACGCGCGCAAGCTTCTACCTGTACACGATCCCCGAGGAGATCGACCGTCTCGTCGAGGGCCTCCACCGGGTGCGAAAGGTCTTTGGCTGAGTGGACCAGCTGTACCGCGAGATCATCCTCGACCACTACAAGAACCCGCGCGGGCACGGGGTGATGGAGGACGCCGACGCGAGCGCCGAGGGCCAGAACCCGCTGTGCGGCGACGAGGTCTCGATCTACGTCGCGTTCGGCGAGGACGGCGAGACGATCGACGAGGTCAAGTTCTCCGGGCGCGGGTGCGCGATCAGCCAGGCGGCCACCTCGATGCTCACCGAGATGGTGACGGGCAGGAAGGCCGCGGACGTCGCCACGATGCCGAAGGAGCAGCTGCTCGAGGAGCTCGGCATTCCGCTGACGCCGGTCCGGCTCAAGTGCGCGCTCCTCGGGCTGACGACGCTACGCCTCGCGCTCCACAAGGGCAAGGGCACGCCGTTGCCCGAAGGGCTCGACGGCATCGAAGAGCTCGAGCTGAGCTAGGTTCCCGCGCATGGCGTGGTTCGCGGTCGCTCCGCTGGAAGAGCTGCCACCCGGCTCGATGAAGCTCGTCGAGACGCCCGCGGTGGCTGTCGGCGTCTACAACGTCGGCGGCGAGCTGCGCGCGCTCGAGGATCGCTGCTCGCACGACGACGGGCCGCTCTGCGAGGGCGACTGGGATCCCGAGGAGGGCGTCGTCGTCTGCCCGCGCCATGGCGCGAACTTCGACATCCGAACAGGCGACCCGCTGACGCTCCCGGCCTTCGAGCCCGTCGCGACGTACGTCGTCCGGGTCGAGAACGGCATCGTCGAGGTCGAAGTCCCGGACTGACGCGCGTGCTCGACGACCGCGTCCGCTCGGTGCTCGCCCGGCTCGAGGACGAGGACCGGCGCGAGCGCGAGGCCGAGCTGCCCGCGGCAGTGCGTTCCCGGCAAGTGGCGCGGACGACCGGGCAGTTCCTCTTCTCGCTCGTCGCTCCGTGTGCCTCGGCGTCCGTCCTCGAGATCGGCGGCTCGCGCGGCTACTCGGCGATCTGGCTCGCGGCCGCCGCGCGCATCCTCGGGGGAAGCGTGACGTCGCTCGAGAGCGACCCGGTCAAGTGCGCCGCCTGGACGGAGAACGTCGCTGAGGCCGGCGTCGACGAGTCGGCCGTGCTCGTCGAAGGCGACGCCTTCGAGACGCTCCCCGCGCTCGAAGACGTGTTCGATGTTGTTTTTCTCGACGCGGAGAAGGACGACTACGAAGAGCTGTTCGCCCTCGCACGGAAGAAGGTGGAGCCGGGCGCGCTCGTGGTCGCGGACAACGTCCTCTCGGACCTCGACAGGCTCGGCGCCTACTCGGTGGCGCGCCAGGCAGACCCGACGCTCGTCAGCGTGACGGTCCCGCTCGACCGCGGGCTCGAGCTCACGGTCGTCCTGAAGGCAGCTCTGTCACCTCGCTCATCAGGCCCATGAGGTTCCCATCCGGGTCGCGGAAGAACGCCATCCAGAGCTCGTGGTCGGGAAGCTTCGCGATCAGATGCGGCTCGTCGACGAACTCGACCCCGCGATCGCCGAGCTCGGCGTAGGCGGCTTGGAGATCCGGCACGCGGAAGTAGAGCGTCGCGGTCGGGTGGTCGACCTCGTCGTTCTCGGGCACGGCAAGCATCAGCCGGACGCCGCCACACATGAGAAACGCGAGCGGGCCGGCGTCGAACAGGAAGTCGAGGCCGAGAGTGTCGCGGTAGAACGCGACCGAGGCCCTGAGGTCACGCGCGCGAATCGCGATCTGGCCGATGTTCTCGATCGATGTGGGCATCCGTCCTCCTTCGACATATACTTAGCTTCGCTTACTATATCTTTAGCATGGCTAAGAAACAGATGTCAAGCGACGATCAGCGCGTGGTTGCGGACAAGCTCCACTCGGCTGCGATTCACCTTCTGCGGCGCCTGCGGAAGGTGGACGAGGCGAGTGGCCTGACCGCAGCGCGCCTTTCGGCGCTCTCCGTGCTCGTCTTCGGCGGCCCGGCCACGATCGGGGAGCTGGCGAGCGCGGAGCAGGTGACGGCGCCGACGATGAGCCGCCTCGTGAGCGGTCTTGAACGCGACGGCTATGTCGTCCGCGAGCCGCACGAGCACGACGGGCGCTCGGTCCGTGTGCGCGCGACCGCTCGTGGCCGTCGAGTGCTCGTCCAGGGCCGTGAGCGGCGCGAGGCCGAGCTCGTGGGCCTGCTCGAGCAGGCCTCGCCTGCCGAGCTCCAGACGCTTGGCGAAGCGGCAGAGATCATGGAGCACATTCTCTGACGACCGCTATCCGCTGCGAGTGCGTATGCTGACGCTACCGCGGAAAGGAGGTGGTCCGATTGGGTGACGACAGTTCGGGCAGTGGAGGTATTCGCCGGTAGAGGCGTGTCCCTGGGACCTCAGGGGAATCGCCTAGCCAGCGTAGGGGACTCGCTGTGAGCGCCGCCGTCTCCGGACGGCAGGAAGCGCCTCTACCAATACAGGCGGATTGCCGGACTAAGGGCCGCGGATGCGGCCCTTAGTCACTTTTCACCTGCTGCTCCCTCGACGTGGAGCTTCGGCAGCCATTCGAGCCAGTGCGGCAGATACCAGTTCCAGCGGCCGAGCAGCGTCATCGTCGCCGGCACGAGCACGGAGCGGATGATCGTCGCATCGATGAGCAGGGCGACCGCGACGCCGAAGCCCATCTGCTGGAACATCACCAGGTCGCCCATCGCGAAGCCGAGGAAGACGGCGACGATGATTAGCGCGGCTCCGGTGATCAGCCGTGCCGTCGACGAGACGCCCCACGAGACGGCTTCGTGGGTGTCGCCTCGTACGGTGTACCGCTCGCGGATCCGGCTGAGCAGGAACACCTGGTAGTCCATGGAGAGCCCAAAGAGGACAGAGAAGAGGAAGAGCGGGACCCACGCCTCGATCACGTCCACCTGCTGGAAGCCGAGCAGGTCGGCGCCCACACCGTGCTCGAAGACGAGCACGAGGAGCCCGTAGGCGGCGCCGACGGAGAGGAGGTTGAGCAGGACACTGGTCGCGGCGACGACGATCGAGCGAAACGCGATCGTGAGGACGACGAACGTCAGCCCGAGCACGAAGAGGAAGACGTATGGCGCGGGCTCGGTCGTCGCGTCGAAGTAGTCGACGCTCTCCGAGCTCGTCCCGCCGACGAGCGGCTCTGCTCCCGTCCCGCGAAACGCCGCAGGCATCACGGTGTCACGGAGGTCTCGCACAGCGGCAACGGCGCGCTTCCCAGACGGATCGCCGTTCACCGGCGCCTCGAGCAGCGCCGCGTCGCCGTCGGCGGAGAGGCGAATGGGCGCCGGCGGGCCGAAGCGCGCGTCCCGGCCGAGTTGCGTCTGGAGGTTCCGCAGTGCCGCGGACACGGCCGGCTGGTTGTGCCCCGCGGGCACGATGATCCGCACCGGGTCCGTGGTTGCAGCGGGGAAGTCACGCTGGAGCTCGACGAACGCCTGCTTCGACGAGAATCGGTCGGGAAGCGTCGTGATCGAGTTCGCGCCGATGTGCATCCCGAGCACCGGGCTCGCCGCGGCGAGAAGGAGGGCGGTCGCGACGCCGAGGCTGATCCAGGGCCGGCGCTGAACGCGTGCGACGACGCCTCCCCAGAACTTGCCCTCGACGTTCGTGTCCTCGATCGAGCGGCTCCCGATGATCGGGATGCGCAGCCGGTTCACGCCGTCGCCGATCAGGCCGAGGAGCGCGGGCAGCAGCGTGAGCGCTCCGAGCACGGAGACGATGCCGACGAGGATCGCCCCGACTGCGAGGCTTCGCATGACCGAGGACGGGACGATCAGCATGCCGAACATCGCGACGACGAATGTGCTCCCGCTGAAGAGGACCGCGCGACTCGCTGTCGCGCCGGCCGTGGCGATCGCCGCCTCCTTGTCGCGTCGGTGGCCGCGCTCCTCGCGGTAGCGGGAGACGACGAACAGCGAGTAGTCGATGCCGAGCGCTAGGCCCATCGCGATGAGCATGTTCACGATGAAGACCGAGAGCTCGACGGGCTGCGCAACGAGGGCGGTCAGCCCGAGAGCGACGATGATCGACACGATCGCCATCAGCAACGGCACGAGCCCTGCGACGACTGCGCCGAACACGAGCAGGAGGACGATCAGCGCCGCAGGCAGGCCGAACTGGAGCTCGCCGGTCTTCAGGTCGTGCTGGGAGAGCTCGTTGAAGTCGTGGTCGAGTGTCTCGTCGCCCGTGACGGCGACGAAGAACCGCGGATCGCGGTCAGCGCGCTCGACGACGGGGAGGAGGTCGCCCGCGCCGTCGTCCTTGACGAGCAGCGGCACGATCAGCGCGTGCCGGTCCTTCGAGACGAGCGCCGCGTCGTGGCTGTCGTACCAGCTGTGCGCACCTGCCACGGCGTCGGTCGGCTGCGGCCTGCTTGAAGAGCGACAGCGCAAAGGCCATGAAGCGCGGGCTGTCGACCGTAAAGCGGTCAGAGCGGATCACGGCTATGTCCGAGACCGTCGTCTGCGGATCGGCTGGGAAGGCCTTCTCGTATGCGTGGAGGGCGCGCCAGGACTCGGGATTGTTCGTCGGCTTACCCTCCGTCGTCAGGCTTCCCGGGAGGAGCACTGCGACCGATGCGAGCGAGAGGACGATCAGCGCGATCCAGGTGCCGATCGCCCGCCATGGATGGCGTGCGCACGCCCGGGCGATGCCCTGCGTCGATGGCTTGCTCACGTCGCCTTGCGAATCTGCTCGTCGACGCCGATCGGGTCGACGCCGAAGGCGGCCACCGCCGGGCCGATGTCGCAGACCTGGTCCCCTCCGTCGACGAGCATCGTCAGCTGGTCTCTCGTGATCGGCGCTCCCGGCAGCCAATCGGTAAGCGTCGCGCCGAGACGCATCACGGAAACGGGCATGTGCACCGTCGCGCGCCGTGCTCCGAGCGCTCCCCTGATGCGCCCGTAGAGCTCGTTCCAGGTGATGGCGTCTGGCCCACCGAGCTCGAACGTGCTTCCACCGACCCCGGGCTGGTCGACGGCGCGGGCGAAGATTGCCGCGACGTCCTCGACCCAGATCGGCTGCAACCGCTCGTCGCCCGATCCGACGACCGTCGTCACCGGGGACCAGCGAACCTGGCGGACGAATGTCGGTAGCACGCCGCCGTCGGCGCCGAAGACGAAGCTCGGGCGGAACACGACAGACTCGACCCGCGAGCGAAGCGACCGCCTGCTCCATCTCCCACTTGGCGCGGAAGTACGGCACGAGCTCGCGGTTCGCCTCGCTCGTCCCGAGCGCGCTCATCAGGACGAACCTCTTCACGTCCGCCTCCTCGGCCGCCTGAAGGAGCGCTGTCGTTCCCCTCTCCATCACGCGCTCGAAGTCGGCCGGCTTGCCTTTGATGATCGCGACGAGGTGGACGATCGTCTCGACCCCCTCGGCCGCACGCCGCAGGCTCTCCGCGTCGGTGACGTCGCCTTCCGCGATCTCGCAGCCCCACGCCTCGAGCTTCGCGCCGCGGCTCACGTCGCGTACGAGCGCGCGCACCTCGAGCTCGCGCGCGCGTAGTGCATGGACGACCTTCGTCCCGACGAACCCCGTTCCGCCGGTCACGAGGACCGTCATGTCTTCGGTTCGAAGTTTTTGAAGTAGCGGCTCGGCGTCGGGCCCTTCTGGCCCTGGTACTTCGAGCCGAGGCCGTCGGCGCCGTACGGGGTCGACGCGGGCTCGGTCATCTGGACGAAGGAGAGCTGGCCGATCTTCATCCCGAAGTAGATCGTGATCGGGAGGTTCGCGACATTCGACAGCTCGAGCGTGACGTGGCCGTTCCAGCCCGGGTCGATGAAACCGGCCGTCGAGTGGATGAGGAGGCCAAGGCGGCCGAGCGAGCTCTTTCCTTCGAGGCGCGCGACGAGATCGTCGGGGAGCCGCACACGCTCGAGCGTCGAGCCGAGGACGAACTCGCCGGGATGGAGGATGAAGGGCGACTCGTCGTCGATCTCGACGAGGCCGGTCAGGCCCTCCTGCTCCTGCTTGACGTCGATGAACGGGTAGCGCGCGTTGTGGAAGACGCGGAAATAGCGGTCGACACGCACGTCCACGCTCGACGGCTGGAGCAGCGAGGGGTCGTACGGATCGATCTCGATCGACCCGTCCTCGAGCCGGCGCTGGATCGTGCGGTCGGAGAGAACCATCGGTCGATTCTACGAAGCCGACTTTGGCCGGGGACAGTCACTGCGACTGTCCCCTGTACCGTCCGGCCATCTCCGACCGCTCGGCTATCCTCGCCCCGGTGGCCGCGACGCGCTCGATCGAGATCGTGACTGGCGTCCCCGGCCCTCGCTCCACCGAGATCCTCCAGCGGAAGGGCGCCGTCGTCGCCGACGCACTGTCGTGCTACGCGCCGGTCGTCGTCGCCGAGGGACGAGGCGCGACGCTGACGGACGTCGACGGGAACACGTTCATCGACTTCGCCGGCGGAGTCGGCTGCCTCGCCGTCGGGCACGCGCATCCGCGCGTCGTCGCAGCCGTGCAGGAGCAGGCTCAGCGGTTCACGCACACCGACTTCACCGTCGTCCCGTACGAGGTCTACGTCGACCTCGCCGAGCGACTCTGCGCGCTGACGCCGATCGACGGCTGGACGAAGGCCGCCTTCTTCAACTCCGGCGCGGAGGCGATCGAGAACGCCGTCAAGTGTGCGCGCGCGTACACCGGACGGCCGGCGGTGATCGCGTTCGACGGCGGCTTCCACGGCCGCACGCTGCTCGCGCTCTCGCTGACCTCGAAGACGCACCCGTACAAGGCGGGCCTCGGCCCGTTCGCGCCCGAGGTGTACCGCGTCCCGTATCCGAACGACTACCGGGGTCCCGACGTCGAGACGGCGCTCGCTGCGCTCGAGGGAGCCCTCGTCACGCAGGTCGCAGCCGAGCAGGTGGCGGCGATCGTGATCGAGCCGATCCAGGGCGAGGGCGGCTTCGTCGTCTGCCCGCAGTCGTTCCTCGAGGGCATGCGGCGGATCTGCGACGAGCACGGGATCGTGCTGATCGTGGACGAGGTTCAGACCGGCTTTGGCCGGACGGGCCGGATGTTCGCTATCGAGCACACCGGCGTGGAACCGGACCTGATGGTGGTCGCGAAGTCGATCGCTGCCGGCCTTCCCCTGTCTGGCGTCCTCGGGCGGGCGGAGATCATGGACGCGCCGGGCGACTCGGCGATCGGCGGCACCTACGTCGGGAACCCCGTCGCGCAAGCGGCCGCAGTCGCCGTGCTCGACGTCTTCGAGGATGAAGCTCTCCTTGATCGCGCGAGCCAGATCGGAGAGACGATGCGGGCGCGAATGCTTGCCTGGCAGGACCGCTTTGCGGCGATCGGGGACGTGCGCGGCGTCGGGGCGATGCTCGCGATCGAGCTCGTCCGGGAGCGGGCGACGCGCGAGCCGGCGCCGGAGCTCGCGGCGTCCATCTGCGAGCACGCGATGGGCGCAGGCCTGATCCTCCTGCGCGCAGGCATCTACGGGAACTGCATTCGCGTGCTCGTGCCGCTCGTGATCGGCGACGGCGAGCTCGAGGAAGCGCTCGACGTCTGGGAGCACGCGCTCGAGTCGGTCCTCTCTGGTGGATCGCGGATGGGCGAGCATGCTCCCCATCTCGGCGTCGTCGAGCCCGACTGAGCCAGGACTCCGCGCGTCGCCGGACACTAGACTCGACTGGCGATGCTCGAGCACGAGGGCAAGGTCGAGCTTTTGCGCGCGGTGCCGCTTTTCGGCGGCTGCTCGGAGCGCGAGCTGCAGCAGATCGCTGCGATCGCCGACGAGCTCTCGTTCCGGGAGGGCATCGTGCTCACGAAGCAGGGCCATCCCGGGCGGGAGATGTTCGTGCTGCTCGAGGGCACCGTCGACGTCGTTCGCGACGACACGCTCGTCAACCGGCTCGGGCCGGGCGACTTCGTCGGGGAGGGAGCGTTGATGCTGAGCAAGCCGCGCAACGCGACGATCACAGCCACCTCGCCGATCCGGGCGCTCGTGATCACGCAGTCGAACTTCACGCATCTCCTCGACGAGGATCCGGACATCGCCCGGAGCGTCCAGGAGACGCTCGATGCGCGAACGCCGCCGGAGGCTTAGACTCGGCCGCGAATGCTCCATCGAGACCACCGCGCAGACGTGTTCGCCAAGATGCCGCTCTTCGCGGGCTGCTCGAAGGGCGAGCTAAAGAAGATCGCCGCGATCGCCGACGAGCTTGATCTCCGGCAGGGGAAGGAGCTGACGAAGCAGGGCGGGCCGGGCCGCGAGTTCTTCGTGCTTCTCGAAGGCAGCGCCGACGTGGTGCGGGACGGAAAGCGCGTTCGGACGCTCGGCGCGGGCGACTTCTTCGGCGAGCTGGCGCTGCTCTGCGACAGGCCCCGAAGCGCAACGGTCACGACGAGCTCGCCCGTCCGGGCGCTGATCGTTACGGCGACGAACTTCAAGCGCCTGCTGCGAGAGAACCCGGCGATCTCCGTGAAGATCCTCGAGGCGGTCGCCGAGCGCTCGCCTCCGTCGGCGAGCGACTAGCTCAATAGACGAGCTGCGAGCGGCGCTCGTGCCGCTCGAGCGCGAGTGCGATCAGACGGTCGAGGAGCTCGGCGTATCCGATGCCGGACGCCTCGAAGAGCTTGGCGAAGACGCTCGTCGCGGTGAAGCCGGGGATCGTGTTCAGCTCGTTGACCAGCACGTCCCCTTCCTCCGTGACGAAGCAGTCGACGCGCGCCATGCCCTCGCACTCCGTCGCGACGAAGGCCGCCACGGAGACCTCCTGGACGCGCTCGGCCGCCCTCTCGGAGATCCGTGGCGGCACGATCAGCTCCATTCCACCTTCGTCGTACTTCGCCGAGTAGTCGTACCAGTCTGCGCCGGAGAAGCCGTGCGCGACGATCTCGCCTGGCAGGGAGGCGATCGGCTGCTGGTTGCCGAGGACGCTGCACTCGACCTCGATTCCCGTCGCGGCCTCCTCGACCAGCACCTTCTCGTCGTGCCGTCTTGCAAGCGCGACGGCGTCGGCCAGCGCTTGAGGGGCCGTGACCTTCGAGATCCCGACAGACGAGCCGAGCCGCGCTGGCTTCACGAAGACCGGGTAGTCGAACGGATGCGCCGGCTCGTCGCCGGCTCGCAGGGTGACGCTGCGCATGACGGGGACGCCGTTCGCGCGAAGGACGGCCTTCATCAGGTCCTTGTCCATGCAGACGGCCGAGGCAGCGACGCCCGCTCCGACGTACGGGATGCCGGCGAGCTCGAGCAGCCCTTGCACCGTGCCGTCCTCCCCGAACGGTCCGTGGAGGAGCGGCAGCACGACCTCGACGCCGGCGAGCGTTCGCATCACCGCTGAGCCCGACGAGGGCACGGGCAGCGTGTCGCCGCTCTCGCTCTCGAGGACGGGCTGCGCGCTGCCGGCGCCGAGCTCCCAGCCCCCGTCGCGGCCGATCTCGACGGCCACGGTCTCGTAACGACTCGGGTCGAGCGCGGCGATCACCGAACGGGCAGACGCGATGGAGATGTCGTGCTCGCTCGACCGGCCGCCCATGAGCACGGCGACGCGGATCACGGCGGTGGGAGCGGCTCGGGCGGGGTCGTTGTCGTGTCGGTCGTCGTGGTGTCGGTCGTCGGCGGCGCGACGAAGCGGCCTGCGGTGAGCGTGATCGTGTCGCCCGGGGCAGCGTCCGTGCCGGCGCCGGGCGACTGGACGAGGACGATGCCGTCCTCGGTCGGATCGTCGGTGTCCGCAAACACGATGACGACCTTGAAGCCGGCTGCGATCAACGTCGCCCTCGCCGACGACACGTCGAGGCCCTCGACGTCCGGCACGGGCGTCTTCGCCGGCCCCTTGGAGGCGGTGATCGTGACGGTGGTACCGGGGCGCTGCAGCGAGCCGCCTCCCGGATTCTGCGCGATGACGGTGTTCTCCGGCTTGTCGGAGTTCTCGAAGACGGGCGAGCCGACGACGAACCCGGCCGCCTCGAGCGCCGCGTTCGCCTCGTCGATCGTCTGGCCGACGACCGACGGCACGGGCACCTGCTTGACACCTTGCGAGACGTTGATGCGCACGGTGACGCCCTCGGTCACCCGCGTGCCGGCCGGCGGGTCCTGCGCGGTCACCGTCCCCGGTTCCTTCTCGGAGTAGACCTCGTGTACGTCGACCTTGAGATGAGCGGCTGTCAGCGCGGCGACAGCGTCGTCGCGCGTGTGATCGACCACATCGGGCACGGTCGTCTTCGCCTTTCCGCTCGAGACGAAGATGACCACCGTCGTGTCCTTGTCGACGCGGGTCCCGGCCGCGGGATCCTGGTCGAACACGCGGCCGGAGTCGACGTTCTCGTTCGCCTGCTTTCTCACCTTCGGCGTCAGCCCGGCGTCCGAGATCTCCTGGACGGCGAGCTTCTGGAGCTTGCCCTCGACGAACGGCACCGAGATCGGGCTCGCGCCGGCCAGCTGCTCGTCGATCTTCGTATAGACGTAGTAAGCCGCGACTCCGGCCGCCGCGAGCAGCAGCGCCGCGAGCAGCCACGGCCAGATCGGGCGCCGCCTGACTGGAGGCTCGTACTCGTAGTAGCGGCTCCTGGGCGGTGTATAGCCGGGTGGCGTGACCGCGCCTCCCGACGCCACACGCGTGACCGCCGTGGCGGCCGCCGCGCCCTTGAGCACCGACGTGGCCGCCTCCTCGGTGACGGGGGAGACCGAGAGCCCTGCCGCGACGCGCGCGAGGTCGGCGTCCATCTCCCGGGCGCTCCCGTAGCGCGCCTCGGGATCCTTCGCGAGCGCCCGCAGGACGACGGCGTCGAGCGCGGCCGGGATCTCCGGCCGCTTCGCCGACGGCGGCTCCGGGATCTCCGAGATGTGCTTCATCGCCACCTCGAGCGGCGTGTCGCCGGCGAAGGGGACGCTGCCCGTGAGCATCTCGTAGAGGACGACGCCGGTGGAGTAGAGGTCAGCCGCCGGCCCCGCTGCCGCTCCGCGCGCCTGCTCGGGCGAGAGGTACTGGGCCGTGCCGATGATCGATCCCGCCTCCGTCACCTGGCTCGAGGCGGAGCGGGCGATGCCGAAGTCCATCACCTTCAGGCGCCCGTCAGGACCGACAACGATGTTGTGAGGCTTGATGTCGCGATGGACGGTGCCGTTCCGGTGCGCGAACTCGAGCGCGGCGAGGATCTGCCGCGCGTAGTCGACGGCCACGCGGATCGGCGTCGGGCCTCGGGCGACGAGCAGCTCCTTGAGCGTCTTGCCCTCGAGGTACTCCATGGCGATGTAGTAGGTGCCGTCGGACTCGCCGCGGTCGTAGACGGCGACGATGTTCGGGTGTGAGAGGAGAGCCGCGCTCTTCGCCTCGCGGCGGAAGCGCTCGACGAACTGCTCGTCCTGCGCGTGTCGTTCGTCGAGCATCTTGATCGCGACCGGGCGGCCCAGCTCCGAGTCCTCGGCCAGGTAGACCGTTGCCATCCCGCCCGTCCCCAGCTTCCGGACGAGGCGGTACCTGCGATCGAAGACCTCGTCGTGTCTGCTGTCGGTGGGGCTCATCGGTTCACAGGTTAGGGAGTGGGGGAGCGCCGGAGCGCCGTCTGCATGATCTCTTTGGCGATCGGCGCCGCCGTGGTGCCGCCGGTCCCGGTCTGGCGCTCGAGGACGACGGCGACGGCGACCTGCGCCTTCAGCGCAGGCGCGAAGCTCACGAACCATGTCGTGTTCAGGTGCGCGATGCCGGTCTCCGCGGTGCCCGTCTTCCCGGCCACCTGGACGCCCGGGATCTGCGCAGCCGTACCGGTGCCACCTGAGACGACGGACACCATCATCGCCGTGAGCTCTGCTGCGGTTGTCGGCTTCATCACGCGCCCGACCTCATTCGGCTTCGTGCGCCGCAGCACCTTCCCGTTCGGCCGCAGGATCTTCTCGACGAGGTACGGCTGCATGAGCACGCCGCCGTTCGCGATCGTCGACGCGACCATCGCCATCTGCAGCGGCGTCACGCCGAGCCGCTCCTGGCCGAAGGCGAGCCGGCCGGGGTCGACCTGGTAGTCGTGCTTGGGGAAGAAGAGGCTGCCGCGACGGTAGAGCCCGCTCGGCCGCTGCTCCGAGCCGGGCGTCTCGAGGCCGGGCTGCGAGTACATGCCGAAGCGCTTGCCGTACTCGAGGATCTTCAGAGCGCCGAGCTGCTTGCCGACGTCGCAGAAGACGGCATTGATCGAGTGCTGGAGCGCCTCCGCGAAAGTGACGCTGCCGAATTGCTCGGGGCCGGACTGGTCGGCGAAGTTGTAGACGGGCTTGCCGTACTCGGTGCAATAGCCACGGTCGTTGAACACCGTCTGCGGCGTGACGGCGCCGGTGTCCAGCGCGGCGGCCGCCGTGACGAGCTTGAACGTCGACCCCGGCACGTAGAGACCGGCCGTCGCGCGGTTGACGAGCGGGGCGGCCGGCCTGCACGCGGCGCCCGTGCCGACGATGCTCCCGAAGTCACGCTCGACCTTGTTCGCGTCGTACCGAGGTGAGGTCGCCATCGCGAGCACCCGTCCCGTCGACGGCTCGAGCGCGACCGCGGCGCCGCAGTTCGACCCGAGCGCGCGGACGGCGGTGCGCTGTACGGCCGGATCGATCGTGAGCACGAGTGAGTTGCCCTTGATCGTTCGGCCCGTGATCCCGTTCAACGTCGTCTCGAGCACCGTGTGGAGGTTCGAGTTCGAGCCCGTCAGATAGTCGTTCATCGCGCGCTCGAGCCCTGCGCGGGAGCGGCCCTGCGTCGAGTAGCCGACGACGTTCGAGAGCAGCGAGCCCCGCGGGTAGCGCCGGAGATAGAACGTCTGCCCGTTTGTGCGGAGCGTCCGGTTCGCCGCGAGCACCGTTCCGTCGGCCGCGTAGATCAGCCCTCGCTTGATCTTGAACTCGGCCACGCGCTTGATCGCGTTGTCCTGGCGCGCTGCCAGGTCGCCGGCCGCCCACGCCTGCCAGTAGGTCGTCCCGACGATGAGCGCGCCGACGAGGACGAGGGCGACGAACGCGACGCGGCGGATCTCGGCGTTCATCTCGCGCGCGCCTCCGCACGGTTCGAAACGAGCAGGAGACCCGCGAGCATGAGGAAGTTCGCGACGACGCTCGAGCCGCCGTAGCTCACGAACGGCAACGTGAGCCCGGTCAGCGGCACGAGGCGGAGCACGCCGCCGACGATGATGAACGTCTGCAGCGCGAGACCGAACGTGAAGCCGACGGCGAGCAGCTTGGAGAAGCCGTCCTCGGCAAGGATCGCAACGCGAAAGCCGCGCAGGCAGAGCACCATGACGACGAGGAGGAACCCCGCGGCGCCGACGAGCCCGAGCTCCTGTCCGAGCGCGGCGTAGATGAAGTCCGTGTCGAGCTCCGGGATGTACGGCGTCCCGCCCGGGCTTGTGAACGTTCCGCGCCCGAACCCGGCGCCACCGAAGCCGCCGTTCGCGATCGAGTACAGGCCCTGCACGGTCTGGTAACCGCCGCCCTGCGGGTCGGCGAACGGGTTGAGCCACGTGTCGACCCGCTCCCCGACGCGCGAGATCGTCTCGTACGCGCCGGCCGCGCCGGCGACGAAGAGCGCTGTCCCGACGGCGACGAACAGCGCCCGGCCGGTGGCCGCGTACAGCATCGCCAGGAAGATCCCGAAGTAGAGGAGCGCGCTACCGAGGTCGCTCGTCTCGACGAGCACCAGCATCGCCGCGCCGAAGAAGAGGAGCAACGGCCCCAGGTCCTTGAGACGCGCCTGCGCGAGCACCTCGCGCTTCTCCCGCAGGTAGGCGGCGAAGAAGACGATCAGCAGCACCTTCGCGAGCTCGCCGGGCTGGAAGCGGAGCGACCCGATCGCGACCCAGAGCCTCGCGCCGTTCACGGTCCGGCCGATCACGGGGAGCGCGGGCAGGACGAGCAGGCAGACGGCCGTGACGCCGAACAGGTACTTGTAGCTCTCGAGCCGCCGGTAGTCGTGCCGCAGCACGATGAGCACTGCGGCCATCGCTGCGATCCCGACCACGATCCACGTCGTCTGGCGAAGCGCGTCGGACTGGTCGATGCGGTAGATCTCCGTGACGCCGATTGCTGTCAGGAGCGCGACGAGGGGCAGCAGGTACGGATCGGCGTACGGCGTGCACGCGCGCACGACGAGGTGCGCGGCCAGGTAGAGGCAGAGGAAGAACGCGCCGTACGAGAGCGAGGCGGCCGAGATTACCTCCTGCCGCGCGATGTACACGCTCGCGAAGCCGAAGCCGGTGATCAGCCCGACGACGAGGAGGCTCAGGAGCTCGCGGTTTCGCATCGTCATCAGGGCACCACGTCCTGCTCGTAGGAACGGAGCTCGGCGAGCGCCTTGCCGCGGCTGACCAGGGAGTGGTCGAGCAGCTTGCGGCGCTCGCTCGGGGTGAAGTTCGCCGTCACGAGCGGGCTCTCGTAGACGCGGCGGTAGAGCCGGATCCCGAGCCCGAGGTCCCACGGCATCCCCTGGTAGACGGCGAGGTGGCCGTCGGGCTCCGCACCGACGAAGTGCGAGCGCGAAAGGCCGAAGACGCCGAGTGCGCCGAGCCCGACGACGGCGATGGCGACCACGGCGAACAGGATCGCGAGCCGCGGGCGCCGCGGCGGCCGTGCCGCGGCCTGCTCCACGCGCCCGTCGCCAGACGGGATTGGGACGCCGTGCAACGTGTCCTCGTCCGTGTCGTGCTCGAGCGCCTCGGCGCTGGCGATCTCGTCGGTGTCACCGTCATCTGCGAGCCTGAAGAGCAGGACGGTGATGTTGTCCTCGCCTCCAGCGGCGTTCGCCGTGTCGATGAGCGCCTTCGCAGCGCGCGGGAGATCGCGTCTGCTCTCCTCGACGAGAGCGAGGATCGCGTCGTCGTCGACCATGTCGGTGAGCCCGTCGGAGCAGAGCAGGAACACGTCCTCCGCCCGTGGCCTGACCGCGATCGTGTCGATCTCGACGTCCGGCTCCGTCCCGACGGCGCGCGTGATCACCGATCGGTGCGGGTGGGTGTCGGCCTCATCGGCGGTCAGACGGCCGGAGCGCACGAGCTCCGCGACGAGCGAGTGGTCCTCCGTCACCTGCTCGAGCTTTCCCTCGCGCACGAGGTAGGCGCGTGAGTCGCCGACGTGGCCCAGCCAGACGACGTCGTCCTCGACGAGCGCAACCGTCATCGTCGTGCCCATGCCGGAGGCGGCCTCGTCCTCTGCCGCGCGCTCGTAGACGCTCCGGTTGGCTTCCTCGATGAGTGCCACTACCCGGTTGCGCCCGGCCAGCCCGGCGGTCGACGCGCGCCCGACGGAGGCGGCCGCCAGGCGGGACGCGAGCTCTCCCGCCTGAGCGCCTCCCATCCCGTCGGCGATCGCGAAGAGCGGCGGCTCGCAGACGTACGCGTCCTCGTTGTGCCGTCGCCGCCGGCCCGCGTCGGAGAGCCCTGCAGACTGCGCGATCACCGTCATCGCTCGAAGCGCAGGTCGGTTTGGCCGATGCGTACCACGTCGCCGGGCACGAGCTGGTGCGGCCCCGTCAGCGTGACGCCGTTCACGGACGTCCCGTTCGTGGAGCCAACGTCCTCGATCCAGACGCCGTCGCGTCGTGGCTCGACCCGGGCGTGGCGTATCGATGCGAAGTCGTCGTCCAGCGGGATGTCGTTCGGAGCACCGCGGCCGACCGTGATCGCCGCCGAGTCGAGGAGATAGACACCGTTCGCATCGCCGATCGCGACGAGCTTGCCGCTCTGCCGCTTCTCGGGAGGCAGCGCCTTGCGCACCTTGTCGGGCGCGAGCACGAAGCTCTCCTGCGGCGTGCGCAGGTCGCGGCTCGCCGTCCGGACGATCCGCCAGATGAAGAGGTAGAGAACGACGAGGAAGCCGATCTTGAGCAGGAGGAGGGCTTCTTCGAACGCGATCGACGCGGTCACGGAGCGGCTCGACTGAAGACGAGCTGCGTCTCGCCGAGCGTGACCGTGTCGCCGTCCTCGAGCTGCGCCCGCTCCACGCGGCTCCCGTTCACCTCGACGCCGTTGGTCGACCCGAGGTCGACGATCCAGTACGCCGTCCCCTGCTGGCGGAGCTCCGCATGGCGCCTCGAGATGTTCGCGTCATCGAGCCGGATGTCGCATCCCTGGGAGCGCCCGATCACCGTGGTGCGCTTGGCGATCCGGTGCCGCTTGCCGCCGACGACGAGAGCGATCTGCTCGGCTGCCCTGACCGGCTTCTCCTCGGGCTCGCCGTCCGCGTCTGGCTTGTAGATCATCGTCTGGCCGCCCTCGGGCGGCGGCGTCCCGTCGAGGGAGCCGTCGCGCGCACGACCCTGGACCATGCGCGTGGCGATCCCGAATTCGCCGACCGCGAGATCGTCGTCGGTTGTGATCGCGACGGCGGGCAGCGAGAGCATCACATAGCCCTCGCGCTTCGCATGCTGCGCGAGGTACTCCTGGAGCTCCAGCTTGAGGGATGCCTCGTACGCCTCGAACTGCGCCCGGTCCGCGGTCGAGAGATAGACCGTGTACTCGTTCGGGACGTAGATTCGCGAGACGGAGACCGTGCGGTGGTCGTCCATCTCCTTTGTCAGCTTGCGCGCAAGCTCGACCGGCTGGACGGTGGACTTGAACGTGCGACCGAACACGCCCTCGACGAGCGACTCGATCTTGTTTTCGATGGTACGGAGAATCACGGCGGTCTCCGCCCGTCGAGTCTACCCGTGGCCCGCGACTTCCTGGACGGGTGCCAGCTGCCTGACGACGGTCACCGTCTCGGCTGTGAGGGCGTCGGGCTCGGATGCGAGCTTCGCCCGCACGAACGGCTCTCCGATCAGTCCGAGGCAGATCGCCCAGGCGGCGAGGACGATGGGAAGCGCAGGCAGCGTGGGAGCGGCGACCAGCGTGCCGGCGATCATGAACCCGGCGAGCCCGGCGGCCGCCCACGGCCCACGGCCGCGGGCGAAGGGCAGGAGGGCTGCGACGAGGCCGAGCGTCACCGCCTCGACGAAGGTCGCACGCTCCACCGCCCGGAAGACGGCAGCGGCTGCTTCGCCGGGCCGGTCTGAGGCTGCGACTCCGAGCCGGTCGATGCGGCTCACGCCTTCGATCGCCGCGACCGCGAGGACGGCCGCCGCCACCTGGAGGCCTCGCCGGATCGGATCCCGGACGAGCAGCCCGAGCACCGGCACGAAGCCGAGCAGGCCGGCGGCGGCGAGCAGCGGTCCGCCGACGAGCAGCATCCCCGCCCGCGGCTCGCGCCACATGGCAACGAGCCAGGCGGCAGCGGCGATGGCATAGACGACGGCGACGGCGAGCGCGTAGTTCCCGAGCGGCAGCACCGGGACGGCCAGTGCGAAGGCGAGTCCGAGCCGAGGGTGGAGCAGCGCGACGAGGGCCGCGGCAAGGCCGATCCATACCGCCCACCCAGAGGGGTAGAAGGGCAGCGCGGCCGCTGTCCACGCGGCGTAGAGGAACGCGGCCCCCGCGGGCAGCGCGACGCGTAGGGCCTGATCGGGCGTCAGCGAGCGCCGGAGAGGCTTGGCTCTGCTCGTCTTCGCGCTCGCAGCAACCATCCGCAGGCGCTTCGCGAGCGCCGATGCGGACGGACGTCGCGAGGGCTCGTGGCTGAGCGCCCGGTCGACGCACTCGACGATCCGCCGGTCGAGGTTGGGGCGCACGGAGGCAAGCGAGGGCGCGCCCGCTTCGATCCTCCTCGCGGTGTCGAGCAGCGATCCGCCCCAGAACGGGTGCTCGCCGGCCAGCGCCTCCCAGAGGAGCACGCCGACGGCCCACACGTCTGCGGCTGGGGCTGCAGGCTTCCCCTTCAACCGTTCGGGCGAGATGTATGCGAGCGTGCCCGGAATGTCGCCGACCGCCGTCAACGTCTCCTCCTCGTGCATCACGGCGAGCCCGAAGTCGAAGAGCTTGACGTCGACGTCCGCGCCCTCCGACAGGAGGACGTTCGCCGGCTTGACATCGCGGTGGACGATGCCGTGCTCGTGAGCGTGGGCCAGAGCTTCGAGGATCTGCGCGCCGGCCTCGAGCGCGGAGGAGTCGGTCAGGTCGCCCGAGCGCATCGCCTCGCGCAACGTTCGGCCCGGAACGTAGTCGTAGACGATGTAGACGTGGCCGCGGTCGCGCGCGAACGCGCGGGCGCGCAGGCAGCGGTCGTGCTTGAGACGAGACGCGGCAGCTGCCTCGCGCTCGGCGCGAGCGGGCGCGTTGCCGTCGCGGGAGACGATCTTGAGGGCGACGTCCCGCCCGGAGCTCTCCTCGCGCGCGAGCCAGACGGATCCCGACCCGCCCGAGCCGAGCGGCCGTATCGGCCGATAACGGCCGAGCACGAGGGATCCAGGGGCGACTGCTTCGGCCGTCTGCGCCATCAACACCGTTCGTTTGGCCGCGCGGAAGGGAACTCCTCCACGGCTCTACAGGTGCGGACGGCGGGTGGATCCCGCCGGGAAATGGGCTACAGTCTCCGCGTTCCGGTCGCCGGGCCCCTATGAACGAGCAGTTCCACGACGACGACATCGAGTTCGACTTCTTCGAAGAGGACGACACTCGCGAGGAGACGCCTCCGCAACGCCCTCCGCAGGAGCGCGAGGGAGGAGGCCCGCCGCCGCGTCCGCCGCGCCAGTCGCAGGGCGGCATATCGCCGCGCGCGCGGCTGATCGGCCTGATCGCCGTTGCCGTGCTTCTCGTGATCGGCCTCGTCTTCCTCATTGTCAGCTGCACCGGAGACTCGAAGAAGTCGACGTACGAGGGCTACATGAAGGACATGTCCGTCGTCGCCGCCGCGTCCGAGAAGATCGGCCGCAGGCTCGACGAAGCGCTGACGACGACCGGCATCAACCAGAACGAGCTGGCGACCAAGCTCGACGGCCTCGCCGACCTGCAGCAGCAGAAGATCTCAGACGCCGAGTCCGTCCACGAGCCGGGCGCGCTCCGTGATGAGCACGCGAGTGCGCTCGAGGCGCTCGCGTTCCGCGTCAGTGGGCTGCGGCGCCTTGCCGATGCCTTCCGCTCGACGGGCGGCTCGGAGGACGCGTCAGGAGCTGCGCTCCTGCTCGCCACACAGGCACAGCGGCTCGTGACGAGCGATGTCGTGTGGGACGACCTGTTCCGCGCCGCCGCGCTCGCGCAGATGCGCGCCGACGGCGTGTCGGGAGTCGCCGTTCCCGACTCGGGGTTCGTCCAGAACCCGGAGTTCGGCAGCCCCGGCTACTGGCAGCCCGTGTTCGAGCGGGTCAACGGCGCCGCGACCGGCTCGTCGGGTGGTGGGCTCCACGGAACCGGCATCGTCGAGACGCGGGCGCTGCCGAGCGGCTCCGTGCTCTCGGCGGACACGGAGAACATCATCACGGCCGGCACTGATCTCGGCTTCGCCGTCGTCGTCAAGGACACGGGCGACGCGCAGGAGGTGCAGGTCAAGGTGACGCTCACGATCCAGCAGCAGCCCTCGCCGATCGTGGCGACGCAGACGATCGATTCGATCAACCCGGGCGAGGAGAAGACCGTCACGTTCAAGAACCTCGGCCAGGTGCAGTTCGCGACGAAGACGACTGTGCGCGTCGACGTGCAGCCGGTGAAGGGTGAGGCGAACACCGACAACAACAGCGCCGAGTACCCGGTCATCTTCTCGCTCGGGTAGCGGCCGCGCCGCGTGAGCATGTCAACCACGGTCGCCGGCTGGATCGCGATCGGCGCCGCTGTCGTGGCCGTCGCGGCGCTCGTGCTCGTCGTGGTGCTGCTTCGTGATCTGCGCCGGCTTCGCTCCGCGCAGCAGGTGCTGCTCGGCGGGGCGAACCGTGACCTCGCCGACTTCGCGGTCTCGCTTCAGGGACGCGTCGACGATCTCCATCGGGCCGTGGACGAGGTCGCGGCGGCGATCGCCCGCGTCGATCGGCGCGCCGACACGACGCTCTCGCGCTCGGCGGTCGTGCGCTACGACGCGTACGAGGGCGCCGGCGGACGGCAATCGGCCTCGGTCGCCGTGCTCGACTCGGGTCGCTCCGGCGTCGTGCTGAGCGCGATCCAGGGTCGCGATTACGCGCGGGTGTACGTGAAGGAGCTCGACCAGGGCAAGGCGGTGATCGCGCTCTCGCCGGAGGAGCTGGAGGCGGTCGAGCGCGCGATGGCCTCCTAGGCCCTCTGCTCCCCGAACGCCGGTACGTGGCAAATCGCCCATGGCGGGTAAACGCTGCTGGGTACAGTTCCCGCGAAATGCAGCAAGTTCTCGTCCTCAACGCCAGCTACGAGCCGCTGAATGTCTGCTCTGTCCGCCGGGCGCACGTGCTCCTGCACAAGCAGCGTGCTGAGCTCGTCGAGGCGCTCGATCGGCCCCTGCGCTCCGCGGAGGATGCGTTCCCTTGGCCGCACGTCGTTCGTCTCGTTACGTACGTGCGCGTGCCGCGCGCCGCCCAGCGTCGCATCTCCCGGCGAGCTCTCTTCGCCCGTGACGGCTGGGAGTGCGTGTACTGCGGCACGAGCGGCGTTCGGTTGACCCTCGACCACGTTGTCCCGAAGAGCCGCGGCGGCGACTCCGTCTGGGAGAACGTCGTCACCTCGTGCGCGCCCTGCAACCTGCGCAAGGGCGACCGCTCGCTCGAGGAGGTCTCGATGCGGCTCTCGAGGCAGCCGCGACCGCCGGCGCCGGCGCTGTTCATCAAGCTCGCGTCGCCCCGCATTCCCACACGTTGGCGGCCCTATCTCGAGCCGCGTCTCGCGACCGCTGTCGCCTGACGTGTGACGCGGCGGGGCCGCGGCGCCGTAGTAGTCCACCATCAGTAGACGAGGAGGAAGCCGATGAAGGTCCTGCGTGTTCTCATGCTCGCTGCCGTCGTTTCCGCGGTGCTCGTGGTCGCCGGCCCTGGCCGCCCCGGCCAGGCAGGCGCGGCCGCAACAAGCTCGGCACGAACGCTGACCGTGACGAGCACCGGCAGTGCGACCGCCGTGCCCGATCGGGCAGCATTCTCGTTCGGGGTCACAAGCCAGGCGAAGACCGCCGCCGGGGCGCTGGCCGCAAACGGCGTCGAGATGAGGAAGGTGATCGCAGCGCTGAAGGGCGCCGGCGTCCTCGCGAAGGATCTTCAGACCGGGTCGGTCTCGCTGTCTCCGCGGTACTCCGGAAACGGCGAGGACATCGTCGGCTACACGGCCTCGAACACCGTCAACGCCGAGATCAAGGGCATCGGTCGCGTCGGCAGCGTGATCGACGTCGCCGTCAACGCCGGCGCGAACCAGGTGTTCGGCCCGTCCTTCACCGTGTCCGAGCAGGCATCCCTCTATCGCCGGGCGCTCCGAAGCGCTGTCGCAGGTGCCCGCGTGAAGGCAGCGTCTCTCGCAGGAGCGGCGCACGTGCGCCTCGGGCCGGTGCGCACGATCGTGGAGTCGTCGTCGAGCCCTGTGCCGATCGCGGAGAAGGCAGCCGCCGACGCTACGCCGATCGAGGCAGGCACGCAGTCGATCGAGGCTTCCGTCACGGTGGAGTTCGCCATCCGCTAGCGTCCTCGGCCGCCTCCGGCTCGAGCCCGGCGAAGCCGGGCTCCGCCGAACGCTGACGCCGCTGGCGGCAGGATCCGGCGCTCGCGTCGCTTGGCCGTATTGCGAATACTGTCCTGCGCGCCGCGAGCTTGGCTCCTTGGCCAGCGACGCCCCGAGGACGCCAGCTAGCTAGACAGCGTCGAGCGCGGCGCGGAGCGAGGCAACGTAGGCGAGGAGGGCCTCAGGGCCCTCCTCCGCCACC
This sequence comes from uncultured Actinomycetes bacterium, assembly GCA_963826585.1. Lineage (GTDB taxonomy): Bacteria > Actinomycetota > Thermoleophilia > Gaiellales > Gaiellaceae > PALSA-612. The sequence continues at coordinate 127,579 of CAWGXP010000002.1, forward strand.
TCGACCGCCCTCGTCCCGACGACGACGCCGTCGGCAAGCGCCGCCGCGGCCGTCGCGTGCTCCGGCGTCGAGATCCCGAAGCCGACGTAGAGTCGCTTTGACGTCACGCGCCTCGCGCGCTTCACGAGCCCCTCGAGCTCCGGCGAGACCGTGTCCCTCGTGCCGGTCGTGCCAGTGAGGCTGACCAGGTAGAGCCAGCCGTCCGTCGCGTCGGCCGCGAGCCGGAGGCGCTCGTCTGTCGATGTGGGTGCGACGAGCTGGACGCGCCGGAGCTCGGGGTGCGCGCCGGCTGGAAGGTCGGCGACGATCAGGCTCGTCGCGCCAGCCGCTTGCGCGTCGGCCGCGAACCGCTCGTAGCCGTACGCCTCGAGGAGCGACGCGTACGTCATCGGCACGAGCGGCGTGTCCACGCGCTCACGCACCGCCGCGAGGCAGGCGAGGCACGCCTCGGTGCGCATGCCGGCCGCGAGAGCGCGCTCTGCGGCGCCGCGAATGACGGGACCGTCCGCGAGCGGATCCGAGAACGGGAAGCCGATCTCGATGATGTCGGCGCCGCCCTCGACGGCCGCCTCGGCCAGCTCGGGCGTCTCCGCGCCGGCCATCAGATAGACGGCGAGCGACTTCACAGCCGTGCTAGCGCTTCCTCGAGGTCCTTGTCGCCGCGGCCCGAGAGGCCGACGAGCACGAGCTCGGCGCCGACGTCGGCGACCCGCGCGAGAGCGTGGGCAGGCTCGAGCGCCGGGATGATCCCCTCGGTTTCGGCCAGGCGGCGGAAGGCTCCGAGCGCCTCGTCGTCTGTGGCCGTCACGTACGTGGCGCGGCCCGCGTCCCGCAGGAACGCGTGCTCCGGCCCGACGCCCGGGTAGTCGAGCCCCGCCGAGATCGAATGCGCGTCCGCTACCTGCCCGTCCGCGTCTGCGAGCAGCGACGAGCGCGCGCCGTGGAGGACGCCCGTGCGGCCGGAGCCGAGGCTCGCCGCGCCCGCCGCCTCCACGCCGACGAGCCGGACGTTGGGATCATCGACGAATCCGGTGAACAGGCCGATCGCGTTCGAGCCTCCGCCGACGCACGCTACGACTGCCTCCGGCAGCCGGCCCTCGGCTGCCAGCACCTGCTCCCGCGCCTCCAGGCCGATCACCGCCTGGAGCGCCGCGACGATCTCCGGATAGGGGTGCGGGCCGACGCACGAGCCGATCAGGTAGTGCGTCGTCCGAACGTTCGTGATCCAGTCGCGGATCGCCTCGCTTGTCGCCTCCTTGAGCGTCTTCGTGCCGAACTCGACCTGGCGCACCTCGGCGCCGAGCAGGCGCATGCGCTCGACGTTCGGGCGCTGGCGGCGCATGTCCTCGGAGCCCATGTAGACGACGCACTCGAAGCCGAAGCGGGCGCAGACGGTCGCCGTCGCGACGCCGTGCTGTCCGGCGCCAGTCTCGGCGACGATGCGCCGCTTGCCGAGGCGGCGGGCGAGCACCGCCTGGCCGAGCGCATTGTTCAGCTTGTGCGCTCCGGTGTGAAGGAGGTCCTCGCGCTTCAGGTAGAGGCGGATTCCGGGCGCGAAGCGCACGGCGAGCGTCAGCGGTGTCGGCCTGCCTGCGTAATCGCTGCCCAGGGCATCGAGCTCCGCGGCGAACTCGGGGTCGGCGGAGGCGTCCCGCCACCCGGCCTCGAGCTCGTCGAGCGCCGGCACGAGCGTCTCCGGCACGTACCGTCCGCCGTACTCGCCGTAGTAGCCCTCGGTCATCGAGCCGCCGCGACGAACGCACGCACGCGCTCGTGATCCTTGACCCCGGGCGCCGACTCGAGGCTCGAGCTCGCGTCGACGGCCCACGGCCGCACTATCTCGACCGCATCGTGGACGTTCTCGGGGGCGAGGCCGCCGGCCAGGACGACGCGGCCGTCGACACGACGCGCGCGGTCGAGATGCGAGGAATCCTCCCCCTCCCAGGGCAGGTCGACGACGGTCGCCACCTGCGCGCCGTCGCGGAGCAGGACGGCGTCGCGGCCGCGCACACGACCCACCTCGCGCGCGTAGAGCTGGACGAGGTTCGCGTCCGTGTCCTCCGTCTCGCCCACAAAGACGGCGACGGAAAGGGCATTCCCGCCGACTTCGAGCACCGCGGCGGCCCGACGAGGGCTGCCTTCGGCAAAGATGAACCCGCAGAGGTCTGCGCCCGCCTCGACCGCGGCGTCGACGTCTTCCTGCCGGGTGAGACCGCAGACCTTTACGTATGGCCGCGCGACGAGGCTCGTCAGCGCGACGGCGGGATCGGCAGCGCGCATCAGGTGAGTGCCGACCAGCACGGCATCCGCGCCCGCGAGCTCGGCCTCGAGCGCTGCGGTGCGCGTGTGGATCGCGCTCTCGGCGACGACGATGCGATCCCTCGGCGCGTCAGCGACGAGCGCGAGCTGAGCGCCTCGGTCGATAGCGAAGGTGTCGAGGTCGCGGGCGTTGATGCCGATCGGGTCGGCGCCGAGAGCTACTGCGCGCTCCAGCTCGTTTGCGTCGTGCGCCTCGACGAGTGCGTCCATCCCCAGCTCTCGGGCGTGGGCCTGCAGCCGGCGTGCCTCGTCGTCCCCCAGGTCGCGGAGGAGCAGGAGCACGGCATCGGCTCCGGCTTGCCGGAGCTCCGTCAGCTCGTCCTCAGTGGAGAAGAAGCCCTTGGCGAGCAGAGGTAGCGCGGCCGCTGCTCGCGCGGCGCGAAGGTCGGCGACCGCGCCGGCGAACCGGTCGTCGACGAGAACCGAGACGGCGGCTGCCCCGGACGCCTCGAACGCCGCCGCCAGCCGGGCGGGATCGGCGTCCGGTCGCAAGTCTCCGGCCGAGGGCGAACGGCGCTTGATCTCGGCGATCGTGGCCAGCCCTCCTCCGGCGAGTGCGTCCCGGAGACGTGCCACTAGGCGGCCACCGCTCGTGAGAAGGCCGTCAGCTCCTCGAGCCGCTCCGCCGCCGCACCCGAGTCGATGGTCTCGGATGCGATCCGTAGGCCGTCCGCGAGGTCGCTGGCCCGCCCGGCTGCAGCGATCGCGCCGGCGGCGTTCAAGAGGATCGCGTCGCGGCGCGGGCCCGGTCCCGCCGAGAAACACCGCTCGGATCGCCTCTGCGTTCTCCGCAGGCGTGCCTCCGCGCAGGTCGCCGGGCGCGCAGCGGCGAACGCCTAGCTCTACGGGGTCGATCACCCTCATCGAGACCGCGCCCTCGGACACCTCCCCGACCGTGTTCGGACCGGCGGGCGAGAGCTCGTCGATCCCGGCCGCGCCGTGAACGACGAACGCACGGCTGGCACCGAGCCGGCAGAGCACGTCCGCGATCACCGGAACGAGCTCCTCCGCGTAGACGCCCACGATCTGCGCGCGCGCCCCTGCTGGGTTGGTCAGCGGCCCGAGCACGTTGAAGACCGTTCGCGTCCCGAGCTCGCGCCGCACCGGCGCCGCATGGCGGAAGCCCGGGTGATGCGCCGGCGCGAAGATGAAGCCGAAGCCGAGCTCGTCGATCGAGCGCGCGATCCGCTCGGGCGGCAGCTCGAGCTCGAAGCCGAGTGCCTCGAGGACGTCTGCCGAGCCCGACGCCGAGGAGACCGCGCGGTTGCCGTGCTTCGCGACGCCCGCGCCGGCGGCGGCCGCGACGAGCGCCGCAGCGGTCGAGATGTTCAACGTCCGCGCGCCGTCGCCTCCCGTGCCGGCCGTGTCGACGAGGTCGGTCCGACTCGGCACGACCGGGACGACGTGCTCCCGCAGCGCGAGCGCACACCCGACGATCTCGTCGGCGGTCTCGCCCTTCGCCCGCAGGGCGACGAGGAAGCCCGCCGTTTGCGCCTCCGTCGTCTCGCCGGCCATGATCTCGTTCATCGCAGCCTTCGCCTCGCTCTCGTCGAGCGTTCGGCCCTCGAGCAGCTGCGCGATCGCGTCCTGGATCACGCCCGCTCGCCCCCTTCGAGGAAGTTCCGGAGGAGGTCGCGACCGAGCGGCAGTGTCAGCACCGACTCGGGGTGGAACTGGACGCCGTCGACGGCCAGCGTGCGGTGGCGCACAGCCATCACCTCGCCGTCCTCGCTCGTCGCGGAGACTTCGAGCTCGTCCGGGACGCGCTCTGCGGCAAGCGAGTGGTAGCGCCCGGCGGAGAAGTCCTGCGGGAGCCCCGCGAAGATGCCCCGGCCGTCGTGGTGGATCGTGCTCGCCTTGCCGTGGAGCAGCCGTTGCGCTTGGCCGATCTCGCCGCCGAACGCCGCGACGATCGCCTGGTGGCCGAGGCAGACGCCGAGCGTCGGCGTGGTCGGCGCGAGCCGTGCGATCACGTCGAGGGTGACGCCGGAGTCCTCCGGCCGGCCCGGGCCGGGCGAGACGACGAGGTGCGTCGGCTCGAGCTGCTCTGCTTCGTCGGCCGTGATGGCGTCGTTGCGGTAAACGACGACCTCTGCGCCGAGCTCCTCGAGCAGGTGCGCGAGGTTGTAGGTGAAGCTGTCGTAGTTGTCCAGGAGCAAGAGCGTCACGGCCGCTCAGCCTCCGCGAGGTTGAGGGCCGTCTCGAGGGCGGCGAGCTTGCGCAAGCACTCGTCGTGCTCGGCCGGTGGCGTCGAGTCGGCGACGATGCCTGCGCCGGCCTGCAGGTGCGCGACGCCGTCGGCGAGGACGATCGTCCGGATCGCGATGCACGTGTCGAGCGATCCGTCCGGGAAGCGGTAGCCGACGGCGCCGGCGTACGGGCCGCGGCGGTAGCGCTCGAGCTCGGAGATGATCTGCATCGCGCGTACCTTGGGCGCGCCGGAGACCGTTCCGGCCGGAAAACACGCGCGGAGCAGGTCGAAAGCCTCTACTTCCTCGCGGAGCGTGCCTGCCACTTCCGAGACGAGATGCGTGACGTGGGAGAAGCGCTCGGCTTCGAGGAAGCGCTCGACCGTCACCGAGCCCGCTTCGCAGACGCGCGAGAGGTCGTTGCGGCCGAGATCGACGAGCATCACGTGCTCGGCTCGGTCCTTCTCCGAGGCGAGCAGCCGCTCGACGTCGCCGGGCGCGCGGGGCACGGTCCCTGCGATCGGGTTGACGCTGGCTCGCCGGCCGTCGAGACGCACGAGCGTCTCCGGAGACGAGCCGACGAGCGAGACGTCGCCGAGCTCGAGCAGGAAGTTGTACGGAGATGGGTTGATCCGGCGCAACGTCCGGTAGATGCCGATGGCGCTTGCCTGCGTCGGCCGCTCCGCGCGCTGCGAGAGGACGATCTGGAAGGCGTCGCCCGCACGGATGTGCTCGATCGCCGTCCGCACTCCCCGCTCGTAGTCGAGCCGCGACGGGTAGCGGCGCATATGCCCCCCGCCGCTCCTCGCGATCGGCAGCGCGGGTCTCGGCCCCTCGAGGAGCGCGGTCGTCTCGAGCGGGTCGCCCCACAGCACCTCGGCGAGGCCGTGCGCGTGGTCGAAGCGGACGAGCGTGGCCGCAACGACGAACCTGCTCTCCGGAAGCGAAGGCCCGTCGGCCGGCAGCGCGACCGTCGGCTCGAGCGTCGCCGCGTGGTCGTACCCGAGATAGCCGACCACCGGCTCGGCGCGCGATCTCGGCTTCCGCGAACGAGACGAGCTCCGAGCCGCAGCCGACGAAGGAGTAGCGGCCGAGCCGCCCGTGCTCGACCGACTCGAGGAGAAAGGCCGCGGGCCCGATCTCGCGCAGCCGGAGGTACGCCCCGAGCGGGGTGACGAGGTCTGTGGGTATGACGGTGGTGGCGTTCATTCGGCTCCAAGAAACGAAAAAGACCTCCTTGCTGGGAGGTCTCGGCGAGCGAAGCGGCTGTGCGTAGGTCTCAGACCACGCTTCCGCCCCGCCCGCTGCGCCATGCCCACGCCCACGTCGAGGTCGGAAGAGTCATCGTGGATGGAGAGTAGGGACCGTTCCGCCCACGCGTCAAGTCTCTGCAGGCAGGCCCTTGCGTGACCATTCGCTCCACGAGCCGGGGTAGAGGCGCGCGTCCGTGCGGCCGGCTCGATGAAGCGAGAGCAGCGGCACGCAGGCGGCGACGCCCGAGCCGCAGTACGTGACGATCTCGTCCGCGTCGAGCAGCTCCGGCGGTACGGTCGCGCCGAGGCGGGCGGGCACGCTGATCGCGCCGGGAATGTGGCCCGCGACGGGATCGAGGCCGAGCGCCTCGCCGCGGTAGCGATCGGCCGGGCGCGCATCGACAAGCACGAGGCTCGGGTCGCCGAGCCGGTCGAGGATCTCCTCGGTCGTCGCGACGTCGTCGCTCCGCTCGCGCGCTACGAACTCCGCCGGCTCGATTGTCTCCTCGCCCTCCGCGAGCGGTCCGAGCCAGGAGGGGAGCGCGCCGCCGAGCACGCCCACTGGCTCGTGGCCGAAATGGCGGAGCAGCCACCAGAGCCGCGCCGCGCCACCGCTCATGTCCTCGTCGTAGGCGGCGACGAGCGTGTCCGCTCCGATCCCAACCCGTCCGGCGCTCGCGGAGAACTGCTCCGCACCTGGCAACGGATGGCGTCCGCCGACCGCGGGAGGGATCGAAAGATCGGAGAGGTCGGTGGCGAGATCGAGGTACGCGGCGCCCGGGATGTGGCCGGCGAGATAGCGGGCGCGCGCCGCGGGCGGGTCTCCAAGGTCGTATCGACAATCGGCAAAGCGCACGTCCACGTGCCAAGCGTAGCCACGGAAATCCGGGTTGAGCCGTCCGGCTTCGGCTGCTAAGGTGGCGAGCGCGATGTTGCTCTTCGGCTGACACCCGTTGTCCCGCGCGCCACCCGGTTCGCCGGGGAGCGCTGCCCGTGTCCCGCCGTTCGAATCTCTTCAGGAGCATCGCATGTTCGCAGTCGAAGTCGAAAACCTGCGCAAGGAGTTCCGCCGCCGCCGGCGCGGTCGCCGGCGCGTGTCCTTCCCGGCGCTGAAGGGCCTCTCGTTCACGCTCGACAAGGGTGAGACCGTCGCCATCCTCGGCCAGAACGGCTCGGGGAAGTCGACGCTCGTCCGGCTGCTCTCGACGCTGCTGCTTCCGGACGGTGGGACGGCGCGCGTCTTCGGCCACGACGTCGTGACCGAGCAGAGGGCCGTGCGGAAGCTCGTCAACCGGGTGTCTGTCGAGGCCTCCTTCTTCAAGAAGATGTCCGCGGCCGAGAACCTCAGCTACGCCGCGCGCTACTACGGCATGACGTCGCGCCAGACGCGCGGCGAGATTCCGCGCATCCTCGATCGCGTCGGTTTTCCGTCCGATCGGCGGAACGAGTCGATGGAAAACCTGTCGCGTGGCATGCAGCAGAAGGTCGCGCTCGCGCGCGCGCTGCTGACGTCGCCCGTGCTCCTGCTCCTCGACGAGCCGACCACGGGCCTCGACCCACGGTCGAAGCTGGAGGTGCAGAAGTTCGTCCGCGAGATCCGGGAAACGCACGAGTCGACGATCCTGCTCTGCACGCACGACCTCGCCGAGGCGGAGTCACTCGCGGACCGGGTCGGGATCCTCGATCGCGGGGAGCTGCTCTGCCTACTGCCGGCCGACGAGCTGAAGCGGCTGTACGACGCAGAGACGCTCGAGGAGGCGTTCTTCTCCGCCACCGGCCGGGCGTTCGAGGAGGAGATGGACGAAGACGACGCGGAGAGGGAGGTGTTCGCGTGAAAGCATGGATGGGATCGATGCGCGCCGAGCTCGTCGGCGCCGGCGGCGTTGTCGAGCGGAACGCGTATCTCACGAAGCGCTACATCTGGTGGGACGTGGCGTGGTTCGTCTGGACCATCGCCAACACGCTCACGATCGTCTTCATCGCGAAGGGCATCGAGGCGTCGGGCGGCACGCTCGACGTCGAGGCGACGATGACGACGCTGTTGATCGGCGCCGTCGTCTGGGCCTACCTCGGGATCCTGTTCGCGTTCCTGATGGAGACCGTCGCCTGGGAGCGCTGGGAAGGAACGATCGAGTACACGTTCATGGCTCCTCTGTCGCGGGCCATGCACCTGGCCGGCCAGGGCGTGTTCGCGATCATCTACGGGCTGATCCGCGCGCTGTTCCTCTACGTGGTCTGCGCCTTCCTTTTCTCGATCTCGCCACGCCGGACGCGAACTACGCGGCGGCGTTCGTGATCCTCGTGCTGTCGTCGATCTCGTTCATCGGCATCGGGATGATGATGTCGGTGCTGCCGCTGATCTCGCCCGAGAAGGGCACGCAGCTCGGGTTCGTCGCGCAGGGCACGCTGCTCGTCGTCTCGGGCGTCTACTACCCGGTCTCGGTGCTGCCCGAGTGGATGCAGTGGCTTGCGAAGTTCTCGCCGGCGACGTATGCGCTCGACGGGGTTCGCGCCGCGATCCTCGACGGCGCGGCTCTGAGCTCGCTCTGGGGCGACATCTGGCCGCTGCTGCTGATCGGCGTCATCTCGATCCCGCTCGGGCTCTGGATCTTCGCGCGCGGCGAGCGATATGCGAAGCAGCACGGGAAGCTGAAGCGGAGCGGGTAGGAATGGACGCACGGGAGACGTCGTTCGAAGCCACATGCGGCTCGGGCTCACGCTCCTGTACGTCGAGGACTTCCCGCCCATGTACGCCTTCTACCGGGAGACGCTCGGGCTGCCGCTCGGAGACGACGACCCCGGGCCTGGTCACGAGATCGGCGTCGACTGGGCGCAGTTCCGCACCGAGGGCGGGGGGACGCTCGAGCTATTCGATCACGCGCGCTTCGGGAAGAAGCTCACATTTCCCTATCCGCGGTCGAACGCGAACGTCGTCACGTTCCGCGTCGACAGCGTCGAGGCCGAGACGGCTCGGCTGCGCGACGCCGGCGTCGAGGTCGGCGACGTCTATCACGCCGACTGGGGCAAGGCGATGCACTTCTACGACCCCGAGGCAAACCACCTGCAGCTGTTCGAGGTCGCCGAAGGCCACTAACGGAGTCGTGTCGTGACGGATGGCGTCGTCCGTGTCGACGGCCTCGTGAAGACGTTCCAGGTACCCGAGCGGGAGGCGGGCCTCAAGCAAGCGACCAAGGGGCTCTTGCGCAGGACGATGCGCGAGGTGAAGGCGGTCGACGGCATCTCGTTCGACATCGGCCCCGGTGAGGTCGTCGGCTTCCTCGGCCCGAATGGCGCCGGCAAGACGACGACGCTGAAGATGCTTTCCGGCCTCCTTTACCCGACCTCGGGCGAGGCTCGTGTGCTCGGCCGCGTGCCGTCGAAGCGCGAGCGCGAGCTCCTCCGGTGGATCACGCTCGTGATGGGCAACCGCAACCAGCTCCAGTGGGATCTGCCGGCCCTCGACTCGTTCGAGCTCAACCGCGCCATCTACCGCCTTCCGCGCGAGCAGTTCACGGAGACCAGGGACGAGCTGATCGAGCTGCTCGACGTCTCCGATCTCGTGAACAAGCCCGTGCGGAACCTTTCGCTGGGCGAGCGGATGAAGGTCGAGATCGTCGGCTCGCTCCTCCACCTGCCGCAGGTGCTGTTCCTCGACGAGCCGACGATCGGTCTCGACGTGACCATGCAGAAGCGCATCCGCTCGTTCGTCGCCGAGTACAACCGACGCCACGGCGCGACCGTGCTCTTGACGAGCCACTACATGGCCGACGTCGAGGCGCTCTGCAAGCGCGTGATCGTCATCCACCACGGCGTCATCCGCTACGACGGGCCGCTCACCGGCCTCTCGGACACGTTCGCTGCGTACAAGACGATCGGCGTCGCGCTCGAGAACGGGCAGGTGGACCTCAGTTCCTACGGCGACGTGATCCACCGCGATGGCGACTGGGTGACGATGCGTGTGCCGAAGGCCCAGACGTCCGAGGTGGCCGCACGCCTGCTCTCCGAGCACCAGGTGCTCGACCTCACCATCGAGGACCCGCCGATCGAGGACGTGATCGAGCTCGTCTTCGCCCAGCCGAGATGAGCACGACCGCTCTTCCTCCCCTCGCTGAGGCCGGCCGCGTCCGCTCGATGGTCGACTTCTACTTGACCACCATGCGAACAGGCGTCACGACGCAGTTCCAATACCGCGTCTCGAACTACTTCTACATGCTCGGCATGGTCGCCGAGCCGGTGATCTACCTCGTGGTCTGGACGACGATCGCCGACCAGTCAGGCGGCGCGGTGCAGGGCATCACAGCCGGCGAGTTCGCCGCCTACTACATCGTCTGGACGCTCGTCCGCAACATGAACATCGTCTTCGGCGCGCCGTTCTGGGAGTGGCGGATCCGAGAAGGGCAGCTGTCCGGCCAGCTGCTCCGACCCATCCATCCGCTCCACTACGACATCGCGTACTTCGCGGGCTGGAAGGTGGTCGTGATCGCGCTCTGGATCCCGATCGGAGCGGCGCTAACGCTGATCTTCGACCCGACGTTCGTGCTGACCGCGGAGAAGATCGTCGTGTTCTTCCTCGCCATCTGGGGCGCGTACCTCATCCGGACGATGTTCCAGTCGCTCGTCGGGATGCTCTGCTTCTGGACGACCCGCGGTGCGGCGATCTTCGACCTCTGGATGATGATCGAGCTCCTGCTCTCCGGGCGGCTCGTGCCGCTGACGTTGATGCCGGACTGGACGCAGACGCTCGCGAACTTCCTCCCCTTCAAGTGGACGTTCTACTACCCGATCGAGTGCCTCGCCGGCGACTTCTCGAACCGGCAGCTCGTGGGCGGGTTGTTCGTGCAGGTGTTCTGGATCGGCGCCGGGCTCGGGCTCTTCCTCATCGCCTGGCGCTCGGCAATCAAGCGCTTCTCGGCGGTCGGGGGATAACGATGCGCACGCTGCGAGTCTCCTGGCTCTTTCTCAAGGTCGGTGTGCTGAACGAGCTCCAGTACCGCGTGAACTTCTTCGTGAGCCTGCTCCAGTCGCTCGTCCAGGTGGTGACGGGCCTCGTCGTGCTCGCGCTCGTCTACTCGCACACGACGGCGTTGAACGGTTGGACACAACCGGAGCTCCTGTGCCTCCTCGGCATCCAGATCCTCCTCGGCGGAGTGATCCGGACGTTCATCCAGCCGAACATGATGCAGCTGATGGAAGACGTCCAGCAGGGGACGCTCGACTACGCGCTCACGAAGCCGGAGGACGCGCAGGTGCTCGTCAGCGTGCGCACGTTCCGGATCTGGCAGTCCGTTGACATCGTCTCGGGGCTCATCCTGCTCGCAGTCGGGCATCAACGGCCTGGGGCCGCCGGTCGGTGTCGTGAATGCGCTCACGTTCATCGTGGCGCTTGCCATCGGCACGGCGATGATCTACTGCTTCTGGCTCGTCATGACGACGGGGGCCTTCTGGGTCGTTCGCATGGAGAACGTCGCAGAGCTGTTCGATGGCGTCTACTTGACCGGCCGCTTCCCGGTCGGCATCTACCCCACCTGGCTGCGTCTCAGCGTGACGTTCCTCGTGCCGATCGGCTTCGCGATCACCGTTCCCGCGGAGGCGGTGACGTCGCGCCTCGATTGGCAGACGCTCGCCGTGGCGATCGGCTTCGCGATCGTGCTCGCCGGGTTCACGCGGTGGTTCTGGCGCTACGGCTTGAAGAACTACACGGGCGCATCGGCGTGATCGACCGCGTCTGCTCGTGGGCAAGCGCGCGCGACGACGTACAGGCGGTACTTCTCGTGGGCTCCGCGGTCCGCGCGCCTGACGCCTGGGGCGACGTAGACCTCCTCGTCCTCACGGATGACGTCGAGGGGGTGCTGGAGGATTCCAGGTCCGCATTCGCCGATGCGGTAATCATGTTCGTGGAACGGCCGCCTGGAGGATTCCCGCAACGTCGTCTCGCGTTTGCGGATGGAACCGACGTCGATCTCGTCGCCGTCCCTGCAGAGAACCTCTTGCGCGAGCCGACCGACGCCGTGCGTGAGCTCGTGTATCGCGGGGCACGCGTCCTTTACGACCGCGATGGCGCGCTCGTTTGCGTCGTAGAGAGCGCGGCGGGTTGGAAGCCTCCGACCGCGCCGCCGACGGCGCACGAGGTGGGCGAGGCGGCGAGCGAGTTCTGGTTCAAGGCCATCTGGGCGGCGAAGAAGCTGGGTCGCGGGGAGCTCTGGCGGGCAGTGGAATGCTGTAACGGGGACCTGAAACGGCTTCTCCTCCTCGCGCTCGAGTGGGAGGCACGGATTCGCCGCGTCGACCACTGGTACGGCGGCCGCTTCGTCGAGCAGTGGGGCGACCCTGCAGTCGTGAGCGGACTAGGAGGGACGTTCGCGCACTACGACGAAGACGACGTTCGGTTCGCTCTGGGCGCGACCATGGACCTGTACGCACAGCTCTGCTCGGATGTCGACGGCTATCCGCGCGAGGCGGAGCGCTTCGCGCGCGCTGAAGTCGACCGCGTGCTCGCTGTATGACCGAAGACTCAGCGCAGACCTGGCACTACGGGATCGTGGCCCGCTGGTGGGCGGAGTTCAACCTCGACGGCCCCGAAATCGACTGGTTCCGGCCGTTCGTCGAGGCAGGTCAGCCTGCGCTCGACGCAGCGTGTGGCACGGGCCGGCTGCTCGTGCCGTATCTCGAGGCTGGGCTCGACGTCGACGGCTCCGACATCTCGCCCGACATGCTCGCGCATGTTCGCGAGCGCTGTGCGCGGGAAGGGCTGGCGCCGCCCAACCTCTACGCCCAGGCGATGCACGAGCTCGACCTGCCGCGGCGCTACCGCACGATCATCGTCTGCGGTGGCTTCGGGCTCGGCGGTCACCGGGAGCACGATGTCGAAGGCCTGCGGCGGATCTACGAGCACCTGGAGCCCGGCGGCACGCTCGTCCTCGACAACGAGGTTCCGTATGCAAACGCTTTCCTCTGGGACTACTGGAAGAAGGACAAACGGGAGGAGCTTCCGCGATCCTGGCGCGATGAGGGCGACCGCCGTGCACTATCGGACGGCACCGACCTAGAGCTTCGCTCGCGCCTCGTCGAGTCGGATCCACTCGCGCAGCGCGTCGCGATCGAGATGCGTGCCCTTCACTGGCGCGTCGATGAGCTGCTCGCCGAGGAGCTGCACAGGATCGAGATGACCCAGTACTTCACCCCCGAGCTCGAGCTCCTGCTTGAAGGCGCGGGCTTCGTCGACATCGAGGTGCGCGGCGCGCTCTCCGACCGCGAGCCGACCTCGGACGACGACTTCGTCGTCTTCCTGGCGCGAAAGCCTGCCTAGCTCACACGCCCTGGGTTGTCGCGTACACGTCGCCGAAGAACCGACCGTCGCGGGGCAGATCATCGAGAAGCGCGACGATCGACTCGAACGGTCTCCACCGGTCCCACAGGAGGTGCCACGTCTCGCCCGCCGAGAAGTTGAACCTCGTCATTCCCAGCGACCGCAGGTGGTCGACGCACCGGAGCGCGACCTCGGCATATTCCGGCGTGCACTCGAACGACACGGCCGGTAGCGGCTGCGAGAGCCCCGCGAGGACCTCTCGCTCGTAGCCCTCGACGTCGATCTTGCAGAAGCTCGGAACCCCATGGCGCTCGATCATCGCGTCGAGCGTGTCGACCCGCACGCTGATCGTCTGGCCCCACTGACGAGCGGGGAACCGGCCAGACGTGCGGACGCGTTCGATCCACTCGGGAGCCATGCTGGAGAGCACGTCGTGATCGGCGATGCGCATCTCAGCGCTACCCGCGGAAGCGCCCAGGCCGATCTCCTCGACGATCAGCCGGGGATCGTCGAACAGCCTCAGTCGCGCGACGCAGGCCGGTTGAGGCTCGACTGCGACGACCGTCGCGCCAAGCGAGAGGAAGATCTCGGCTCGCGTGCCGACGTTCGCGCCGACATCGAAGCAGAGCGACCTTCGTCCGACGAACTGGGAGAAGAAGCGACGGCCGTTCCGTGCGTGTTGGCGACGACGTAATGCGCGCGCCCAGTCGGCCCGTGTGTGTATCGCGATGTCGTGGGCGCTCCGTACCAGCTCGAGCGCCGACAGAAGGCCTCCGCGCGCGGTCGATCCTACGCGCCGACTGGGAGGTGGACATCCCGACGAAGGATGTCGCGCCCATCGGACTACGGCCCTACCGGAGCCTCCACCTCGTTCCGCTCAGCTGGTGACAGATGAGGTGATGACAGCGTCGCGTCGAGACGCTACACTCCGTCCGTCGTGAGGCGACGTGGCCTCGGGCAATTGCGCCCGGGGCTTTTTGCATTTCTGGGACGACTTCGAAGGAGGTCCAGATGGTGGAGACGGTGGACAGGGCAACGAGCGATCCGGCGCTGCGCGCCGACGTGCTCAAGCGGATCAACGACGAACAGGTCGACTTCGTGCTTCTCTGGTTCACGGACATCGAGGGGCATCTCAAGAGCTTTGCGATCACCCCCGCGGAGATCGAGGACGCTCTCGATGACGGCATGGGCTTCGACGGCTCGTCGATCACGGGCTTCAACGCGATCGAGGAGTCGGACATGGTCGCGATCCCGGACCCGACGACGTTTCAGCTGATGCCGTACTCGGAGGGCGACCGCTCGAAGGTCGCGCGGATGATCTGCGACGTGGTGACGCCGGACGGCGAGCCATACGAAGGGGACCCGCGCCACGTGCTCCGGCGGGCCGTCGCGCGCATGAAGGAGATGGGCTTCGACACGTTCAACATCGGCCCTGAGCTCGAGTATTTCCTCTTCTCGAGCGCGGAAGTGCCGGAGACGCTCGACGAGGGCGGTTACTTCGCGCAGACGACTCTGGACGCGGCGACGGAGCTTCGCCAGGAGACGATCCATGCGCTCGAGTCGATGGGCATTCCGGTCGAGTACGCACACCACGAGGTCGGCCCCTCGCAGCACGAGATCGACATTCGGTTCGCGGACGCGCTGGACATGGCCGATCACGTCCTCACGTACCGGTTGATCGTCAAGGAGATCGCAGCCAAGAACGGCGTCTACGCGACCTTCATGCCGAAGCCGATCTTCGGCGAGAACGGCTCGGGCATGCACACGCACCAGTCGCTGTTCACGGGAGGACGCAACGCCTTCTTCGACCCGGACGACAAGTGGCACCTGTCGGACGTCGGCAAGGCGTTCATCGCCGGCCAGCTCCGCCACGCGCGCGAGATCTCGGCCGTGTTCGCCCAGTGGGTGAACTCGTACAAGCGGCTCGTCCCGGGCTACGAGGCGCCGGTGTACGTCGCCTGGTCGCAGCGGAACCGCTCGGCGCTGATCCGGATCCCGCTCTACAAGCCGGGCTCCGAGCAGGCGACCCGGGCGGAGATTCGCTGTCCGGACCCCTCGTGCAACCCGTACCTCACGTTCGCCTGTCTCTTGCACGCGGGCCTCGAGGGAATCGAGCAGGGCTACGAGCTCCCCGACCCGATGGAGACGAACCTCTACCACCTGACGGCGGAGCAGCGCCGCGAGCGGGGCATCGTCTCGCTGCCCGGAGACGCTCGGCGAGGCGACCGACGCCCTCGCGCAGTCGGAGCTTGCACGGAAGGCGCTCGGCAAGCACATCTTCGACCGCTACGTGGAGCTGAAGAGGAAAGAGTGGGACGACTACCGCGTGCAGCTCACAGCCTGGGAGATGGACCGGTACCTCGCGACCTTGTAGCAAGCCCGCACAAGCTTGCGGTGTGTTCTAAGATCCGTATACGCCCCGCCACTTTGCGGCGGCGGGGCTGACTGACGGCCGACTGCGAGCTGCTCTTTGGGCAGCTCGTGGTCGCTTTTGGAGCCGGAGCTCCCGGGACCACCACGAGGGGGCGGGCCCCACCCCGTCCCCTGCGGCTACGCAAGCGGCGTGTCTAGAGAGCGGCGTTTCTAGAGAAACGTGCGGATCGAGTCGCGTTCGACGCTGAGCTCGATCACGCCGCTTGCGCCGTCGATCTCCTCGATTGCGTCGGCGGGAACGATGCGCCGGCGCGAGAAGATCCCGGATCGAACAGCGAGTGCGTCTGGCTCGTTCGGCTCGGTTCCGTACATCGGGCTCTCGACTCTGCCGACGAGCCGCCCATGGCGGTCGGCGACCAGGAAGCCGAGCGTCGAGGTCAGATCGATTGCGAACGAGCTCATCCGAGAATCACGCTATTCCCGTTTCGTCAGGAAACACCTCCCCTGTGAGTAAGGCTTTTGTTAAGCGGGCTTCGCGGCCATGAGAAAGCCAACGGAAATGGCTACGCCTGCGACCACGACCGCGAGCACCGCCGTCCAGCGCGCCAGGGTCGGCCGGTCGCCGGCAATCGAAGCGAGGAACGCGAGCGCGATCGACGGCAGGAGCACGGCTGCGTACGCGATCCCGGACGAGACGTTCAGCCAGTGGGCGTCGATGTCCTCTCGAGCCCGCGTCACCTCGCCCAGCACGGCCGTCACGAACGCGGCGATTGCTGTGAGCACGGCGGTTCGCCCGGCTAGCCGCCGCATCGCGCTCGCGGCGAGCGTCGCCGTTGCGAGCAGGCCTCCTACCGTGGCCGCCGCCGCGAGCACGTGAAAGAAGACGAGCGTGCTCGAGCGCATCAGGCGGGCTTCCAGATCATGAGCGCGAGCAGCGCGAGCGCCGCCACGAGGCTGCCGTAGTTCAGCGCGAGGGAGACAGGGTCCGCCAGCCTGCGGTGGAGCTCCTCGCTTCGCGTGTCGCCGCCGGCCGATAGCCGTTCCGCGAGGTGCCGCGTCGCACGGGCGGATCGCCCGCCGATCGCGCCGAGCACGACGCTGGCCGCCCAGAGCGCGAGCGAGAGCGCGATCCACGTGTCCGACAGCGAGCGATACGGCAGGTGCGAGACGAGAGCTAGGCCGAGCGCGAGGCTCGCGACGGCTCCGACGGAGACGACGAGCACGCCGATCCTCGACAACCGGAGCAGCGCTGCGACCTCGCTCGGGCGTCCGCTGCGCAACGCAGCGGTGTGCACGACGCCGACCATCACCGCGCCGGAGAGGAACAGCATCGCCGAGACGACGTGGAATCCCAGCAACCACTGGTACGTCGTCACGAGCCCATCCTAAGAGGGCCGGCGGCAGGCTCCTACAATCGGACCGTGGACCAGACCGCGCGTCACCTGAAGCTCCTGACCGAGACGATCGCCGCCGTCAACTCGACGCTCGACCTCGCGGAAGTGCTGGAGCTCGTTGCGCGACGTGTGGCCGACGCGCTCGACGCCGACGCGTGCTTCGTCTACCTCTACGACGAGCAGGCGGACGAGCTCGTTCTACGGGCGACGCACGGGACGCGCGTCGAGGAGATGACTCGAAGGCCGCGGATGAAGCCGGGTGAGGGGATCACGGGCGTGGCCGCGCGCTCGCGGGCGCCCGTCATGCTCCCCGCGCAGGCCCACCTCGATCCGCGTTTCAAGGCGTTTCCCAACCTGCCGGAGGACGAATACGAGTCGATCCTCGCCGTGCCGATCCTCGCACGCGACAAGCTCGAGGGGGCGCTCAACGTCCGGACGCGCGAGGCGCGCGAGTTCACGCCGAGCGAGATCGACCTGCTCGTCGCGATCGCGTCGCAGGTCGCGTTCTCGATCGACCACGCGAAGGTGTACGACGAGGCGCAGCGGCGCGTAGAGGAGCTCGAGGCGCTCGCGCGTATCTCGGAGGCGGTCTCCGAGTCTCTCTATCTCGAGGAGTCGCTCGAGGCGATCGTCAAGACGACGATGGCCGCAGTCGATGCCACCGGGGCCGCGCTCGTGCTCGAGGACGGGAAGATCGCCTGGCCCGAGGGCCGCGCCGGCGCCTTCGCCGTCCGCATAGCGCTGCGCTGGAAGGGCCGTCAGATCGGTGAGCTCGTGTGCGATCGCGACACGCCGTTCTCGGACGAGGAATCCCAGCTCCTGACATCGATCGGGCACCATGCGGCCGTCGCTCTCGAGCACGGGCGGGCGGTGATGCGCGGCGTCCTCGCTCAGGAGATCCACCACCGGGTGAAGAACAACCTGCAGACGGTCGCCTCGCTGCTGAGGCTCCAGGCGCGGGCCGACGGCGTCGACCCGGCCAAGGCGCTCGACGACTCGGTCAACCGCGTGCTGGCGATCGCGGCCGTCCACGAGGTGCTGACCGAACAGCGCGACGACGACGTCGACCTCGGCGACCTGCTCGAACGGCTACGGGCGATGCTCGCGCAGGGGCTTGCGCCGGGGAAGCGGATCGAGGCTTCGTTCCAGCCCGTGTCCGTGGGCGGCAGCCAGGCGACGGCGCTCGCGCTCGTCTTCACGGAGCTGCTACAGAATGCGCTCGAGCACGGGGGGGCCAACGTCGGGGTCGAGCTCGAGGAGCGGAACGGCCACGTCGTGCTCGCGGTCATCGACGACGGCGCGGGGATCGGCGCCGACGCGACCGATGGCACGGGTCTGTCGATCGTGCGCGCGCTCGTGCGGGACGAGCTCGGCGGCAGCCTGGGGATTGACTCGAACGGAGGCCTGCGCGTCGAGGTGGCGTTTTCGCCATGACTAGTTCGGCGTCGGGGGCCGAGTTGAGGGTGCTCGTCGCCGAGGACGAGACGATCATCCGCCTCGACCTGCGGGCGATGCTCGAGCAGGCCGGCTACGAGGTCTGCGGCGAGGCGCGCGACGGCATCGAGGCCGTCGAGCTCGCACGGACGCTCCAGCCGGACGTCGCGATCATGGACGTGAAGATGCCGCGCCTCGACGGCATCGAAGCCGCCCGGCGCATACTCGAGGAGCGGCCGCTGCCGATCGTCATCGTCACCGCGTACGGCCAGGAGGAGCTCGTCTCACGTGCGGTCGAGGCCGGAGTGTTCGGCTATCTCGTCAAGCCGTTCCGCGAGCAGGACCTCCTGCCGGCGATCCACACGGCGCGGGCGCGGCACCTCGAGCTGCAGGCCCTGCGCGAGGAGGCGGAGTCGCTGACGGAGGCGCTCGCAGCGCGGAAGTCGATCGAGCGGGCAAAGGGGCTGCTGATGGCGAAGGAAGGGATCGCGGAGGACGAGGCGTTCGATCGCCTGCGGCGCGCGAGCCAGATCTCCGGGCGGCCGCTGAAGGTCGTCGCCGAGGCGCTGATCGCGACCTTCGACGCCAGCTAGGCCGGAGTCGGAACCGCTAGCCCGGCGGCGCCGAGCTCCGAGGTGACAGGGTCGTAGCCGGAGCGTGCGAGCAGGTCGAGGCCGAGGCGTGCACGGCGGACACGCTCACGGCTGAGCGCCACGGTCGTCGTCTCGAGGTGCGACCCGGCGGGGTAGACGTCGGGCGCGTTTCGCAGCCCGAACTTCACGTACACGGGCGTCGCAACGCGGATCACCTCCGCAATCTCGTGTAGCCGGACGAAGCCACCGAGGTTGTCCGGCGCCTCGAGGTAGACATCGAGTGGGCAGTCGACAGCCTGGCGGATCGCGGCGATCTGGCCGAGCGTGAGGTCGGTCGGGAGGTTGATCGTGCTCGCACCGAGCTGCTCGAGGACGCGCGCCGCGGCCGGGTTCGCGGCCGGGAGCATCACAGAGATCTTGGCCTGCATCTCCTGAGGCAGCTCTCCCGCCTTCTTGAGCGCGGAGAAAACGGAGAGCACGCCGAGATCCGCGATCAGGACGCTGCGAAAGCCGTGGTCGGCCGCCCGCCGAACGTCGTCGATGCACGCAACGAGCTGCTCCTGCCCGTGTGCGGTGGGCGCAATAACCGCGCCGGCCGGAGCGCGGGCCGTGGCGGACACGCCCCAGCCCGCGTTCGGTCGCGCGAACAGGCTGATCTCGACACGCGCTGCGGCGGCCGTGTTCGCCATCGCGTCGAGCTCCGCGTCCGTAAGCAGGAAGACGCCCGAGCCCTGGGAGACGCGGTGGACGCGGACCCCGAGACGCTCGGCTTCCTCGAGCACGGCGTCGAGGCACGCGGGCCCCTCCGTGCTCGGGATCTCGACGCGGTACTGCGCGCCGTCGGGGAATCGCTGCTCGGAGGCCGGCAGCTCGCCGAGATCTCCTCGCGGAAGGCCGAGGCTTTCGATGGCATCGCGCGTCGAAGGCACGGCGGCGAGTCTAGTGCCGTTCGAATCCCTCTAAAGAGGGAGGCTCGGCGAGCCGATGCCTTTCCTGACGTGCTGATCGCCGCGTTCGGAGTCGTCATCGCCAACGTGTTCGGCGTCGTCGCGCTGCGCTTCTACGTGCGAGCGCGAGCCGCGGAGCGGCGGCTCGCGACGATGGAGGCGTTCGATGAGCGCTTCCCCGGCGCTGTGTTGGTCTTCGACCGGCGCCTGCGCCACGTCCGCGCTTGGGGCCGCGACGTGCTTGCGATCGACGCGCGGCCGGTTGGCAAGACGCTCACCGAGACGGTGCCGCCCGACCTCGCCACGATCTTCGAGCCCGCCTATCGTGCGGCCCTCGAAGGAGACGCGACGCGGATCGAGCTGCCGTTCTCCGACCGCGACTGGCTTGTCACGGTCTCGCCGCTCGGCGAGCGGATGGGCATTGTCGTCGCACTGGACGTCACGGACCACAAAGGTCGGGAGCGACGACTGACGGAGCTCGCGACGCGCGACTCACTGACGGGCCTCTGGAACCGGAGACGTCTCGTCGAGGAGCTCGACTGGCTCGCCCGCGACGCGCGTCCGGGCAGCGTGCTCGTGCTCGACCTCGACGGCTTCAAGCAGGTCAACGACCGCCTCGGCCACGATGCAGGCGACGAGCTGCTCCGCCGCGTGGCGCAGACGGTCGGCGGCTGCGTACGGCGGGCGGACATCGTGGCGCGGCTCGGCGGCGACGAGTTCGCGGTGTTGCTGACGGGAGCGACTCCCGAGGACGCGGCTCGTGTGGCGGAGAACATCGGCCGGGCCGTCGACGCGATCTGGCCGATCGGCCTTCGCGGAGGTGTCTCGATCGGAGTCGCCTCGATCGCGGGCGGGGCGACGGAAGCGCTCTCCCGCGCTGACCGCGCGATGTACGCGAAGAAGCGCGCCGCCTAGTAGCTGCTAGAGGCCCGGATCTTCGAGCAGGCGCGCGAGCAGCGCGGCGCGGACGGGGATCGAATCGACGAGGACGCGCTCGTCCCACGCGTGCGCGCCCGCGCCCTCCGCGCCCAGACCGTCGAGGACGGGCACTCCGAGCGCAGCGACGAGGTTCGCGTCGGAGCCGCCTCCGGAGGACGTCTCCTCGAGCTCGAGGCCCAGCTCCCGTCCGTGCTCGCGCGCCTTCGCGAACAGGATCCGCGATTCCGGCGTCGGCTCGAGCGGTGGCCGTGTCCAGCCGCCGTCGACGGTGATCGATGTGCCCTCGATCGTGGGCTCGAGGGCGCCGAGAGCGGCCTCGACGACCGCCAGGTCCTCCGTCTTCGCGACGCGCACGTCGAGGCGAGCCTCTGCCGCGGCGGCGACGACGTTCTCGGTTGTCCCGCCCGTGATCACACCGACGTTGACGGAGATGCCGCGCTCGTCGTCCGTCAGCGCGTGCAAGCGGATGATCTGGTGCGCGAGCTCCTCGATCGCGCTCGCTCCGTCGGCGAGGCTCGTGCCCGCGTGCGCCGGCTTGCCTTCCACCTGCACGCGGAATCGGCCGAGCCCCTTGCGCGCGGTCTTCAGGTGGCCGCCTGCGCTCGGCGGCTCGACGACGAAGGCGGCGGCGACGCCGTCGGTCGCTTCACGCAGCGCATCGCGGGCCGTGCGGCTTCCGTGCTCCTCGTCCGCAGTCAGGAAGACGCGCACGGGGCGACCCGTCCTCGACGCGGAAACGGCTGCGACGACCACGACGAGGCACGCCTTCATGTCGTAGACGCCTGGGCCGTACGCGCGACCGTCTTCGACGCGGAACGGCATCGTCTCGAGCGTTCCTTCGGGCCAGACGGTGTCCGTGTGTCCGACGACGAGCAGCGGCTCGCCGTCGCCCGTGCGGTCTGCACGCACGTGCGCGCCTTCGAGAATGACGGCTTCGAAACCGAGCGCCGCCAGCGTCTCGGTCATCAGCGTGGCGACGTGCTCGACACCGGGCGAGTACGTGGGCGACTCGATCTCGACCAGTTGCTCGAGCAGCGAAACAGCTTCGCCGAGCTCCATCAAGCGGCCGGCCCGGACCCGCTCAGCGCCTTGCGCGCCTCCCCGACCGCCTCGCGGGCGTGCGCGATGCGATCGGGCTGGTCGGGTCGCCGCTCGCGCTCGATGAGCGCGCGCTCGAACCAATCGAGCGCCGCCTGGTAGTCGCCTTCGTCGAACCGGTCCCAGCC
Organism: uncultured Actinomycetes bacterium; assembly: GCA_963826585.1. GTDB lineage: Bacteria > Actinomycetota > Thermoleophilia > Gaiellales > Gaiellaceae > PALSA-612. Next base: position 149,552 of record CAWGXP010000002.1, read on the forward strand.
AGCGTTGTTGTAGAGCGAGCCGAGCCAACCGTTGACCTCGGGATCGGAGGAGGCACGCGCGAGCTCGATGCCGCGCTCGGTCCAGGCCAGACGCGCGTCGAAGTCCGGGGCCGCGATCGCGAGCATGTGCGCGGCGTCGACGGCGATGAACGCCTCCCCCTCGGCGAGAGCGAGCTCGTACGCCTCGAGGAAGAGGGGCATGGACGCCTCCGCGTCGCCCGACGATCGGCGCAACCGCCCGCGTTCGAGCGCCACGCGCATCACCGCGAGCGGCGCCGGGCCGCCGAGCGCCGCGGCCTCGTCGAGCTGCGTGTCACCCGCCTGGAACTGGTCGCGGAGGCCTTCGACCCGTGCCAGCTGGGTGAGCACCTCGGCGCGGCCGACGTCGTCGGGCTCCTCGTCCAGCGCGGCGCGGAAGCGGCCCTCGGTGGCTTCGAGGTCGTTGAAGTCCCAGAGCGGACGCAGGCGGTCGCCCATACCGCGAGCGTACTACGCCGTGCTCTGGCCCAAGAGGGCCTCCCAGCTCTCGAGCAGCGCGTCTAGCTCGTCGCGCGCGCGGCGGTAGGCCGCTGCCGTGTCGACGTTTGCCCAGTCCTCGGCAAGACGCCGCTCGAGGTCCCGCACTTCGAGCTCCTTCGCCTCGATCTCGGCCTCGAGCCGCTCGACGTCAGGCTTGCGGCGGGGTGGGCGAGGGGCGGCCGCGGGCGCTTGCGTCGCAACCTTGCGCACAGGCTCCGGGCTCGGCGCCGGCGCGTTGCGCTCGGCGACCGCACGCGCATAGTCGGCCCAGCCGCCCTCGTAGTCGCGGATGGTTCCCTCCTCGATCGCGAGCGTGCGGCGCGCCACGGCGTCGAGCACGGCGCGGTCATGGGAGACGAGCAGTACGGTGCCGGGGAACGCCTCGAGCGCCTCCTCGAGCGCCTCCCGGCTCTCGACGTCGAGGTGGTTCGTCGGCTCGTCGAGGACGAGGAAGTTCGCGCCGGATGCGACGAGGATCGCGAGCGAGAGGCGTCGTCGCTCGCCGCCGGAAAGCGCAGCCGCGGGACGTTCGTGCATCTCCCAGCCCGAGAAGAGAAAGCGACCGAGCAGGCTCTGCGCCTGCGGCCGCTTGAGGCTGGTCGAACGCTGTGCGCAGTCGAGGACGCTGCCGCGGGTGTCGAGCTCGAGCCCCTGCTGCGAGAAGTAGGCCGGCACCACGCCGTACCCGAGCGGCCGCGCGAGGAGCGTCTCGAGGAGCGTGGTCTTGCCCGCGCCGTTCGGACCGACGAGCCCCACGTGCTCGCCTCGCTCGATCGCGAACGCGACGTTCGTGAGCAGCGTCTTGTCGCCCGCGGTCACGGTCAGCCCGTCGACATCGACGACGGTTCGGCCGGAGCGCGGGGGATCGAGGAACTCGAAGCCGAGCGTCCGGCCCCGCTGCGTGAGCCGGTCGAGCGTGTCAGCCTGCTGGCGGCGCTCCTTGTCGAGGCGCCCGATCTGCGTCAGCTTCGCCTGCGCCTGCCTTGCCTTGTTCTTCTTGTAGCGGAATCGTTCCACGAAGCGCTCGAGGCGCGCGATGTCCGCCTCGTGGCGCGCGAGCAGCTTGCCGGCGGCGAGCGCCCGGGACTCCTTCTCCCGGCGCCATTCGTGCCATGGACCGGCGAAGTAGAGCGAGCGCCCGAGGTCGATCTCGAGCACGGCCGTCGCGACGGCTTCCAGGAACCAGCGGTCGTGCGCAACGAGGATCACGCCCGCGTCGATCGAGGTCAGCTTCTCCTCGAGCCACTCGAGGCTCGCGACGTCGAGGTGGTTCGTCGGCTCGTCGAGCAGCAGCAGGTCGGGATCGCCCGCCAGCGCGCGCGCGAGAGAACTGCGCGTGAGCTCTCCTCCGGAGAACGTTCGGAGCTGCCGGTCGAGATCGACGTCCGCGAAGCCGAGACCGCGCAGGGCTGAGACCGCCCGTTCGCGCCAGTCCCAGCCCCCCGCGTGCTCGAGCCGTGCCTGGGCGCCGGCGTACCGCGCGAGCGTCGTCGCGTCGTGCGCACCCCCTGCCATCGCCTCCTCGAGCGCGCGCAGCTCCTGCTCGAGCGAGACGAGATCCGATGCGCCCGAGAGCACGTACTCACGAAGCGTGAGGTTGCGCTCGAGCGGAGGCCGCTGGTCGTGCAGCGCGACGCGCGTGCCCTTCGAGAATACGAGCTCGCCGCCGTGCACCTCCGTCTCGCCTGCGAGCATGCGGAGCAGCGTCGTCTTGCCGGCGCCGTTCGGCCCGCTGAGCGCCAGCCGGTCGCGTCGTTCGACCTTGAACGACACGCCGTCGAAGAGCGGCGATCCGCTCAGCTCTTTGCGTAGATTGGTGGCGATGACGACTGCCATGACGCCGAACAGGGTAGAGAGGGACGGATGACCGATGGGATCCTGATCATCGGCGGCGGCCTCGCGGCCGCGCGGGCGGTCAAGAGCTATCGCGACGAGGGCGGCACCGATCCCATCCGCCTGCTGTCGTCCGACTCCGCATATCCGTACTTCCGGCCACCGCTCTCCAAGCGCTACATGCGGGGTGAGATCGACGCCGACGACACGCTCGTCGAGGCGCCGGCGTTCTACGAGCAGCACGACTGCACGGTCGAGCTCGAGACGACCGTCGCCTCGGTGCGCGACCACGATGTCGAGCTCGACACGGGCGATCTCGTCCCGTTCGAGCGGCTCGTGCTCGCGAGTGGAAGCTCACCGCGGCAGCTCGAGGCGCCGGGCGCCGACCTCGACGGTGTCTACACCCTGCGGACGCTCGACGACGCGACGGCGATCCGCGAGCGCGCGGCCCAGTCCACGAGGGCGCTCGTCACCGGCCCGAACTTCATCGGTCTCGAGACGACCGCCTCGCTCACACAACGGGGCGTCGACGTCACCCTCGTAGTGCGGGGCGATCAGCTGTTCCCGGCGCTCGCAGTGCCCGCTTTCTCACGATTCCTCGACGATCTCTACCGGGAGCACGGCGTCGAGCTCCTCTACAAGGACGAGGTCGCCGAGGTCACGGGCCAGGACGGCAAGATCGCCGCCGTCAAGACGAAGGGCGGCCAGGAGCGCGAGGCGGACCTGCTCATCGCCGGCATCGGCGTCACGCCGAACACCGCGTACCTCGACGGCGCCGGGCTGGAGATCGACGACGGCGTGCTCGTGAACGAGCGCTTCGAGAGCTCACGCCCGAACGTCTGGGCGATCGGAGACGTCGCGCGCTTCTTCGACCCCGTCTACGGTCACCACCGCCGGATCGAGCACGCGTCGAACGCGAGCTACCAGGGCACGGAGCTCGGGAAGGTGCTTGCCGGAACCGGGTCTGGTTACGACCAGGTGTCGCTGTTCTTCTCCGAGGTGTTCGGGGCAGGCATCCGCTTCCTCGGCGATCACTCGGGTCACGACGCGCTTGTCGAGCACGGCGACTTCCACGACGGGAACGCGGTGACGCTCCATACCGCCGGCGGCCGCATCGTCTCCGCGCTGGCGATGGGGCAGGAAGACGACGTGCTCGAGCGGCTGAAGGAGCTGATCCGCGCGAAGGCGCCGGCCGGTGAGTTCGCCCTCGTCGCGTCTTAGTTAGCCGCCGCGAGCGCGCGCGCCGCTTTCACGATCGCGGCGGCGTCGATCCCCGCATGGGCCATCGTGTCTTTCGGCGATCCCGACCGTGGCATCCCCGACACGGCCAGCTTGACGACGCGTGCCTGGACGTTCTCTGCGGCCAGGGCGGCGAGCACTGCGTCCCCGAGCCCACCCTCGGGCCAGTGGTCCTCGATCGTGATCAACCTGTTGCCCGCCTCTGCCGCTGCGGCGGCGAGCGTCGCGCCGTCGATCGGCTTGATCGAGTAGACGTCGACTACACGGGCACGGATCCCGCCGGCCTCGAGCTCGTCGGCCGCCTTCAGCGCCTCGTGCACGGTGATGCCCGCCCCGACGAGGCAGAGCGCGTCTTCGTCGGACGAGCGGAGGACGCGGCTGCCGCCGATCTCGAACTCCTCGTCCGGGCCGTAGAGCACGGGCGTCGCCGGCCGCAGCGTGCGGATGTAGGAGACCCCGTCGACGTCCGCCATCGCGGCGACGAGCTTCGCCGTCTGGTTCGCATCGCACGGGTGCAGGACGGTCGAGCCGTGCACGGCGCGGAAGGCGGCGATGTCCTCGAGAGCCATCTGCGACGGCCCGTCCTCGCCGATCGAGACGCCTGCGTGCGAGCCGGACATGGAGAGCGTCGCCCGGCTGATCGCCGCCATGCGGACGAAGTCGTAGGCGCGCGAGAGGAACGCCGCGAAGCTCGACGCGAACGGGCGCCAGCCCCGCGCCTGGAGGCCGACGGCGGCAGCCAGCATCTGCTGCTCGGCGATGTACATCTCGAAGTATCGCTCCGGGTGCGCCTTCTTGAAGATCTCGGCGAAGGTCGAGTTCGACACCTCACCGTCGACCGCGACGACGTCGCCACGGGCTGAGCCGAGGGCGGCGAGCGCCTCGCCGTAGGCCTTCCGCGTCGCTACCTCCTCGCCGAGCGCGTAGCGCGGGAGCTCGAGCGGGCCGGTTTCGAACACGTGCGGCTCGCCGGGCTCCGGCACACGTACCTCGAGCTGGAGGTTGCGGATGCCGCCGAGCTCCGCGATCGCGCCCTCCGGGTCGTCGAGCGGCTTGCCGTGCCAGCCCTCAGCGTCCTCGACTGCGGCCACGCCCTTGCCCTTCAGCGTTCGCGCGAGGATCGCGGTCGGCTGGCCGCTTTGCGCCTCGGCCTCCGCGTAGGCGTTGTCGATCTCCTCGACGTCGTGGCCGTCGATCTCGATCGCATGCCAGCCGAACGCACGCGCCCGTTCGGCGAGGATGGCCGTCCGCCGGCCGACCATCGTCTCGCCGCGCTGGCCGAGCCGATTGACGTCGACGATCGCGACGAGGTTGTCGAGCGAGTAGTGCGCGGCATGCTCGAATGCCTCCCAGATCGAGCCCTCGGCCAGCTCGCTGTCGCCGCAGAGCACGAACACGCGGTAGGGAAGGCGGTCGAGGTACTTGCCGGCGATCGCCATCCCGACCCCGATCGGCAGCCCCTGGCCGAGCGAGCCGGTGGCGACATCGACCCACGGGATGACCGGCGTCGGGTGCCCCTCGAGCATGCTGCCGTACGTCCTGTACGTCGCGAGGTCGTCGTCCGAGATCACGCCGGCCGCGCGAAAGATGCCGTAGAGGAGCGTCGAGGCGTGGCCCTTCGAGAAGACGAGCCTGTCGTTCGTCGCCTTGTCCGGATCCGACCAGTCGTAGCGCAGGTAGCCGTCGGCGAGCACGGCCATCAGGTCAGCCGCGGACATGCCCGACGTGGGGTGTCCGGAGCCGGCGATCGCGCTCGGCCGGATCGAGTCGACGCGCAGCTGCTGTCCGAGCTCGCGCCAGCGTTCGACAGTGCCGGTCGCCATCTGTGTAACGTAGTCGCTGAGATGCCCGATACGCCGCTGCATCGACTGTCGGCGCTCGGACAGAGCGTCTGGATCGACTATCTCTCGCGGGAGCTGCTCGAGAGCGGCGAGCTCGAGCGGATGATGCGCGAGGACGCGATCCGCGGCGTGACCTCGAATCCGACCATCTTCCAGAAGGCGATGGCCGAGGGCTCGCGCTACGACGCGCAGCTCGAGCAGCTCTCCTCGAGCGACGACACGGCTGAGATCTTCTACGCGCTCGCAGCGCAGGACGTCGGCAACGCGTGTGACCTGATGCGCTCGGTGTGGGACGGCGGGCGCGGGCTCGCCGGCTACGTCTCGATCGAGGTCGACCCGACGATCGCTGCAGACACCGAGGCGACGACGCAGCAGGCGCTCGAGCTCCATGCGTCGATCGACAAGCCGAACCTCTACGTCAAGATCCCGGCGACGAAGGCGGGCCTGCCGTCAATCGAGGACATGATCGCGGCCGGCCACTCGATCAACGTCACGCTCATCTTCTCGCTCGAACGCCACCGCGAGGTGATGGAGGCGTACATCCGCGGGCTCGAGCGGCTCCTCGAGGCTGGCGGCGACCTCGAGCCGGTGAGCTCCGTCGCGAGCTACTTCGTCTCCCGCGTCGACACCGAGGCAGACAAGCGGCTCGACGAGATCGGCGGCCACGACACGCTGAAGGGAAAGCTCGCCGTCGCGAACGCGAAGCTCGCCTACCGCAACTGGCAGGAGACGTTCTCGGGCACGCGCTGGCGGGCGCTCGAGGAGGCCGGCGCGTCGAAGCAATGGTGTCTCTGGGCCTCGACCTCCACGAAGAACCCGGCGTACTCAGACGTCCTCTACGTCGAAACGCTGATCGGGCCGGACACGGTGAACACGATGCCCGAGGAGACGATCCTCGCCTTCCAGGACCACGGGCGCGCGGCGGTGACCCTCACCGAGGGCGTCGACGAGGCGAACGCGGTCTTCCGGGCGTTCGCCGACGCGGGCGTCGACTACGACGACGTCACGGACACGCTCGAGCGCGAGGGTGTCGAGAAGTTCTCGGACTCGTTCGCCGAGGCGCTCGACGGGATTCGCGCGAAGCAGGGAGAGCTCGCCTCTGCGTGAGCTCGACCCCGCTGATGTCTTAGAGCGGATCTGGGAGCGCGACCCGACCGTCTGGACGGGGCGCGACGAGGCGCACTGGCTCGGGTGGCTGGACGAGCCGCTGCGGATGCGCGAGCGGATCCCCGAGCTCGAGGCGCTCGCCGAGGGCCGGAGCTTCAGCCGGGTCGTCGTCTGCGGCATGGGCGGCTCGAGCCTCGCCCCGCTCGTCCTTGGCGGCCTCTACGGGTCGTCGCTCGAGGTGCTCGACACGACGCATCCTGCAGCCGTCCGGCGACTCGCGCTCGACGACGCGCTGTTCGTCGTCTCGTCGAAGTCGGGCTCGACCGTCGAGACTCGCTGCCATTTCGACTACCTCTGGGAGCGGGTCGACCGGAGCGCTGACCGGTTCCTCGTCGTCACCGACCCCGGCTCGCAGCTCCAGCAGCTGGCGGCCGAGCGCGGCGTGCAGGTAGTCACTGGCGAGCCGACGATCGGCGGCCGCTACTCCGCCTTGTCGCCGTTCGGCCTCGCCCCGGCCGCGCTCGCCGGGATCGACGTCGCGAGCCTGCTCGAGCGGGCGGAGGAGATGCACGACGCGTGCCGGGTGGAGGACGCGAACCCGGGGGTCGAGCTCGGTCTCTCGCTGGGCTCGGGTTGGGAGGCCGGCCGCGACAAGATCGTCTTCGACGAGGCGGGCGGCTTCGGGCTCTGGCTCGAGCAGCTGATCGCCGAGTCGACCGGGAAGGAGGGGAAAGGCCTCGTGCCCGCGCCGGGAGAGTCGGCCGACGGCGCCGACCGCAACGAGGTCGCGATCGAGCTCGACGAGCCAGCCGATCTCGGCGCCGAGTTCTTCCGCTTCGAGCTCGCCGTCGCCGTGGCGGGCGCCGTGCTCGAGATCAACCCGTTCGACCAGCCCGACGTCGAGGACGCGAAGGAGCGAACGCGCGCTGTCCTTTCCGGACCTGGCTCGGGGACAGTCCCTGTGACGGAACTGTCACCGGAGCTCTTCGACACCGTGCAGGAGGGCGACTACATCGCCATCCAGGCCTTCATCGACCCCGCGCGAGAGGCCGAGCTCGAGCCGTTGATCTCTCGCGCGCGGGAGACCGGCTGTGTCGTCACCGTCGGGCTCGGGCCTCGATTCCTCCACTCGACAGGCCAGCTGCACAAGGGCGGGCCGCCGACCGGCGTCTTCGTCCAGGTGGTCGACGACCCGGGAGCAGAGGTGGCGATCCCGGGGCGGAAGTTCGGCTTCAGGCGCCTCATCGAGGCGCAGGCTGCGGGAGACTACGCGGCGTTGGCAAACCGTGGACGACGCGTCGTGCGCACGACGCTCGAGGAGGTAGCGGCGGGATGAACCTGGGCATGGTCGGGCTAGGACGGATGGGCGGCAACATGACCGAGCGTCTGCGTCGCCACAAGCATCGGGTAGAGACGTACGCGCGGACGGCGCCGGAGCGCACGGCGGGCTCGCTCGTCGAGCTCGTCGGCAAGCTCGACCAGCCGCGCGCGATCTGGCTGATGATCCCCGCCGGGGACCCGACCGAGCACGCGTTCCAGACGCTGTTGCCGCTGCTCGAAGACGGGGACGTGATCGTCGACGGCGGCAACTCGAACTTCCGCGATTCTCAGCGCCGCTCGGCGCTGGCGGCCGAGAAGTCGGTCTGCTTTCTCGATGCGGGCGTATCGGGCGGGATCTGGGGGCTCGAGGAGGGCTACTGCATCATGATCGGCGGCTCCGCCGCCGGCGTGAAGCAGATCGAGCCGTTCCTCGAAGACCTGACCGAGAAGGGCGGCTGGGCGCACGTCGGCGGCGCGGGCTCGGGCCACTTCGTGAAGATGGTCCACAACGGCATCGAGTACGGGATGATGCAGGCGCTCGGCGAGGGCTTCGAGATCCTCCGCGCATCGGAGTTCGAGCTCGACCTGCGGCAGGTGGCTGACCTCTGGCGGCACGGATCCGTCGTCCGGGGCTGGCTACTCGACCTGCTCGAGCGGGCGTTCGACGAGGACCCCGACCTCGCTGCGATCAAGGGGTACGTCGAGGACTCGGGCGAGGGCCGCTGGACGATCCAGGCTGCGATCGACGAGAACGTGCCCGCGCCGACGATCACGCTCGCGCTCTTCTCGCGCTTCGCGTCGAGGCAGGACGAGTCGTTCGCGGCCAAGGTGAACGCCGCGCTGCGCAACCAGTTCGGCGGGCACGCGGTGAAGGCCGTCGGCGCAGCGGACGCCGAGCACGAGAAGACCTGACGTGACGTGCGCCGGAGCCGGCGCCGTATAGGAGACGTGTACGTGGCGGAGACGAGCTTCGCGACCGTTGCCGAGCGAGAGCTCGACGGTGTCTACGCCTATCTCGTCTACCTCACGGGAGATCCGGTGCTGGCCGAAGACTTGACCGCTGAGACGTTCGAGCGTGCGCTCCGCCGCTGGAAGCGCTTCGATCCTCGCCGAGGGACGGCAAAGACGTGGCTCTGCCAGCTTGCCCGCTCGACGGCGCTCGACCACTTCCGCTCCGAGTCGAGACGCCGGAAGCGTGAGGAGACGTACGCCGCGACCGAGCCGCCCGCCGTACAAACGAACCCGTGGCACGGGTTGTCGCCCGCCCTCGAGACGGCCGTCCGTGGCCTGTCGGTCGGCGAGCGGGAGGTGATCGCGCTACGCGTGATCCTCGAGCTCGACGGCGAGACGGCGGCGCGTGTGCTCGGGATCAGCGTGACGGCGTGCTCGACGCGGTTGAGCCGCGCGCTCGGAAAGCTCCAAGAGAAAGTGAGGGACGATGTCTTCGCATGACGTGAACGCAATCGAGGGTGAGTTCGCCGAGCTCGTCGCAGGGCTCCGAGCGACGGCCCCGGCGGCACCGCCCGAGCTACGCCAGCGAGTCCACGAGCTCGCCGAGCGGCCCCAGCTCTCGAGGCTGCCCCAGGTCTCGAGGCTGCCCCAGGTCTCGAGACTGCCCGTGCGCCGGCCGCACCTTGCGTGGGCGCTCGCACCACTGGGAGCGGCTGCGAGTCGCCGCGGTGATCGTCGTGGCGGTCGGCAGCAACCCATCCTCACGCTCGACCGCCGTGCCCCAGCCGTCGGTGGCCGCCCTCGACCGCACGGCCAAGGCGCCGGAAACGCTTTCCTCCGCGGCGGGCAAGGCGGCGATTGCGCCTGGGACGCGCGCCCAGCTCTACGAGGCGCAGCTGACGCTTCGAGTGGACGACCTGTCCACGAAGACGCAGTCCGCGCTCCGCCAGACGCGCCACCTCGGCGGCTACGTACGCTCGGTCGACTACGGAAGCGGCGACAACGCCGGAACGGCGGATCTCGTCGTGCGCGTCCCGATCCAGCGCGTGCAGCAGGCGATCGTCAGCTTCTCGGGGCTCGGCAAGATCCTCGACCAGCACGTCTCGGTGCGGGACATGCAGACGAGAGTCGACCGCCGCTTCGCGCGAATCACCGAGCTGCGGGCGGAGATCCCGGCGCTCTCGGCCGACGAGCGCGAGCGCGCCGAGGCCGAGCTGGCGCGGCTCGTCGAGGCGCAGGCGCGCGATCGCCAGCGCACGAGCTTCGCGACCGTCTCGCTCCACCTCCGCACAAAGGAGGCATCGCCCGTCGTCCCGGTGGCGCCGACGCGCATCGAGCGAGCGTTCGAGCGTGCAGCGGACGTCGTCTCGGCCGAGCTGGCCGCCTTCGTCTACGTCCTGCTCGTCGCCGGGCCGTTCCTCCTGATCGGCGCGGCGCTCATAGCCGTTGCCCGCGCGCTCAGGCGTCGCAGCGACGCGAGGCTGATGACTTAGCCATAGACCACGGCCACCGCGATGATGGCGGTGATCGCGAGCAGCGCGAGGAAGAAGCCGAACAGCCACAAGCCGAGGACGAGGTTCTTGCGCTCGAGCTCGGGATCCATCAGCTGACCACCCCCATCAGCCGACCACCGGGTCGATCGCGACGGCGACGAAGAGCAACGCGAGGTAGAGCAGCGAGTAGTGGAAGAGCGTCGCGGCGTGGGCGGGGGTCGTTCGGCGCCGGAGCAAGATGGCAAGCGCGAGGAAGATGCCTCCGAGCACGAGGGCGGAGGCGAGGTAGACGAGCCCGAACCAGCCGGCCGCGAACGGGACGACCGTGAACGCGACGAGGACGACGGAGTAGATGACGATCTGCCGCGTCGTCTCGCGATCGCCGCGCACGACGGGCAGCATCGGGATCCCGGCCGCCGCGTAGTCGCGCTTGATCAGGAGCGCCAGCGCCCAGAAGTGGGGCGGCGTCCAGAGGAAGACGATCAGGAACAGCGCGATCGCCGGCAGCGCGAGCGAGCCGGTCGCGGCCGCCCAGCCGACGAGCGGTGGAATTGCGCCGGCGGCGCCACCGATGACGATGTTCTGCGGTGTCGAGCGCTTGAGCCAGCCGGTGTAGACGAGGACGTAGAAGAGGTTGCCGACGAGCGCGAGCGTCGCCGTCAGGACGTTGACGCCGGCGGCGAGGATCGTGAACGAGAACGCCGACAACGCCAGGCCGAACTCGAGCGCGTGCGTCGGCGAGATCCGGTCGGCGGCCACCGGCCGCGCCCGCGTGCGCTTACCCATCAGCCGGTCGATGTCGCGGTCGAGCACATGGTTGAGGGCGCTCGCGCCGCCGCACGCCAATGCGAGGCCGACCATCGTCGAGACGGTGATCTCCCACGACGGCAGGCCGCCAGCGCCGGCGACGAGGCCGCAAAAGCCGGTCAGCAGGAGCAGCGACATGATCCGCGGCTTCGTCAGCGCAACGTAGTCGCCGAGGCGGCCGAACGGCTCTCGCGCCTCGCGGTGGACGAGCACGGCGAGGACGAGCGTCGCTGCGAAGGCGGTGGCCGCGAGGGCTAGGTGGATTCCCGGCGCGGTGACGAGCGCCGCCGCGCCGAACAGGGTGAGGGCGACGAGAGCGGCGGGCAGTAGCTCGCGGTGTCGTAGCCACGCGGCGACAACGACTGCGCAGAGCGGCGGCAGCGCGAGCGCCGCGAGCACGTCGTGCGTCGCCCCGAGCCCGGCTGCGCCCGAGACGACCGCGAGCAGCACGGCCGCCGAGGCGGCGAGGGCCGTCAGCCGGAGCCAGCCGCTCGTCGTCCTAGGAGGGACCACGCTTCTCCTGAAGCTGCATGCGCAGGTCGCGGAGCGGCCGCGGGCTCGAGACGTAGGGGAGCGGCGCGTCCCAGTTCCACGGTGGCGGGGGCGAAGCCGCGAACCATTCGAGCGTGTCGCCGACCCACGGGTCGTTGCCGACGCGCGGGTAGCGCCGCGACCGGAGGGCGTTGAACGCGAACACGAGCATCCCGACAGCCATCACGAACGCGCCGATCGTGGAGATCCGGTTGTAGATCGCCCACGACCCGCCCTCGGAGTACGTGTAGATGCGTCGCGGCATGCCCATCAGGCCGAGGAAGTGCTGCGGCATGAACGTGAGGTTGAAGCCCGCGAACATCAGCCAGAAGTGCCATTTCCCAAGCCGCTCGTCGAGTCGGCGCCCGAACATCTTCGGCCACCAGTAGTACACGCCGCCGAAGATCGCGAAGACCGCGCCCCCGAACAGCGTGTAGTGGAAATGCGCGACGACGAAGTATGTGTCGTGCACCTGCCAGTCCACCGGGTAGGCCGCGACGAAGATGCCTGTCAGCCCGCCGATGATGAAGAGGGAGATAAAGCCGAGGACGAACAGCATCGGCGTGTCGAACGAGATGTTCCCGCGCCAGAGCGTGGCGAGCCAGTTGAAGATCTTGATCCCTGTCGGCACCGCGACGAGCATCGACGCGATCATGAAGTAGCTGTTCAGACCGGTGCTGTACCCGACCGTGAACAGGTGGTGCGCCCACACGAGCATCCCGACGAACGCGATCGCGAGGCTCGAGAATGCGATCGCCGCGTAGCCGAAGATCGGCTTGCGTGCGAACACGGGAATGATCTCCGAGACCATTCCCATCGCGGGCAGGATCATCACATAGACCTCGGGGTGGCCGAAGAACCAGAAGACGTTCTGCCAGAGGAGCGCGTTCCCGCCCTCGTCCGGGATGAAGAAGTGCGTTCCCACCTTGCGGTCGAGGAGCAGCAGCGTCAACCCGCCGGAGAGGGCGGGCAGGATCACGAGCAGCAGGAGGGAGTAGGTGAAGATCGACCAGATGAAGAGCGGCATGCGCATGAACGTCATGCCGGCCGTGCGCATGTTGAGGATCGTGACGAGGAAGTTGATGACGCCGGCGAGCGACGCGAGCGTCAACAGGTGGAGCGACAGGATCCAGAGGTCGACGCCGTTTCCCGGGCTGTACTGGTTCTCGGACAAAGGTGGATATGCCGTCCAGCCCGCGCTCGACGGGCCGCCCTTCGCGAAGAAGCTCCCGTAGAGGACGAGCCCGCCGGCCAGGAACAGCCAGTAGGAGAGGGCGTTGAGCCGCGGGAACGCCATATCCCGCGCGCCGATCATCAACGGCACGAGATAGTTCCCGAAGCCCGCGAGGATCGGGACGACGACGAGGAAGACCATCGCCGTGCCGTGCACGGTGAACAGCTGGTTGTAGGTCTTGCCAGTGACGACGTGCTGGTTCGGCGCCGCCAGCTGCGTACGCATGATCAGGGACAGGAACCCGGCGATGAAGAAGAAGACGAGGCTCGTGCCGATGTAGAGGATCCCGATCCGCTTGTGGTCGGTCGTCGTCAGCCAGCTGGTGACGCCGCCGCGCTTCCAGTCGAGGGAGGGGGCGGCCTGCTCGCTAGCCACTCGCGCCCGAGCCGATCGTCGAGTTGAGGTAGCGAATGGTCGCGTCGATCTGTGCCTCGCTCCACGTCGCTCCGACCGCAGGCATCTGCTTGCCGCCGTTTCGGATCAGCTCCTTCGTGACGTCGTCGAACGTCCGGCCGGCGATCGGCGGAGCCTCGTCCGTGCCCTGGCCCTGCATGCCGTGGCACTTGGCGCACACGCCCTCGAAGGTCTCCTTGCCGACCGTGCGGCTGCCCTGCGCGTGCGTCGCTAGGAACCGCCGGTACTCCGGCTTCGAGACGGCGGCCACGGAGGCGAGCATGATCGCGTGCTGCGTCCCGCAGAGCTCGGCGCACCGCCCGGTGAACAGACCGGGACGGTTGGCCTCGAACCACGTGTGGTTCGTCCGGCCGGGGATGGCGTCGATCTTGCCGCCGAGCGCGGGGATCCACCAGCTGTGGATCACGTCGTCGGCTACGACGTCGAGGTTCACGACCTCGTGCGCCGGCACGACCATCTTGTCGACCGCCACCTGGCCGCCCGGATACCGGAAGAGCCAGTAGTACTGATGGCCCTCGACCGTGACCGACTTGGTCGTTGCCGCATTCGCGCTCGGTGAGCTGTCGATCTCCGGCAGCTTGACGAACACGAACGCGACGATGGCGGCGAGGATCAGGACGGGGATGACCGTCCAGACGACCTCGAGGTTCGTGTGCCCGCGGACCTGGGGGCCTTCGGCCACGCGGTCCCGCTTGCCCCGCCGGTACTTGAAGAGGAAGAGGACGAGCGTCCCCTCGACGAGGATGAAGATGACGCCCGTGATGGCGAGGATCAGCAGGTAGGCGTCGCGGATGCCCTCGGCATTGTCCGAGGCGGGCGAGACAGGTGTCAGCCCGCCGTTGGCCGCGAACGCCGGAGCCGCAACGACGAGCGCTCCGAGCGCAACGGCAAAGGCGAGGAAGCGCACGGCTCGGATTCTATGGTGGTCGTCGCGGCACGTGCGCGTCTTCGGAAACGCGCGAGAACCGAGCAGTCCAAGGACGCAGGGAGCGCCCGTATTGGCAATACGGGCGCGACCGAGGACGCCGGAATGCGACGGTTCGCAGCCGTTTACGACACGCGGACGTGTCGTGGTGGCCACCGTGACCCGAGCTGGCGCGGGTGTCGGGCATGCTTCCGCCGATGGCCGATCGCTCGCGCGTCACCCTGCCCGCGGCCGTCGGGCCGTCGTACGAGGTGTACGTGAACGGCGTCCGGCAGCAGGAGGGCGTCGATTTCGTCCGCATCGGCCCCGATCTGGTCTTCCCGCGTTCGCTGAAGAAAGAAGGACGCCTCGGCCCGTGGCGCTGGCTGTCGCTCTTCCTCGGCGTCCACGGTACGTATCGCCAGAACGACTCGGTCGACGTCGTCTTCGAGGCGAACGGCCGCCGCGTCGTGGCGACAGGGCTCGAGATCGTCGCCGAGGACATGCCTCAGAGCGCGTAGAGCGTCCGCTCGCCCTCGGACCGGCGGGCCGCCTGTTCTGAGTGCACGAGGTGCTCGAGGTGCGCAAGCGTCTCGGCCAGTGCGAAGCGGCGAAGCGACGGCGCGAGCGCGTCCGGAAACAGTGTCCGGCAGATCTCGTAGCCCGAGCGCGGCTCGTCTCCGAGCGCGGCGCGCGTGCGCTCGAGGCGGTCGTCGTGGTGCTCGCTGATCTCGCGCGCGCGTCCCGCCGGGTCGAGGATGCGCTCGCCGTGGCCCGAGAGCGCGAGGCTCGGCGCGAGCTCGGAGATCCGCTCGAGCGACCGGAGGTAGGAGGCGAGCGGGTCGGGCGCCGACGCGGGCCAGAGCCCGACGTTCGGCGTGATCCCGCCGAGCAGAGCGTCGCCGGCCAGCAGCACGTCGTCGCGAAGGAGGCCGAGATGCCCGTCGGCGTGGCCCGGGAGGTGGAGGACGAGCCAGCCGCCGACCGTCTCACCCGGCTCGAGCCGCTCGGGCTCGTGCGCGTAGTGGACGAACGACCTCAGCTGCTGCTGGTGCTCGAGGACCGTGCGCGCCTCGCGCTCCGGCATCCCGTGCTCGAGCAGGTGGTCGAACGAGCGCTCGGACGCCTCGCCCGTCCATGCGCGCTCGCAGATCTCGTAGTCGAGTGATCCCTGGTACACGGGAGCACCGGACAGGCGCGCCACGATCGCGGCGCAGCCCACATGGTCGGGATGGAAGTGCGTGATGACGATGCGGTCGGGCATTCCCGTCTCCGCGAATACGCTCGCCCAGTGCTCCTCGGCGCCCGGCAGTCCGAGGCCGGTGTCGACGAGCATCGTCGAGCCGTCGTCGGCAGGAACGAGGTACGCGTGCACGTGGTCGATCCCGAGCGGAAGCGGAAATGTGATGCGCACGATCCCACCGTCGAGCCGGGCGAGCGCCGGCGAGGTCTGAGCCTCCCGTCGTAAGATGCCCGCCTCGTGGCGATGCTCTCCGTCGAGCACCTCACCCGCCGCTTCGGCGGAGTCGTCGCGCTCGACGACGTCTCCTTCGACGTCCCCGATGGTCAGATCCTTGGCCTGATCGGCCCGAACGGCGCGGGCAAGACGACGGCCTTCAACGTCATCACGCGACTCTACAAGCCGGACTCCGGCCGGGTCGTCTACGACGGGGAGAACCTGCTGAAGGTGGCGCCGTACGACATTGTTCGGCGCGGCATAGCGCGCACGTTCCAGAACGTCGAGCTCTTCTCGCGCATGTCCGTGCTCGAGAACGTCCTCGTCGGGGCGCATTCGAAGACCGACTGGTTTCGCGAGGAGGACGGGCGGGCTCGCGCCCTCGAGGCCCTAGAGCTGACGGGGATCGCGGACCTCGCGCCGCGCGTCGCCGCTTCGCTTCCGTATGCGACGCTGAAGCGGATCGAGCTCGCGAGGGCGCTCGTCTCGCAGCCGCGGCTGCTGCTCCTCGACGAGCCGGCCGGAGGACTCGAGCCACGAGGAGGTGCACGAATTCGGTGACTTCCTGCTTCGCATCAAGCAGGAGCTCGGCTTGACCGTGCTTCTCGTCGAGCACCACATGGGCCTCGTCATGCGTCTCTCCCAGACGATCCACGTGCTCGACTTCGGGAAGCTGATCGCGAGCGGCACGCCCGACGAGGTGCAGGCGCATCCCGCCGTGATCGAGGCCTACCTCGGCACGGACGAGGACGAGGTGGAGGCCGGCGAATGACGCCGCTGCTCGAGCTTCGCGACGTTGAGGCGCGCTACGGCGCCGTGAAGGCGCTCCACGGTGTGTCGCTGAGCGTGAACAACGGCGAGTCCGTGTCCGTGCTCGGGGCGAACGGCGCTGGCAAGACGACCACGCTGCGCGCGATCTCGGGCACGGTGCGGCGATCCGGCGAGATCCTCTTCGAGGGCAAGCCGATCGGAAGGAAGTCGCCGGAGGCGGTCGCGCGGCTCGGCATCGCGCACGTCCCGGAGGGCCGGGAGATCTATGCGGAGCTGACCGTCTGGGAGAACCTGCTGATCGGCGCTAACCACCGGAAGAGCTGGCGTGACGCAAAGCGCGAGTGCGAGAACGTCGCCGGCTACTTCCCACGCATCGCTGGGCGGCGGAACCAGCAGGCGGGCACGCTCTCCGGCGGAGAGCAGCAGATGCTCGCTCTCGCGCGGGCTCTCGTCGCCAGTCCGAAGCTGCTCCTACTCGACGAGCCCTCGCTGGGGCTGGCGCCGACGATCGTCAAGTCGTTCTACGAGCTCGTCGGCGAGCTGATCCATGAGATGGGGCTGACGGTGCTCGTCGTCGAGCAGAACGCGAACGTCGCGCTCAGGTCGACGAAGCGCACCTACGTGCTCGAGGTCGGCAAGGTCGTGCTCGAGGGGACGAGCGAGGAGCTCGCCCGCCACGAGGACGTCAGGAAGTCGTATCTCGGCTGATGGTGCCGATGCTCGCGTTCGACTGGTCGGAGCTGATCCAGCAGACGATCGCCGGCCTCGCGAACGGGGGCATCTACGCGACGCTCGCGCTCGCGCTCGTGCTCATCCATCGAGCCACCGGCGTGATCAACTTCGCGCAGGGCGAGATGGCGATGTTCTCGGCCTACATGGCCTGGGCGCTCGTCACCCACCACGGGTTCGGGTTCTGGCTCGCGCTCGCTGCGTCGATGGTGGTCTCGTTCTTCGGCGGGGCAGGGATCTATATGACCGTGATCCGGCCGCTCTCGCGCGCCGGCGACATCGCCATTGTGATCGCGACGATCGCCGTACTCGTGATCGTCAACGGTGTCGCAGGGTGGATCTGGACGCCCGTTCCCCAGATCCTCCAGAGCCCGTTCCCGATCGAGCCGATCACGATCGGGACGGTCGTGATCTCACCGCAGTACATCGGCATCATCGCCGTCTCGGTCGTCTGCGTGTTCCTCGTCTTCTGCTTCTTCAGATTCACGCGCACCGGCCTGCTGATGCGTGCTTCGGCAGTGCGACCGGCGACGAGCCGGCTGCTCGGGATCCGCGTGACGATGATGCTCGCCATCGGTTGGGGGCTCGCGGCCTCGCTCGGCGCCGTGGCGGGAACGATGAGCGCAACGATCACGGGGCTCGATCCGAACTTCATGCAGACGATCCTCGTCTACGCCTTCGCTGCGGCGGTGCTCGGCGGCCTCGACAGCCCAGGGGGCGCGGTGGCAGGGGCATACATCCTCGGCGTCGGGATCAGCCTGCTCTCGACGTATGTCAACTTCGTGACCGAGTCGCCCGAGCTCGAGCTGCCGATCGCGCTCGGAGTGCTGCTCGCCGTCTTGTTGATCAAGCCGGCGGGGATCTTCGGCCGGACTGTGACGAGGCGCGTCTAACCATGTCCCGCGTTCGCGCGAACATCGTCCCGGCCGTTGCGCTCGCCGTCGGCGTGGGCGTGATCGCGGTGATGCCAGCATTCCTTTCCGACTACAAGGCGTCGAACCTCTCGCTCGTGGGCATCTACTTCATCGCCATCCTCGGGCTCAACGTCGTCACGGGCTACAGCGGGCAGATCTCGCTCGGACAAGGGGCGTTCATGGGCATCGGCGCGTACACGACGGCGATCTTGGCCGACCGGGGGGTGAACGTCTGGTGGACGATCCCTGTCGCTGCGGTGGTGGCAGGCGCGATCGGATTCCTGTTCGGCTTCCCCGCGCTTCGGCTTCATGGCCCGTACCTCGCGCTCGGGACGTTCGCGCTCGCCGTGGCGTTCTGGCAGCTCATGCAGTCCGACCGCCTTGCGTCGCTCACCGGCGGGGGTCAGGGGATCTTCTTCGGGCTACCGACGACGCCGTACTACGAGACGTGGGGGATCGCGCTCGGGCTCCTGGTGCTCGCGTGGTTCGCGCTCACGGGAAAGCTCGGGAGGTCATTTCGCGCAGTCCGCGACGCCGAACTGGCCGCGGTCTCGTCCGGCCTCAACCCTGCAGGGTTCAAGACGGTGGCCTTCGGCATCGCTGCGGCGTACGGCGGAGTCGCCGGCGCCTTGCTCGCGATCCAGCTCGGATCCGTGAACAACCTAATCTTCGTGCCGCTGCTCTCGATCACGCTCCTCGTCGGGGCGGCGATCGGCGGTTTCAGCGCGCTCTCCGGGACGATCGTCGGCGCGCTCTTCATCGTCTACGCGCCGCTGAAGGCGGAGGACTTCTCGAAGAAGGACTGGTGGTCGACGCTCCATCTCCCGAATCCCGAACAGGCGCCGTCTGTGATGTACGGGCTCTTCCTCCTCGGACTGCTTTTTTTGATGCCAGGAGGCGCTGCGCAGCTGTTCGGCCGTATAGGCCGGCTCTTGAGGCCGATAACAAAACGGGTGTACAGTCGTCCTACCGAAGCGGAGGGATCTACCCCGACAAGGAGCGAGTCATGAAGAAGGCAGCACTCGGAGTACTTGCGGTCACCGCTGCGCTCACATTTGGCCTCACGGGCGCATTCGGTGGCGCACAGGCGTCGCCGGGCGTAACGGCGAAGCTGATTACGATCGGCGGCACGTTCCCGCTTACCGGGTCGGCCGCGAGCTACACGCCGATCGCGCGTGGCATGCAGGCGTTCTTCAGCTACACGAACGCGACGCGTGGCCCCGACAAGAAGAAGGGCATAGGCGGCCGCCAGGTCCGGTTCATCATCGAGGACGACGGCTACAACCCCGTCCAGACTGTGGCGAAGACGCGCAAGCTCGTCGAGCAGGACAAGGTGCTCGCGACGGTGGGCGCGCTCGGCACGGAGCCGCAGCAGGCGGTCCGTGAGTACATGAACTCGAAGAAGGTGCCGCAGCTCTGGGTATCCACCGGAGCAACGTTCTGGGGCGCCGACGAGGCGAACTACCCGTGGTCGCTCGGCTGGCAGCCTGACTACCAGGCGGAGGGCGTGCTCTACGGTCGGCGGATCAAGAACCAGACGCCGGACGCGAAGGTCGCGATCCTCTACCAGAACGACGACTACGGCAAGGACTACATCGCCGGCGTCGAGGCCGGGCTCGGCAAGAACAAGAGCCAGATCGTCGCTACCCGTGGCTATCAGCTCGGGCCGGGCGTCTCGGTCGCGTCGCAGCTGCTCGACCTGCGCCGATCGGGTGCGACGATCCTCATTATCCTCGCAACCCCGGGCCCGACGATCACCGCGTACGCGACACTGCCGCGGATCGGCTGGAAGCCGGACCAGATCTACCTCAACTCCGTTTCGGCAACCGACACGTTCATGACGCTCGCCGTCGCGAACGGCGGTGCGGCGATCGTGAACGGGTCGATCAGCACGCAGTACCTCAAGGACCCGGCCTCCCCCGAGTGGGCCAACGACGCAGGGATGAAGAAGTACCAGGCGATCATGGCCAAGTACCTCCCGAGCGCCAAGGCAACGGATGGCCTCTACCTCTACGGGATGGCGAAGGCACAGGGCTTCGTCAACCTTGCGCGCAGCGTTGGCCCGAATCTCACACGGGCGTCGCTGATGAAGGCCGCTCTGAACTGGAAGGAGTCGGACAAGGCGAACCCGTTCTTCCTCCCGGGCGTCTCATCGTCGACGAGCAAGAGCGACAAGTTCCCGATCTCGGCACAGCGGTTGATCCAGTTCAACAACGGCACGTGGAAGGCGATCGGCAACCTCGTCGACGCGCGCCCGTCGAAGAAGTAGCGAGCGCTTCGTAGGACGTTTCCGAGGGCCGGCTCAGCCGGCCCTCGGCGCGCCTGGGCCGGTAGCCTGCCGCCGATGGCCGAAGCCGTCATCGTTGCAGCGGCGCGGACGCCGATCGGGCGGGCGAAGAAGGGCTCGCTCGTCGACGTGCGGCCTGACGACCTCGCCGCCTTCGCCATCCGCTCCGCGCTCGACCAGGTGCCCGGGCTCGACGACGCGGAGATCGTCGACGTGATTGTCGGCTGCGGCTTCCCCGAGGCGAAGCAGGGGATGAACCTGGGGCGGCGGGTTGCGCTGCTTGCCGGACTGCCGCCGACAGCGGCCGGCACGACCGTCAACCGCTTCTGCGCCTCGAGCCTGCAGACGATTCGCATGGCGTTCCATGCGATCCGGGCGGGCGAGGGCGATGCGTTCGTCGCCGCCGGCGTCGAGTCGATCTCTCAGGTCGACGGCTATCCGAAGGACGCGGACGAGCTCCATCCCCGGCTGATGGGCTCGGACGAGGGACTCGGGAACGTCTACATCCCGATGGGCCTGACCGCCGAGAACGTCGCCGAGCGGTTCGGCGTCGAGCGCGAGGAGATGGACCGCTTTGCGCAGCGCTCGCAGGAGCGAGCGGTGGCTGCGCAGGAGTCCGGCCACTTCGACCGCGAGGTCACGCCGTACGTGACGGAGGACGGCACCGTCGTGTCGCGCGACGACGGCCCCCGCGCGAGCTCGACGCTCGAGGCGCTCGCCGCCCTCGATCCCGCCTTCCTCCCCGAGGGCAAGGTGACGGCGGGGAACTCTTGTCCGCTGAACGACGGCGCTGCCGCGGTCGTCGTGATGAGCGAGGAGCGGACGCGCGAGCTCGGGATCTCTCCCAGGGCTCGCATCATCGCCTCGTCCGTCTCGGGTCTCGATCCCGAGGTCATGGGCGTCGGGCCGATCGAGGCTGTCCGTAGGGTGCTCGCGACGGCGAGCATGACGATCGATGACGTCGACGTCGTCGAGCTGAACGAGGCGTTCGCCGCCCAGGTGCTGCCCGTGTGCAGAGAGATCGGCATCGACCCGTTCGGCGAGAAGCTCAACCCGCACGGCGGTGCGATCGCGCTTGGTCACCCCTACGGCATGACGGGCGCGCGGATCATGTGCACGCTGCTCAACGACCTCGACGCCGTCGACGGCACGATCGGGCTCGAGACGATGTGCGTGGGCGGAGGGCAGGGGATGGCGATGATCGTGGAGCGCCTCTGATCGAGCTGCATGTCGAGGAGCGCGGCGAGGGCTTCCCGCTCCTCCTGATCCAGGGTCTCGGCTGGTCGAAGTGGGGCTCGCGCGGCCAGTGGGGCGCCTACGCCGAGCGCAGACGCGTGCTCGCCTTCGACAACCGCGGGACGGGGCTGTCCGCCAAGCCGGAGGGGATGTACACGATCGAGGAGCTTGCGGACGATGCGGCATCGGTGCTCGACGCGCGCGGACTACCGGCGGCCGACGTCTACGGCCACTCGCTCGGTGGCTTCATCGCGCTCACGCTCGCCGTGCGGCGTCCCGACCTCGTGCGCTCGCTCGTCCTTGTCGGCACGGGCCCGGGAGGACCGGATCACGAGCCGCTGCCGGCCGAGACGTGGGAGACGTGGCGGTCGGTCGTCGGCCTGCCGCTCGAGGAGGCGATCCGCGTGACGATGCCGACGTCCTTCGCGCCCGGCTGGATCGAAGCGCACCCGGACGAGTACGAGAGCTACCTCCAGGCGCGGCTCGATCCCCCGACACCGCCCAGGTGCTGGTGGGCGCAGCTCGAGGCTGCGCGCGCCTATGTCGTCGACGGTGCCCCGGTGGAGCGGATCGATGCGCCCGCGCTCGTCGTCCACGGCGCGCTCGACCACGTGGTACCCGTAGCGAACGGGCGTCTGCTCGCCGAGCGGATGCCGCACGCGGAGCTCGTCGTCCTTCCTGGCGCGGGTCACGTGCCGATGCTCGAGTCGCCAGCCGAGTTCTCTGCCCTAGCGTGCGCCTTTCTCGACAGACTTGGCGCACTTCCAGTGCCTGGCACTGAGGCGTAAGAATTGTGTGCCGGTCGATCCACAGTCCAGCCGTGCCGGCGCTCAGGCCGAGCGCGACGGCCGGTACTTGGCGTACAGCTCCTCCATAGTCGTCAGCCGGGTGCGCGTGTGGAGCGCATCCTCCGGCGAGTAGTCCACCGCGCGAACGACCCAGCCGTCCGGGCCCACGTCGAGAACGTTGATGCAGCCGGGCGCCTGCTCGAAGCCACCGAAGAACGTCTTCTCACCGGTGAGGGCGTAGGACAGGATCGCCCGGTTGACGCCGCCGTGGAGGACTGCGAGGGCCGTGTCCCATTCAGGGTCGGCAACGAGCCGCTCGAGTGCCGGCACGATCCGGTCGAGGAGCTCCCCGATCGTCTCTCCGAGGAGAAACGTCTTGTCGAGCGGCGCCGGCCCGGAGAACGCTTTCGTGAACACGGCTTCGACCTGCTCCTCGTCGAGGCCTTCGAGCGACGCTGCCTTCAGCTCGCGGAGCTCCGGCCACTCCTCGACCTTCGCCTCGGGGGCGACGATCCGCGCGGTCTCGACGGCCCGTCTGAGGTTGCTCGCGACGACGCGGTCGAACGCGATCTCGCGGAGCGCCTCCGCTGCTGCATGCGCCTGTCGCCTGCCCGCCGCGTTCAGGCCGACCTCGTCCGGGCGATGCGGCTGGCCGTCCGCGTCGAAGTACGTGACCTCGCCGTGGCGCATGAGAAACAGGCGGCGCCTCATCGGCCCTCGATCACCTCCAGCGCCGTCCGAGCGAGCAGCGGCACCCCGAGCTCGAATCGCGCCGCGCTCGCGTCCTCGGCAGCGAGCTCGCCGCGGACGTAGCGTCCGTAGATCGCCTCGCAGAAGACGGCCGCCTTCCAGAGCGCGAGCGCCTGGAACCACGCGAGCGGCTCGACGTCGCGGCCGCTCCGTGCGCGGTAGCGGTCGACGAGCTCGCGCTTCGTCGGGAACCCGACCGTCGCCGTAGCGGGAGAGGCGCCCAGCGGGCTGACCTCGCCTCCCGGCTCGCTGTACGTCGCGAGCAGGTAGCCGACGTCTGCGCGCGGGTCTCCGACAGCGCCCATCTCCCAATCGAGGACGGCCGCGATCCGCGGCTCGCCCGGCGCGACCATCGCGTTGCCGAGCCGATAGTCGCCGTGGACGACGGCGAGCGGGAACGGCTCCGGTAGCTCCTCTGCGAGCCACGCACCGACCGCCTCCACGTCCGGAAGGTCGCGCGTGCGGTTGATCTCCCAGAGCTGGGTGAAGCGCCTGACCTGGCGCTCGAGGTAGCTCCCCGGCCGGACGAACTCCGCGATCTCGTCCGCGCCGACGTCAGCCGCATGGATCTCGACGAGCGCGTCGACGAGGTCGAGCCCGAGAGCACGGCGCGCGTTCTCCGTCTCGACGCCTGGAGGCAGCGTGTCCGTGACGACGTGCCCCTCGAGGAAGTCCATGACGTAGAACGGGACGCCGATCACGCTCTCGTCCTCGCAGACGGCACGGATCGTCGGCAGGCGGATGCCCTGCGGGGCGAGCGCGAGCTGGAGGCGCGCCTCGCGCACCATGTCGTGCGCCGAGGGCGGCAGCGGCGGCCGTGGCGGCCGCCTCAGCACGTAGCGATCCTCGCCTCGCTCGAGCAGGAACGAGAAGTTCGAGCCCCCGCCCTGGCCGATGCGGCTAGCGCGCACCGGTCCCGAGCCGAGCCCGTGCTCGTCGAGGAAGGCTTCGACGTTCTCGAGGATCAGCAGCGGAGCCTGCTCGCTCAAAGGACGAGCTCGGCCATCGTCCGGAGCGTGTCCGGATCGTGGCTCTGGACGATGAGCGTCGTCACGCCGCAGGCGCGCCAGGCGTCGAGCCGGTCGGCGATCTCCTCGCGCGAGCCGACGAGCGCGACCTCGTCGACGAGCGCGTCGGGCACGCTCGCCGCCGCCTCGAGCTTCTTCCCCCCGAGGTAGAGATCCTGGATCCGCGCCGCTTCCTCCTCGTAGCCGTAGCGACAGACGAGGTCGTTGTAGAAGTTCGTCCCGCGGGCGCCCATCCCGCCGACGTAGAGGGCGAGGTGGTGCTTGACGTACTCCCGGCCGCCTTCGCGGTCCTTCGTCAGCACGACGTGGACGCCGGCCGCGATGTCGAAGCCCTCGCGCGCGACGGCGAGCGACTCGCCGTAGACGTCCCGGAACCGCTCCGGCGAGACGAAGATCGGCAGCCAGCCGTCCGCGATCTCCGTCGTCAGCGCGACGTTCTTGGGCCCGATCGCGGCTAGGTAGACGGGGATGTCGGGTCGGAGCGGCCGCATCATCATCTTCAGAGGAATGCCGAGCCCCGTCGTGCCGTCCCCGCGCAGCGGCACATCGTAGATCTCGCCATCGAAGTCGATCACCTCTCGGCGGAGCATCCGCCGGACGATCTCCACGTACTCGCGCGTCCGCTTGAGCGGCGGCCCCCAGCGCTGCCCGTGCCAGCCCTCGGCGACCTGCGGGCCGGAGACGCCGAGGCCGAGCAGAAAGCGCCCGCCGGACATCAGGTCGAGCGTCGCCGCGGTCATCGCCGTCATCCCGGGGCTGCGACCCGGGATCTGCATGATCCCCGCGCCGAGCTTCAGCGTCGTCGTGCGCGCGCCCAGCCACGAGAGGACGGTGACGACGTCCGTGCCCCAGGCTTCCGCCGCCCAGGCGGAGTCGTAGCCGAGCTTCTCCGCCTCGACGGCGAGGTCGACAAGCTCGACGGGGTTCGTGCCGGGCGAGGCGTAGCCGAGATAGAGGCCGAGGCGCACCGGACGATCTTAGGTATGTGGGCGATAATAGGCCGGTGGTCGCCACCGAGATCCCAACGAGCGAGGCGTTCGGAGAGCTCCGCGCGACCTATCGCGCCTTCCTCGAGGAGCACGTCTATCCGGTCGAGCAGGCGCTGAACCGCGAGGACGACGAGGCCGAGGCGTTGATGGCGTCGCTTCGCGAGCGGGCCAAGGCGGAAGGCCTCTGGGCTCCGCATCTCCCGCCCGAGGCCGGCGGCACCGGCCAGGGCTTCCTCGCGTACGCGCACCTGAACGAGGAGATCGGGCGCAGCTTCTGGGGGCAGCTTGTCTTCAACTGCCAGGCGCCGGATGCGGGCAATGGCGAGATCCTCCACATGTTCGGGACGGACGAGCAGAAAGAGCGGTTCCTGCGGCCGCTCGTCGAGGGTGAGACACGATCGTTCTTCTCGATGACCGAGCCCGACGTCGCGGGCTCCGACCCCACGCTGCTGCGCACGCGCGCGGTGCGCGACGGAGACGACTGGGTGATCGACGGCCGCAAGTGGTTCTCGTCCGGCGCGGAGAATGCCGGCTTCGGGATCGTGATGGCGATCACCGACCCCGACGGCGACCCGCACCGCCGGGCCACGCAGATCCTCGTGCCCGCTGACACGCCGGGAATCACGGTCGAGCCGGTTCCCGTCATGGGCCACCGCGGGCGCGGATGGACGACGCATTGCGAGGTCACGTACGACGGCGTGCGTGTGCCGGTCGCGAACACGCTCGGCGAGCCCGGCGACGGCTTCCGGATCGCGCAGAAGCGGCTCGGCCCGGGGCGCATCCACCACGTGATGCGCTGGCTCGGCCAGATGCAGCGCGCCTTCGACCTCATGTGCTCGTACGCGCTCGAGCGGGAGGCCTTCGGCGGTCCGCTCGCCGAGAAGCAGACGGTGCAGAACTGGATCGCCGACTCGGCCGCCGAGATCCACGCGTGCCGCCTGATGACGCTCGACGCCGCGCACAAGATCGACGAGGGCGACGAGGCGCGTGTCGAGATCTCCCTGATCAAGTTCTACGCAGCGCGGGCGTTGAACGACGTGATCGACCGTGCCGTGCAGGTGCACGGCGCGCTCGGCCTCACCGACCGCTCGCCGCTTTCGATGATGTACGGGATGGCGCGCGGTGGCCGGATCTACGACGGTCCGGACGAGGTGCACCGGATGGTGGTCAGCCGGCGGATCCTCAAGGAGTACGCCGCCGGCGGCTCCTGGCGCTTCTCGTAGCTCGCCGGCCGTCGATGCGCAGCCGGCACGTCGGCGAGTTCGACCACACCGGTTACGAGGCGGAGTACGACGCCGACGTGGTCGACGAGACGAACCCGATTCGCGCCGGCTACGCGGAGCTCCTCCCCTGGACTGTGGAGCGCGCCGAGATCTCCGCCGACTGCGTCGTCGTCGACCTGGGGACGGGAACGGGAAACACCGCCGCGCTCATACCCGCCGCCCGGCGTGTGGTCTGCGTCGACGTCTCCGGCGCGATGATGGAGCTAGCGCGGCCGAAGCTCGCACACCTCGCGGAAGTCGAGTACGTCGAAGCCGACTTGCTCGAGTTCTTCGACACGCCGCGCCGGTTCGACCGACTCGTCAGCACCTACGCGATCCATCACCTGACCGCGGACGAGAAGGGCGTGCTGCTCGAGCGCATCGCCTCGTCGCTTCCATCCGACGGCGTCGCGGTCATCGGCGACCTGATGTTCGAAGACGGCGCGGCCGCCATCGCTCTGGCAGAGGAGTACGCGTCCCTCCCCGACGTCATCGAGTCGTTCGAGGAGGAGTTCTTCTGGCTAGTCGACGAGGCGCACGAGCACGCGCGTACGGCGGGCTTGACGATTTCGGAGACGCGCCGGTTCTCCGACCTCTCGTGGGGGCTCAGGCTTGTTCGTTCGGGCTAGCGAAGGACTGCCTGCGTCTGCGTGACGCGGGCGACGTGGCGGCCGGTGGCGTCGTGGACGTCCGTCTCGACGACGATCGTGGTCTTTCCCTTGTGGAGCGGGCGGGACGTCGTCGTGACATGCCCCTCGCGGACGGCGCCGAAGAAGTTCGTCTTCGACTCGATCGTCGCCGTGTTGGTTGCGTCCTCCGGGAGGTTGAGAAACGCGCAGAGACCCCCGCCCGAGTCCGCGAGGCTCATGATCGCGCCGCCGTGGAGCACCCCCGCCGTCGTACAGAGATCCTCCGCCCATTGGAGCGCCAGCACGACCTCGTCCGGGGTCGCCGACACGAGCTCGATCCCGAGCCGGCGGCCGAACGGCATCGCTTGATTCAGTGCGTCCGCGTCCATTCCAGCCATGTCCCGGGGACAGTCCCTCGTATCGAAGCTGTTACAGGAGCGACGCGTGTTCGTGGAAAGGCGTGCACTGGGACGATCTCACGTCTCCTCTAGGAAGCGGACGATGCGCGCGGCGACCTCCTCGCCCGCATCCTCCTGGACGAAGTGGCCGGCGTTCGCGATCGTCTCGGCCGGGAGCGCGCCGGGGATGTGGCGGGCGATTGCGTCTGCGACCTGCGGCGGGAAGATCGGGTCGGAGTCGCCGAAGAGGACGAGCGCCGGCTTCTCCCAGCCGGCGAGCGCGTCGCGGATCGCGAGCAGCGGTTTCGTGTTCGGATGCTCGGGCTCGGTCGGCACCTGCTCGGGGAAGGCGAGGGCGCCGGCCTTGGCCTCGGGAGCCGGAAACGGCGCGTCGTAGGCGGCGACGAGCTCGTCCGCCAGGCCGCGGACGCACGCCGTCCGGATCAGCCGGCCAGCCTGGAAGTTGCCGCCCGCAGTGCGCACGACCTCGCGGAAGCGAAGCCAGACGTCGTTTGGCGGGCGACCGCCGCCGACGCCCGTGTTGAGGATCACCAACCGCGCGACGCGTTCCGGCTGCTCGACCGCGAGTCGTAGCCCGATCGGCCCGCCCCAGTCCTGCACGACGACCGTCAGCCCCGTTAGGTCGAGCTCCGAGACGAGGCGCGCGATCGACGCGCAGTGGCGGTCGAACGTGTACCAGCCTTGATCCGTGGGTTTGTCGGAGCGGCCGAAGCCGAAATAGTCGGGGCACACGACACGCGCAACCTCGGCGAGCGGCGGAATCATCCGCCGGTAGAGATAGGACCAGGTCGGCTCGCCGTGGAGGCAGAGGACCGGATCGCCCGAGCCCTCGTCGAGGTAGTGCAGGCGGAGGCCGTCCTGCTCGGAGTAGTTCGGCGCGAATGCGTAGCCGTCGAGGTCCCCGAAGCGGTCCTCAGGCGTCCGGTAGACGTCGGTCATCGCGGGCCGGGCACCCCTCGGAACCCGTACTGGATCGGCTCTCGCCCAGGCTGCACGACCCATGCCTGCCCGGTCTCGTCCGACCTCGCGACCTGGAGCACGGCGTCCGCGACCTGCTCCGCCGGAATCAACGGGATGCCTTCGCTCGCGACCCACTCGCGGAGCTCGGGCGTGACGATCGGTGTGTCCGCAAAGCCGGGGCAGACCGCATTGATGCGGAGCCCCTGCTCGGCCAGGCTCGGCGCAACCGCGCGCACGTAGCCGACGACGGCGTGCTTCGTCAGCGTGTAGATCGGATCGTGGGGCATCGGCACGAGGCCTGCGAGCGACGCGGTCGCGACGATCGAGCCGCCCGGCGCCATCGCGGCTTCCATCCGACGTGTTCCGAAGACGACGCCGTCGACATTGGCGCCGATCATCCGCCTGTAGCCCTCGAGGTCTCCGCTGTTGCCGCCCACGCCGGCGTTGAGGAAGGCGAATTCCGCTCCCTCGACGGTCTCCCAGGCTTCCGGGTCGGCGACGTCGAAGCCGGTCGCGAGGTCAAGGATCCGGACGCGTGTCCCCTCGGCCTCGAGCCTTTCGACGACCGCCGCGCCGATGCCCGAGGCGCCGCCGGTCACGACCGCTGTCTCAAACATCGAGCACGACCTTCCCCACGTGTCGCCGCTCCTCGATCAGGCGATGAGCGTCGGCCGCCTGCCCGAGCGGGAACTGCACGCCCACGCGCGGCCGAAGCGCCCCTTCCGCCCACAGCGCGCCGAGCTCCCCGGCGGCCTGGCGGACGAGCTCCGGTTGGTGGCCCATCAGCCGGCCGAGATAGAAGCCCTGAATGCCGATGTTCCGGCCGACGAGAAGCGCCGGGCTCAGGTCTTCCCACCAGCCGCCCGCGGAGCCGAGGCCGACGATCGTCCCGAGCGGCGCCAGCGCCTTGAGGCTCGCCGTGAACACCGCGCCGCCGACCGGGTCGACGATCAGGTCCGGCTGGACGTGCTCGGCGAAGTCGTCGTAGCCGTACGCGCTTTCTGCTCCGGCCTCGATCGCGTACGCACGCTTCTCCTCGGTGCTTGCAGTGGCGACGACGCTCGCGCCCAGGTGTCGCGCGATCTGGATCGCGGCGCAGCCGACTCCGCCCGAGCCCGCATGCACGAGCACGGTCTGCCCTGGTTCCAGGCGCACCTGGCGCGTGAGCGGGATCCAGACCGTGAGGTACGTGAGCAGGAAGGCGGCGCCCTCGGCGAACGACGCGTTGTCGGGGAGCGGAAAGAGCCGCGCCTCGTCCACCGCGACCTGTTCCGCATAGCCGCCGCCCGTCAGCAAAGCGATGACGCGACGGCCGTCGTCCGTCTCCCCGGCCACCTCTGCGCCGAGGATGGTCGGCAGTGGCGGCGCCTGCGGGTAGGCGCCCTTGCGGATCAAGAGATCCAGAAAGTTCACACCCGCGGCACGAACGCGTACCAGGGACTGTCCCTCGGACGGGTCCGGTTCGGGCACGTCCTGAAGGACGAGCTGATCGGGGCCGCCGGTCTCGGAGAGGACGATTGCCTTCACGGCGTCACGCGGCTGTCGGCCGGAGGATCTGCGTGCATCGGGCGGATGCGAGCAGCGTGTCGTCTGTGTCGTAGAGCGAGGCTGCGCAGAACATCGCGCGCCGCGAGCGGTGAACGACCTCTCCGACCGCTCGCAGCAGCCCGGGAGTCGCCGAGCGGTAGAACTCGACGTGCAGATCGGCGGTCAGGAACGTCTCGCCCTCGGCGAGGCGCGCGAGGCAGGCATGACCCATCGCGGTGTCGAGCAGCGTCGACACCATCCCGCCGTGGAGGATCATGCGCCCCCCGTTCGGGAACGCATAGTCGTTCGCCGCGTCCCACTCCACCGTCACCTGTCCGTTCGCGTTGCCCGCGAACCGGTAGCCGAGCGTGTTCCACACGTGCACCGCCTCGGGCGCGTGCTCGTCCCAGGGGTGCGCGTCGGACACGGCGCGATCTTCGCAGAGCCGCGAGCTACGCGGCAGCGAGCGCGAGCCGGGTCTTGACTCCGCGGCGTGCGCGCTCGAGCGCTTCGGGATCGTCGTGGAGGACGAAGGACGCGGTCGCCATCTTCAGCATCGCGTCGAGCTCGAACGCGAGCTGCCCCGCATCCTCGTCGGCCCGGAGCTCGCCGCGCTCCTGCGCTCCGTGCACCTGCTGCTCGAGGTACGCGTGCCAGCGGCGCCCGGACTCGCGGAGCTTCTCCCGCACAGCGCCGGGGTGAGTGTCGAACTCCGCCTGCGCGGCGGCGAAGAAGCACCCGCCGGGGAAGACGCGCCGCTCGAGATACGAGAGGAACGCGTCGACAAGGGCCTCGAGGCGCGCGACCCCACTGGCCGAACGCGCCGGCTCGATGACGTTCGAGACGAACGTCTCGCTCGCGGCGTCGATGGTCGCGAGCTGGAGCTCCTCCTTCGACCCGAAGTGCGCGTAGAGGCCGCTCTTCGACATGCCGATCTGGTCGGCGAGGTGGCCGATCGAGAGGCCGTCGAGCCCCTCGACGGTCGCGAGCTTCATCGCCGCGTCGAGGATGGCCGCGCGGCTGCGCTCGCCGTCCGAACGCTGGCGCTTGCCCGAGCCGGGGGAGGGGGTCGTGAGCAGCTCGCTCAATGCACTTGACAAGATAGCACGATCGGTCGTACTATCCAAGCATGGAGAACGACCGGTCGTGCTAACTAGCGATCCAGCGCCGCGCTCGTCCGAGGAGCTCCACTCCGAGTGGGCGAGGAGTCGGAACGTCGGACTGCTGTCCGTGGTCGGGCGGCTAGTCCACGGACGCCGGCGCGGGCTCGGCAGCGAACAGATCCCGGAGCGCCGTCTTCTTGAACTTGCCGACGCCCGTCTTCGGGATCTCGTCGACGAACTCGAACCGGTCCGGAATCCACCACTTTGCGCACGTTCCGGCGAGGAACTCGCGTAGCTGCTCCCCGGTTGCGGTCTGACCGGGCTTGAGGACGACGACGCCGAGCGGGCGCTCCGTCCACTTCTCGTCCGGGATCGCGATCACCGCTGCCTCGGCGACGGCGGGGTGGCCCATCAGCGTGTTCTCGAGCTGCGACGGACGAGATCCACTCGCCGCCTGACTTGATCACGTCCTTCGTCCGGTCCTGGATCCGGATGAAGCCACGCGGATGCATCGAGACGATGTCGCCGGTCTTGAACCAGCCGTCGTCCGTCCAGCGGTCCGCCTGCTCCGGCGTGTCGTAGTAGCCCGACGCCACCCACGGACCGCGGATCTCGAGCTCGCCCATCGTCTCGTCGTCCCACGGGATCTCGTTGCCGTCACCGTCCTGGCCCGGAGCTCGACGAACGGGAGCGCGATGCCCTGCAGCTCGATGTAGTCGAGCTGCGTCGGCCAGTCCGCGTCCTTGAGATCGCCGATCAGATCCGAGGTCGACGCGACCGGCGACGTCTCGGTCATGCCCCAGCCGTGGACGACGGCGAGGCCGTGGCGCTTGTACGCGTCGATCATCGCGCGCGGCGGCGCTGACCCTCCGCAGAGCATCCCCTTCAGCGCGGCGAGGTCCCACCTGTCAGGGGTCGCCTCGAGCTGCGCGAGGATGCCGAGCCAGATCGTCGGCACGCCCGCGGTCCACGTCACCTGCTCCTGCTCGAAGGCGTCGAGCAGGCTCTCGCCGTCGAGGTGGGGGCCGGGGTAGACGAGCTTCGCGCCGAGCATCGTCGCGAGGTACGGGTAGCCCCAGGCGTTCGCGTGGAACATCGGCACGACGGGGAGGAACGTGTCGGCCTGCGACAGCGAGAGGCCGAGCGGGGCGCCCGAGGCGACCCCGAGCGTGTGCAGGATCGTCGACCGGTGCGAGTAGACGACGCCCTTCGGCATGCCGGTCGTGCCGCTCGTGTAGCACATGGCGGCGGCCGCGTTCTCGTCGAGCTCGGGGTCCTTCCAGTCGTCCGGATCGGCGGTGGCGAGCAGGTCCTCGTAGTCGTCCTCGACGACGATGACGTGCTCGATCGGCGTGTCGTCCTTGAACTGCTCGAGGCAGGGGAGCAGTGACCGGTCGACGATCACCGCCTTGTCGCCCGCGTGGGTCGCGATGTACGCGAGGTCCGCCGGGTGGAGGCGGAGGTTCAGCGTGTGCAGGACAAAGCCGCCGCAGGGGATGCCGAGGTAGCACTCGTGGTGCTGGTAGTGGTTCCAGGCGAGGGTCGCGACGCGGTCTCCGGGCTCGAGGCCGAGGTTCTGGAGGGCGACGGCGAGCTGCTTCGACCGGCGCACCGACTCGCCGACCGTATAGCGGTGGAAGCTCTTGTCGGGCAGCCTCGTGACGATCTCTTGCTGCGAGAAGTACGTCTCCGCGCGCCGCAGCAGCGGCGGGAGCGTCAGCTGGAAGTCCATCATCTGTCCGCGCATGGGCGAACGGTAACGCGTGCTCAATCTCCGAGCAACGCCTTGACGAGCACGCGGTCGCGCGTCCGGTCGGGTAGTCGCTCGATCGCCGCCCTGAGCTTCGCGTCGCGCCCGACGAGATAGCGCGTCCGAGGCCGCTCGGAGAGGAGGGCGTGCTCGATCGCGCGCGCCACGATCTCCGGCGGTGCCGCGCTCCCGGCGGCGCGCTTTGCGGCCAGGCGGCGGAACGCATCCATCCTCCGGCCGTAGCGCTCGTTCGCCTCGGCAGGAAGCTCGTCGAGCAGCGGCCGCGGCTTCGTCCAGATCGGCGTCGCGATCGTGCCCGGCTCGACGATCGCCACGTGGATACCGTCGGCCGAGAGCTCGACGCGAAGCGAGTCGGCCATCGCCTCGAGCGCGTGCTTGGACATCGCATACGCGCCGAGGAACGGCAGCGCGCTCTTGCCCGCGATCGAGCCGACGATCACGATCCGACCCTTCGCTGCCCGGATCGCCGGCAGGAACGCCTGCGTGACGGCGAGCTGGCCGACGACGTTCACCTCGAGCTGGTGGCGGAGCGCGTCGAGCGGGAGGTACTCGAGCGGGGCCGCGACGGCGATGCCCGCGTTGTTCACGAGCCCGTCGAGGCGGTCGACGGACGCGGCCGCCGTGGCGATCTGCTCGGCGTCGGTGACGTCGAGGATCAGCTCCTCCGTCCCCTCTGGCGCGTCGCCCGCCTTACGCACCCCGGCGAGCACGCGGGCGCCGCCGGCCGCGAATCGCGTCGCGCACGCGGCGCCGATCCCCGTCGACGCCCCCGTGATGAGGACCGTCGTCACGCGAGACCTAGCCGAGCAGCAGGTCGGCGATCTCGGCGCGCTGCTTCGCGGGGTAGCCGCCGAAGGTCTCGATCCATTGCGCCCGCTCGTAGTAGCGGTGAAGCGGGTGCTCCCACGTGAAGCCGATGCCGCCGTGCACCTGGATCGAGCGCTCGCACGCGGCGACGGCGGCCTCGGAAGCCTGGGCCTTGGCCGCAAGCGCTGCGACCGTCGCGTCCGCTTCGCCCTCGGCCACGCACCACGCCGCCCAGTAGGTGAGGGAGCGCGCGAGCTCGGTCTCGACGTACGTATCGACGATCGGGTGGGAGACGGCCTGGTAGATGCCGATCGGCTTGCCGAACTGCTCGCGCGACTTGGCGTGCTCGACTGCGAGCTCGAGCGCCTTCTGCGCGATGCCGACCGCCTCGGCGGCGAGCGCCGTGAACGCCCGCGCCTTCGAGACCGGCCCGTCGAGCGAGACCTCCTCCATCTCGTACTTCCGCTCCCCGCGGGCGACGAGCGCCTGCTCGTCGGCCGAGAGCTGCGGCAGCGCGACGCCGACGGTGGCGAAGTAAGGGCCGGGGTAGAGCGCCCGGCCGAGCTCCTCGAAGAGCACTGCCTCCTCGACGAAGCCGAGCCCTGCGCCTCCCGACTCCTCCGGCACCGAGACACCGAGCCAGCCGAGCTCCGCGAGCTCGTCCCAGCTCGGCTCGCGCTCCTCGAGCAGGGCGCGCGCCTGGCGGCGGAGCTCGTCCTGCTCTTCCGTGAACGCAAAGCGCATGGCTCAGCGACTCCTCGGGAGGCCGAGCACCCGCTCGGCGATGATGTTGCGGAGGATCTCCGACGTGCCCGCCTCGATCGTGTTACCGCGCGAACGGAGCTGCTGGTAGCGCCACCAGCCGTCGCCGTCCACGCCGTCCTCGATCTCGAGCGCGAGCTTCGTCAGCCGCTGGTTCTGCTCCGACCAGTGGAGCTTCGAGACGGAGCCTTCCGGGCCGGGAATGCCGGTCTCGACGAGCTTCGTCAGCGCGCGGTTGTTCGTGAGCTTCAGCGCCTGGAGCTCGATCCACTCCCGCGCGACCATGTCGCGGAGGCGCGAGTCGTTCAGGCCGCGCTGCTTCGCGAGCGCGATCAGCTTGCGGACGGAAACCTCGAGCGTCCCGGTGAGCGCGAATCCGAGCGTGCCCCGCTCGTGGAGTAGCGTCGTCATCGCGACCGCCCAGCCGTTGCCGATCTCGTCGAGGACGTTCTCGACCGGCACCTCGACGTTCTCGAAGAAGATCTCGTTGAAGTCCGCGTCGCCCGTGATGTGGCGGATCGGCCGCACCTCGACGCCCGGCGAGTGCATGTCGACGACCATGTACGTGAGGCCCGCGTGACGCTCCGAGTCGGGGTCGGAGCGCGTGACGAGGATGCACCAGTCCGCGATGTGGGCGTACGACGACCAGATCTTCTGGCCGATTGACGACGAAGTGGCCGTCGCGGAGCTCGGCGCTCGTCCGCGCCGCCGACGAGGTCGGAGCCGGCGCCCGGCTCGGAGAAGCCCTGGCACCAGATCTCCTCGCCGGAGAGGATGTTCGCGAGGTAGCGCTGCTTCTGCTCCTCCGTCCCGTGGGCGATGATCGTCGGCCCGGCCATGCCGAGCCCGATCACCCCGAGGTGTGTCGGCGCCTCGGCGCGCGCCCACTCCTCGAGCAGGATCGCCTGCTCGGAGTACGAGCCGCCCTGGCCGCCGTACTCCTCCGGCCAGGTGAGCCCCGCGTAGCCAGCGTCGTAGATCTTCCGGCTCCACGCCTTCTGCGCGTCGACGTCCGCATGGTCGATTGGCCCGGGGTTGTTCGCCTCGAGCCACGCGCGAACCTCCGCGCGGAACGTCGCTTCCTCGGGCGTGTCGCGGAGCTGCACGCGCGAAACCTATACCGCGTCGAGCCCGACTGCTGCGAGTCGCTCCCGCAGGCGAGCCGCGAGCATGATGTTCCCCTTGGCGGCGAGGATCTCCATGGCGATGGAAGCGTGCTCCATTGCCTCGTCTCGCTTTCCGGCCAGCGCCAGCGTCTCGGCGAACAGGGAGTGCGCGACCGGTCGCGCATACACGTAGTCCGTGTCGTCCGCGAGCTCGACCGACCGGAGACCGGCTGCTTCGGCCTCGTCGAGCCTCCCCGCGTTCGCAAGGACGGCGCCCTCGATCATGTCGATGAAGATGAAGTTGACGATGTCGTCAGTTGCCGTCGTCGCGCGTGCCTGGTCGAGCAGTAGTGGAATCTCGTCGAAGCGCTGCCGGTTGAGTAGCACCCACGCGAGCATCAGCGAGACGGTCGGGTAGTAGGACTGATCGCCGATCCGCTCGAGCAGTTCGAGCCCGTCGCGAAGGACCATCTCTGCCTCCTCGACGTCTCCCTGTTCGAGAGCGAGCTCGGCCTCGTTCATGGACAAACCGCCTGCCGTCACGAGCGAGCCGGCCTCGACGAACACCTGCCGTCCGCCCCGCACGAGCTCCCGCGCGCGCTCCGTCTCTCCTTTCATCCCGAGCAGCCGTCCCTCCACCAGCCTCTGACCCGCGCTCGAGAGCGGGTGACGGTCCTCTTGTGCAAGCGCGCGCACCCGCTTGAGCGCCGTGTCCACAGGGAGCGGTGCGTACAGCGCGGCGCTACTCAGGCGGATGCGCGCCCAGCTGGCCTGTCGGCTCTGGAGAGCGTCTGCCCGCGCAAGATGGTCGAGCGCCTCCTCGCACGCGCTGATCGTGTCCGCTGCCCTGCACCCGATCCACGCCTCCCAGGCGACCGCGGCCCAGTACTCGGCAAGACCCGCCTCGTAGCCCTCAGCCTCGAAGACTGTGCGGGCTCCCTCCCGTAAACGCTCGCGCTCGTCTCGCGGGAGCTCGGCACGGCCGGCGATCCCAAACATCGCACGTGCAGCCGCCGCCCGAGCCCGCGTGATCGGATCGGCTGCATTCAGCGCTGCATCGAGGACCCCGACCGTCCTCTCGTCTCCTGTCTCGTAATACGCGCTGGCGAGATCGGGCGCTACGGCGAGTCGCTGCTCGTCCTCAGGAGGAAGGACAGTCGTCGCGCGTTCGAGGAGCGAGCTCGCGGCATGGAAGTCCCCCCGCTCGAGTGCCCCTTGACCAGCGGTCGCGAGGTGGCTCGCTGTGCTCCGCGCCAGGTCTTCGAGACCGGTGTCCTGCGGGTCGAGCTCTGCGCGGTACCGGTGCGCCTGCTCGAGGTGGTAGCCGAGGATCTCGTCCCGCTCGACGAGGTCGTGGTGCGCAAGCCAGCCTGCGAACTGCTCGTGCAGCGCAGCGCGGGTTGCCTTGGGCAGCGACTCGTACGCCGCATCGCGAATCAACAGGTGGCGAAAGCGGAACGCCTCGTCGTCGAGGAACGTCGCGGTGTCCGGGCGGATCAGCTCCTTTCGTACGAGGGTGGATAGGTGCGACTCCACGGCAGACCCCACCGGGTCCGGGGCGAGCTCGGCGACCGAGCCTCGATGGAAGACCTCGCCTTCTACAGCGCCTCGCTCGATGACGACCCGTTCGTCGCCGTCCAGCGCATCGAGCCGCGCTTGGAGGAGTGCGTGGATCGTCGGTGGCACGACGATCTCGTCTCCCTCGTCACGCTCCCGCACCATCGCGAGCATCTCCTCGACGTAGAGCGGGTTTCCCGCCGACGTCTGGACGATGCGCTCTCGGACATCCCCATCGAGCCGTGCGTCGGCCAGCAGGTTCTCGATCAGCTCCTCGCACTCGCTCTCCCCGAGCGGCTCGAGCAGGAGCGAGGTCGCATTGAGCTTTCCGCCTCCCCAGCCGGGTCTCGCGTCGAGGAGCTCGGTCCGCGCGATGCAGAGAAGGAAGATCGGCGCGTCGCGGGACAGCTCTGCGACGTGCTCGACGAGATCGAAGAACGTCGGCTCGGCCCACTGGAGGTCGTCGAGCACGACGACCTGCGGGCGCTCCGCCGCGCGCTCTTCGAGAAGCCGGCGAAAGGAAAGGCGCGTCTCGGCCGCTGACGTCCCGATGACAGCCTCCGGTTCGACACCGGCGGCGATGAGGATCTCGACGAGCGGCCAGTACGTGATCCCCTCGCCATAAGGAAGACACCGGCCGCGCAGGACGTCCGCGTCGTGCCCCACGTGGCCGAGGAAGTCTGCGACGAGTCGCGACTTGCCGATGCCGGCCGGCCCGAGCAGCGTGAAGATCCGGCACGTGGCGTCTGCGACGGCGTCTTCGTAGTCGCGTCGAAGGCGCTGGCGCTCCCGTTCGCGTCCGACGATCGGCCGCTCGAGATGACGCGTCACGCCTTCGGCGCCCTCGAGCACGTCAATGACCCTGAAGGCTGCTACCGGGTCGGCCTTCCCTTTGAGCGTGAGCGGCTCGACCGCCTCGACGTGCACGGCGTCGCGCATGAGGAGGCGTGTCTCGCTGCCGATCAGGATCGTGCCCGGCGACGCCGCCTGCTCGAGTCGCGCGGCCACGTTGACGGCGTCTCCGGTGACGAGCGTCTCGCCCTGGCCGCCCACGACCACCTCACCCGTGTTGACGCCGATCCGCGCCTCGAGGCCGTGTGCCGCCACGGCATCGCGCATCTCCGACGCCGCGCGCACCGCGCGTAGTGCGTCGTCCTCGTGTGAGACCGGGATCCCGAAGACGGCCATCACCGCGTCGCCGACGAACTTCTCCACCGTGCCGCCGTGGCGCTCGAGGATCGCGCGGAGGTCCTCGAAGTAGCGGCGCATCCGCGCGCGGAGCGCCTCGGGATCGGTGGACTCGCCGAGCGCCGTCGAGCCGACGAGGTCGCAGAAGAGGATCGTGACCACCTTGCGGGACTCCCTGTCCGGTGCGTCTCCGCCGAGCGCGGTCCCACAGTTGCTGCAGAAGCGCGCGTCGTCGGGGTGGTCCCGGCCACAGCTCGGGCACGCGGTCATCTCGCTACGAGAGGATCGTCGCGTCGAGGTCGCGCACCGACGAGAGGCCGGCGAGCGCCATGGTGATGTCCGTCTCCGCCCAGAGCTGGCGCAGCACCTCCTCGACGCCCTCCTTGCCTCCGACCGCGAGCCCGTAGGCGTAGGGCCGCCCGACCAGGACCGCGTCGGCGCCGAGCGCGAGCGCCTTGACGACGTCGGCGCCGTGGCGAATACCGCCGTCCATCAGCACCGTCGCGTCGGCGCCGAGCTCCTCGCGCACCTCGACGAGCGCGTCGAGCGCCGCGACTCCGCCGTCCACCTGCCGTCCTCCGTGGTTCGAGACGATGATGCCCTCGACGCCCGCATCGCGCGCGAGCACGGCGTCCTCGCCCGTGAGCACGCCCTTGACGAGCATCGGCAGGGACGTGAGCTCGCGCAGCCAGGCGAGGTCGTCCCACGTCAGCTGAAGGTGCGGGAACGTCGCGAGCATCATCGCGGCGGCCGTGAGCTGATCTTCCTCGGGCGGCTTGTCCAGCTTCGCCCGGAAGACGGGGTCGGTGAAGAACTGCGCGCAGCCCTCGCCCTTGATGAACGGGAGGTACGACTTACGTAGATCGCGGGGGCGCCAGCCGAGGATCGGCGTGTCGAGCGTGACGACAACTGCTGAGAAGCCCGCGGCCTCGGCGCGCTCGAGCAGGCTCGCGATGATCTCGCGGTCGTTGATCCAGTAGAGCTGGAACCAGCGCGGAGCGTCTCCCATTGCCTCGGCGATCTCCTCGATCGACGACGACGCCGCGCTCGAGAGCGTGAACGGGATGCCGAGTGCGGCAGCCGCCCGCGCGACCGCGACCTCGCCCTCCGGGTGCGCGATCGAGAGCACGCCGACGGGGGCGAGGAGGAACGGGGCGGGGGAAGTCGTGCCGAGGATCTCGACGCCGAGCTCGCGTTTCGTGTTGCCCGTCAGCATGCGCGGCCGGATCCGCCGGCGCTCGAACGCCTCGCGGTTCGCGCGCATCGTCGACTCGCCGCCTGCTCCGCCCGCGATGTAGTCGAACGCGCCCGCGTCGAGCTTCTCGCGCGCAAGCGACTCCCACTCTTCGGCCGAGACGGGCCAGGGGCACTCGCCCTGGATGTAGATCGCGTTCTGGACCGAAGTGCCGTCGAACGTCACGCCGCTGACTCCAGGCGTGCGC
This sequence comes from uncultured Actinomycetes bacterium, assembly GCA_963826585.1. GTDB lineage: Bacteria > Actinomycetota > Thermoleophilia > Gaiellales > Gaiellaceae > PALSA-612. The sequence continues at coordinate 189,226 of CAWGXP010000002.1, forward strand.
GCTCGTCGTCCGTCAGCGGACGCGAGGTCCGCGCCTCCGGATCCCAAGCCGCGAACACGCACTCCGTCTCCGCCGCCACCCGCCCATCCGATGCGGCGCGGAGCTCGAGGTGCAAGGTGACGCTCGAGGTGCCGAGCCGGACGAGACGCGCGGTCCCCGTCACTTGCTCGTCCGCGAGTCGCAGCTCGGAGCGGTAGTCGGTGGCGAGCCGGACCACGACGTAGCTCCACACCTCGCGGTTGCCGAGCCCCAGCACCTCCCGGAACCAGTCGTCGACGATCTCCTCGCCGTACGTCTGGTAGACGGCCTGGTTGACGTGGCCGAACGCGTCGAGGTCTCGCCAGCGGATGTCGATGCGCTTCTCGGTCAAGCGCAATAGCCTATGCCCCGTGACGAGTGAAGGCATCTCGGTCGGCGACGCCTCCGAGCAGATCAGGTTCGACGTCGAGAAGGGCGCGATCGTGCGCCTCGCCGAGGCGATCGGCGACGACAATCCTGCGTATCGCGACGGCAGCATCGCTCCGCCGACCTTCCCGACGACGTTCAACTTCCGGCTGCCGATCCCGTCGCTTCGGGCCATCGACCCCGCGCGCTTCATCCACGGCGAGCAGGAGTACGCCTACGAGCGCCCGCTCCGCGCCGGCGAGAGCGTCATTTGCCAGGCGAAGATCGCCCGCGTGACCGAGAAGGAGACGAAGCTCGGCACCGCGCGCTTCGTGCTCGTCGAGACAGAGGGCCGCGACGAGGCCGGCGAGCTCGTGTTCACCGGCCGCGCGACGCTGCTGGTGCGATGAAGGTCGGCGACGAGCTGACTCCGCTCGTGAAGGAGCCCGTGACACGGGTCCAGCTCGTGCAGTACGCGGGAGCGTCGGGCGACTTCAACCCGATCCACTGGGACCCCGAGCGCGGCGCCGAGATGGGTCTCGGCGGCGTGATCGCGCACGGGATGCTGAGCATGGGCTTCCTCGGCCAGTACGCGGCGAGCCTCGCGGGGCCGGAGAACGTCCACCGGCTGAAGGTGCGCTTCGGCGCGATGGTGCGGCCGGGCGACGTGCTCACGTGCAAGGGCGTCGTGCGCGCGGTCGACGGCTCGCGAGCGACGATCGACATCTGGGCCGAGAACGAGCAGGGTGACAAGGTGACGACAGGCGATGCGGAGGTGGAGATCGGATGAGGTTCGACGGCAAGGTCGCTCTCGTCACGGGGGGCGCGCGCGGGATCGGGGCGGCCACGGCCGCTCGTTTTGCGGAGGAGGGCGCGAAGGTCGCCGTGACCGACCTCGACTTCGACGATGAGGGGTCGGCGCTGCAAATTCGTTGCGACGCGACGAAGCGCGACGAAGTCGAGGCAGCGGTTGCGCAGACGGTCGACGAGCTCGGCGGGCTCGACATCCTCGTCACCTGCGCGGGCGTGATCCGCGACAACCTCCTGTTCAAGATGACTGACGACGACTTCGACACCGTGATCTCGACGCACCTCCGCGGGACGTTCCTCGCGGCACAGGCGGCGCAGGCGCACATGGTGGCGCAGAAGTCGGGCCGGATGGTGCTCGTCTCGTCGACTTCGGCTCTCGGCAACCGTGGCCAGACGAACTACTCGGCGGCGAAGGCCGGGATCCAGGGGATGGCGAAGACGTTCGCGATCGAGCTCGGTCCCTTCGGTGTCACGGTCAACTGCGTTGCGCCGGGATTCATCGTCACGCGGATGACCGCGCAGACGGCAGAGCGGGTCGGCATGGACTTCGAGGACTTCCAGAAGGCCGCGGCCGCGGAGATCCCCGTCCGGCGCGTCGGTCAGCCGGAGGACGTTGCTGCAACGATCGCGTTCTTCTGCTCGGAGGAGGCCGGTTTCGTCTCCGGCCAGGTGATCTACGTCCGCGGTGGGCCCTAGGTGGCGAAGGCGATCGGGCTCTTCGTCATCGCGGCAGCGCTTCTCGCCGCCCCTGCCGGAGCCGTCCAGGCTGGGCCGCCGTACTCCGTCAAGGAGTGCGTGCAGCTCGAGAAGAAGGCACCCCCGCTCAGGGGGTCGACGCTCGCTGCGACGGTGTTCTGTCTTCGGCCGTCCGCGATCCGGACGAGCGCCACGGTGACGTGGACGACGTGCCCGACGACGCCGAAGGGCCAGGGTGAGGGGTGCGCCGAGGGGACGTTCGGAGTGACGTTCCGATCAAGAGGTGGGATCGACCAGAATCGTGACGTCGACTCGTGGGGCGGTGAGAACGTGCCCGGCGCCGGGATCTTCTCGCTGCCAGGGACGGGCAAGTACTCGTGCACGGCCACGTATCTCGATCGCGACAGCGGCCTCAAGCACAGTCCGTACAAGAAGTCGGTCGCCGTTCGCGACCAGGGCGTCGGCTTCGCCGCCGTCGGCACGCGGATCAAGGTGGGCTGGTCGGTGCATCCAGGCGAGCGCGGGCCGCTCGGCTACAACGTCGACGTGAAGCTCGGGCAGCCGAACACGTGCATCGTCGGCATGGGGAAGACGGTCGAGCACCTGCGTGCCGTTTGGCCCGGGAAGACGATCTCGACCGCGTCGATCCAGGGCAAGCAGACGACGATCGTGAGTTCGGGGAAGAGCGGCTACTCGGTGCCGTTGCCGGAGAGCGAGGGCTTTCTTCCCGGCGTGAAGCTCCAGGCGACGGTGAAGTGGTCGAGCTCGGCCACCGTTGTCTCGGCGCTGCTGAAAAAGCTCGGAAACGCATAGGATCCCCCGCCTATGGCGGAGGTTGCGGGCTACACCGCTCTGGGCGCCACGCGCACGCTGCACCACGTCCCGAAGGCGGCGGGACGGCCGCTGCTCGAAGGACGCATGCTGCTGAAGGCAGGAGCGGACGACACGGAGGAGGCGTTCACGCTCTGTCTCGGGCTGACGCCGCCCGGGATGGGACCGCCGCTGCACCTGCATGAGATCGACGATCAGACGCACTACGTCGTGCGCGGGACGTACGAGCTCCAGTGCGGACCTGAGCGCGTCGTCGCCCCACCCGGCGCGTGCGTGCACATGCCCCGTTACACGCCGCACACCTTTAAGAACATCGGCGACGAGCCAGCGGAGATCGTCGAGCTGACGATTCCCGGTGGGCTCGATCGCTACTTCGACGAGGTCGAGCATCTAGGCGCAGTCGCAACCGACTTCGACGCCCGAAACGAGGTGGGACGCCCGTACGGGATGAGCTTCCCGACCGATCCGACCGACCTCATCGAGCCGCCGCTCGGTGAGACGCGCCGCCCGATCGTCGTCGTCGCGGCCGGCGAAGGGCGGCCGGTCGAGCTGTCAGGGCATCGGGCGACCTGCAAGCTGGCGGGGGCGCGGACCGGTGGTCTCCACAGCCTCTTCGAGGCGGACCTCGAGCCCGGCGAGTCCGTGGGCTTTTCGGCGACGCGGGCGGCGGTCGTCGTCGTCTGGGGGACCGTCGTCGTCGAGTCACGCGGCGATCGAGTCCCAGCCGACGAAGGCGACACCGTCGAGGGGCTCGTCGAGGGCACGTGCTCGGTGGTCAACGAGTCGCCGGCATCCGCGCGCTGCCTGCTGTATTCCTTCCCCGCGGCGATCTGAGACTGCTCGACGACCTCGGCGTCCTTGGACGCTACGGCTCGCAGCTGCCGGGCTTCTTCCGGACCACGCTGGACGAGAGCCAGGCCCGCCGCGAGGTGTCCGCGCAGCTCGCCGGGAGAGCCGACACGTTCGTCGCGTTGCTCGAACGCGCCGTGTACGGGGGCCGGGACAACGTCTATCGCCGTCTGCTCCGTGCCGCCGGCGTCGAGCTCGGCGACGTGGCCGCGCTCGTGCGCGATCTCGGGCTCGAAGGAGCGCTGCGGCGGCTGTACGACGCCGGAGTGCACGTAACGCTCGACGAGTTCAAGGGTCGTCGCCCCATCGAGCGGCTCGGCGTCAGCATCGACAGCGGTGCGAAGGGCTTCGACAACCCGCTGCTGACAAGGCACTTCGAGGCCGCGACCGGAGGCACCCGAGGCGCGCGGCGTCGCGTGTCCGTCGATCTCGATCTCCTGGCGCATGAAGCCGCGAGCCTTCTTCTCATGCGCGTCGCCTACGGCTCGCTCGACCGGCCGTTCGGCGTCTGGCGGCCGGTGCTTCCTTCGAGCTCGGGGATCAACAACTGCCTTCGCCAGGCGAAGCTCGGGCGACCGGTCGCCGCCTGGTTCAACCCGTACGCGCCGCCGCTCACGCTCGACGCCACCGCCTTCAGGCTCTTCACCTCCGCCACTCTCAGCGCCGCCTGGCTGTTCGGCTCGCGGATCGCCGCGCCGACGGCGTGCGGGCCGGAGCACGCCGATCGGGTCGCGCGCTGGCTCGCTGCGTGCAAGCGGCGCGGGAGACCTGCCGTCCTCGATACGCAGGCGGCGCTCGGTGTTCGCGCCTGTGCAGCTGCGATCGAGGAGGGAATCGACGTCGCGGGGACGTTGCTCGGCGTCGGCGGAGAGCCGTTCACTCCTCAGAAGGCCGCCGTCATTGCCGAAGCCGGCTGCGACGTCTACTGCACGTACTCGATGACCGAGACCGGCCGGATCGCGCTCGGCTGCTCCGACTCCGAGGAGATCGACGACATGCACCTCCTCAGCGACAAGCTCGCCGTGCTGCAGCTCGATCGAGCCGTCGGGCCGGGCGGAGCATCCGTCGGCGCCTTGTACTACACGAGCCTGCTGCTCAGCTCGCCCAAGATCATGATCAACGTCGAGAGCGACGACTACGCGGTGCTCTCCGTGCGCAGCTGTGGCTGTCCGCTCGGCGCGGTCGGCCTGACGACCCACATCCGCGACGTCCGGAGCTACGAGAAGCTCACGGCCGAAGGCAACCACTTTCTCGGCTCGGATCTCGTCGACCTCGTCGACCGCGTGCTCCCCGAGCAGTTCGGCGGCGGCCCGACCGACTACCAGCTCGTGGAGGAGGAGATCGGTGGGCTTCCTCGCGTCAGCGTCGTCGCCCGCCCGTCGCTCGGGCCCCTCGTCGAGGCCGACGTCGTCTCGGCCGTGATCGGATACCTCGCGGAGGCGCCGCGCAACCGGCTAATGGCCGACGTGTGGCGAGACGGCGGAACGCTTCGGCTCGTCAGGCGCGAGCCGATCACGAGCGTCGCCGGGAAGATCCTCCCGCTTCACCTCGTGCAGCATCGCTGAGCCGCGCTTCTGGAGAGCGCGTTCTCGAGGCTTCCCGTAGAGCCGTGTCCGCCGACGCGCCTGCGATGATCGCTTCTCCAATGGGGGAGTGGGATCTGGTGTTCGGGCCGCGCGAGTACGAGCCCGAAGAGGGTCGTGATGTCCAGGTCGGCTGGGCGTACGGCGTCGAACGCGACGGCCTTCAGATGGTGATCAACGTCGAGGTCGCCCAATCGCTCGCCGCGGCCGACAAGACTGCGGTGCCGGACTTCGTCCGCGCCGCGCTGCGGACGCGCGGGCGCTCGGCGATCGTGCCGTTGCTCAACCGTGACAAGCCGCCCCGGCGCGTGCTCCTCACCACGACGCAGATCACCGAGATCGACGCCTAGCCCGCCCGCGTGGCTTGACCGGCTCCGCAGGATTTGACAGTGTCGAGCTGCATGAGCACGCCCGAGGAGCGGGTGCAGGACGGCATACGGCTGACGCTCGACGCGCACGTCGAGGGCCGGCTGGAGGCGCTCCAGCAACTCCGCAACGTGCTCCTCGAACGCGATCGCGTGGCCGGCGAGATCGTCGAGGCAGACGGCAACGCGACCGACCGGATGAAGGCGCGCGGCGCGATCGACGAGCTCACACTGCTCCGCGAGCTCGTCGACCAACTGATCGAGTTAACGCAGGACGCTCGCGGCGAAGCCTGAGGCCCGAGCCGCACGGGCGGCCGAGTGCACGCTTCAGATGTCGTAAGCTCACGGCGCAATGACGCAGCGCTCGGTGGATGATCTCGCCCGGACGCTGGCGCCGCAGCGCCCGAGCTCCGCCCCGACGTCGTCGATGGACTCTCTCGCGCGTAGCCTGGCGATGCCGATGCCGCGTCGCCGTGCCCTGCGCCTGCTCGGGTCGGCTCTCGTGCTCGCCGCAGTGCCGTCGTTGCGCCCTTCACGGGTGCGGGCGGCCGGCGGCGGGGTCGAAGCGGGCCCGAACATCGAAGCCGGCCCCGACATCATCGACCCGCCGGAGGGGCCGTTCGGCCCTCCGGTCAGGTGCGGAGACACCGTCTGCAACCCGGCCTCCAACTGCGTGAAGTGCTGTCCCGCGCAGGGCGGCGGAGGTTCGTGCTGCCCGTGCTACTTCAGTTGCACCACGACCGGGAGCGGTCTCTGCAACAAGCAGGTGGCATGCCCGCCCGACGGCCGGCCGTTCTGCGGACCACCGGGACACTGCTGCGCGTCGAACGAATCGTGCTACAGGGGCTCCATCTGCCTTCCCGTCTGTAAGCCGGGCGAGGAACTGTGTGAGGACGACTGCTGTCCCAGGGGAGCCGAGTGCGCGAATTTGCCGATCCCCGGCGGCCGCGCCCGCCGAGTCTGTACGGCGAAGTGTCCCGGCGGCAGGACCCGCTGCGGTCTTACTTGCTGTCCGAAGAGGGGCTGGAAGTGCGTTAACCCCGGTCGCAGCCTGTGCTCTCCATGCGACATCGGTCAGAAGCCCTGCGGCAGGAAGTGCTGCGCGAGAGGGAGCACCTGCTGTGACCCTCAGAGGGGGCTCTGCTGCAAGAGGAACGAGACCTGCGCAGGTTACGGCGGCGTTGCAAAGTGCTGCCCGAAGGGCACGCGCGCCTGCGAGACCACGTCCGGCAACGGCAACCCGATCTGCTGCAAGAAGGGCGAGACGTGCGCGCAGGTCGCCGACGGGTCCGGCACCGTACCGGCCGCGAACCGGCGCAAGTACACGTGCTGTCCCCGGAGCGCGCGGTGTCCTTCGGCGGCGGCGCCGTCGCCGTGTGCTGCCCGGACGGATACCGCTCGCTCGGCGGCAGGTTCATCCTGCCTCCGGGCGGCGGAGGGGGGCTGTGCTGTCGCGAGGACAAGCTGTGCGGCAACACGTGCTGCGGAACCAATTCCAACCCCGCCAACGATTCAGCCTGCTGCAACGGCAGATGCGTCTCGCTCTTCTTCGACTCCGACAACTGCGGCGGGTGCGGCGCACGCTGCGGTCCCGGCACCCGCTGTCAGGGGGGCACGTGCCGGCCGGCCTAGCGGTTGTGCGAAGACTCGCCCGAAGGCGGGTCACGAGCGAGGCGCGCGCGATGACCCGCCATCGGTTCGTTCGCGTCGGCGTTCTCGTTGCCGTCACCGCGGTCGTCAGCGTCGCGACGTTCGTGCTCGCTCGGATCGGGCTCGTCGTCGGCGCAGAACGGGACGTTGAGCCCGGCTGTCCGTAACGCGCAAGTCGCATCCGGCGCACTCCGTCACCGCGTGCAGAGACACGCCGCGGCCGTTCACCACTGCATCGTCCGCGTTGTGGGAGACGACATCCCCACGAACGACACAGGGCTCTGACACCTCGGGCTCTGACACCCACCTAGAACCCGTTCAGCGTGCCGACGCGAACACCGAGGATGCGGCCGGCCGCCCGCAGCTGGCTCGCTCCGCGACTCAGGAAGCGGAACGCGCGCGCCGCATCCCTGGTTGCCGCCGCGACCTCGCCGCTGTCGTTCTCGTGAAAGGCGATCTCGCTCTCCACTCCTTTCAGCGTCGAGCGGAACCCCTGGATGGCGAGCCCTTTGGCCCGGCGCGTCGCAGGAGTTGGAGCACGATCCTGACGAAGCCGAGCGATCGTTCGGACGACGCGGGCGCGGAGCTTCTCGTAGTCGTGGGTGCCCCGGATCTCGGAGATCCCCTGGAGCACGTCCCGCTTGACGGCGTCGTCCGGCACAGGACTCGACGCGCAGCCCATGAGCACGAGAACGGCCAGGGCTGCGGGGACACTCGGCCTCCCCCGCCGGATCGCACGGCGACAAGTCACGCGATATCCTCGCCTGACAAGGGCAACTAGGAGAAAGGACGTGAAGCTCATGAAGCGCCGTCCATTGATTTTCGGCGTAGCAACCGTCGCCCTGCTAGCGCTCGTCATCTCGCTCAGCATCGCATCCGCTGGGACGACCCGTGCTAGCTCGGCGACGGCGATAGGCGCGCCGAAGGTTCCGAATGCCAAGGCAATCAAGGCGAAATACGGAGGCCAATCGATCACGTTCATCGGCGACTCGGTCGGCGGCGGGCATACGCGCGACATGGCGCTTGCGACCAGGTTCGCGAAGGACACCGGCATCAAGGTCAAGGTCCAACCCCATCCGACCGCGTCGGACGCCTCGTACTCGCAGCTCGCACGGGTGTTCACGTCGCACGGGTCGTCGTTCGACGTCGCGATGATCGACGTCGTCTGGCCGGGCGCGTTCGCCCCGTACCTCGTCGACCTGAAGCCGAAGCTCGGCAAGCAGGCGAAGCTGCACGCGGCGGGGATCGTCGCGAACGACACGGTGGGCGGACATCTCGTCGCGATGCCGTGGTTCGGCGACTTCGGGATCCTCTACTACCGCACCGACCTGCTGAAGAAGTACGGCTACTCGAAGCCGCCGACGACCTGGACCCAGCTCTTCGCGATGGCGAAGAAGATCCAGGACGGCGAGCAGGCATCCAACCCGACGTTCTCCGGCTTCGTCTTCCAGGGGAACAGCTACGAGGGGCTCACCTGCGACTCGCTCGAGTGGATCGCCTCCGCGGGTGGCGGCCAGTTCATCGACGGCGGCAAGGTGACGATCAACAACCCGAAGGCGGCGGCGATCCTCGACCTGTTCCGCGCGAACATCGGCGTCACGACGCCGCGCGGCGTGACCTCGTACCAGGAGGGTGAGGCGCACACCGCGTTCGTCACCGGTCAGGCGGCGTTCATGCGCAACTGGCCATACGCCTACTCGATCGCAGCCGACCCGAAGCAGTCGAAGATCGTGGGCAACTTCAGCGTGACCACCCTTCCGCACGGCGCGGGAAGCAAGTCCGTCGGGACTGTGGGCGGCTGGCAGCTCGCGGTCAACAAGTACTCGAAGCATCCGGACGCCGCGATCGAGTTCGTCCGCTACATGACGAGCCCGGCCGTCGAGAGGTTCGACGCGATCACGAACACGAACGTGCCGACGATCCCGGCGGTGGCCAAGGACCCGGCCGTCGTGAAGACGAACCCGTACCTCAAGCCGCAGATCGCGACGGTCGCCCGCGTCACGCGTCCGGCGCGGTACCTGGGCACCCACTACAACGAGGGCTCGAAGTTCATCTACCAGGGGATCAGCCAGATCCTCAACGGCAAGCCCGCGAGCACAGTGCTGCCGTCGGTTCAGGCCAGGCTCCAGCGGCTCGTCAAGTAGCCGAACCTGATCCAACCGGGGGAGGATGGCGTCTGCCATCCTCCCCCGGTTCTCTCCCATGACCTCGGTCGCGACACCCGCACCTCCGCCCCGCCGCCGCCGTCGGACGACGAAGCTCCAGCGCAGGCAGACGCGGCTCGCCTGGCTGCTGTTGGTTCCCGCGCTCGCGGTGGTCGCGCTTGTCGCGATCTACCCGCTCGGCAAGACGATCTACCAGAGCTTCACCGACCAGGAGTTCCTTGCCCTCGAGCCGACGCACTGGGTGGGCCTCCAGAACTACCGCGACCTCTGGCACGACACGATCTTCCGGGACTCCGTCTGGACGACGATCAAGTTCACGGTCATCACCGTCGGCTTCGAGTTCGCCCTCGGGCTGGCCATCGCGCTCGTCGTCAACTCGAGCTTCAAGGGCCGCGGCGTGATGCGGGCCGTGATGCTCGTTCCGTGGGCGATCCCGACCGTGGTCGCGGCGCAGATGTGGAAGTGGATGCTCGACGACACCTTCGGTGTCGTGAACGACGCCGGCACCCGGCTGCACATCCTGTCGCACTCGCAGGCGTGGATCTCGCAGCCGAGCACGGCCCTGGCCTCGGTCTGCGCGGTCGACATCTGGAAGACGACCCCGTTCGTCGCCCTGCTCTTGCTCGCCGGTCTCCAGGTGATCCCGCGCGACCTCTACGAGGCCGCGGACGTCGACGGCGCCAGCCAGCTGCAGCAGTTCTGGAAGATCACGCTGCCGCTTCTCGCGCCGGCGATCCTGGTCACGCTGATCTTCCGGACGCTCGACGCGCTCCGCGTCTTCGACGTCTTCTACGTCTTCTTCGGCAACCGGCTGGACACGCAGACGATGGCGATCTACAACCAAGACACCATCGTCGGCACCGGCGCGGTCGGATACGGCGCCGCGATCAGCGTCGCCATCTTCCTGATCATCGCCGTGTTCGTCGTCATCTACGTGACCTTCATGCGGGTGACGGGGGAGGACTGACATGAGCGCCGCCTCGGAAACCGGCCAGCCCGTCGCCCGCCCGATCAGCCGACGTCGCGCCTTCCGGCGCAGCCGCCTCGGGCGAGCCCTGACCAAGAGCCCGTTCTACTTCTTGGTCGCGCTCATCTTCGTCTACGCGCTGTTTCCGTTCTTCTGGGCGCTCCGCTCCGCGTTTACGCCCGACAACGCGCTCTTCTCTACGCCGCTCCAGTACTTTCCGAGGCACCCGACGCTCGACAACTTCAGGGCGGCACTCGAAGCCTCGTTCTTCCGCCACGCCCTGATCAACTCGGCGATCGTCGCCGGCTCCGTGACGCTGCTGTCGCTCGCGATCGGCTCGCTGGCCGCCTATGCCCTCGGACGATTCCGCTTCCGCGGCCGCTCGTTCGTGATGTACCTGATGCTGTCGATGACGATCTTCCCGCAGATCGCGATCCTCGGCGCGTTGTACACGATGATCAGCGGCTTTCACATCGTCGGGTTCATCCACTTCCCCCAGCTGTACGACACCCGCTGGGCGCTGATCTTCACCTACCTCATCTTCACGCTGCCCTTCACGGTCTGGGTGCTGACCAGCTTCATGAAGGCGCTGCCGCGGGATCTCGAGGAGGCGGCGTACGTCGACGGCGCGACTCCGATCCAGGTCTTCTACAAGGTGCTCCTGCCGCTGATCGCGCCCGGTCTCGTGACAACGGGCTTGCTCGCCTTCATCGCAGCGTGGAACGAGTACCTGTTTGCACTGTCGTTCATCCAGAGCCCCGACAACTACACCGTTCCCGATTGCGATCACGTCGTTCGTCGGCAAGTCGGGCAGCGCGTTCCAGCAGCCGTGGGGCGAGATCATGGCGGCGACGATCATCGTCACGCTGCCGCTGATCGCCGCAGTCCTCATCCTGCAGAAGCGCATCCTCGCCGGCTTGACCGCCGGCGCCGTCAAAGGCTAGACCGCTTCGCCCGTCTCCGGGTCGAAGAAGTACAGGCGGCTCGTGTCGACCGCGAGCTCGATCGTGCTGCCCTCGGTGATTTGCGAACGAGGGCTGACGCGCGCGACGAGACGTGTCGTGTCGTCCTCATCATCATCACTACTACCGCCGAGGTGGACGTCCGCGTCCGCGCCGACATCGGCGGCGGCGGCGCTCGAGACGACGCGCGTGGCGGCGGTGTTGAAGTGGACGAGCACCTCGGAACCGAGCGGCTCCGTCAGGTTGCACGTGACCTTCAGGCGGCGATCCGCGGGAGCGTCCGACTCGATGCTCACGTCCTCGAAGTCTTCCGGCCGGATCCCGAGGAGAATGCGCTTGCCGACGTAGTCGCTCAGGGCGGGGCGGTTTCGTGCCAGCGGATCATCGACGGTCAGGCGATGATCGCCGAAGGCGACGGCGAGGTGTCCGTTGCTCTGCTCCAGCTTTGCCTCGACCAGGTTGATCGAGGGAGAGCCGATGAAGCCGGCGACGAACTCGTTGACGGGCTTGTCGTAGAGCACCTGCGGCGTGTCGACCTGCAACAGGCGCCCGGCGCTCATCACCGCGACGCGGTCGCCCATCGTCATCGCCTCGACCTGGTCGTGCGTGACGTACATCATCGTCACGTCGAGCCGCCGCTGGAGCTGCTGGATCTCAGCGCGCATCTGAACCCTCAGCTTCGCGTCGAGGTTCGAGAGCGGCTCGTCCATGAGAAAGGCCTCCGGCTCGCGCACGATTGCCCGGCCCATGGCCACTCGCTGGCGCTGGCCGCCGGAGAGGGCACGCGGCTTCCGCTTGAGGTACTCCTCGATCTGGAGGATGTTGGCCGCCCGCTGGACTCGCTCTCGGATCTCCTTCTTCGGCACCTTCGAGAGCTTGAGGCTGAAGGCGAGGTTCTCCTCCACCGTCATGTGCGGGTAGAGCGCGTAGCTCTGGAAGACCATCGCGATGTTCCGTTCCTTCGGCGTCAGGTCGTTGACGATGCGGTCGCCGATCCTCAGCTCGCCGTCGGTGATCTCCTCGAGCCCGGCGACCATGCGTAGGGCGGTCGTCTTGCCGCACCCGGAAGGGCCGACCAGCACCATCAGCTCGCCGTCCTCGATCGCGAGGTCGAGGTTCTCCACGGCCTGCGTCCCGTCGTCATAGATCTTCGAGACGTCGTCGAACTCGATCTGCGCCAGCTCGGCTCCTCCTTTGGAGTCGCCAGCTTACTTCGCTCTGGGCTCGACCGCACCCCGCCGCAATGCCGCGCTGGTTGCGAGGCCATAGCCTTTGGCAATCATGGGTGCCTCGAGAGCAGCTTGCCGATGACCGAGTCCTGGTGGCGCGAAGGCGTCCTCTATCAGATCTACCCACGCTCGTTCGCAGACGGAAATGGCGACGGCATCGGCGACCTCCCGGGCCTGACGGCCAGGCTCGACTACCTCGAGTGGCTCGGCGTCGACGGCATCTGGCTCAACCCGATCCATCCGTCCCCGAACGTCGACTGGGGCTATGACGTAGCCGACTACACGGGGGTGCACCCGGATCTCGGCACGCTTGAGGACGTCGAGCGATTGATCGAGGAAGCCGGACGGCGCGAAATCCGCGTGCTCCTCGATCTCGTTCCGAACCACACGTCCGACCAACATCCCTGGTTCCGCGACCGCCCGGACTTCTACGTCTGGTCGGACGAAGTGCCGAACAACTGGCAGGCGATCTTCGGCGGCGGCTCGGCCTGGGCCTTCGATGAGGAGAGCGGCCGCTACTACCTGCACAACTTCGCTCGCGAGCAGCCCGATCTCGACTGGTGGAACCCGGGCGTGCGCGCGGAGTTCGACCGCATCCTGCGCTTCTGGCTCGACCGCGGTGTCGCCGGGTTCAGGATCGACGTCGCCCACGGGCTGATCAAGGATCGGGAGCTCCGTGACGACCTTCCGGCCACCGAGGACGACGACCCGCACACACGCGCAATGGGCATTCGGCGTGTCTTCTCGATGAATCGGCCCGAGACGCACGAGATCCTGCGTGACTGGCGCCGCCTGGCTGACACGTACGACCCGCCGCGAGTGCTCGTCGGCGAGGCATACGTGCTCGACACGGCTGCCTGGGCCAGGTACTACGGATCCGGCTCGGACGAGCTGAATCTCGCCTTCAACTTCGCCCTGGTCCATGCCGACCTCGACGCCGAGGTGATGCGCACGATCGTCGGCGCGACCGAGGCCGCGCTGCCTGTAGGAGCATGGCCCTGCTGGATCGGCTCGAACCACGACGCGGGACGCCTCGCCACCCGCTGGTGCCACGGGGACGAGTCACTCGCGCGCTGCGCGCTGCTCCTGCTCATGACCCTGCGCGGCACGCCCTCGCTCTACTACGGGGACGAGCTCGCGCTCCCGGAGGGGCACGTTCCGCAAGAGCGCGTCCGAGACGTCGCCGACCCGTCGCGGGACCCTTGTCGCACACCGATGCCGTGGACGCGACAAGGCGGCTGGACCGATCCATGGCTCCCGCTCGAGGACACGCGCCGCAACGTCGAGGACCAGCGCTCAGACCCTGCCTCGACGCTCCACTACACGCGCGATCTGATCGCGCTTCGCCGTCGGCTCCCCGATCTGCGGACGGGCAGCTACTCGGAGCTGCCCGCACCAGTGGGCGCGTGGGCCTGGCAGCGCGGCGAGAACGTCTTTGTCGCGGTGAACCTCGGCGAGGAGTCGGCCGAGATCGACGGGATCGAGGGGGCGATCGCGCTCACGACCGTCCGCACACGTGAGAACGAATGGGTCTCAGGAAGCCTGCGGCTCGGTCCTGCCGAGGGCGTCGTCGTCACGCGTCCAGCCCGCTAGGGTTCGGCCGTGGACGAGGAGGTCGTGCCGGTCCTCTACGTGGAGGACGCCGCGAGAGCCGTCGGATGGTACGAGCGTCTCGGGTTCCACAAGGAGTGGGAGCATCAGTTCGAGCCGAGCCTTCCGTGGTTCGTTGCGGTGACGAGAGGCCGCATCGCGCTCTATCTGCTCGGAGCACAAGGGCGACGCCCGGCCGAACACGCTGATCCATCTGTACGTCAATGACATCGACGCGGTCTCGAAGGAGTTCGGGATTCCCGTCGACGAGGAGGGTCTTGCTGGGCGCGAGTGTGATTTGGAAGATCCCGACGGGAACAGGCTGCGGGTCGCCACACGACGCTCCTGACAACCGATGCGAGCGGCACGTTGTCACGGTGGCCTAGTGTTCGGGCGTGGCAGCCAGGACGGCGAGGCTCTCCGAAGGACAGCTCGCCCTGCTTGCCGAGCACGGCGAGGAGCGGCGTGCGGCGGTCGGCGACGTGCTCTTTCGGATCGGTGACCGGCGCTATCCGCTGATCGCGATCATCGAAGGCGAGGCGGCGATCCTCGACCAGACCGGTGCGGAGATCATCCGCCACGGCGCATTTGGTTTCCTCGGCGAGACGAACCTGCTCTCGGGACAGACGGTCTTCCTGACGGCGGTCGTGACCGAGCCGATGCGCTACATCGCCGTCGAGCGTGAGGAGCTGCGAGAGCTCCTGTTCGAAGACAGCGCGCTCAGTGACCTGCTGCTGTGGACCTTCAACGCCCGCCGGGAGGGGCTTCAGGCGCGGGCCGGTGTCGGTGTCGAGATCGTCGGGCCACATTCGTCGGAGGCAACGCGACAGCTCGTCGAGTTCGCGCGCCGCAACCGCCTGCCGTTTACATGGCTGGACTCCGACCTCCCCGAGCATGTGGAGGCGCTCTCCCAGTTGGCCGGGCTTGCGGCTGATGAGATCCCGCTCGTGCGTCTGCCCGGAGGGCTCGAGCTGCGGAATCCCTCTGCCGGCGAGGTGTCACGGGCATTGGGCATCGGGCTCGACCTCGACCAGACAGAGACGGTCGACCTGCTCGTCGTCGGAGGGGGCCCGGGCGGGCTCGGCGCCGCCGTCTACGGCGCGTCGGAAGGGCTCGACACGCTCGTGGTCGAGGGCAGCGCTCTCGGCGGCCAGGCGGGGACATCGCG
This sequence comes from uncultured Actinomycetes bacterium, assembly GCA_963826585.1. Taxonomy (GTDB): domain Bacteria; phylum Actinomycetota; class Thermoleophilia; order Gaiellales; family Gaiellaceae; genus PALSA-612. The sequence goes on from CAWGXP010000002.1 coordinate 204,475, forward strand.
GAGGATCGAGAACTACCTCGGCTTCCCGGCGGGTATCAGCGGTGCGGAACTGACGGTCCGCGCGGTCAGCCAGGCACGGAAGTTCGGCGCCCGCACGGCGACGCCGTACCGGGCCGTAGCGCTCGAGCCCGGCGTCGAGCAGCACGTCGTGCGGCTCGAGAGCGGACAGGAGATGACGGCGCGTGCCGTCGTCCTCGCGACCGGAGCCGAGTACCGACGGCTCCCGATTCCGGAAATCGAGTCGTACGAAGGCGTCAGCATCTTCTACGCCGCAGGCCCACAGGAGGCCAAGAGCTGCGGTGCGACACGGGTCGGTGTTGTCGGCGGCGGGAACTCGGCGGCGCAGGCCGCGATCTGGCTCGCCCGCGGCGGCGCGCTCGTGACGCTGTTCCACCGCCGTGCCGACCTCCGCGAGACGATGTCCGACTACCTGATCCACGACCTCGAGCGCGCCGGCGTCCAGGTCCGCGGACGCAGCGAGATCGCCGCCCTCCACGGCGAGGACGGCCAGCTCGAGGCGGCGACGCTCAAAGACGGCGAGCGGCTTCCGCTCTCGTATCTCTTTCTCTTCCTCGGCGCCGCGCCGCGCACCGACTGGCTCGGAGGCACCCTCGCACTCGACGACGACGGCTTCGTCGTCACGGGCGCGCGGGCCGGCGCCGAGGGCATTCTCGAGACGAGCGTGCCCGGTGTCTTCGCGGTCGGCGATGTTCGCTCGGGGTCGGTCAAGCGTTGCGCCGCGGCAGTTGGCGAGGGCGCTATGGTCGTGCGCTTCGTGCAAGCGCGCTTCTCCCGCGATGTGGTCGAGGCATCGCCCGCCGTCAGGAGCTGAGGCGAAGGCCCGGCATGAATCGAATCTGCGCACGCGGTCTTGGAAAGGTCGTGCGTAGTGGCCTCGGTGGCGGGCTTTGAGCGTTACCTCGATGGCATCGCGATGGAGCTCTGTTGCCGGCTGGGTCAGACGGCCGAAGCGGAGGTGATCCGCTCGAGCATTCCGCGGAAGATGTAGTCGTGGATTGGCCAGAGCGAATACCAGTACGCGAGGCCGCCGACACCGGCCGGGTCGAAGATCGCCGTCTGCGTGATGGTCGAGCCGCCCTCGCCGTCCGGGTCGACCTCGAACTGGAGCCACGCACGGCCGGGCAGTTTCATCTCCGCCGCGAGCCGTAGCAGGCGGTCCTGCTCGAACCTCTCGACGCGCCAGAAGTCGATTGTGTCGCCGACGCGGAGACCGACGGGGTCGCGGCGCCCGCGTCTCAGGCCAGGACCACCCACGAGCGTGTCGAGGATGCCGCGCAGCTTCCACAAGTCATTTCTGACGTACCACCCGGTGTCGCCGCCGATCCGCTGGATCGGTGCGAACGCCTCCGCGGGCGGATGACGGAGGGTGGCGCTGCGTGAATCGACGAGCCGCGAGCCGTAGCGGGCACCCCCGTACCCCGGGCTCGGGGTGGACGCTTCGTCCGACCAGCGGGTCTCCGCGACCTCGTTGTCTTCGTTGCCGAGTGCGCGGGAGATCGCTTCGGCGAAGGTCCGCGGCCGCACCGAGAATACGTCGAGCGCCCGAGGATCGTTGACGACGGTCTCGTTCCGCAGGCTGTCGACGAGCTCCCGCCCGATCCCGGCGTACACCGGGGTGACCAAACGCAGCCAGAGGCTCGACAGCCGGGGCGTCAGCACCGGCACCGGCACCATCTGTCGCCGCAGGCCACGTTGGTCGGCGTACTCGTGCATCAGGTCGAGGAACGAGCAGACGTCGGCACCGCCGATCTCGAACATCGCGCCGCCGTCCGGTTCGTAGTCGAGCGCCGCAAGAAGGTAGGCGACGACATCTTCGATCGCGATCGGCTGGGTGCGGGTGTTCACCCAGCGTGGCGTGATCATCACCGGCAGCCGCTCGACCAGGGCACGGAGCATCTCGAACGACGCGCTTCCCGAGCCGATCACGATCGAGGAGCGGAACTCAGTCGTCGCCACACCTGACTCGCGCAACAGGCGGCCGACCTCCTGCCGCGAGGCGAGATGCTGGGAAAGATCGCCCTCGCCGAGCCCGCCGAGATAGACGATTCTGCGCACACCCGCCGCCCGCGCAGCGCGCCCGAATGCCGCCGCCGCCTTCCGATCGTTCGCCGCGAACGAGCCGCCTGACCCCATCGAATGCACGAGGTAATACGCAGCCTCGACTCCCTCGAGCGCCGGCCGCAGCGTTCTCGGACGAGACAAGTCGCCCTGCACGACCTCGGTGCGCGGACCGACGCGTCCCTTCAAGTGCTCAGGCCGGCGCGAGAGGCAGCGCACACGCTCCCCGCGCGACTCGAGAGCCTGCAGGAGGCGGCCCCCGATGTAGCCCGTGGCGCCCGTCAGCCCGACTAGCCCGCTCACGAGGCGAGGATAGTTCCAACGCCGCAAGCCAAGCGAGCCAGCCAGGCACGTTACGCTTCGCACGAGCATGCCGGTCCAGGTGCAGGACCAGAAGAGCTTGACTCTCATCCTCGCCCGGGGGTTCGCATCGAACCTCTCGATGCCCATTTCGGTACACGATCGGACGGGGAGGATCGTCTTCTACAACGCGGCGGCCGAGGCCGTCTTCGGGGTGAACTTCTCCGATACGGGCGAGCTGTCCACAGCCGAGTGGACGGCGCGCTTCTCGCCCGAAGACGCCGACGGGACGCCGATTCCACTCGAGGAGCTCCCGGTCGGAGTTGCGCTTACCGAACGGAGGCCGGCTCACAGAACCGTGCACTTCACAAGGCCAGACAAGGTTCGGTACGCAGCGGCAGTGACCGCGTTCCCATTGATGGGACGCGAGGAAGAGCTGTTCGGGGCCATGAGGATCTTCTGGAACGAGGAGGTGGCTTCGTCGCACGGCGCCGTCGTCCGCATGCGTCAGGAGACCGAAGCCCAAGCCGCTCCACAAGACGATGCGACACGCCATGGGCGGCAGAAAGGTCTCGTCCTGATACTCGCGCGCGAGTTCGCCTCGAACCTTGCGATGCCAATCTACGTCGCCGACGCGGAGGAGACGCTCGTCTACTTCAACGAGTCGGCCGAGAAGATCGCCGGTCGCTCGTTCGCCGAGACCGGGGAGATGCCCGTGCGCCACTGGGCGCGCCTGCTCGTGACTCGCGGCACCGACGGGTCCGAGCTGAGCCGAGAGGAGATGCCTGGCGGCATCGCGTACTCGGAGCGCCGACCGGCGCACGCCACGCTCCGCATCACGGCCCTCGACGGCGTCGAGCGGGAGATCGCCACGACCGCGTTCCCACTGTTCGGCCCGGACGCCGAGTTCCACGGGATCATGGTCATCTTCTGGGAACGGGACCAGCGATCGGGCGTGCGATCGCAGATTCGGACGGTGTGAACCACCGGATCCGTGATGCGATGTTCCGGTCGTTCGTTCGGGATACGCTCGGCGCATGAGTGGGCCAACGCAGCGCGAGCGCATGGTTGCGGGAGAGCTCTACGAAGCCTGGGACTCGGAGCTCATCGACAGCCGAGGACGAGCGCGGCAGCTGACGGCGCGCTTCAACGCGACACCGCAGGAGAACGAAGAGCAACGTCTTCGGTTGATGCGCGAGTTGTTCGCGGAGGTGGGTGCCGGCGCGTGGATCGAACCGCCGTTCCAGTGCGACTACGGATGGAACATCAGTCTTGGCGAGCGCGCGTTCGCCAACTTCAATTGCGTGATCCTCGATTGCGCCCCGGTGACCATTGGCGCCCTGACCAAGCTGGGGCCAGCTGTTCAACTGTGCACTGCGACACATCCCGTCGATCCGGATGAACGTGCCAACGGCCGGGAGTACGCGCGTCCGATCACGATCGGCACCAACGTATGGATTGGCGCATCCGTCATCGTCGGCCCTGGCGTGACGATTCACGACGAGTGCGTGATCGGAGCCGGGAGTGTCGTTCTCAAGGATGTCCCGGCAAGGTCTGTTGCGGCTGGCGCGCCGTGCCGCGTGCTTCGGACGCTTTGAGCTCCGCGATCAGCCGACGACGGCGCTGCCGCTGCGATACGCGGATGAACCCCAGGGCCGCTCGACTCTTCATGCCGACGTCGGGCCTCGACTTCGACCGCATGGGCTTGACCGAGCACGACGACGTCATCGGCGAGCTACCGCCCGGCTGAGCAGCGCCACCTTCAGGACGATCAGAGGGGGAGGAGCTGGCCCTTTTGTTTGACCTCGAACGCCGGCGGGAAGTGACTAACCGCACCAAGTTTGTAGGATGCGATGGCGTCCTCCTGCGATCCGCGGATCAACGACTTCCGACTCGCCCAGCACGAAGGGAGGGACGATACGAAACAGCCCCCACCGGTCTCAACCGGACATAGGTAAGACGAACAATCCTCACAGAAAAGGAGTTCTTCATGGGCAAGTCAGAGACTCCCACTATCGTCCTTGTCCACGGCGGTTTCGTGGACGGCTCCGGCTGGCAGGGTGTCTACGAGGAACTGACACGGGACGGCTACGGCGTCAGTGTCGTCCAGAATCCGACACTGTCGCTTGCCGATGACGTTGCCGTGACCAAGCGGGCCATCGACGCGGCGGGCGAACCGGTCATCCTCGTCGGCCACTCCTATGGCGGCGTCGTGATTACCGAGGCGGGCACGCACCCCGAGGTTGTGGCGCTTGTCTATATCGCGGCCTTCGCGCCAGACGAAGGCGAGTCGGTGAACACCCTCATCGCCGACCCGCCGCCCGGCGCGCCCGTGCCGCCGATTCTCCCGCCCGAGGACGGATTCCTCTTCCTCGACCGGGAGAAGTTCCATGCATCGTTCGCCGGGGACCTGAGCGCCGAGCAGGCCGCGTTCATGGCCGACTCGCAGGTCCCCTGGGGCGTGGAGGCTCTGGGCGGCACGATTAGCGAGCCTGCCTGGCGGAGCAAGCCAAGCTGGTACCTCGTTGCGACCGAGGACCGGATGATCCCTCCACCGGCACAACGCGCAATGTCAGAACGCGCCGGTTCGACCGTGATCGAGGTCGCGGGCAGCCATTCGATCTACGTCTCACAGCCTGCAGCCGTGGCCGAGCTCATCGAGACGGCGGTCGACGCGACGGTCCCCGCCGCGGTCGGCGTTTCGAGGTAGTAGCACAGTCCGGGTGTAGCTCTTAGCACTCCGCGGGCCGGGGGCAAAGCTAACCCCCGGCCCGATTGTGGCGGTCTGTAGCGGCCGTACATCGAGAAGCGGTCATTCGAGTCCTGGACTGGGCTCGCCGCGGTGCCGGCACGCCGGCGGTTAGCTCACCAGGGGCCGTAGATGCCGCTGTTGGCCTCCCGTAGCGCGCCGACGTAGCCCGCTCGCTCGTAGAGCGCCTCGTCAGTGCCGGGCGGCACGGCGAGCGTCCCGCGCAGCTCGTCGAGGGCTGCGAATCCCTTGCGGGCCATCCAGTCCGACAGGCCGTCGAGCAGCACGGTTGCGTGCTCGGGGCCGTGGCGCAGCAGCGCCGAGGCGGTCATCACGACGTCGGCGCCGGCGAGGAGGTACTTGGCCACGTCCGCCGGGGTCTCGACGCCGGTGGTCGCCGCGAGCGAGGCGCGCACCCGTCCGTGCAGGAGCGCGATCCAGGTGCGCGGCAGCCGCGCCTCGGCCGGGCTGGAGAGGCCAACGTGGGGCACCACGGCGAGCGTGTCGGCGTCGATGTCGGGTTGCAGGAACCGGTTGAACAGCACCAGCGCGTCCGCGCCTGCCTCGTCCAGTCGCAGCGCCATCTCGCCGGTCGAGCTGAAGTACGGGCTCAGCTTGACCGCCACCGGCACGCTGACCGCGTCCTTGACCCGCGTCAGGACGTCGACATGCCGCTGCTCGACATCGCGGCCCGAGATGCGCGGGTCGCCGGGAAGGTAGTAGATGTTCAGTTCGATCGCGGCAGCGCCGGCATCCTGCATGGCCCGGGCATAGTCGGCCCAGCCGCTGGGCGTGACACCGTTGAGGCTGCCGATCACCGGCACGTCGACGGCGGCGGCGGCGCGCTCGAGCAGGCTCAGGTAGCGGCGCGGTCCGGCCTCATCTTCGGCGGCGGCCGGGAAGTAGGAGAGCGACTCCGCGAAGCTCTCGGTGCCGGCGTCGACCAGCCGCGCATTCTGGGCTGCCTCCCGGCGCAGCTGCTCCTCGAAGAGCGAGTAGAGAACGACCGCGCCGACGCCGGCATCAGCGAGCCGCCGCACGCCGTCCACGGTCCGCGAGAGTGGGGACGCCGAGGCGACGAGCGGGTTACGCAACACGAGGCCCATGTAGTCGGTCGAGAGGTCCATCAGCGTTCCTTGCGCGCGTCGGCGGCGAAGTGTTGCGCGCCCCGGGTTGCCATCTCCTCGTACACGTCCCAGCGCTGATCGAGCGCCTGCTCCGCCAGCCCGTGTAGCCGTTCGGCCTCGGCCGGGTCGGTATTCGTCAGCGAGCGGTAGCGCAACTCCCGGTTGGTGTACTCGGCAAGCGAGATGCGTGGCCGCGGCGAGTCGAGCAGGAACGGGTTGCCGCCGGCTGCACGCACGAGCGGGTCGTAGCGGATCAGTGGCCAGTAGCCGCTGGCCACGGCGCGGTATTGCTGGTCGAGCCCGTCTCGCATCTCGATGCCGTGTGCGATGCAGTGACTGTAGGCGAGCACCAGTGAGGGGCCGTCGTAGGCCTCCGCCTCGCGGAACGCGCGTCAGCGTCTGCTGGGGATCGGCGCCCATCGCGACCCGAGCGACGTAGACCGAGCCGTAGGCGATCGCCTGCAGGGCGAGGTCCTTCTTGGGCACGGTCTTGCCGGCGGCCGCGAACTTGGCGACCGCGCCGAGCGGGGTCGCCTTCGACATCTGGCCGCCGGTGTTGGAGTAGACCTCGGTGTCGAGCACGAGCACGTTGACGTTGCGCTCGCTCGCGAGGACGTGGTCGAGCCCGCCGGAGCCGATGTCGTAGGCCCAGCCGTCGCCGCCGACGATCCAGACGCTGCGCCGGACGAGGTGATCGACGACGCTTCGCAGGTCGGCGACGGCAGGCCCGTCGAGCGCGTCGAGCCGTCGGCGGAGCTCGGCGACCCGTTCGCGCTGTGCTCGCAGCTCCGACTCGCGCAGCTGCGGCGCCGCCAGGATCTCGTCGACCAGCTCCGGGCCGATCTGCTCGCGCAGCTCGGTTAGGCGTCGGCGGGCCAGCTCGGTGTGCCGGTCGGCGGCGAGCCGGAAGCCGAGCCCGAACTCGGCGTTGTCCTCGAACAGCGAGTTCGACCAGGCCGGGCCGCGCCCGTCGCCGTCGGTCGTCCACGGCGTCGTCGGCAGGTTGCCGCCGTAGATCGACGAGCAGCCGGTCGCGTTCGCCACCATCAGCCGATCGCCGAACAGCTGCGAGAGGAGCTTCAGGTAGGGCGTCTCGCCGCAGCCTGTGCAGGCGCCAGAGAACTCGAACAGCGGATCCAGGAACTGGGTGCCGCGCACCGTGCCGAAGTCGACCCGCGACCGGTCGCTCACGGGCAGCGTCTCGAAGAACGCGATGTTTTTACGCTCGGCGGCGACCAACGGCTCGCGCGGCGCGAGGTTGATCGCCTTGCGGCCCGCGTCGCCGGGCGCGACGACCGGGCACGCCTGAACGCAGAGCTCGCAACCGGTGCAGTCCTCGACGTAGACCTGCAGCGTGTACCGAGTGTCGGGCAGCCCGACGGCCTCGATAGATGCCGACTGGAACCCCTCGGGTGCGCCCTCAAGGCGGGCCTGGTCGTAGTACCTGGAGCGAATCACGCTGTGCGGGCAGACGAAGCTGCAGTTCCCGCACTGGATGCAGAGATCGGCGTCCCAGACCGCGACCAGCTCCGAGATGTTGCGCTTCTCGTACGCCGCCGTGCCGCTCGGATAGGTGCCGTCCACCGGCAGCGCGCTGACCGGTAGCTCGTCGCCCCGTCCGGCGAGCATCTCCGCGGTCACGGTGCGAACGAACTCGGGCGCATGTGCTGGGACGACCGGCGGCAGCCCGCGGCTCGCGGTCACCTGCACGGGCAGCTCGACCCGGTGCAGGCTGTCCAGCGCGCGGTCCACCGCAGCCTGGTTGCGCTCGACTACCTCGGCGCCGCGCCGGCCGTAGGTCTTGGCGACCGCCATTTTGATCCGCTCGATCGCCTGCTCGCGCGGCATGACGCCCGAGAGGGCGAAGAAACAGGTCTGCAGGACGATGTTGGTCCAGTCCGGCCAGGCCGACCTCGCGGGCGATCCGGCCGGCGTCGATCACATACAGGTCGATGTGCTTGGCGAGGATCTGCTCCTGCACCGGGCGCGAGAGGGCCTCCCACACCTCGTCCGGCGGTCGCGGGCAGTTGAGGAGGAGCGTCGCGCCGTCCGCCGCCGGGCCGAGCACGTCGACCCGGTCGAGCAGACCGAACTGGTGGCAGCCGACGAAGCCCGCGTGCCGCACGAGGTAGGGCGCCCGGATCGGCTGTGGACCGAAACGGAGGTGCGAGACTGTCTGCGAGCCCGACTTCTTCGAGTCGTAGACGAAGTAGCCCTGCGCGTGGAGGCCCTCGTCCCCGAGGATCTTGATCGTGTTCTTGTTCGCGCCGACCGTCCCGTCCGAGCCCAGGCCGAAGAAGATCGCGCGCACCGTCTCCGGCGGCTCGATGTCGAGCGACGCTTCGTAGTCCAGGCTCGTCCCGGAGACGTCGTCCACGATGCCGATCGTGAACCGGCGCCGCGGCCGCTCTGCCGCCAGTTCGGCGAACACGCCAGCGACCATCCCGGGCGTGAACTCTTTCGAGGAGAGCCCGTAGCGGCCGCCGACGACCCGCGGCATCACCGTCCGCTCGCCGTCACCGAACGACTCGCTCAGCGCCGCGACCGTGTCGAGGAAGAGCGGCTCGCCGATCGAGCCAGGCTCCTTCGTCCGGTCGAGGACGGCGACGGAGCGCACGGTCGCGGGCAGCGCCTCGACAAGCGCCTGCGCCGGAAACGGCCGGTAGAGCCGCACCTGCGCCACGCCGACGCGCTCGCCGCGCCCGGCGAGCATCGCCACGGTCTCCTGCACCGTCTCCCCGCCCGACCCCATGATGACGAGCACGCGCTCGGCCTCCGGGTCGCCGACGTAGTCGACGACGTGGTAGCGGCGACCCGCGCGCTCGGCGAGCCGCGCCAGGGCGTCCTCCACTGCGTCCGGGACGCGTGCGTAGAAGGGGTTGACCGTCTCGCGCGCCTGGAAGTAGACGTCCGGGTTCTGCGCCGTGCCGCGAATGAACGGGCGCTCCGGCGACAGCGCCCGGCCGCGATGAGCCTGGACGAGCTCCTCGGGCACGAGCGCGCGCAGGTCGTCGTCGGAGAGCAGCTCGATCGTGTTCAGCTCGTGCGAGGTTCGGAACCCGTCGAAGAAGTGCACGAACGGAACCCGGGTCTGGAGCGTCGCGGCCTGCGCCACCAACGCGAGGTCGTGGGCCTCCTGCACCGAGGCCGACGCGAGTAGCGCGAAGCCGGTCTGGCGGACGGCCATCACGTCGGAGTGGTCGCCGAAGATCGACAGCCCCTGCGCCGCCAGCGAGCGGGCGGCGACGTGCAGCACCGCCGGCGTCAGCTCGCCGGCGATCTTGTACATGTTCGGGATCATCAGCAGCAGCCCCTGCGAGGCGGTAAACGTCGTCGCCAGCGCGCCGCTCTGCAGCGCACCATGTAGTGCGCCGGCGGCCCCGCCCTCACTCTGCATCTCGACGACCGCGGGCACGCTGCCCCAGACGTTCGTTCGACCCTGGCTCGCCCACTCGTCGGCCAGCTCGGCCATCGGCGACGACGGCGTGATCGGATAGATGCAGCAGACCTCGTTCAGGCGGTAGGCGACCGAGGCCGCAGCTTCGTTGCCGTCGACCGTCGCGCGCATCAGCGGCCGGGCTCCGGGATCATCTCGATCGCGTGCACCGGGCACTGCTCGAAGCAGGCCCCGCAGCCCGTACAGCGGTCGTAGTCGAACCGGTAGCGGTGGCCCTCGCCCAGCTTGATCACCGCGTCCTCGGGACAGGCGCCCAGACAGCCGTCGCACTCGAAGCAGTTGCCGCACGACAGGCACCGGCTCGCCTCGTACACCGCCTCCTGGGCCGAGAGGCCAGCGACGACCTCGCCGAAGTCGGAGACTCGCTCCTCGGGGGCGAGCTGGGGCTGCTCGCGACGGGCGTTGTCGCCGAAGTACCAGAGGTGCAGCTTCTCGAAGTCGGCGAGGTCATGTTTCGGGGTGGCGGTCGAATCCCCGCCGCGCAGCCAGGCGTCGATGTTGCGGGCGGCCTTCTTGCCGTGGCCGACGCCAACGGTGACGGTCATCTCGCTCGGCACCATGTCCCCGCCCGCAAACAGGCCCGGGGAGCCGGTCTCCATCGAGGGAGCCACCTGCACGGTGCCGTCGCGCGCGATCTCGACCCCCGGCACCTCGCGCAGGAACTCGGTCTCGGACTTCTGGCCGAGCGCGAGGATCACCGTGTCGGCGGCGAGCGTTTCGTACCTGCCCGTCGGCTGCGGATAGCCGGACTCGTCGAGCTCCATCAGCTCGACCTGGAGCTCCGGGCCTTCGAAAGCCGTGATCGTCCGCAGCCAGTGGATCGTCACGCCCTCCTGCTCTGCGTCCTCGGCCTCCTCCTCGTGCGCCGGCATCTGCTCGCGGGTGCGGCGGTAGACGATGAGCGGCTCGGCCCCGATCCGGCGCGCGGTACGGGCCGCGTCCATCGCCGTGTTGCCGCCCCCGTAGACGGCCACGCGGCGGCCGATCACGGGCCGCTCCCCAGAGGCGACGCTGCGCAGGAACGAGATCGCATCGATGATCCGGCCGGTATCCGGGGCGGGGATGTCGACGCGCTTCGACAGATGCGCCCCGATCGCGACGAAGACAGCGTCGAAGCGGCCCTCCTCCCGCTCGGCGACGAGGTCGTCGACGCGATGGTCGCAGTCCATCCGCACGCCCATCGCGGCGATCCGGCCGAGCTCGCCGGCCATCACGTCGCGGGGCAGCCGGTAGGCCGGGATGCCGTAGCGCATCATCCCGCCCGGCTCGCTGCCAGCGTCGCGGATCTCGACCTCGTGGCCGAGTCGCGCCAAGTGGTACGCCGCCGACAGCCCGCTCGGTCCGGCCCCGATCACCAACACGCGCTTGCCGCTTCGGGTCGGGGGCGGGTCGAATTGCCACCCCTGCTCGAGCGCGAGATCTCCGAGGAACCGCTCGACCGAATGGATCGAGACGGCACTGTCGAGGTCGGCGCGGTTGCAGACGCTCTCGCACGGGTGGTAGCAGACCCGCCCATGGATCGCGGGGAACGGATTGTCCGCGACGAGCTCGCGCCACGCCTCCTCGTGCCGACCCGCCTTGGTATGCGACAGCCAGGCCTGGATGTTCTCGCCCGCCGGGCAGCCCGCGTTGCATGGCGGCAGCAGGTCGACGTAGATGGGTCGGCGCTCGCGGACCGGGCCGGTGAAGGAGCGGCCGTGCAGCAGGTCCGGCAGCGGCGTCACGTCCCGCATCGGGTCGCTCATGCCAGTCGCCACCGTTGGGCAGCCATGGCAGCAGGCTAACCAGATTCCACGAACGTGGATGCGTATCTTCTACGTGTCTTTGCCCCGGCGGTCAGGCGCGCATCCGAGCAGCTGGTTCGGAGTGAGATGCTCATCAGTCGCTTCAGTCAGTAGCCGTTGGAAGACCAGAAGCGTGCGCCGCGGTTGCGCAAAACGTTGGGGGCCGACATCCTGCCGCCGCCGCCGCTCCCGCTTGAGCAGCGCGGCTGCCGCAAGGTCGAGACACCGGGAGACCCGCAAGCCCAGCAGTCATGCCGGAATCGGCGCAGTTCCTAGAGATGCCCCCGGCATGAATCGAACATGCGCACGCGGTTTAGGCAGAGGTCCCGTACTCGGTGCCAGGCACGGTGAGTGAATTGGCACAGAGGCGTTGCTGAGTCGTTCAGACTACGGCCGATGGAGCGGACGCTCGTGCTCGGTGGCGGCTTCGGCGGCATTGCGGTCGCCGTCGGCCTGCGCGACCGAGTCGGCGAAGAACACCACATCACGCTCGTCGACCGTAACCCGTACTTCTCGATGGGTCTCCGCAAGCTCTGGGAGCTCGTGGGGCTCGGGACGGTCGATGAGGGGAGCCGCCCGCGTTCCGCGCTGGTTGGAGGTGGGATCGAGGTCATCGAGGCCGATGTCACCGCCATCGATCCAGCCCGGCGTTCCGTGGAGACGAGCGTCGGACACCTCGAGGGTGAGCGGTTGGTGGTGGCGCTCGGCGCCGAGCCCCGCGCTAAGCTCGTCCCTGGCCTCGCCGAGCATGGCCACGACGTGTGGTCCTTCAGAACCGCCCCACTGCTTCGTCGAGAACTCGAGGCCTTCGGCGGCGGTCACGTGGCCATGGTCATCTTCGGGGCGCCGTACCCGTGCCCGCCCGCACCGTACGAATGCGCGATGTTGCTCGACGATCACCTGCGTCAACGAGAGCTGCGCGAGTGGACGCACCTGTCTGTGGCGACACTCCAGCCGATGCTGCTGCCGAACGCCGGCGCCGAGGGCTCAGCGTGGATCGGGGAGCGCCTCGACGAGCGCGGGATCAAATGGCGGGTCGGCAGGAAGGCAGACCGCGTCGAGCGCGGGAGGGTGGTGTTCGAGGACGGCGACCTTCCCTTCGATCTGCTGCTCGCCGTGCCGCCGCACCGCCCGCCCGCCGTGCTCGATGCCGCCGGCCTTCTCGGGGACAGCGGCTGGATCGAGCCAGACCGGGGCACGCTCGCGACGGCCTTCGACGGTGTCTGGGCGGTCGGCGACTGCACGCTGATACGGCTGGCCAACGGCCTGCCCTTCCCGAAGGCCGGTGCGATGGCAGAGATGCAGGGCACAACGGTGGCGGCGGAGATCGCGGCCGAGATCCTTGGGCAGCCCGCTCCCGAACCGTTCGACGGTCACGGCTACTGCTTCCTCGAGACCGGGCTCCGTGAGTCCGCCCTGATCGAGGGAGACTTTTATGCCGAACCCGAGCCGTCGCTTCTCGTGGGCGACGTCTCCGCCGCACATCACGACGAGAAGGTCGCATTCGAGCGCGAGCGCCTGGCTCGTTGGTTCGGTCGCTAGGGCTCGGGCGGAGAGAGCGACCCCGACACGCCGCCCCGGTAGTCGCGCGCGTAGCGAAGCCGGATGCCCCCAGCATGAATCGAAGATGCGCACGCGGTTTAGGAAACGCTGTGCACGACCGGCTTGGCGAGCGCTTGAGGGTTGACAGTTGAGCGGCAGCAAAGCGCCCCCGCCGGCTACCGCAACTCGTGTGAAACAGACGCCCAGGTGCCAGCCAGGTGGACCGTGGCTACCGCGAGGATTACGCCGGCGACGAGCGAGCCTGCAAGGAGCCAGCGGCGAAGCGACGAGCCCGGCACGTCGTTTCCAGCGCGCCAGTCGGCCGAAGCCAGTCCAGGGACCGAAGCGCGTGGCCGAGTACGTGTGCGGCCATGGCGACGAACCAGACGACGAAGCTTGCCTTGTGCAGGCCGACCAACGATCCGCTCCTCGGACCAAGCGTGATCAATGCCACCCCGGTCGCGAACAGCGCGATCGTCGACAACACGACCGCCGGGGCCAGCAGGCGTAGCGCGGTGTGGGGCGGCCCCTCGACGCGGTAGGGGTCACTCCCTGTGTAGTAGCGAACGAACCGGTAGCCCGTACTGCCGAGCTTGAGCATGATCGGTGGGATCAGGAGCATGCCGACGAAGACGTGGGCGGAGAGCAGCGGTCGGATGGCGAGGATCGTGACGCCCTCCGCCGCCAGGAGCGCGAGCAGTACGGCCGCGGTCGATCCGGTCAGGCGCCGGTTGCCGGCCGTGCCGCCGGTGCGCGCCACGAGTCGGGCCCGGAGCGGGGCGCGGTCGAGCGGTTTTGCCGTGTCGAGGTCGACCATCGACACGCAATGGCAGCGGATCGTCGATGAGAGGACGATGAGACTGGTCACGGGACTCCGGACCGCGACGGAAGCCACAATGGCGCTTGATGCGGGTGCTGATCGTCGAGGACGAGCCCAAGCTGGCCGGGCTGCTCAGTCGAGGGCTGCAAGAGGAAGGACACGCTGCGGACGTGGCGCCTTGTGGCGAGGACGCGCTCTGGATGGCGCGCGCGCGTCCGTACGACGCGATCGTGCTCGACGTCATGCTTCCCGATCTCGACGGGTTCGCGGTCTGCCGCTTGCTCCGGGGCGCCGGGATCTGGACACCGGTCCTCTTCCTGACGGCGCGCGATGCGCTCGAAGACCGGGTCGGCGGGCTCGACGCCGGCGGCGACGACTATCTCGTCAAGCCCTTCTCGTTTCCCGGAGCTCCTCGCCCGGATGCGCGCAGTGACGAGGCGTGGCACGGTCGAGAGGCCGACGATCCTCGAGGTTGGATCGCTGCGGTTGGATCCGGCAGCACGCCGCGTATGGCGTGGTGAGACGGAGCTGCTGCTGTCCGCGAAGGAGTTTGCGCTCCTCGAGGCGTTCATGCGCCGTCCCGATCAGGCCCTGTCCCGCAACGCGCTCCTCGAAGCGGCGTGGGACATGGCCTACGAGAACCGGTCGAACGTCATCGACGTGTACGTCCGCTACCTGCGGGAGAAGATCGATCGACCGTTCGGCTGCGGGTCGCTGGAGACGGTTCGCGGCGTCGGCTACCGGCTGAGCTCCGAGCGAGTGCTGAGCGCCCTGCCGATCCGCGTCCGCCTCGCCGCCGGCTTCGCGGTCGCTATGGCTGCGGTTCTCGTCGGGCTCGGCATCTTCGTCTACTTCCGCGTGGGCGACGCGCTGCTTCGCTCGGTCGACGAGAGCCTGCGAGGCGCAGGCGGCGAGATTCGTCGCCTCACTGCGAGCGGCGGCTCCCTGATCGACGCGGACGTGCGGGAGTCAGGCACGATCGTCGAGGTGCTCGACGCAAACGGACGGGTGATCCGCTCGGCGCCGACGGGCCTGCCTCCGCTCATCGATCGGCCAGACGATGCAGCCAGCGCTCGGAACGCGCAGAGTGATCGTGACCGTGTCCCGCGGCTCCGGGCGAGTCGAACGACTGGCGGGCGCTCGCGGAGCCGGTCAGCGGCGGGCGTGATCGTCGTGGCCCGATCGCTTCGCCAGCGCGAGGAGACGCTCCATCACGTCTTCCGCGTGCTGCTGATCGCAGGCCCGCTGGGGCTGCTGCTCGCGACGATCGGCGGCTACCTGCTCGCCGCAGCGGCGCTGCGCCCCGTCGAGTCGATGCGCCGCCGGGCGAGCGCGATCTCGGCGGAGACAGTCGCGGCCCGGCTTGCCGGTGCCGCGCGCCGCGACGAGGTCCGCCGTCTCGCCGAGACGCTCAACGAGATGCTTGCCCGCCTCGAGGCGTCCTTCGCGCACGAACGGCGCTTCGTCGCCGACGCCAGCCACGAGCTGCGCACGCCGCTCGCGCTGCTGAAGACCGAGCTCGAGCTGGCGCTGCGCCGCGAGCGAACGGCGGAGCGAGCTGCAGCGCCGCGATCGAGTCGGCCGCCGTCGAGACCGACAGGCTGATTCGCCTTGCAGAGGATCTGCTGCTGATCGCGCGCCTCGATCACGTGGAGCAGCCGCCCGCCCGCGAGCGCATCGACGTCGCGGATCTGGCGAACGGGGTGGCCGCCCGGTGCGTCGCACAGCCGGGGTCGACCGGCCGGCGCGTCGAGGTCGACGTTCCGGTCGGCACGGTGGTCGAGGCGGATCGCCTGCAGCTCGAGCGGGCGCTAGGAAACCTGCTAGAGAACGCCTTTCGCCATGGGGATGGCACGGTGACCCTGCGCGCGCGGGGCGACAACGGGGTCGTCGAGTTCCACGTGACCGACGACGGGCCAGGGTTCCCCGACGAGTTCGCCGATCGTGCGTTCGAGCGGTTCAGCAGCGCCGACGAGGCGCGAGGAGGGGAGGGCACCGGCCTCGGGCTCGCGATCGTCGACGCGGTCGCGCACGCTCACGGCGGAACTGCGGGGCTGACACGGCAGGAGCACGGGGCCGACGTCTGGCTACCGGATCCCGGCCCACAAAGTGGGCTAGTCGTCTCATCGTGCTCTCATCTCCTCCGGCGTAGCGTTGCCGGCGTGAAGGGGCGCGAACAACTCACGCGCGTGCGCGAGCGCCAGGCCGCGCGCCTCTATCGGCTCAAGCGGAGGATCGTCCTCGCATCGACGCTGTGCTTTGCAGGGCTGTTCGGGCTGGCGGCGCAGCACGCAGTGGGCTCGAGCAAGCACCGCATTGCCGCGTCGACCCGGCGCGCGCCGCGCGTGGTGCCGGCGAAGGCCCACTTCTTCGACGAGCAGGGCGCCGGCTACGCGTTCGCCGATCCACAACCGGCTCCCGACCTCGGACCAGCCCACGGCGAGTCCTGCAACCGTAGCTCCGCCGCCCGTCGCGCAAACCAGTGTCTCCTGATCTCGCCGGTGCGCCGGGGATGCTTGCCCACGGCTTCCGGGCTATGGGCACGGACGTTCGCGTGCTCGCCCCGGTTGGCTCCGCGGAGGTGTGCGCCTTCGTCGAGAGCCTCTTCGCCGACTGGGAAGCGGTACTGAGCCGCTTCCGGCCGGAAAGCGACCTCTCCCGGGCGAACGCGGGCGCCGGACAGCCGGTGCAGGTCGATCGACTGCTCTTGGACGTCACGGCCGCAGCGCTCGCGGCAGCCCGTGCGACGCGCGGCCTCTTCGATCCCGACGCTCGAGCACGAGCTGGTGCGCATCGGCTACGACCGATCCTTCGAGCACGTAGACGCGCCGTGCCCGATCGGCCGACACGCCGCGCCCAGGGGGCTCGTGGAACGCGGTGGAGATCGATCGCGAGCGCTCGACTGTCACCGTTCCGCCAGGCTGTGGGCTCGACCTCGGGGGCATCGCCAAGGGGATGGCCGTCGACGCTGCGCTCGACCGGCTCGCAGCGGAGGGGGTAGACACGGCACTCGTCAGTGCCGGCGGTGACCTCGCCGTCCGCGGGCACCCGCCGGGAGCGGTGCCCTGGACGATCCGGGTCGGTGACGAGGTCGGCGGCTTCGTGGTGCTCGCTGGCTTCGCGGCGCGCTCGCCACCTCGGGTACGACAAGGCGCCGCTGGCGTCAGGGCGCGCTCGACCGTCACCACGTCGTCGACCCCCGCACGGGCGAGCCCAGCCGCCGCGGGTTGCGGCAGGTCACCGTGGCGGCTGCGACCTGTCGTGCGGCCGAGGCCGCGGCGACCGCCGTGCTCGTGGCCGGGCCGGCGCTCGGTCGCACGCCTGGTCGAGCGCTTGGGTCTCGCCGGCCTGCTCGTCGATGATTCCGGCCGGATGGTGGCAGTCGGACGCTGGCCTCGACCCGAGGTGACGAGGGCCGCGTGACGACCTGGTCCGCCGTCACCTGGGACACGGCACGAGCCGGCGGCTTCGCCGCCTATGCGCTGCTGACTCTGGCCGTCGCGATCGGTCTGATCTTGCGCAACCGCCTGAGCTCTGAGCGCTGGCCTCGGGTGATCACGTACGAGCTCCACGGGTACGTCTCGCTGCTCGCCCTCGTCTTTCTCTCCCTTCACGTCCTTGCCGTCGCCGTTGACCCGTTCACCAACTTCGGTCTCGCCGAGCTGATCGTGCCGTTCGTTTCCCATTACCGGCCGCTCTGGATGGGGCTCGGCCTCGTCGCCCTCTACCTCCTGCTCGCGGTCTGGGTGACGACGCTGCTCCGTAAGCGGATCGGTCACCAGGCGTGGCGCCGGGTGCACGGCCTGGCGTTCGCCGTCTACGCGGCGGCGACCGTGCACGGGCTCGGCGCGGGTAGCGACACGCGCACTTCCTGGGGGACGGCTGTCTACGTGATCAGTGTCCTGCTGGTCGTCGGGCTCTCGACGCGCAGGCTGCTCGTCCCGGCCGGCTCCGGCGGTCGCTCCCGTCCGGTCCTGGCGGCTGCGACAGGGATCGCCGCGGTCGCCGTCGGGGCTTGGGCCCTCGCTGGTCCCTACGCCGCTGGCTGGGGGAAGCACGTTCATACGGTGCAGACCGTGGCCGCCGCCAAGCCCGTCGCGAGTCGCACGGTCATCCGGGCACACCTGCCCTCGCCGATCGTCCACCTGCCTTTCCGCGCGCGCTTCGCCGGGCGGGTGCTCGTCGCACCGGCGAGCGAGGCGGGGCGGATCACGGTTCGCATCGACGGGGCGCTCGCCGGCTCGACCCGGGATCACCTCGAGATCCTGCTGCACGGCGTCCCTCTCGAGGACGGCGGGGTCTTGATGGAGCAGAGCCGGGTCAGGATGGGAACGACGACTCCGCTGTATCAGGGCACCGTGACAGGCCTGCGGGGCTCCCGGATCACCGCCGTCGTCCACTCCGCGCGGCAGCACGTACAGCTCGGGATCAGCCTCCGGCTCTCGTCGGACGGCCGGGCTACTGGCAGCGTGCGCGGGACGAGCGTCGCGTCCGGCTCGGCGTGAGCTCTCGTCGGCGAGTCATCCTCGCGCTCGGACTCTTCGCGCTTGCCCGTGCGAAATCGGCGCAGTTCCTAGAGATGCCCCCGGCATGAATCGAACATGCGCACGCGGTTTAGGAACGTCTCACTTTACCCTTAGCTATGCGGGTTTGCGGGGTAGTGGGCAGCAAAGTGGGCAGCTCAGCCCTGCTAAGAGGAGGGCTGAGACCGCCGAAGCGGTCTCAGCCTGTGCAGATGCGAGGAGTTACTTCGCCAGCCGGAACGACACGAGGCGGCGTGTCGAGATGCCGCCGAGAAGCGGATCGGTCTGCTTCCGCGCACGGACGAACATCACGAGCAGCGTCTGGTTGCTCGCGGCCGGGAACTTCTTGCCCCGGGGCATGGTCAACGTCGCCCAGCCGTCCTGGCCCGTCGGCTGCTCCGGCGGGATGACGAACTGGTTGTACGGGGTTGCCGTCACGTAGACGAGCGCACCCGCGACGTCCCGCCCGTTGCACGCGGACACGTGGAAGCGCACGACGATGCTCGTCGCCGAGCGCGGGATCGGGCTCGGCGATGCTTGCAGCCGGTCGACGAGTAGCCGCGCAGGAGGCGTCAACTGATTGACGCTGAGTGGACCCGCGCCGCCGGGACATCCGGTAGGAGCCGTGGCCGCGATGACTGCCGTCGGCACAGACGTCGCCGTCGTGGAGGCGATGGAGTTACGCGCGGTCACGCGGACGCGTAGCGTCGAGCCGACGTCGGCCTGTTTGAGGCTGTACGTCCGGCCCGTCGCACCAGCGATGTTGCTGCAGTTGCCGCCGGTCGCGTTGCACTGCCGCCACTGGGCGGAATACGAGATCGGCTGCGTTCCCGACCAGGTTCCCGGATCACCTGTCAGCGTCTGACCGACGACCGGTGAGCCCGTGATTGTCGGCGGCTGAACGTTCTGCGGCCGCGCCGAGCCTTTGACGACCGGCGTCGCGTTCGAGGCCGCGAGCCCGGCGCCGTCGCTGTTCGTCGCCGTCACGCGGACACGGATCCGCAGGCCGACGTCGGCGTCGCGGAGCCGGTAGCTCGAGTTCGTCGCGTTCGGGATGAACCCGCAGTTCGAGCCGTCGGGCGCTCCGCCGTCCGTCGGACACCGTACCCAGCGGTAGTCGTAGTGGATGGGCGTCGTCCCAGACCAAGTGCCAGGATTGGCCGTCAAGGTCTTTCCTTCCATGGCCTGCCCGATGATTCGCGGCTCCGAGGTGTTCGTCGGAGCTGTCAGCACAACTGCAGATCCGGCAGCCGGAAGTAGCGCGACTACCAGGACAACAGCGCCCGCCAGCAGGATGCCGAGGGGCCACATGCCGCGTCGTCGTCTGAAATACCGTCGCATGATTCTCCCTTCGTAGACCTTGGGATCGGTCTACCCGCTGCGACCTCATAAGCATCATGATGTTATGCTTCTTGACAATATCCTTACGAAGGGCGAGGGTGAGTTGGGGCAAGCGGCAACCGACGGGTGGAATCGCGAGTATCACGACGCCGCCGAGCTGCGCATGGCGCTCCGCCGCTTCCTGCGCCGAACAGAGGATGTCGTTCGCGTCCACCGGCTGACCACGCAGCGTTATCAGCTCCTGCTCTTGCTCAAGGCTTCCGGGGACAGGGCGACGGTGGCCAGCCTTTCACGATTGCTGGGCCGGACACGGGGCAGAAAGCGTCACCCAGCTGGTTCGGCGCGCCGAGCAGCTTGGATTGCTGCGGCGCGAGCCCTCGGCGACCGATCGTCGCGTGCGTTACCTTCGTCTCACGTCAAGGGAGAGCGACGTCTTGCCGCCACCGTGGTAGACCTTCGTGGTGATCGCGACGCCCTCGTCTCGACCCTGAACGACCATTAGGGCCACTCGGTACGACCTGACAGCGCACCGTCATGCCTGGGCGTTCATGCCCACGGGCACGTGGCGTCGAAGCGTGGACGCCGAAGAGATGAGAGGAGAGGCCGAGAGGCCTCATTTCGGCCGTCGTAGGAGCGCCGTCGCTGTGAGATGGTTCGCGGTGAGCCGACTGAGGAAGGAGCGACATCATGGCGACGACGACGACAACGTTCGACATCGCGGCGCTCAAGCAAGCACTGGAGAGCTTGGATTCTCGATGCGCTGCGCGAGATCTATGCCGATGACGTTGAGCACCGCTGATCGACGAGAAGACGCCACCAAGTGCGCCGGGCGTGCGCAACAAGGAACGGATCATGAGCGCTTTCGAGCACTGCAAGGGCGCCGATGGCCGGATTACCGTGGAGAACGAGTTCGCCGGAGAAGACCGCGCGGCGGCAACGCTGACCTGCTCATTCCCCAGCGGTTTCCGAGTCATGACGAACTCGATCTTCTTCCTGCGCGAGGGCAAGATCACGCGGGAGATCGACATCCAGGCGTTCGACCCACCGGCAAGCTCGGACTAAGCACGGATAGAGCCGACCGATGGCTCGCGCCAGCGGCCGAGGCGGCTCTCAGTTCAGAGCAGAGCGTTGCCTGCGATGGAACGGCGCTCAGAGCGCTCCTCCGGCTCCGAGTCTCGTCACGCAGCTAACTATGTGGCCCTGGATCGTCCTTCGCAGGAGAGTGCCGCGTTCACGCCGCGTCGGGGGGCACTTCGTCGTCCTCGAAGCGTCACATAGAGTCGTGCCAAGCAACGGAGGGGGCGTGCATGGCGATCTGTCGGATCATCGAGACTGGTGTGACTCCCGAGCAGTACATCCAGCTGGTCACGCAGCTAGGCGTCGGCGAGAGCAACCCACCACCTGGCGGCACGATGCATATCGCCGCCGAAGGCGACGACGGCAAGATGCGGATCATTGACGTCTGGGATAGCCGGGCGCAGGCCGACGAGTGGGGCGAGAAGGTCATGGCCGTCCGCAAGACTCGGGATCGGCAGCGATGGGCCATCACCGATCACGTACTTCGAGGTTCACCGGGCCGTCAGCGCCTAGCACTCTCGGCCGGGACGTTGCCGTAGAGTGCCGACCCCCACGATGAGGAGGGCGGCGGGCATGGAGAAGGCGCGGCTTCAGGTGGTGATCGACGATGCGCTCAACGAAGGCTTCTACGGCGTCGTCAGTCGAGTCGCTGCGAAGCTCAACAGAGCGCCCAGCTTCGACGTCGACCCATCGGCGTCGATATTTGATGCGGCCGACGACGTTGCCGCGCAGATGGGAGTCCGTACCGGACTCAAACCGGGTGCCCGTGTCTAGGTACCTAGACAGGCGATCGGAAGCCGTACCGGCTTCAAGCCGGGGTGCCCCGGGGCGCGAAAGCGTACGTACCGTACGGCTCCAAACCGGGTGCCCGTTTCCAGGTACCTGGGAAGGCTGCTCGGCCCCAGCTCGGCCCCACGCTCGGCCCCATTGGCCCCACGCCCAGGCGGTTTCAGGCGGTTCCAGGCTTAATAGGGCCGGGCCTTGTATAGCGCTCTATCCGTGTGCCCATGCCGGATTTCGCGTAGCGGTGCGCGATGCCCCCGGCATGAATCGAACATGCGCACGCGGTTTAGGAAACCGCTGCTCTATCCACTGAGCTACGGGGGCTCTGGACCATCCACTGTAACCCTGCGATCAGCGCGCCCGAAGAGACGGTCGCCGCGCGGCCTCGAGATGGGCGCCTCCGCGGTTCTAGAGCTGTACAGCTAGTCTCGGAGCATCAATCGACCCAGGAGGTCTTCATGCCCGAGTACGTACGCGTCGCCAACTTCGATGCCGACGAAGGAGCTCTCGAACAGCTCGTCGACGCAATCAACGCGGAGTCCGGCGCGCCCGAGGGCGTGCCCGCCACGTCCATCACCGTCCTCGCCGATCGCTCAGCGGGGAAGCTGCGCACGGTCGTGCGTTTTGGGTCGGAGGAGGACCTCCGCACCGGCGCCGCGACGCTCGACGCGATGACTCCGCCAGCCGACTCCAACATGCGCCGCACTTCGGTCGAGCAGTGGGAGGTCGTGCTCGAGCGGAAGGCCTAGGCGCCGGCTTTACCGCGACCGCAGCGGATGCCCGGCCGCTCACGGTTCGTCAGCAGCGTGTCGCCGTCCAGCGTCACGCAGTAGATGACGATGTGCGGCTCGCCGAAGTTCACGTTGCAGCGGAAGATCGTCTTCTCCTCGAACGTCCGCCGCGTGCGCAGGCAGTACACCCACTCGTAGGAGAGGCGCTTGCCGTCGAGCCGTGCTTCGAGCGCGGCTCGCACGGCAGCCCTGCTCGTCTCCGCCTCTCCACCGCAACCCGCCGCCAAGGTCAGCGCCGCGAGCAGCGCGGCCCGCTTCACGGCGTCATGACGATCTTCGTCGCCTCGCGGCTGTCGAAGAGGCGGTACGCGTCAGGAGCCTCGGACAGCGGCAGGCGATGCGTGACGACGGCGGCCGGATCGAGGCGCCCGGCGGCGATCATCTCGATCAGCCGCTGCCGGTGGCCGAGCGAGTCGCCGATCGACCAGCGCATCGTCAGTTCCTTGGCGAACATGCGACCGTTGTCGAGCGGGAAGTCGGGCTCGAAGTGCGCGCCGACGACGGACACCATGCCGCGCCCGCGCGCGAGGTCCATCGCCGCGTCGAGCGCGCCAGGCGAGCCGGCCGCCTCGACGACCACATCCGCGCCGAGCCCGTCGGTCTCGGCGGCGATCGCGTCCCATGCCTCGGCCGGCTCGAGCACGCGTGCGCCGAGCCCCTCGGCGAGCGCACGCCGCTCTGCGATCCCGTCGACCGCGAACACGGTCGCCCCGAGGTCGAGCGCGACCATCACGGCCATCAGCCCGACGGCGCCGAGCCCGACGACGCAGACGAGGTCCGTCGGCTTCGTCTCGCCGCGGACGACGGCGTCGTAGGCGGTCGGCAGGTTGTCGGCGAGGAAGACGGCGGCCTCGTCGGAAACCTTGTCGGGCAGCGGCGACAGCACGGTGTCGGCGTGGGGGACGCGCACGAGCTCCGCCTGTGCGCCGTCGAGGCGCGGATAGACGCCCGAGTAGCCGAAGAGCGCGCGGCCGGAGCACTGCGTCGTGCGCCCCGCGCGGCACGCCGCACACGTGCCGTCGGCGACGAGGCTCATGTTCACGACGCGCTCGCCGACGCGGATCAGCGAGACGTCGTCGCCCGTCTCGACGACCTTGCCGGCGAACTCGTGTCCCATGATCGTCCCGTACTCGAAGCCCGGGAACGTGGCCGTGGAGCGGGCCGAGATCGGCCCCGCAGATCGCCGCCAGGTCGACGCGGACCAGCGCGTCGGTCGGCGCGAGCAGGACGGGGTCTGCGACATCCTCGAGCCGGACGTCGTTCGGGCCGCGCAGGACGACTGCCTTCACGCTGGCTGCTCGATCTCGACGAGGTAGCCGTCGGGGTCGATACAGAAGAAGCGGCAGCCGCCCCACGGCGGCTCGTACGGCTCGGCGAGGAAGCGCGCTCCCTCCCTCTCGAGCTCGACATACCTGGCGCGCGCGTCCTCGACCTCGACGACGAGGACGACGTTCGCCTTCGACGGATCCTCCGGCGCGATCATCGTCACGCCGGGCCGGTCCTCCGCCGGGTGCCCTTGCGCGGCGAGCGACAGCCGCGTGCCGGCCAGCACGAGCGTCGCGTATGGCGGGTCGTCGTACGTGGCCTCGACCTCGAAGCCCACCAGGTCGCGGTAGAACGCGAGCGATCGGTCGACGTCGGAGACGGCGAGGATCGCGCCCGCCCGCGTCGGCATCAGTTGTGGGACATGCCCGCGTCGGAGACGAGCATCTGTCCCGTGATCCAGCCCGCCTCCTCGGAGGCGAGGAAGGCGACGGCCGGCGCGATGTCCGCGGCGATGCCCTGTCGGGGGATCGCCTGAAGCATCTGGACGAACTCGAACGCCTCCTTGTGGGGGCTCGCCATCACGCCCTCGGTCGCCGTCAGGCCGGGTGCGACGGCGTTGACGGTGATGCCGTACTGGCCGATCTCGCGCGCGAGCGCGCGCGTGAAGCCCAGGATGCCGCCCTTCGACGCGACGTAGTGGGCGAGGTTCGGCGTCCCGGCGAGGACGACGTTCGAGGCGAGGTTGACGATGCGGCCGTAGCCCGCCTCGCGCATCGGCTTGTGCCCGTAGTGGCACGCGAGGAACGTCCCGTCGAGGTTGACCGACATGATCCGCCGCCACTCGGCGAAGTCGATGTCGTCCCACGCCGTGAAGGGGACGATGGCGGCGTTGTTGACGAGCACGTCGAGCTTCCCGTAGGCGCCGACCGTCTCGTCGACCATCCGCTTGACGTCTTCCTCCTTCGAGACGTCGACCTCGAGCCCCAGGCCGCCCTCCGGCGCCGCCGCCTCGCGCCGCCCGTTCACGTCCGCGACGACGACCGACGCCCCCTCTTCTGCGAGCTTGTCCGCGATCGCCTTGCCGATCCCCTGTCCGCCGCCGGTGACGATCGCCACCCTGCCGTCCAGCTTGCCCATCGCCGTTCCTCCTGTCTCCTAGAGCTCGTAGAAGTCGGGTGCGTGCTTGTACTCGAGGAATGCCTCGGGGTCGTGTGAGAAGAAGACGTCCGCGCTGTGCTCGTCGGCGACGTCCTTGACGCGCTGGATCGAGCGCACGCCGGCCCGGGGATCGATGTGGAAGCCGGGCTGGATGCCCCGCTCCATCGCCGCCCCCGTGTAGACGACGTCGAACGCGAACAGCATCGGCGTCGCGCCCGCGTCGCCGCTCACGAGCAGCGAGTAGTGGCCGATCGTGTGGCCGGGCGTCTCGAACAGCCAGAGCCCGTTCGCGAGCTCGACGTCTCCGGACACAGGCTGGAACTGCGCGCCGTCGTGGTCCCACGTCTTGTCCGAGTAGCCGAAGAACTCGAACGGCTCGTGGTCTCGCGCCTGCGCGATCTCCTGCTCGTGGACGACGTTCGGGATGCCAGAGAAGTGCTTGTTGCCGCCGACGTGGTCGAAGTGGAGGTGCGAGTTGACGAGCGTCGTCACGTCCGAGACGGAGAACCCGCGCGAGCTCGAGCTGGCCGGGAATCGTCTGCTCGGGCGTCTGCTCGGGGAGCTCGAACGGGAGCACCGCGTTCGTGTGCTCGAGATCGAAGCCCGTGTCGAACAGGAAGAGGCCGTCGTCGTGCTCGACGAGGACGGCGTACGAGGGGATCCGCACCTGCGGCCCCGGGACGTTCCACATGAACTGCGTGTGCTCGATGACGATCGAGCCGTTGTCGAGCAGCCAGACCTTCATCGTGTCGCCAGCTCCGCCTCCAGCGCCTTGCGCACGGCGACGAGCTTTGCCGCTCGTTCGGCTCGGAGCCGGTCGATGTCCTCCGGCGTGTACTCGTACATGCCGCTGCCGGTCTTCATGCCGAGCCGGCCCTCGTCGATGCGGTCGCGGATCGTCGACGAGACCTCGCCCGACGTCGAGAGATCCTGGTTGAGATACGAGCCGACGGCGTGGTAGATGTCGAGGCCGGCCATGTCGAGCAGCTCCATCGGGCCGATCACCGCGAGCTTGTAGCCGATGCCCCAGCGGACGTTGAGGTCGAGGCCCTCGGGGTCGATGATGCCGCGGTCGACGAGGTCGAGGCACTCGCGCAGGATCGCGTAGAGGATGCGGTTCTCGACGAAGCCCGGCACCTCTTTCTCGACCACCGGGTGGTAGCCGATCCGCCGAACGAGGTCGCACGTCGAGTCGACGACCTCCTGCGCGGTCTGCTCGCCCGGGATCACCTCGATCATCGGGATCAGGTGCGGCGGGTTCGACCAGTGCATGCCGACGACCCGCTCCGGGTGGGCGCAGACGGTCGCGATCTTCGTGATCGGGATGCCGGATGTGTTCGAGGCGAGGACGGCGTCGTCGGCGACGTGCTTCTCGAACTCCGGGAAGACCTCGTGCTTCAGCTCGAGCTTCTCGGGCACCGCCTCGAGGACGAAGTCCGCGCCCTCGAGCGCGGCCGCGAGGTCGGTCTCGAAGCGAAGCGACCCGCCGTCCTCTGGCGCCGCGTCGAGTCGCTCGAGCACGCCTTCGGCCATCGTCACTCCGCCCTTCGCACGTTCGAGCGCCTCCTCGCAGACGTCGAAGAGCGCCGTCTCGATGCCCGCGCGGGCGAGCACCGCTCCCATGCCCGGGCCCATCGTCCCGGTGCCGATCACTGCTGCGCGTCGTACCTCGGCCATCTGCCTTCCTCCTTCAGCTCTTGGATTCGCCGCCACACGCGCTCGGGCGTGAGCGGCAGCTCGGTCATGGGAACGCCGGCGTCGGCCACGGCGGTGGCAACGGCGGCGGTGACGGCGGCGAGAGCCCCCTCGCCGCACCCCTTCGCTCCGTAGGGTCCGGGGCCGTCTTCGTTCTCGACGATGATGCAGTGCATCTCCTCCGGGAGGTCTTCGAACGTCGGGACGCGGTAGTCGAGCAGGGTCTCGTTGAGGAGCAGCCCGTCCTCGTAGACCATCTCCTCGTAGAGCGCGTTGCCGAGGCCCTGGAGCGTGCCGCCCTCGTCCTGGCGCTCGACGAGCTGCGGGTTGATCGCACGGCCGACGTCGGCGACCGTCGCGGTCTTCAGGACACGCACGCGACCCGTGTCCTCGTCGATCGCGACCTCTGCTGCGCCGACGCACACCTCCCAGAAGACGGGCCCTTCTGCGTAGGAGCCCGAGCCCTCCGGCGCGACCTCGCCGCGCCCGATCAGCTCGCCGCCGGCGAGCCCGAAGTGGCGGACGAAGAGCTCGGGATACGCGTCCGACTGGACGTCGTCGGAGCCGGCGATCTCGACGAGCTGCGCGCGCACCTGCTCGGCCGCGCGCTTGACGGCGAGGCCGGCGATCGTCGTCGAGCGGCTCGCGCCGGTCGAGCGGTCATAGGGGGTGTACCGCGTGTCGGCGCCGCGGACGGTGACGCGCTCGGCCGGGAGATCGAGCTCCTCGGCCGCGATCTGCGCGAAGGCGGTCCGCGCGCCCTGACCTACCTCCGTCGTGCCGACAAGGACGACGGCGTTCCCATCGGCCTCCATGCGAACGATCGCGCTCGAGACGGGATGCGCTCCGGCGGCGAGGAGGCCGACGGAGAGCCCTCGCCCGTGCAGCGGCTTGCGCTCGCCGTTCCAGCCGACCGCGGCGGCGACCTTCTCGACGTCGCCGACGAGGTCGGCGTCGAGCGGCTTGCCGCCGGCGCGGAGCTCCTCGCCCGGGGCGCAGAGGTTCTCGCGGCGCACGTCGAGCGGATCGAGACCGGCGCGGCGCGCGAGCTCGTCCACCTGCAGCTCGCCGATCCACTGGAGGTGGGTCGCGCCGAAGGCTCGGTATGAGCCGGCGGGCGCGGTGTTCGTGTACACGCAGGCCGCGTCGACGCGATACGCCTCCCAGCGGTACGGGCCCGGCGCCGCGTCGCCGGCCGTAGCCGTCACCCGCGGGCCGTTGTCGGCGTACGCGCCCGTGTCGAACGAGCACTCGACCTCCCGTCCGAGCAGCCGCCCCTCGGCGCTCATCGCCGTTCGCATCCGGCACTTCATCCCGTGGCGGCGCGTCGTCACCATCGACTCCGCAACGCGGTTCTGGATCCGCACCGGCCGGCCGGCCTTCCGCGCGAGCGCGACCGTGACCGGCTCCATCTTCGTGTACGACTTCGAGCCGAAGCCGCCGCCCAGGTACGGGACGACGATACGGACGTTCGCGATCGGCACCTGGAAGAGTGCGGCGATCTCGGCCCGGACGAGGAACGGGTGCTGGCAGGACGCCCACAGCGTGATCTCGTCCCCCTCAACCTGAGCGACGACCGTGTGCGTCTCCATCGCGTACTGGTAGACGGCCGGGAACGTGTACTCGCCCTCGACGATGTGCTCCGCGTGCGCGAAGACCGCTTCGATCTCGCCGCGGTCGATGCGGTAGCGGTAGCAGACGTTTCCCTCCGCCGGCTTCAGCTCGCCGAGACCGTGGAAGAGGCCA
The DNA here is from genome assembly GCA_963826585.1 of uncultured Actinomycetes bacterium. Lineage (GTDB taxonomy): Bacteria > Actinomycetota > Thermoleophilia > Gaiellales > Gaiellaceae > PALSA-612. Next base: position 232,713 of record CAWGXP010000002.1, read on the forward strand.
GGACGGAGCGGGCCGTCGTTGACCCGCGGCGCGTCGTCGGCGAGCGCCTGCTCGACCGTGCCGACGACGGGAAGCTCCTCGTAGTCGACGACGATCCGCTCGAGCGCCGCCGTCGCGGTCGCCTCGTCCTCCGCTGCGACGGCCGCGACGGGCTCGCCGGAGAAGCGGACGCGGTCGATGGCCACGATCGGCCGGTCGCGGATCGCGTGACCCCAGTAGGGATCGATGTCTCCGAGATCGGCGGCAGTGAGGACGCAGACGACGCCGGGCATCGCCTCGGCCGCCGAGGCGTCGATCCCCGTGACCCGCGCGTGCGCGTAGGGCGAGCGCAGCACCTTCCCGTGGAGCATGTGCGGGACGACGATGTCGCCCGCGAACTGCGCCTGGCCCCGGAGCTTCTCGCCCGCATCGCGTCGCGGCACGGACTGCCCGACCACGCCGGTGCGAGTCTCGGTGCCGACGATCTCGCTCACGCTGCAACTCCTGCGAGGTCGCAGACCGCCTCGACGATGCCGCGGTAGCCCGTGCAGCGGCAGAGGTTCCCGTTCAGGCTGCGCTTGACCTCCTCCGCGCTCGTCAGCTCGCCCGTCTCGAGGAGCGCGGACACCGTGAGCAGCATCCCGGGCGTGCAGAAGCCGCACTGGAGCGCCGCATGCCGGGTGAACGCCTCTTCGAGCCGCGCGAACTCCGGTCGCTCGGCGAGCCCCTCGACGGTGAGCACGCTCGAGCCGTCCGCGTCCGCGGCGAGGAAGCAGCAGGAGGACACCGGGCGCCCGTCGACGAGGACGGTGCACACGCCGCAGACCTGCGTGTCGCACGAGCGCTTGGCGCCGGTGAGGCCGAGGCGGTCGCGCAGCACGTCGAGCAGCAGCTCCTGGGGCGCGATCTCGCGAACGACGGAACGTCCGTTGACGTCGAGCTCGAGCCTCACTGCTGAAACCTCATTCGGGGGGCATGCCCTCGTCGCCACCGGCCCGCCGCACGTGCCGGACCCATGACGCCCAGTACTCGTCGACAAAGCGGTCCTGATACTTGTCGGCCCGCATGCGCTCGGCGTCGTCCTGCGGGATCGGCCGGAGCTTGCCCAGCGTCGTCGAGATCGCCTGCAGCCGCACCGCCCGCTCGAGCGTGATCGCGCTGAGCACCGCCCAGCGCACGTCCGCGTCCGCGACGACGACACCGTGGTTGCGGAGGATGACCGCGCGGCGGTGGCCCAGCGCGTCGGCGACAGCGCGGCCCTGCTCCTCCTCGGTGATCAGCTCGGGCGTCTCCTCGAAGTACGCGACGCCGTCGGCGAAGAGCACGGCGTCGTGCGTGAGGAGCTCGAGCTCGGCCGTCGTGGCGCCGAAGGCGGTCACATACGGAGGATGCGCGTGAACGATCGCGCCCACGTCGGGCCGTCGCGCGTAGATCTCCGTGTGGAGGACGGTCTCGAGATGGAGGGCCGCTGACGGGTCGTCGACCTCGACGACGTCGTCCGGCGACACCTCGTCGAGCGCGAGGCCCTTGCGCTTGATGTAGACGGTCTCGCCACCCGACGGCCGCGCGCTCACGTGTCCGAGCGTCAGGTCGGAGAAGCCCTCGAGCGCGAGGATCCGACAGGCCCACGCGACCTGCTCGCGCACGGACTGGGCCGTCGCCGAGATCGTCACCGGCGCTCCGTCGGCGGGTAGTCGGGGTGGGGGAAGCCGAAGACCATGACGACGTCCTCGTCTCCGGTGTTCGCGACCGCGTGCCAGACGCCGGCGGGGATCGTCAGCGCGTCGCCCTCCGCGAACGGGACCGGCCTCGTCGTCGAGGCGGAGCTCGCCCGAGCCCGCGACGACGTAGGCGACCTCCTCGGTCTCGTGGCACGACGGGCTGCAGCACGGTGCCAGGCGTGAAGACGGAGTAGCCGAGCGAGCTCGCCTCGCCCTTCGCGACCATCCGCGACCAGCTGCCGCCGGGCAGCTCGATCGGCTCGACGTCCTCGAGCTGGACGACGTCTGCCTACGACAGCACCCACTCGCCGTCCCTCAGGATGCACGTGTCGTCGTCCTCGATCCACATCGTCGCGTTGAGGAAGACGCCGTCGAGGTGGAGCGAGCAGACGTTCTGGCCGCCCGGGTACGCGTTGTGGTTGTCGCCGAGCGCGAGGTGGACGGTGCCGATGCGGCCCTTCTCGGACGGCGTCCCGAACGGCGCCTTCTCGCTCGTGCCGAAGGCGAACTCGCCGATCACCGTCGCGTTCTCGACGCCGTCTATCGCCTGCTTCAGCTTCTCCGCCTCCTCGCCGCCCTCGATGCTCACGCACTTTCCGCCCTCGAGCGTCCAGTGGATCGGCTCCTTCACCTGGCCCTCGAGGCCGATGCCGAGCATGACGCCGTCGACGACCGCCGTCCCGTGCGTGAAGTCCTCGATCGCGGCGAACGCGACCTCCGTCCACAGCGGGACTGGGCTCATCATCTGACCGCGGGCCTTGTACGGCGTCAGGCAGAGCGGGGAGCGACCCTCGATGGAGACGGTGAAGTCCGTGCCCAGCGCCGTCGTCACGCGCACGCGCTTCTTGCCCTCGAGGGCGGCGACCGCGTCCTTCGTCCGCCGCGCCGACCGCTCGAGATCCTCGCGCGTGAGCCCCCATGCACCCATCCCCGGCTCGATCGACGCAATCTTCCCGTTCGCCTCGCACGTCTCGCGGACGGCGTTGACGTGTGCGAATCGGTTCGCCCATTCGAGCTGAGCGATGATGATCACCTCGTCCGAGCCGACCATCGCGCGGTGGAGGTTCGTCGGCGGCGCCATCGGAAAGCGGACGTCCGCCCGCCCGCGCCGCACCTGCGTCTCGTTGTTCATGATCACGGGCCACGCGCCGCGCTCGACGCAGACGGCGGCGACGGCGGCCGCCTCGTCGGCGCGCTCGTCGTCGCAGATGATCGTGACGACGTCGCCCTCCTCGACGGAGAAGCACACGTCGACGACGAGCGCGGCGTCCTCGAGGAGGCTTGTGGGCTCGACTGCGGTTGCCATCTACACCACCCTTTCTCGATCACGTGTGAACCGGGGCAGTACCTCACGCGCGAAGCGCCCGACCTGGTCGAACTGGTCGATTGCGCCGAAGCGGCAGATGAAGTGGTCGACCCCGGCCTCGGCGAACGCCTCGATCCAGTCGGCGATCTGGTCCGGAGTGCCGACCGGCCCCCAGTTCGACAGGTCCATCGCCTGCGACAGCTCGGGGTAGTACTTCGAGATGTAGTCGCCGAAGGCCGTGCGCGCCTCGTCCTCCGAGTCGCCGATGTTCATCGTCACCTGGTAGGAGATGACGAGCCGGTCGAAGTCCGCCTCGAAGCGGTCTGCCGAGCGGCGGAGCCAGTCGAGCTGCTCGACGAGCTCCTCCGGGTGCTGCGCGCGGCAGCACGTCATCCAGCCGTCGCCGTAGCGAAGGATTCGCCTCGTCGCAGCCTCGAGCCGGCGCTCCATGACGTCAGGCGGTGCGTCGCCCTTCAGCCGTGGGTTCGAGACGACCCAGATCGGCGGCGGCGTCTGGTGCGGCATCAGCGGCCCCATCTCCGTACCGGAGTAAGAACCGACGTCCTCGTAGTCGAAGAAGCGCGCCGTTGAACGTCACGTTTCCCGTCGTCCAGAGCTCTCGGATGACGGCCAGGCCTTCCTCGAACAGCGCTCCGCGCCGCACGTAGTCGAGACCGAGCGCCTCGAACTCGCGGCGGACGCCCTCCTCGGGGTTGCCCATGCCCGTGCCGAGGATCGTTCGGCCGCCCGAGATCTGGTCGAGCGTCGCCCACTCGAGCGCGAGGTAGAGCGGGTTCCGCGTCGAGGAGACCATGCAGGCCGTCCCGAGCCGCACCCGCGACGTGCGCTGGGAGATCGCCGAGAGCAGGGCGATCGGCTCGTAGCGCGGCTTCGAGAAGAGGCTGTCGCCGACCCAGACGGAGTCGAATCCGGCCTCCTCGACGACCTCGGACAGGTCGAGGAGCATGCCGAGGTCGTAGTCGGGCGCGATCAGCGGCTCGCGGTTGTTGAGGTTGACGCCAAATTCGAGCTGGCGCGTCACGCCGTCACCTCGACCGGCTGGTGATCCTCGACGAGGAGGCGGATCTGCGGCACGCGGATGTGCTCGGAGACGAGGTGAACCGCGCGCTCGACGTCGCCTGCCTTCGCGGCGCGGAGGATCGCCTTGTGCTCGGCGATCGAGCGGTGCACATCGCCGCGCAGCTCGAGCGAGCGCAGCCGGTGGCGATCGATCTGCCCGCGCACCTGGCGGTACAGGTCTACGAGCATCCGGTTCCCCGCCGCGTCGAAGAACGACAAGGTGGAACGCTGTGTTCGCTTCGAAGAACCCCTGGACGTCACCCGCACTTCCGCACTCCGCCATCGCGTCGATGGCTCGTTCCAGCGCGGTCACGTGCTCGTCCGTGAGCTCGGGCACGGCGAGCCGGGCGGCCATCGTCTCCAGCGCCTCGCGCACCTGGTACGCCTCGATGAACTCGTCGCTCGAGAGGGCGCGGACGACGGCGCCTCGCCGTGGCCGGATCGTCACGAGCCCCTCGGTCGCTAGCCGGCCGAGCGCCTCGCGGACCGGGCCCCGGCTGACGCCGAGGGACTCGGCGAGGGCGACCTCGGACAGCTCGGTGCCGGGCGTCAGGCCTCCCGGAGAGGATCTCGTCGCGAAGGTGGTCGTGGACGCGCTCCCAGAGCGTCCGGCCGTCGAGAGCGGGTGCGGCGGTGCGTCTCTTGAGACTTGCTGTTGGCCGTTTGCATCGAGCGGCGAAGGGTTGTATAAACGCCCCGTTGAGTGTCAACAGTCGGCAGCCGACCCTAACACTCGTACGAGGTTCGATCAACCCGTGTTCGAGCGACTCGGGCGCCGCGTGATCTTCGACGCCCACATGCACGTCGGCGACTTCGGGCCGCTGTTCAACGTCTCGCTCGACCGGGACGGGCTGGCAAGGATGATCGAGGAGTACGAGTACGAGGGCTGCTGCGTCTTCCATCCGGACAACGAGCTCGTTCGCACGGTCGATCGAGACGATCCCCGAGGCGTACGGGCTCGTCTGGGCGCAACCCGCGGCTGCCGGGCTACGTCGAGGAGGTCGAACGCTTCCTCGACCATCCGAAGTTCCTCGGCGTCAAGCTCCACCCGCTCATCGACGGCTACCACCCGAACGACCCGTCCGTTGCACCCGCTGATGGAGCTGCTCGTCGACCGCGGCAGCCTGCCCGTGCTGGTCCACTCCGGCCATCCGATCTTCACGCTGCCCTGGTCGATCGAGGAGCTGGCCGTCTCGCTTTCCCGGCGTGCCGGTGATCCTGGGACACATGGGCCACGGCAACGTCGTCTATATCAACGCGTCGATCGACATCGCCGCGCGGAACCCGAACGTCTACCTCGAGACATCGGGGATGCCCATGCACACGAAGATCAGGAGGCAGCCGACCGCGTCGGCGTCGAGCGTGTCCTTTACGGCTCGGATGTTCCGTTCCACCATCCGTCGGTCGAGATCCTCCGCGTGCGGGTGAGCGGGCTCGACGACGACGATCTCGACCGCGTGCTCCGCGCGAACGCCGCGCGCTCTTTCTCGGGGACAGCGACAACCCGGGGCGAGGAGGTGCATAGCGCGAGCGCACATGGATAATCGCGTAGGTGCAGGTTGTAGGAGGGACGATCGATACGACAAGGAGGAGAGATGGGTAGAGGTCTCAAGGCGGGTGCCGCGGGCTTTCTGCTCGTGGCGGTAACCGCCCTCGTGGTCGTCGCCGGCGGGGCCGCACAGGCCCAGAAGGTGACGAAGGTCGGCTTCGCCTCGCCCGAGAAGCCGACCGACTACGGTTGGAACCAGCAGGGCTTCATCGGAGCGAAGAAGGCGGCCGCGGCCACCGGGGCCACCGTGCTCGACGCGACGGGGTCGGGCTACGAGAACGTCGAGCCGAACCTCAAGCGTCTTGCCCAGCAGGGCGCAGGCCTGATCATCGCGCACGCGTCCGGCTACAACGAAGCGGGGCCGACGATCGCGCAGCAGTTCAACGTGCCGGTGGTCGTCTGGGACGCGAAGGCGGGCGCAGTCAAGAAGGGGCTCGTCTCCAACGTCATCACGAGGGCGCAGGAAGGCGCGTACCTCGCCGGCGTCCTCGCGGCGTTGATGACGAAGACGGGCACGCTCGGCATCGTCGTCTCCGCGTCCGACGAGAACTGGTTCAAGCAGTCGGGCGGCTACTTCCAGGGCGCCCGCTCGGTCAACAAGGCCGTGAAGTTCCGGTTCGGCCGTATCGGGCAGGCCTCGTACGCCGACGCACCCGGCGGCAAGAAGACGGCGTCCGCCGTCATCGCCGCCGGTGCCGATGTCGTCTTCGGCATGGGCGACGGCTCGTCGTTCGGGATGCTGCAGGCCGTCTCGACAGCCAAGGCACCGGCTGGCGCGAAGAAGGTCTGGTTCATCGACGTGATCGGCAACAAGACGAAGATCGACAAGAAGGGCGTCCTGCTCAGCTCCGAGCTCTGGGACTTCGCGCCGATCTACACGCAGGCGATCAAGGACGTCAACGCAGGGACGTTCGGCACGACCTACGTCCTCGACGCGAAGAACGGGCTCTCGCTGCTGAAGACGAACAAGGCGCCGGCCTCCGCCTGGGCGAAGGTCGCCGCCGCGCAGAAGAAGGTCGCCAATGGCTCGGTGAAGGTCGTCTCGACCGCCACCGAGGGGGCGGTCAAGAAGTACTGCAAGGTCGGATGAGATAGCGACCGTGGGCGGGGCGACTCCCGAGGGGGTCGCCCCGCCCGCAGCACTCTGCGATGAGCAGTCTCACGACACCCGACGCGAACGGCGAGCCCGCAGTCGAGCTCATCGAGATCACGAAGGAGTATCCCGGCGTGCTCGCCAACGACCGCATCTCGCTCATCGTCCAGCGTGGCGAGGTGCACTGCCTGCTCGGCGAGAACGGCGCCGGCAAGTCGACGCTCATGAACATCCTCTCGGGGATGGTGCGTCCGGACGACGGCCGGATGCGGCTCGACGGCCGCGACGTGCGAGATCGAGTCGCCGAAGCGGGCGATCGAGCTCGGGATCGGCATGGTCTACCAGCACACGACGCTCGTGCCGACAGCTGTCGGTGCTCGAGAACCTCATGCTCGGCGAGGCGGAGGGCGTGCGCCTCGAACACGGGCGTCGCACGCGAGCGGCTCCGTGACCTCGGCGGGTCGATCGGCCTCGACGTCGATCCCGCTGCCACAACGGGGCTTCTCGCGCTCGGCCAGCAGCAGCAGATCGAGATCATCAAGGCGCTCTGGCGCGGCTCGAAGGTGCTGATCCTCGACGAGCCGACGTCGATGCTGACGCCGCAGGGTGTGGCCGAGCTCGCGAAGGTCCTCGTCGCGCCTGAAGGCGCAGGGGCTCGCCGTCGTCTTCATCACGCACAAGCTCCACGAGGCGATCTCGATGGCAGACCGCGTCTCGGTCCTCAAGCAGGGCCGCCTCGTCGGCGCGATCGAGCCGGACGAGCTTCGCTCGGCGACGCCCGACGAGCTCCAGGAGCGGATCGTCGCGCTCATGTTCGGCGACGAGGCGGCGAGGCCGCCGACGTCGCCGAGCTGCACGGACGAGGTCGAGTGGCCGCGCCGACGCCGGCCGGGACGACGCCGAGCCGGCGCTCGAGCTCGAGGGCGTCACCGTCGCCCCGGGACCCGGCGAGATCGGCGCCTACGACGTCTCGCTCGAGGTCCGGCCGAGCGAGATCATGGGCATCGCGGGCGTCGACGGCAACGGGCAGCGCGAGCTGGCGGAGGCGATCGCCGGGCCAGCGGTCGGTCGCCGGCGGCGACATCCGCCTCTTCGGCCAGCTCGATCGCGCGCTTCAAGGTCGCGCAGCGCGAGAAGCTCGGCCTTCGCTACGTCACGGACGACCGGCTCCACGAAGGCACGGTCGGCTCGATGTCCGTCGCGATGAACATCGTGCTCAAGCGCATCGGCAGGCGCCGTACTGGCGAGCGCGGCCGCATCCGGCTGGCGGCGATCCTCGAGAAGGCGCGCGAGCTCATCGCGCGGTTCGACATCCGCACGCCGGGCCCCGAGACGCGCGTGCGGCGACGCTCTCGGGCGGGAACATCCAGAAGGTCGTGCTCGCCCGCGAGCTCTCCTTCGACCCGAAGATCGTCGTCTACTCGAAGCCGACGTACGGCCTCGACATGAAGACGACGCGGAGCGTGCGCCAGACGATTCGCGAGCAGGCCGAGCATGGCGTGACGTCGGTCGTCATCTCGACCGACCTCGACGAGCTGCTCGATCTCTGCGACCGGATCGCGGTGCTGTCGCGCGGCCGCGTCGCCGGCGTCGTCGACAACGGCCCGGACGCCGCAGCGCGAGATCGGCGAGCTGATGGTCGGCGGGAAGGCCGCAGCGTGACGGACGCGGCGGCCGTCGCCACCGGGCGCGAGGAGCCGCCGTCTCCGAGCGATGCGGCGGATGGACGCGCCGGGCTCGGGCCTGTCGCCGACTTCCTCCTGCGCTCGATACTCCCGCTCGTCCTCGCCCTCGGCACAGGGGCGATCGTCCTCGCCGCGATCGGCGTCGACCCGATCCAGTACTACCAGGACATCTGGTCCGGCGGCGTCGCAGTTCGCCGCCTGGCAGGACACCGTCGATGCGGGTGGCGCCGCTGCTGCTGATCGCGGTCGGCCTGATCGTCGTCTTCCAGGCGGGCATCTGGAACCTCGGCATGGACGGCCAGTTCCTGCTCGCGGCGGCGGTCGATCGCCGGGATCGGACCGCTCCTCGAGCAGCACATTCCGAACACGCTCAACCTGATCCTGCTGTTTCTCATCGCGGGCGTCATCGGGGCCGCTGGACGATCGCGCCTGCGCTCCTGAAGGCGCGCTACGGACTGAACGAGATCATCACGACGCTGATGATGACCTTCATCGGCATCAACCTCGCGAGCATCCTCGTCAAGGGGACGTTCCAGGACCCGACGACGACGACGCCGCAGACGCGCGCCTTCGACTTCGCAGCGCTGCTGCCGTCGATCCCGGGCACCGATCGCGGCGGCATCCACGTCGGCGTCCTCGTCGCGCTCGTCGCGGCGGTCGTCGTCTGGTTCCTGATGAGCCGGACGTCGTTCGGCCTGCGCCTGCAGGTGCTCGGCGCGTCGGCGCGGGCCGCCCGCCACATGGGCCTCGACGTGCCGCGCCTGATCGTCGTCTCCTTCCTGCTCTCCGGCATGTTCGTCGGCTTCGCGGCCGCGACCGAGATCCTCGGCATCTGGGGCTACGTGCGAGCCGACTGGAATCCGGCCTTCGGCCTCTGGGTGGTGCCGCTCGTCTTCCTCGCACGGCTGCAACGCGCTCGCGCGTCATCCCGTACGTCGTTCCTGCTCTCGGTCGCGTCGATCGGCGGCGACTTCGCGGCGCAGGAGGCGGACCTGACCCACGAGGTTCACGCTGCTGCTCGTCGGTCTGACGCTGCTCTTCATGGCGCTGACCGAGTGGATCGCGCGACAACGCGGCGAGCTCGGGGGAGCTACTCTCCCCGGCGTCACCGCGCGCCGCCGGAGAGAGCCGGAGACGGAGTGAGCAGGGCTGCTCGCGAGCGGTGTCTTCTCGGCCGACGCCTTCACGGCGCTCATCGCGGGCGGCATCCTCGCCGGCGTACCGCTGCTCTTCGCCTCGCTCGGCGAGCTCGTCTCCGAGCGGGCAGGCGTGCTCAACATCGGCCTCGAGGGGATGATGCTGATGGGCGCGTACGCGGGCTTCGTCGCCGCCTACTACGGCGGCAGACGACTGGCTACGGCTTCGGCGCCGGGCCGCTCGCCGGGGCTGCCGTCTCGCTCGATCATGGTGCTCTTCTGCGTCCGCTGGGGCCTCGACCAGATCGTCGTCGGCATCGCGATCACGCTCGCCTGCGAGGGAGCCACCGCGCTCATCTTCGACGCCGAGTTCGCCGAGAGCCGCCCCACGCTCGGAGCGGCGTCGACGCGTCTCGATCCCGTGGCTCTCCGACATCCCGGTCGTCGGTGGCAGAGGAGAGTCGAACGGCAGCATCTTCAGCCAGCCGCTGGTCGTCTACCTCGGCCTCGTGCTCGTCGTCCTCGTCGCCTGGCTGCTCCGCCGGACGCACCTGGGCCTCAACGTCAAGGCCGCAGGCGACAGGCCGTCTGCGCTCGACGCCGCCGGCGTGAGCGTGCTGCGCGACGCGGACCTGGGCGACGCTCTTCGCGGGCGCGATGGCCGGGCTCGGCGGCGCGTACCTCTCGATCGTCGCCGCCGGCCTCTTCCAGGACACGGTCGTCGGCGGGCGCGGCTTCATCGCGATCGTGCTCGCGATGCTCGCGCGCGGGCGTCCGCTCTGGGTCGTCGTCGGCTCGTTCCTGTTCGGGATCTCGCTCTCGCTCGCCGACTGCGTCCAGGTCGCCGGCATCAACATCTCGACGGACGTCATCTTCATGCTTCCGTTCGTCCTCGTGCTCGCCGTCCTCGTCGTCTTCGGCCGCCGCGCGTACCTGCCCGCCGCGCTGCGCTTCCGTACGTGCGCGGGGCCCGCTAGGGAAAGGAGCTTCAGATGCGCGATCCCGACTTCACCTTGAGCGCCGGGACCCGACCGATGGCGTCGGCCGCGGGTGCTCGCGGCGCTCGGCTCGCCGATCACCTACCACTACGACCCGGCCTTCCTCGAGGCCTTCCGCCGCACCGAGCGCAAGGTGGCGGAGATCTTCCTGACCGAAGAACGACGTCCTGCTGATGCAGGGCGAGGCGGTGCTCGGCCTCGAGGCGGCGGCTCGCGCGCTCGTGCAGCCGGGGACGCCCGTGCTCAACCTCGTCTCCGGCGTCTTCGGCAAGGGGATGGGCTACTGGCTGAAGGACTTCGGCGCCGAGCTGCACGAGCTCGAGGTGCCGTACAACGACGCCGTCGACCCGGCGGACGTCGAGCGCTACCTCGTCCGAGCACCCCGAGATCGAGCTCGTCACGGTCGTCCACTCCGAGACGCCGTCGGGGACGCTGCACGACCTCTCCGCGATCGGGCCGATCGCGCACGCGCACGGTGCGCTGACGCTGTCGACTGCGTCTCGTCGCTCGGCGGCATCGAGCTTCGAGACCGACGACTGGCAGCTCGACGTCTGCGTCGCAGCGGCGCAGAAGTGCCTCGGCGGCCCTCCCGGCATCTCGCTGATGACCGTGAACGACGCCGCCTGGGAGCGGATCCGCGCGAACCCGGCGGCGCCGCGGGCCTCGTTCCTGTCGATGCTCGACTGGAAGGAGCAGTGGATCGACGGCGACAAGTTCCCGTTCACGCCGTCGGTCGTCGACATGCACGGCATCGACGCCGCGCTGCGACGAGCTGCTCGAGGAGGGTCTCGAGCACGTCGATCGCCCGCCACGAGCTGGCCGCGCGAGCGTGCCGGGCCGGCGTGCGGGCGATGGGGCTCGAGCTCTGGCCGCGGAGCGAGGAGATCACGGCGGCACTGCGTGACGGCGATCGCCGTGCCCGAACGGGCTGACGGACGCTCAGGTGCGCGACCACTGCCGCGAGCGCTACGGCGTCATGATCTCGGGCGGCCAGGGCGCGGGCAACCTCGTCCGGATCGGCCACATGGGCGCCGACGGCGCGCTCGCTCTACCCCGTCGTCGGGCTGGGCGCCGTCGGGCGGACGTTCGCCGACCTCGGCGCCTCGGTCGACGTCGGGGACGGCGTCGATGCCGCGCTCGAGGTGCTCTCGGAGACGGCGGCGGCGGTCGCGTGACGCTGCCGCCGTTCGAGCTGCACCGCCCGCAGACGGTCGAGGAGGCGACCGAGCTCGCCTCGACCGCTTCGGCGACGACGCCGCGTTCTACTGCGGCGGCACCGAGCTCCTGCTCGCTGCTCAAGCTCGGCTTCGCCTCGTTCGGCCATCTCGTCGACCTGAAGGGCGATCGACGAGCTCGCGGCATCCGCGCGGAGAACGGGACGCTCGTGGTCGGCGCGACGTCACGCACCGCGAGCTCGAGCGCTCGGACCGCTCGTGCGCGAGCGGCTGCCCGCGTCTCGCCGACGATGGAGCGTCGGGTCGCGAACCTGCGCGTCCGCGAACGTCGGCACGCTCGGCGGCAACCTCTGCTTCTCCGATCCCGCACTCGGATCCCGCGACGTTCCTGCTCGCGCTCGACGGCGGAGGTCGAGTGCCGGCGAGGGTGAGCGAAGACCGTCGCGGCGGCGTTCCGATCGCGGACTTCGTCGTCGGCCCGTACCAGACGACGCTCGGCAGGGCGAGATCGCTCACGTCGATTCACATCCCGGCGCCCCGCCGGGTGGCGCACGGTCGCCCACGCGAAGTTCGCGTTCCACGAGCGGCCCGCCGCGACGGTCACGTGCCTGGCGCGCGTCGAGGACCGGGCGCGTCGCCGAGGCGCGCGTCGCCGTCGGCTCGGTCGGCGCGCAGCCGGTGCGCGCGGGCCGCTGCAGAGGAGCGGCTGCGTCGGCGATGCCGCCCGACGAGCTCGAGCCCGCGCCGTCGCGCGAGGCAGGGGACCGCGCCGCGACGGACGCGGCGCCCGTCGACGACGCGACGGGGTCGGCGAGTACAAGGCACAACCTCGTGCGCGTGCTGGTGGAGCGAACCTTCAGGGCGGCGGAGGCCGCGATGATCGAACGACGCGTGTCCTCGATGCGGTCGACGCGGCAGGGCAGACGATTCGCGACGTGATGCAGGTTCGTCCACGCTCACCCGAGCTCGGCCACGAGGAGGTCGAGTGCTCCCGCTTCGTGCGGAGGTGTTCGAGGGGGCCGGCCTCGCGGTCGAGCGCGGCTCGCGGGGATGGAGACGGCGTTCCGTGCGAGCTCGGACGGCGCGGCGGGCGGGGCCGATCCGTCGGCTTCGTCTGCCTCTACGACGCGGTTGCCGGCGGTACGGCCGGACGGCCGGACGGACGCGGTGCACACCTGCGGCCACGGCCCGATCGCCGGCGGCGTGACGGCCGCGGCTCTCGCGCTCGCGTCCGCGTCGCGACAGAGCTCGCCGGGCACGGTCATCGTGATCGGCTGTCCCTCGGATGAGATCCATGCCCCCGGGACGATCGTCCGCGGGGGCGGGAAGGCGCTGACGGCCGACGCGGGCGTCTGGGACGGATGGACGCGGCTCTGTACGCGCATCCGGAGTTCATCGACACCGTCTCGGTCGAGTCGCGCTGGCTGCGCCGCGCGACGGCGATCGTCCCCGGATCACGCTGCTCGCGGCGCAGACCAGCCGCCTATGCAGGCGGCGTCGGCCGCGCTCGAGGAGGCGCGCAAGCACGTTCCGGACAACGTCATGCTCGAGCGCCTGCGAGCTCGACGGCGACGTCGAGGAGGGGACGGGGCTCGTGACGAAGGCGACCTTTCTCCTCTTCGGCGACGAGGAGCAGGAGGTGGAGGCGGGGCTAACGGCGGTTCGGACAGCGCTCCGGGACGCGACCTGGGAGACCGGTCGACGGTACGAGGCGGTCCGACCCGACGAGCGCGTGACCGCCGCCGTCGCCGGTGCGTTCCGGGCGCTCGGGCCGCGACTTCGTCTCCGATCCGCCACGCCTGCCCGTTCGCGACGGACTTCGGGAACATCTCGCGACGATGTCCGGCGGCGCTGATCGGCGTCGGCCGGCAGGGCGGCTGGAAGTTCCACACGGACGAGGGCGCGGAGGAGTTTGCGTCGGCGGACGGCGTGGCGGCGGCGACGACGGTCGCCCAGGTGCTCGCGCTCGCGGCGCTCGAGATCCTCGATCCGGCCGGGGCTTAGCGCCGAAAGAGCTTCGCCCAGAGCGCGCGAAAGAAGAGGCGGATCCCGCCGATCGGCTTCGCCTGCACGGGTGCTGCGACGCCCGTCGCCGCGTCGCTCTCCAGCAGGGCGGCGAGGCACGCGGCGAACTGCCGCGTGAGCTCCTCGGCGACGCTGCCGACGACGGGACGGCCGTACTGTGCGACAGCGCCCTGAAGCGTGAGCTCGGTCGCGATGTCGACCCTCGTTCCCGCTTCGACCGTCGAGAGCGCCGAGCGGATCGTCGCCTCGGCGCCGCCACGCCCGCGCACCTCTCGAGCCTTGATCGCGAGCGTTGCGCGCCTCGCTGACGGGTCGAGCTCAGTCCGCCGCACCTCGGACCGGAACTGGAGCGAGATCGGCCCGAGCTTCACGCGCTGCAGCACCTCCCACGTCGAGTCGTCGATCGTCCGCTCGAGCGTCGCTCCCGGCATACACGGGACGACGCGCGGGACGTCCTCGAGGAGCGCCCAGGCCGCCTCCACGGAGGCATCGACGTCGAAGCCGTTCTCGATCAGCACGAACGCGAATCTAGCGTTCCGTCGTCGCCGGCGACCTGCGTAGAAGCGATGCGAGGTCGCCTACTCGCCCGAAGGCGAGTCAGACCGCGCTGCTGGTCCCTACGCGCGGACGGTGGCTTCGCATTGGCGCTTTCGGCGCGCGGACGTCGGCTTCCTCATGGACGAACGGGCGGCCGCGCGGAAAGACGCGCGGCTCTTGGCGGTCGTGCTTCATGCAAAAGAGGCCCATCGCGAGGGTCGAGCAATACGGGTCGGCGCAGGTTCGCAGGATCTTCATGAGGAGAGGATGTCCACGTTAACAGTTTGTAAACCAGCGGATCACGACCGGGTCTGCTCGCTCCGCCGGCGGTAGTAGTCGCGCACCTTCGCCCGGTTGCCGCAGAGCAGCATCGAGCACCACTTCGCAGAGCGGTTGGGGGAGTAGTCGTAGAACGCCCAGCTGCAGTTCGGGCACGCCTTCAGCCGCTCCCAGCTGCCGTCGATCGACGCTGCGAGGACGTGCGCGAGGATGCGGCCGAGCGCTCCCGCCGCTCCCGCCGCGGCAGGCTCGAGCCAGGCCGGCGCCGCCGGCGTCGAAGCGCATCGTTAGCTGCGCGGCGCTCGCGATCTCGTCGAGCGTTCGCATCGCCTCCTCGCTCGCCGACGTACCGCTCCGCGTACGCACGAGCTCGCGGAGCGCCTCCCTGGTCTCGAGCGTCCGCGCGAGATCTGCGCGGGTGATGCGATCGGAGCGCCCGGCTAGGTCGCGGTCGAGGAACCAGCGGTGGAGCGCCTCGGCCGAGTCGAGCCACTCGCGGCCGTGCTCCCGGTCTCCGGTGTTGAGGAGCTCTTGGACGAGGCGGAGCGGCCCGTCCGGCGCTTTCTTGGGAACGTCGTACCGTGGCTCGCGTCGTCGCATACCCTGATCTCCAGTGGACGTGTCACACCATCATAATTAGAGTGCCGGTGTGAAGACGACGAGCGCCCGCCGCGCGTGGAGGCGCACCGCCGCGCCCGCGCGCGTCGCAGTCGCACGCCTGCGCTCGAGGCCCGGCCGTAACGCGCTTCTACTCGCCGGCATCGCCGCGAGCGCTGCGATGCTCGTCGTCGTCCTCGGGGCGACGGTCGTCGCGCGCGACCTCTCGCTGCGCCGGCTCGTCCGCGACCTGCCGGCCGACGAGCAGAGCTTCCGGGTCGACGTCGTCGGCCTGCCAAAGCTCGCACGCGACGAGCGGCCCGGGGTGAGCGCGCGTCAGGCGCTCCGGGAGGTGACGCCGGCCGCGCCGATCCACGTGATCGCGTTCCGGGACTTCTGGCTCCAGAACGAGCTGATCAGGCTGGGCGGGATCGACGGCCATCGCGACGAGCTCCGCCTCGTCTCGGGTCGGTTCCCGAGCCGGTGTGACCCGCAGGTTTGTGAGGTGCTCCAGATCGGAGACCGCGGCAACCCAGAGCTAAGCCAGGGGGAGATCCACCTGCGTCGCGTGGGGATCGCAGAGCTCGCCCATCCGGCTGCGTTCGGGCCGGCCTTCAGCAAGCTCCGCCGCGTGCGGGCGCAGGCGTCCGTGCGGACGTCCGTGCTGCTGCTCGGGCCGAGTGCGGCCGCGCTCGAGCGGCAGCCCGCGCTCGAGCTCCTCTTCCGGCTGGCGAGCTGGGTGGTGCCGCTCGACGCCGCTCGCCTCCACGCCTGGCAGGTCCGCGGCCTGGTGCGGCGCGAGGCGCGCGCACAGGCGATCCTCACGCAGGCCGATCCGACGTTCCTGCTCGTCGGGCCGGACACGGCGTTCGTCGAGGCGACCGACCGCGGCTCTGCGTACGGGAAGCGGATGGCGCTGATCGGCGCGAGCATCGCTGTGGCCCTGTTCGGCTTCGCGCTCGTCGCCGCCGCCGGTCTACGGCGCGGTATCGCCGGCGAGCGGCGCCGGCTCGCCCAGCGCGGCGCCACCCGCTCGCAGCTCTTCGTCGCCTCGCTGACCGAGGTCGGAGCGATCGCGCTCGCCGGCTGGCTGGTCGGGATCGTCGTCGGCGCGATCGCGCTCGCGGCGATCTCGTCGGCGAAGGGGCTGCCCGCCGGGGCGATCGTCGAGCACGCGCTGTGGACGCGTGATGCGCTGCTCGTCTTCCTCTGCGGCTTCGTCGTCGCCGTCGCGGTTCTGCTCGCCGTCTCGACCGGCGAGGAGCCGACCGCGCGCCGGCCGCGGGTCCGTGTGCTCGACGTCGTCGCGCTCGGCGCCCTCCTCGCCGTCGCGGTCGGGCTCAGCCGCGGGGCGCTGCACGCTGGGTCGGGTACCGAGGGTGACACGACGTTCCTGCTCCTGCTGCCCGCTCTCGTCTGCATCGCGGGAGGGCTGATCGCGGCCCGCCTGCTCGGACCGCTGATGCGGCTGGCCGAGCGCGCGGCGCGGCGCGCGTCGGTCTCGATCCGGCTCGCGCTGCTTGCGCTGGCGCGCGCGCCGGCACGCACGGCCGCTGCGGGAGCGTTCCTCGTCGTCACCGTCTCGCTGACCGTCTTCGCCGCCGCCTACGCTGCGACGCTCGAGCGCGGCGCTCGCGACGAGGCCGCGTTCGCCGTCCCGCTCGACGTGACCGTCACCAGCGGCGGGAGCCTCGTGCAACCGCTCGACGCGGCGTCCGTCAGCCGCTACGAGCGCGTTGCGAACGGCGTTCGTGCCTTCCCGGCGCTGCGGACGACCGCCGAGGCCGGCCGGGCGGGGACGGACGCCGCGAGCCCCACCGTGCTCGGTGTCGCGCCGGACGCGCTCGCCCGCATGCGCTGGCGTGGGGACTATGCGAACCGCTCGCACGCGGCGATCGTGCGGGCGATAACGCCTGATCGCGACGTTTCGCTGCGGTCCGTGGCGATCCCGGCCGGGACGATGGCGGTCAGCATGAGAACGCAGCTTCGAGGCGAGCCGCTTTCGCTCGCGCTCGTCCTCCGCGACAAGCGCGGACGGATCAGTCGCGCGCCGCTCGGCATCGCACGTGCCGGGAGCTCGACGCTGACGGCACGTCTCCGGCCTGGCGCGGTCGCCGTGCTCGGGCTCGAGATCGCGCTGACGCCGGCCGGGCGCGCCTGGCTTCTCCACCTCTACAACGAGGGCCGCCTCGTGCGCGCGCCGTCGGGCGTCGTATCGCTCGGGCGGCTGACGACGGCGGACGGCGACGCGATCACGAACTGGGGGGACTGGGTCGCGCGGGGCCAGACGGCCACGATTCGCGGCCGCTACGCGACGCGGCTCCGGGTCGCGTACGCATTCGAGGAGGCGGAGACGCTGCGCCTACGGCCGCGCCAGCCGACCGACGGCTACGCGCTGCCCGTTCTCGCAAGCCCTGGCGTCGCCGCGGCCGCCGGGCCGGGCGGGCTCGTCACCCTCGACTACCTGACGAACCAGGTCGAGGGCCGCGTCGTCGCGGTCGCCAGGCGCTTCCCGACGATGGGCGAGGACGAGCAGTTCGCCGTCGTCGACGAGGACGCGCTGCAGACGGCGCTGACCGCGGACGCTCCCGGCACGGGCACGCCCGGCGAGGTCTGGTTGTCGGTGCCGGCTAGCCAGCTCGACCGCACCCGGCTGGCGTTTGCGCGGCGCCCGTTCGCGCAGCTCGAGCGCACTTCGCGCGAGACGCTCTACCGGCAGGCGCACGACGACCCCCTCGCACGGGGCGTTGCCGCCGTGCTCGGTGCGGCCGCTCTCGCAGCGATCCTGCTCGCCGTCGTCGGATTGTGGGCGACGGTGCTCAGCGACCTCCGGGACGAACGCGACACGTTCTTCGATCTCGAGGTGCAGGGCGCCTCCCCGGCGACGCTGCGAGCGCATCTCCGGCTGCGTGCGCTCTGTCTGCTCGCATTCGGCGTCGTCGGCGGAGCGATCCTCGGTTTCCTCCTGTCGCGGCTCGTTGCCTCCGTCGTCCAGGTGACGGGCGGTGCGACCGACCCGTTCCCGCCGCTCGTGCTCGACTGGGGCGCCCGCTCGGTGGCGGCGGCGCTCGCGCTGCTCGTCGTGCTCTCGGTCGTCGTCGTCGAGGCGACCGTCCGCGGTGCCTTCCGCGCAGAAGCGCCCGAACGGACCTCCTGGAGCTTCGAGTGACGCCGGCCGTCTCCGTTCGGGACGCGTTCCGCATCTACGGTGACGGGCCGCGGGCGGCGGTCGCACTACAGGGCCTCACGCTCGACGTCGCCGAGGGCGAGATCGTCGTCGTGCTCGGCCCGAGCGGGTCCGGAAAGACGACGCTGCTGCGGCTCGTCGCGGGTCTCGAGCAGCTTTCCGCTGGGTCGGTGCACGCGTTCGGCGTCGACGTCGCCCGGCTCACGCGACGGCAGCTCGGCGCCTACCGGGCGGAGCAGCTCGGCTTTCTCGACCAGCACTACACGCGCGCGCTTTCGCCCGAGCTGCGCGTCAGGGACGCTGTCTCCCTCCAGCTCGAGCTGCGCGGCGTCCCCAGCTCAGAGGCGGAGCGGCGCGCGCAGGATCTCCTGGAGCGCGTAGGACTCGCGAATCGCGGCGACGACCTGCCGCGAACGCTCTCGGGAGGCGAGCAGCAGCGGGTCGCCGTCTGCGCCGCGATCGCGCACCGACCACGGTTGTTGCTCGTGGACGAGCCTGCAGGCGAGCTCGACGCCAAGACTGCGCAAACCGTCTACGACTCGCTTGCGGAGGTCGCACGTGCGGCCGGAGCGGCGGCGCTCGTCGTCAGCCACGACGCAGCGGCGGCCTCGATCGCGGACCGGCTCGTCCACGTCCGCGACGGCCGCATCGTCGAGGAGGCCGAGCCGGACGAGGAGCCCGAGCTCGTGGTCTCGGCGGGCGGCTGGATCCGCCTGCCGGGCGGCGCCGGTCCGGGGCTCGTCACGGTCGAGCGCGACGGTCGGATCGAGCGCAGACGACTGCACGCCAACGGCCGTCCCACGGCGCCCGAGCCAGCACTCCTCGAGCCCGCTGGGGCGGGAGACGTCCTCGCTGAGCTCCGCGGCGTCACGAAGGCGTACAACGGGCGTGCCGTGCTGTCGGAGCTCGATATGTCGGTGCGGCGAGGCCGGTTGACGGTGGTCGTTGGCAGGTCAGGGTCCGGGAAGACGACGCTGCTGCACCTGCTCGCCGGGCTCGTCAGACCGAGTGCGGGTGATGTGCTCGTCTCCGGTGCATCGCTCGACGAGCGATCAAGGAGCGCGCTCGCCGACCTCCGGCGGCAGACGATCGCCGTCGTCACGCAGGAGCCCGGCCTCGTGCCTCATCTCAGCGCGCGGGAGAACGTCCTGCTCGGCCTTGGCCTGCGTCGGAACGGTGCGCACGCGGACGGTGCCGACGACGCGCTGGACGTGGTCGGGCTCGCCGACCTCAGAGGCCGGCGTGCCGCGACGCTCTCGGCGGGCGAGCGGCAACGGGTCGCGATCGCCCGCGCGCTCGCTGCGAAGACGTCTCTCCTCCTCGCCGACGAGCCGACCGCGCGACTCGACGAGGACAACGCGCGGATTGTGGGCGAGCTGCTCGCACGGGCGACGCGGGAGCGCGAGATCGCGGTCGTCTGCGCCACGCACGACCAGGCGTTGATCGAGCTCGCTGACGACGTCGTGCGGCTCGAGCCCGCTGAGTAGAGTCAGCGGGCGACCGGGTACTCGCCGTCCGGATCGAGACGGGCGTGCGCCCACGAGCGCTTTGCCTGCCAGACATCGAGATCCGCGAGCAGCGTGACCGCGGCGCGGAAGTCTTGCGGGCCCCCGGGGATCGTCACTTCGACGTCGTCCTCTCCTCGATCGCCCAGCTCGTAGCCCCGACCCTCGAGGAACTCGCAAAGCTCCGGAAGCAGCTCGGGAATGTCGACGCGCACGCGCACCGGCCTGGTCGATGCTACGTCAGATCCGCCGTGTGAGGAACCGGCGCTACGCTCCGGCGCATGGGTGGCCTCGACCTGAAAGAGCTGCTGGCGGCGCACGGGGCCGACGCGCTCGAGCTCCACGCCCGCACGATCAACCCCCAGTACGTACGGATGCTGCGGACGATCGGCTACGACCGGGCGTGGGCGCGTGCTGAAGGCGCGCATCTCTACGACGCCGAGGGCAACCGGTATCTCGACTGGCTCGGCGGCTTCGGGATGTACAACGTCGGGCGCAACAACCCGCGCGTACGTGCCGCTCTCGTCGAGGCGCTGTCGCTCGACACGCCGGGAAAGCTCGCGCTCGGCGTCAACCCGTTGGCCGGCCTGCTCGCCGAGGCTCTCCTCGCACGCGCGCCGGACGGGCTCGGCCGCGTGCTCTTCACGAGCTCGGGCACGGAGGCGGTCGAGGCGGCGATCAAGATCGGCCGCGCCGCCACCGGCCGCACGCGCGTCGTCTCCGTCGAACGCGGGTTCCATGGCCTCACGCTCGGTGCGCTGTCGGCCTCCGGCGACGTGGCGTTCTCCGACCGCTTCGCGCCGTTCGTGCCGGGCTTCTCGCGAATCCCGTGGGACGATCTCGACGCGCTCGAGCAAGAGCTACGGGCCGACGATGTCGCGCTGTTCGTCATCGAGCCGATCGTCGGTCACGGCCTCTTCCTTCCGTCGCCCGGCTACCTCGAGGGCGCACAGGCGCTCTGTCGCGCGCACGGCACGCTCTTCTGCGTCGACGAGGTGCAGACCGGGCTCGGCCGCACGGGCCGCTTCCTGGCGCTCGAGCACTGGGGCCTCGAGCCCGACGTCGTCACGGTGGCGAAGTCGCTTTCGGGTGGCTACGTGCCCGTCGGGGCGACGCTGTTCCGGCCCGAGGTGTTCGACGCGGTGTTCGACTCGATGGAGCACTCGATGAGCCACGGCTCGACGTTCCAGCCGAACGACTTGGCCATGGTCGCCGGGCTCGCGACGCTGCACGAGCTCTCCGACGCTGGGCTCGTGGAGCGCTCGGCGCGCCTCGGCGAGCAGCTGCTCGAGCGCACGCGCCCGCTCGTCGAGCGCTACGACGTCGTCAAGGACATACGTGGCCTCGGCCTGATGTGGGCGATCGAGCTCGGCGAGCCAGAGCGCTCCGGAAAGACCGCGTATCGCCTGCTCGAGCGGATGCGGCCCGCGCTCTTCTCCCAGCTCGTCGTCGTGCCGCTCTTCAACGAGCACCGGATCCTGAGCCAGGTCGCGGGCCACGGCCTGAACGTGATCAAGGGGCTGCCGCCGCTCGTGCTCTCGGACGACGATCTCGACTGGTTCGTGTCAGCTCTCGACGCGACCCTCGCCGCGGCGCAGAAGGTGCCGAGGGCGGCGACGAAGTTCGCGCTCCGCGCTGCTCGCAGCCGCGTCTAGCGACGGCTGCGAGGAGGGCTTGGCGAAACAGTGGCTGGCCCGCCGGAATCGCGTTCGTCACTGCGCTCGCGGCGTCCTCAGTCGCCCCAATAGTTCCGAGACAGCGGCATAGGGGACAGGATTAATCCTGTCCCCTATTCGGTCTCCGTTTGCTCCCTGCGTCCTGGCGATCACAGCGTCGATCGCGCCCCGGCGACGAGCACCGTTCCGCCAAACCCTCCTACCGATCGCGCGGCTCCCATCGGAACCAGCGGAGCGCGGCGATCGTGCCGCCGATGCCCCAGACGGCGATCACGGCCACCGCCGTGCCGTTGTCCCAGATCTCCTCGTTCTTCAGCAGCACGTCGCGCGTCAGCTCGATGAAGTACGTCAGCGGGAGGACGTCTGCGATCGCCTCGATGACGGACGGAAAAGCGGTCGATGAGAAGAACGCGCCGGAGATGAAGGCCATCGGCAGGTAGATCGCGTTGACGACCGCCGATGAGCCCTCCGCGGAGCGGATGGCCCCGGTCAACCCGAGCCCGAGCGCGGCGAAGGCCAGGCCGCCGAGCAGGAGGGTGAGCACGAGCGAGAGCCAGCGGTCGGGAAACGGAACGTCGAACAGCGCCCGCCCGAGGACGATGAGCGCCACCGCCTCGATCGCGAACACGAACAGCGTCGAGGCGATCACGGCGGCGAGGTACGCCCAGGCGGGGAGCGGCGTGCCGCGGAGGCGCTTGAGCACTCCCTCCTCGCGGCGGATCACCGTGATGATCGCGAGGCCTGCGAAGGCGGTTGAAACGACGCCGTAACCGAGGATCCCGGCGAGCAGGTAGGCGGAGCCGTCCACGCCGTCGATCTCGTCGTTGCCGTAGACGGAGCCGAGCAGGACGAAGAAGATGATCGGCAGCAGGAACGTGAAGAAGGCCAGCTCGCGGCTTCGCCAGTACAGGCGCTGCTCGGTGCGGAAGTGGTGGAGGGCGAGGTTCACGCGTCGTCCTCCGTCAGCGAAAGGTAGATCTCCTCGAGCGTGGCGTGCCGGACGCTGAGCCCCTCGAGCTCACGCCCGGCGGCCAGCGCTTCCGCCGTCAGCTCGTGCAGGACGCGTGTCGGCTCGTCGGTCGAGAGCACGATGTCGCGCCCGTCGAGGCGGTACCGGATCTCCGTCTCGCGCGCGCCGCCCAGCTCCTCGGGCGTGCCGAGCGCGACGATCGCTCCGTCGCGGAGCACGGCGACGCGGTCGGCGAGCTGCTCCGCCTCGTCGAGGTAGTGCGTGGTCAGGAGCACGGTCTTCCCGAGCGCGCGCAGGGAGCGGATCATCTCCCACGCGGCTCGGCGGGCTGCAGGGTCGAAGCCCGTCGTCGGCTCGTCGAGAAAGAGGAGCTCGGGGTCGCCGACGAGACCGAGCGCGAGATCCAGGCGCCGCCGCTGACCGCCCGACAGCGATTTCACGAGCGCGTCGCGCTTCTCCTGGAGCCCGACGAGAGTGATCACCTCGTCCGGATCGCGCGGCGTCGCGTAGTAGCCGGCGAACAGGCGCATGTGCTCGTAGACGCTGAGGCGCGGGTACATCGCGGACGACTGGAGGACGATGCCGATCCGGTCGCGCCAGCCGCCGTCGGCGTCCGCGGGATCGACGCCGAGGACGGACACCTCGCCCGAGTCGCGTCGCCGGTAGCCCTCGAGGATCTCGACCGTCGTCGTCTTCCCTGCGCCGTTCGGCCCGAGTAGGCCGAACACCTCTCCTTCCGCGATCTCGAACGAGATCCCGCGCAGGGCGTCCTGCCCTCCGTATGCCTTCGTGAGGCCGGAGACGGTGACGGCGCTCATGGCCGAGGTCTAACATATCTGCTAGATATGTCAAGCATGGAACTGACGCCGACGGCGAAGGTCATTCTCGGGTTTCTCCGGTTTCGCCCACGCAGTGGCTACGACATCAGACAGGCTGTCGAGATCTCGACGCGCTTCTTCTGGGGTGCGAGCTTCGGTCAGATCTATCCCGAGCTCGGTCGTCTGAAGCGGCGTGGGCTCGTAGAGGTCCAGGCGAGCATGGAGAGCGGACGCCGGCGAACGGTATACCGCCTGACCGAGCGCGGCACGGCGGCGCTCCGCGAATGGCTCGGCGGGGACGACGAGCTGTTCCAGTATCGCGACGAGGGCATGCTCCGGCTCTTCTTCTCCGACTTCGCAGATCCGGAGACCGCGCTCGCGAACGTCCGGCAGATGCGCGCCTGGCGGGAGGAGGCCACGACATTCTTTCGCGCGGAGATCGAGCCACATGCCGACGAGGACGCGGAGCTTGGTTACGTCTTCCCGGCTCGTGCGCTCGAGCTCGGCATTGCGATGCTCGCGGCCCAGGCAGCGTCGCTGGCCGCGCTCGAGACCGAGCTGACCGACGGGCTCAAAGGTCGGTGACGAAGACGCCGGCCGGCGGGAAGGCGGGCTCGTCACCTGCGCCGAGCGCGGCCGCGATCCGGCCGCAGTCGGGCTGGTGGGCGACAACGACAACGCGCTGCCCACGGCCGGCGACCGCGTCGAGGACGTCCTTCGCCGTCGCGCCCGGGGACAGCCGGTCGTCGGGCTCGACATCGACGCCGGCTGCGCGCGCGATCTCCTCCGCGGTCTCGCGGGCGCGGAGCAGCGGGCTCGCGAGCACGGCGTCCGGCTCCTCCTCCGCGAGCTTGCGGCCGAGATCCCGTGCAGCCGCGCGGCCGGACGGGGTCAGGCGGCGAAGCTCGTCGGGGTCGCCGGGGGCAGCCTCCGCGTGGCGGACGAGATACAGGCGCATCCGCCCAGGATAGGCATGACGAACCGTCCCTCGATCGGGTGACGCGGCGAGGGGGGCCGACAAGCGCGCCGTAATCGATACCCTGGGCCTGACATGAGGCCTATTCGTTCCGCTTTCGTGCTCACCACCGGTTTCTTCGGCGGGTTCATGGCCGCGGCTGCGGTCGTCAAGCGGGCCGTGCCGTCGCAGGGGGATGCCGAGAGCGACGAGGTCGGCCTCGTGGCCGTGTTCGACGGCGTTCAGCTCGTGAGCAGGGCGAAGGCCTTTCGCGGCGGGTCCATGCTCGCGTGGTACGGCGGCGTCGACGTCGATCTCCGCGAGGCGACGCTCGCGCCGGACGCGAGCCTCTCGGTGACGGCGCTGTTCGGCGGCGTGTCCCTGCGCGTTCCCGCCGACTGGCGCATCGAGTCGAGCGTGCGGTCGATCGCGGGCGGCTTCGACGTCTCCGGCTCGGATCCGGACGATCCGGACGCGCCGGTTCTGCGGATCGACGGCACGGCGCTCTTCGGCGGCGTCGCCGTCAGCAGGAAGCAGGCGCCGGTCGCGGCTGACGCGGCGACTGTCTAGAACACGGTGGCCTCGTTCCGGTACGTCATCTGCGACGTCTTCACGGACCGGCCGCTCGCGGGCAACCAGCTCGCCGTCTTCACTGACGCCCGGAAGATCCCGGAGGACGTGCTCCAGCCGCTCGCACGGGAGATGGCGTTCTCTGAGACCGTGTTCGTCTACCCGGCTGAAGGCGGTGGGCACGCGAAGCTCCGCATCTTCACGCCCGCGTCGGAGCTGCGGTTTGCCGGACACCCGGTGCTCGGCTCCGCGTTCGTACTCGCCGGACCGATGCAGCTCGAGGAGATCAGGCTCGAGACGGGCGCGGGCGTGATCCCCGTGCGCCTCGAGCGCGAGGGCGCGAAGATCGTGTTCGGTCGCATGCAGCAGCCCGTACCGACCATTGAGCCGAGCCCCGTCGACGACGCGGAGCTGCTCGACGCCCTCGGCGTCGAGGCGTCGCAGGCCCCGATCGAGCTCTACGACAACGGCATGCGGAACCTCTACGTCGTCCTCCGCGACGAGGACGAGGTGGCCGGGCTGACCCCTGACCTTTATCGCCTCGCGCGCATGCCCGACGTGATCGGCGTCAACTGCTCGGCCGGGGCCGGCAAGAGCTGGAAGACGAGGATGTTCGCACCCGGAGACGGCGTGCCGGAGGACCCGGCGACCGGCTCGGCCGCCGGGCCTCTCGCCGCCCACCTCGCCCGCCACGGGCTTGCGCCGTTCGGCGAGGAGATCGTCATCTCGCAGGGCGTCGAGCTCTCCCGGCCGTCCGTGCTCTACGCCACGGTCTGGGGCACGCCGGATCGCATCGACCGCGTCGAGGTGGCGGGTGGGGCGGTCGTCGTCGCGCGCGGCGAGCTGCAGCTCTGACTGGAACACCGGGCGGTCCTCTATCCTCCCGGGGATGGCTGCGAGGTTGGCACGCCTCCTCGACTGCGGGAGGAGAGCCTTGCCCGTGCTCTTGTGCGCGCTCGCCGCGCACGCCGTCGCCTACCGCTCGTTCGTCCCCGGCGATCCGGTGCACGGTTATCTCGGGTTCTACGAGGCCGCCGTCGCGGTCCTCTCCACGCTCGCGCTCGCCGTCGTCCTGCTGACGGCACTGCTCGCCGCGCTCGGCCGGCGCGACGGGCTCGCGCGCGTCCTCGCTCCGCGCCCCGATCCGACGCCGACCGGCTATCGCGTCGTCTCGATCGCACTCTGGGCCTACGGGCTGCTCGTCGTCCAGGAGACGGCGGAGGCGATCGTCGGCACCACACAGGGCGAGGGGCTTGCGTTCGGGCTCGATTCCTGGCTCGTCGCCCTGGCCGCCCTCGCGGCGGCTTCGTTCGTGATCGTTCTCGTCTCGCGCTCGTATCGCCACGTCGTCAGCGCGCTGCTCGCGGTCCGCGTGGCCGTGCCGCGCGCGCCGGTCTCCCTGCCCAGGCCATCGCGTCCGGCGGCTCCAGTCCGACGCAAGGCGCTGGCCGACTTCCGCGCGCTGCGCGCTCCGCCCGTCTTCGCCTGATCACGCTCGGCGCCGGTTCGGCGCGGGCGAGCGACAGGAGGAGATGAAGTGGAAGACGATTCAGGACATCGCAGGCACGACTGGGCCGGTCGGCTCTGTCTCGTCGTGGCCGTGATCGCCGTCTCGCTCGTTAGCGGGTCCGCGTCCGCAGGCCCGGAGCGGGCGCTTCACGGTCGCGTGACGGTGGGCAAGGACGGGACCGGTGAAGGCCGGGTCACGAGCACGCCCGACGGCATCGACTGCGGTAGTCGCTGCACGTTCAGCTTCATCTCCACGGACGACCCGGTGCGCTATCAGCCGGTCGTCCTGAGCGCGAAGGCGGAGCCCGGATCGGCGTTCGACGGGTGGGGAGGCTCTTGCGGAGGCAATGAGACGTGCGAGATCGACCCGGTCCGTCCGGGCGAGACGTACGACATCACGGCGACGTTCAACCGTGTCCGCCCGTCGCAGTTCCCGCTCACCGTCAGCTTCACCGGGAGCGGGCGCGTGACGAGCGCGCCCGCCGGCGTCTCCTGTCCTGCCACGTGCTCGGGCCAGTTCGCCGCCGACTCGACCGTGACCCTGACCGCCATCGCGACGCCCGGTTGGTCGTTCGCCGGCTTCGGCGGGGCGTGCAGCGGCACCGGCCCGTGTGCCGTGTCGATGAACGGGCCCAAGTCGGTGACGGCGACCTTCGCTCCGCCGAACACGATCTACGCGCTTGCAGTCGCAACCGCGGGAGGGACGGTGACGAGCGACGTTCCGGGGATCGATTGCGGGACGAGCTGCGTCGGCGGCTACGGCGCGGGTGTGCCCGTGACGCTGACCCCGTCGGGGTCCCCTGTCGCCTGGGGCGGAGCGTGCTCGGGAAGCGGCGCGTGCGTCGTCCCGATGACGCGCGCACGTGCCGTGACCGCGTCAATCGGGGGCGCCGCGCTCGGTCTTTCCCCGGTCGCCGTATCCGTTACCGGACAAGGAGCTGTGGTGAGCACGCCTGCCGGCATCCAGTGCGGGACGGCGTGCGGCGGATCGTTCGCCCGGGGATCGACGCTCGCCCTCACCGCGGCGCCGGCTCCCGGCGAGGTGTTCGCGGGCTGGGACGGCTCGTGTCGCGGCGTTACGCTGACGTGCCGGACCTCCCTCAGGGGCCCGACCGCTGTCGTCGCGACCTTCGTGAAGACGGGTACGCAATATCCCGTCGCGGTCACGAAGGCCGGGCGCGGAACGGTGAAGAGCACCCCCGGCGGGATCGCCTGCGGAACGGACTGCGAGGGGCGGTTCGGGGCCGGCACCGACGCGGTCCTGGCCGCGAAGCCGGACGAGGGCTGGACCTTCGTTCGCTGGAGCGGCGCGTGCAAGGGGAAGAAGACGCCCTGCCGGCTCGACATGACCGGGCCCAAGTCCGTGTCGGCGACCTTCGGCCGCGTTGCGGATCCGATAGCGCCGCGCGTCGCCGCCCTCACGAGCATCGCGCCGCGTGGTGGCGTGGCACACCTTCGCTATCGCGTGACCGAGGCGAGCGGGCGCTCGAAGGAGATCGCGCAGGTCTTTCGCGGCCGCAGAGCGATCGCCACGGTCCGAGGACAGGAGCACGCTGTCGACGCCGACGCGCTCTTCTACTTCCTGCCCTGGCGCGTGAGCCCGAAGCTCACCGACAAGGCGCTCCGCTTCTGCATCACTTCAACCGATCCGGCGGGGAATCGCTCGAAGCCGAGCTGCGCCCCGCTTCACATCACTTGAACAGGAGAGAACGATGAAACGATCGATCACTGCCGGCATTGCGGTCCTCACCGCTCTGGCCTTCCTCGCCGCCGCGTGTGGCGGCAACGACAGCTCGACGACGACCGGCGCGACCACGACCACCAGGTCGACGACGACCTCGGAGACGACGACGAACGCGACACCGCCGCCCGCCAACCCGTCGAAGACGATCCGCATCGTCGTCAAGGACGGCAAGGTCGTCGGCGGCCTCAACAAGACGACGGTCGACAAGAACACGAACGTCACGGTCATCGTCAGCGCCGACGTGTCCGACGAAGTGCACATCCACGGCTACGACCTGATGAAGGACGTCGCGCCGGGCAAGCCGGCGAAGATCACGTTCGTCGCCAACATCCCCGGTCGCTTCGAGATGGAGCTCGAGAGCCGCGGGCTAAAGATCTCCGACTTCGAGGTCAGCGCTTGAAAGCACCCGCCGTCGCGATCGCAGCGGTCTGGGCGCTCGTCGTTCCGGATCTCGCTGCCGCTCACGGCCTGGGCGGGATCAAGGACCTACCCGTCCCGGGCTGGCTGTTCCTCATCGGCGGCGCGACGGTACTCATCCTCTCGTTCCTCGCGCTCGGTGCGCTCTGGAAGCGGCCGAAGCTCGAGGACGGCGCCGGAACACCCCTGCCAGAGGGGCTGCAGCGCTTCGTCCTGTCGGACTGGACGCGGCGCGTGATCCAGGCGGCGACGCTCTTCCTGTTCGCCGTTCTCTGGTCGGCTGCTGCAGTCGGCTCGAACCGCGCGAGCGAGAACCTCACCCCGACGTTCATCTACGTCATCTTCTGGGTGGGCATGGTGCTGATCTGCATCGTGCTCGGCAACGTCTGGTCCGTGCTCAACCCGTGGCGGGCGGCGGCGGACCTCGCCGCCTGGATCGCCCGCAAGATCGGCTGGAACCGCGAGACCCGTCCGTACCCGGAGCGGCTTGGGCTCTGGCCGGCGATCTTCCTGCTCGGGGGATTCACGGTGCTCGAGCTCGTCTGGAAGGACCCCGCGAATCCGCGGACACTCGCCCAGGCGGTTGCGGTCTACAGCATCGCCACGTGGACCGGAATGTTTCTCTACGGGCGAAAGCCGTGGCTCCAGAACGGCGACGGCTTCTCGGTCTACTTCGGGTTCCTCTCCCGCGCGTCGTTCTTCGGTGCGCGGGAGCAGGAGGGCGGATCGACGGAGGTCATCCTTCGCAAGCCGTTCTCCGGGCTCGCCCACGTGGAGCGGCGGGCGGGTGCGGTCGGCTTCTTCGCGCTCATGCTCGGGCAGGTCGCCTTCGACGGCCTCTCGCGCTCGAGCTGGTGGTTCGAGCGCATCTACGACGTGGAGACGTCGTTCTCTAGCCCCGACACGGCGGAGAACGCGGTCATGGCCTTCAACCTCGCCGGGATGATTCTGATGATCCTGTTCGTCGCGCTCGTCTACACGGTCGCGATCCGAGTCGCGGAGGGCGTCGTGGGGGAGGGAGCGGACTTCCGCGGGATCTTCCTCTGCAGTCTCGTGCCGATCGCGATCGTCTATGCGCTCTCGCACTACCTCTCGCTGCTTCTGATCCAGGGGCAGTTCGCATGGCCGCTCCTCTCGGATCCGTACGGGAAGGGGTGGGACTTGTTCGGGACGGCTAGCTTCACGCCGAACCTCACATTCCTGACGCCGAATACGACCTGGTACACGCAGGTGACGGTGCTCGTCCTCGGGCACGTCGTCGGGCTGATCGTCGCGCACGACCGCGCGCTAGCGGTTTCGCCGTCGCCGAGGATCGCATTGCGCACGCAGTACGCAATGCTGACGCTGATGGTCCTGTACACCGTGGGCGGAATGTGGCTGCTGTCCATCGGGTAGCGTGAAGAGCATGAGGTGGGCGTTCGTGGGGGTCGCCGTCGCCGCTGCATGCGTGCTCGCAGGCTCGGCGTCGAGCCGGTCCGCGAGCGACATCTACATCTGGGGGACCGTGCTCGGCCGTGCGAAGGGCTCCGACGCGTCGGTCGTCCAGCTCCGGTGGGCCTACAAGTGCCTCGGCGACAAGCTCGGCTACGCGACGTTCGACTGGAACCTGAAGGTCGAGCGCGATGCTCCGCTGCCGAAGAAGACGACCGCGATCGCGCACGGCACATCTAAGCGCGGCCAGATGAACGTCACTCTGCCGCCGGGCGACTACCTGCCGTTCTCGGATCCGTACGAGTGCACGACGGAGCGCGGAGCGGGCTATTCGCAACCGGAGATCGGCGCGTCGTTCACGGTCCCCGACTATTGCGCGTGGTCGGTGTCGGCGGTGCGCGGCACCGTCCAGCTCGAGCACGGCGCTGCGGTGAAGGCCGCGAAGCCGGGCTCGGCTGCCGCGCCAGGCGACGCGCTCGTCACGCCAAGGCGCGGCTCGGCGTCCGCGTCCTCCCTCGCGAAGGACGGGACAGTGACGCTCGCGGGCGGCTCCCGGCTCGAGGTGGACAAGTCGCAGTGTCGGTCGAAGGGCGGCTGGCTTCTGCGCCTCGAGACGGGCTCCGCGACCGTCGCCGTCGCGAAGACGGCGAGCGGCTCGAAGCGTTATGCGACCCAGACGGCGGACGTGACGGCGACGGGCGGCGGCGGAGCACGCTGGCAGGTCCGGATCGCGAAGGGCAAGACGATCGTGCACGCCTTTGCCGGCAAGGTACGCGCCGGCAGCGCGACCCTCAAGGCAGGCCAGACCAAAACCTTCGGCTAGCCCTTAGCCGGCGAACGCGACCGCTTCGATGTCCGGTAGCTCGACGCCGAGCGACTCCCAGAAGCGGCCACCGTCGCGCGAGAGAAAGAGGCGGTTTCGGCCCGCGTAGACGACAAGGTCAGGTTCGTCGTCGCTGATCGCGACGGCGAACCCCGCGGGCAGCCCACGCCCGGACTCGCGCCAAGTCAGCCCGGCGTCGTGGGAGACGAGGAGCGGCGGCCTGTGGTCGACGACGGCGACGACTGTCGAGCCTGCAGCGGCGGCTGCGACTACACGCGGCAGCCCCGTCTCCGTGCGCACCGGCGTGACGTCCTCGCTCGACGGCAGGAGCTCGCCCTCCTCGAGGTCGAGCTCGAATGTCCCGTCGACCGTTTGCACGAGCACGCTGGTCACGTGACCCACCTGCGGTAACGCCACGCGAACAGCGAGCCGAGGCCGAACGAGACGGCGAAGCTCGGCAGCGACGCGCCGCCGATGTCGTGAGGGCTGACGTGCGCGACGACGTCGGTCCACCACGCCGGGCCTGTCGGATGGAGCCATTGGTAGACGGCAAATCCCGCCACCCAGGCAGCGACCTGTGTCGGGCGGAAGGACGGCGCCGCGAAGAAGTCCGACTCCGCGTAGCGTCTTCCCGCCGCGAGCCAGTCAGCGAGCAGGACGCCGAAGAGCGGGACGAACGCCGAGCCGAGCAGAAAGAGGAAGGGCTCGTACTGCACGAGGTCGATGGCGAGCGCACCGATGGTCGCGGCCGTCGCCACGGCCACGATCAGCAGGCGCTGGGGCACCCTCGAAGCGACGTTCTGAAGCGACACGGCTGTCGAGTAGACGTTCGCGAACGCCTCGTCCGTCTCGTCCACGGTCAGCGCGAGCAGCGCGAGTCCCGCCGCGAGCCCGCCGGAGGCAATCGCAGTCAGGAGCGACGTCGTGTTGCCGTAAGCGCTGTTCGTGAGCACGAGCAGCGCGCCGAGCGCGTAGAGCCACGCGTTCGGGACGAGATAGCCGACCGCCGTGCCCGTGAACGCGTCGCGTTCTTTCCCCGTGAAGCGCGTGTAGTCGGCCACGAGCGGGAGCCACGAGGCGGGCAGCGCGATCATCAGGTCGATGCCGAACCACAGAGACTCGCCCTGTCCCGGCGCGTCCCAGAACGCGCCGAGGTCGGCGTGGTCGAGCGTCCACCAGGTGAGATAGACGAGCGACGCAAGCACGACCCAGAATGCGAACCGCCGCACCCACCGGCGGACGAACGCGACCGGCCCGGCGAGCGCGAGGATGGCGGCGAGCATGCCGAAGAGGATCGTCCACAGCCACTTCGCCTCGAACCCGAAGACGCTGTCGGAGAGCGCAGCGGCCGCGGCAGCGATCACGATCAGCTCGAACACCGCCCAGCCGAGGTTCTGGAGGACGTTGAGGGCGGTCGCGAGGTACGAGCCACGGAGCCCGAGCGGCGCACGCATCAGCACCATCGCCGGCACGCGGCCCTGCGAGCCGATCGCGCCCGCGAGGCCGAGCATCGCGTTCCCGATCACGCCGCCGATCGCGATCGCGATCAGCGCGTCGCGGAGGGAGAGCGCGGGGACGAGGAAGGTCCCGGCGACGAGCACGAGCAGGCTGACGCCGAGATTTGCCCAGAGGAGCGTCGTATCGGCGAGGCCGAGCACACGCAGCCGTTCGGGCACCGGCTCGATGCCCCAGGCTGGTGTCTCTCGCTCCATGCTCCGCTCCCTTCGCCGGCATTACCCGGATCAGGTTCGTCGGGTCTGATCTCAGCTCCGCGTGCGCGGAGCACCCCGGTCGCGCGACTCTAGCCGAGCGTCAGCCGTCCTAGCAGCAGGTCGACGGCAGGAGCCCACCGTCTCCCGAAGCAAACGTCGCATCTTCGTTCCCCGCAGCGCTTGCCCCTTCGGTTGACCCCTGCCGCACTCGCAGCGTGGGTCCGCGCTTTTCCGGCCAACACACCCGGACGGGGGATTTCACTCCCTCGATCGCGGGATCAGCGAGCCCGCGCGAAGCGGTGCACGGCCTCGAGCAGCTCGGAGCTCTTCGCCTCGGCCGCACCCGCATCGCCAGAGGCGAGAGCGTCGGCGACGCAGTGCTGCACGTGCGCGTCGAGGACGCGGAAGGCAACGCTCTCGAGCGCGGTCGTGACGGCACTGATCTGCGTGAGGATGTCGATGCAGTAGCGATCCTCCTCGACCATGCGCTCGACGCCGCGCACCTGGCCTTCGATCCGGTGCAGCCGCTTGACGAGCGCGGCCTTCTCCTCGCTGTACCCGGGCGTGTCGCTCATGCCGGGGCTCCTCTCTCGCGTGGGCTCCGGAAGTGACGGAGCCGGAGGCTGTTGGTGACGACGAAGACGCTCGAGAACGCCATCGCGGCGGCTGCGACGATCGGATCGAGCAGGCCGGTGACGGCGAGCGGGATTGCGGCGACGTTGTACGCGAACGCCCAGAAGAGGTTCCCCTTGATCGTCTTCAACGTGCGGCGCGCGAGGCGGATGGCGTCGGCGGCGCCTCGGAGATCGCCGGAGACGAGCGTCAGGTCGCTTGCCTCGATGGCGATGTCCGTGCCCGTGCCGATCGCGATCCCGAGATCCGCCTGGGCGAGAGCCGGCGCGTCATTGATGCCGTCCCCGACCATCGCGACGACGTGACCCGCCTCCTGGAGCCGGCGCACCTCCTCGGCTTTGTCACCCGGTAGTACGTCGGCGAGCACACGCTCGATCCCGACCTCGTGCGCGACGGCGCGCGCCGCCTCCTCGTTGTCACCGGTGAGCAGCACGGGGGCCAGGCCGAGCGCGCGCAGCTCGCGGACCGCCTCGGCGCTCGTCGGCTTGACCGTGTCGCGCACGCGAAGCGTCGCCCGCGGCGCGCCATCCCAGCTGACGGTGATGGCGCCGTTCTCGCGCGCGACCTCGACGTCGTGGCCCTCGACGCGGCCGGTCACGCCGATGCCCGGAACGTTCCGGAAGCCGCTGACCGAAGGAAGCTCGCCGAGCTCGGCGAGCGCGGCTGCGGCGACGGCCGCCCCGATCGGGTGCTCGCTCGCCGACTCGACGGCGCCGGCGAGACGCAGGACGTCACCCCGCGTCGCACCGTTCAGCGGCTCGATGCCGACGAGCTCCATGCGCCCGTGCGTGACCGTGCCCGTCTTGTCGAGGACGACCGTGTCGACGGCGTGTGCCCGCTCGAGCACGGCCGGGCCTTCGACGAGGATCCCGAGCTGCGCGCCGCGGCCCGTGCCGACCATGAGCGCGGTAGGCGTCGCGAGGCCGAGCGCGCACGGGCAAGCGATGATCAGCACGGCGACGGAGGCGGTGAACGCTTCCGTCGCGTCCCCGGTCACGAGCAGCCAGCCTGCGAGGGTGGCCGCGGCGACGAGCAGGACGATCGGGACGAACACGGCCGACACGCGGTCGGCGAGCCGCTGGATCGGCGCCTTCTGGCCCTGGGCGTCGGCGACGAGCCGCGCGATCTGCGCGAGCGCCGTCTCTGCGCCGACCTTGGTCGCGCGGATCACCAGCCGGCCGTACGTGTTGATCGTCGCCCCAGCCACCTCCGCGCCGGGCCCGACCTCGACCGGCGCCGGCTCGCCCGTCAGCAGCGACTGGTCGATGGCGGACTCGCCACTCTCGACGATCCCGTCGGTGGCGATCTTCTCGCCAGGCCGCGTCACGAAGAGATCGCCCGGACGGAGGTCGGCCATCGGCACGAGCGTCTCCGCGCCGTCGCGGAGCACGCGCGCCTCCTTCGCGCCGAGCTCGAGCAGGGACGCGAGCGCCGCGCCGGCACGCCGCGTGGCCCGGTCCTCGAGATAGCGGCCGAGGAGGATCAGCGTCGTGATCACCGCGCCGACCTCGAAGTACGTGTCGGTGTCGATGCCTCCGACGAGCACGATCACCGACCAGGCCCAGGCGGCGAGGGTGCCGATCGAGATCAGCGTGTCCATCGTCGCCAGCAGGTGGCGTGCACTTAGCGCCGCAGCCCGGTGGAAGGGCCAGCCGGCCCAGAGCACGACGGGAGTCGACAGGCCGAGCGCCACCCACTCCCAGCCTGCGAACTGGAGCGCGGGCACCATCACGAGCAGCGTCAGCGGCACGGTCAGCACGGTTGCGACGACGAGGCGTATGGGCCGCGCGGGTGCGTGATGGCCCGCGTGGTCGTGGACCTGCGCGCCGTAGCCGATCGACGAGACCGCGTCGACGAGGTCGTCGACCTGCACGCGGTTCGGATCGAAGGTGACCGTCGCCTCGTCCGTCGCGAGATTCACGGCGCACCCGCTGACGCCGTCGACACGCGAAAGCGATTTCTCGACGCGCGACACGCATCCGGCACACGTCATGCCCTCGATGTCGAGCCGAACGCGCTCGGACGTCGCCGTCGTCATGTTGCCACTATACCCCTAGCGGGTATATCAACGTCCAGATAGCTCGGGAGGAACGAGCTCGGCGAATGCTCGTCGGGCGGCTTCGCGCTCCGACGCGTCGCGTGCCAGCTCGAGCTCGCGGCGAAGCCCGTCGAGGTACGCGGCGAGATCGGGGCGGTCGAGATCAATACCCCGCCGCTCGAGCCCACAGCCTGCGTCGAGCAGCGCCCCGCCCTCCTCCCAAAACGGACACGTGCTCTCGGGGCACGGTTCAATCTCCCCGAGCGCCTGTCTGATTCGACACGTCCGTGCGGTCACACCTCGAGGTTCGCCGACCCGGGTTGCTCGGTCATCGGTGGCTGCCCGGAACGGGTTCTACGTGCTTTGCCGCAGCCGGATCACCGATGCGACGGCGACGAGGGTGATGACGACGTCGTTCGCCACGCACCACTGGCAGACCGCGTCGATAAGCGCCAGCTGCGCATAGAGCAGCCAGGCGCTGAAGATGGCGCCGACGAGTGCCACCACCGCGCCGGCTGCCGCGGCGGTCCTACCGGGAATAAGGGCGATGACGAGGAGGGCGATGTACGCGCCGAGCCCGAGCACGGCGACGGGCACGCGGGCGAGCTCGGCGTACCGCGAGTGCTGCACCTTCTCACAGCCGCCGCCTCCGGCGATGCAGAAGACGCCGCGGTCCGCGTAGTGCGTATACGTGAGGTAGCCGGCGATGCCGATTCCGACGAGCGCCAGCACGGCAATCGCCGCTCGCAGCCTCCTGTCGGTCACGCGTCAGGAGCCTGCGATTGCCTGCCGGAAAACGGTCACGGGCAACGCGCCTTCGATGACGCGTCGCTTGCCGCCCTTGTGCGCGACGACGAACGTCGGCGTGTACTGGATGCGGTCATCGACCCACGCGTTCTGTGCGTCCGCGATCTTCGCCTCGACGGAGGCCGACCCGCGTGCGTCCATCATCTTCCCGACGTCGAGGCCGGGGACCGCCTCGCCGAGTGATCTCAGGAGGCCGTCGCTCACCCAGCCGGCGTTCTCCTCGCCCTGGTTGCGATACACGAGCTCGGCGTAGTTCCAGAGCCGGTTCTGCTCGCCCGCGGCGAACGCGGCCTGGAGCGGTGGGATGGAATCCGGGCCGATGACGGCAACGCCGCGGAACACGAGCTTTGCCTTTCCCGTGCGGACGTAGTCCTGGATGAGCGTCGGCAGCGTCTCGATGGAGAAGCGTGCGCAGTACGGGCACTGGAAGTCGGCGTACTCGGTGATCGTCACTGGCGCCTTCGGGTTCCCGAGCACGTTGCCGTGCTGCGGGACCCCGCGGAGCATCGCCGACGTCTCGGCCGACCCGCTGACGACGGCGGACGACGCGGTGCTGCGTGATCCGATGGCGCTGACTGCGACCAGCGCACCGGCAACCACGACCGCGGCGACGACCACGATGCCGACCAATGCCTTCGGAGTAGTCAGCCTGTCGGTGCGCACTGCCCACAGCCTAGGAGGGCGTCCCGCGTGGCGCATCGCTTGGCGGTACGGAGAGCATCATCGTAGGAACTACGGATCCAGGCGCTCGCCCTCGACGACGGCGGCGAGAGCGACGGAGCTCGTCCGCTCCCCAGACGATGAAGGGGAAGATGGCGAGAACAGCGAGCTGCTCCGGCCCGAGCGCTGTCGTGTGGAACAGCCGCTGGAGCGGTGGCACGTAGATGACGAGGCCGGCAAACAGAAGTTCGCTGAGGATGCCCCACACGAGCAGGCGATTCGTGAAGACCCCGACCTGGCGAAGCGACGCGTGATCGGTGCGCGCCGCCACCGCGGTGCCTACCTGGCAGGCGACGATGCCGGCGAACGTCATCGTCGTGGCCAGGACGTACGGCTCATGGAGGATCGAGCCTGTCGAGACGTCGTCGCCCGGTCCCCACCCAGCCCGGAGCAGCGTCCAGAAGAAGCCTCCCATCACGAGCGCGGCCTCGATCAGGCCGAGGAAGATCCACGCGCGGACGAGCATGTCACGGGAGATCACGCTCTCGCCGGGTGGCCGAGGAGGTCGGCTCATCAGCCCGGGCTCGGCAGGCTCGACTCCAAGGGCGAGAGCGGGGAAGATCTCCGTGCCGAGATCGATGGCGAGAATTTGGAGCACCGTCAGGGGCAGCGGCACTGCGCCTCCAGACAGCGCGAAGACGAGGAACGGCACGACCTCGGGTGTGGCGTGGGCAAAGATGTAGACGATGAACTTGCGGACGTTCTCGAACACCTGACGTCCCGCCTGGACCGCCGCGACGATCGTGGCGAAGTTGTCGTCGGTGAGGACGATCGTCGACGCCTCGCGTGCGACGTCGGTGCCTGACCGGCCCATCGCGACGCCGATGTCCGCTCGCCGCAGGGCCGGGGCATCGTTCACGCCGTCTCCCGTTACCGCGACCACCTGTCCGTTCGCGCGGAGGGCGTCGACGATGCGGAGCTTCGCCTCGGGCGAGCTGCGTGCGAACACGAGCTCGTCGCCCTCCCCGAGCAGCGTGTCGAGCTCGCGCTCGTTCATCGCTTCCAGCTCCTCGTCCGTCACGACCCGCGGCCGATCGCCGCCGATGCCGACACGACGAGCGATCTCCGCTGCAGTCAGGCCGTGATCTCCGGTGATGACGATCACGCGAACGCCCGCGTCGTGGCAACGTGCGACGGCGTCGGCGACCTCGGCGCGCGGCGGGTCGAACAACGCCACAAGCCCGAGGAAGCAGAGCTCGCGTTCGGCGTCTTCTCGTCGCTCGGGCGGGCTCGCGCCGGACGGTAGGCGCCGGCGAGCGACGGCGATCACGCGCAAGCCCTGAGCGGCGTAGCGCTCGAGCACGGAGAGAACCTCCTCGTGGTGGCGTCGAGTCAGCGGGACGTGGTTCGCGGATCCGCCAATCCTCGTCGAGCGTTCGAGCACCTCTTCGGGAGCACCCTTGACGTGCACCGTGAGGCTCCCGTCGTCGCGCGCGTCGACGGTCGACATCAGACGGAGCTTGGGGTCGAAGCGGTTGATGCGTCGGCGCGCTCTCTCTCGCCGGGCAACGGCTGTGTCCACCCCGAGCTTTCGTGAGGCTGCGAGCATGCCGACCTCCGTCGCCTCGCCGCGGGACTTCCCCGTGCGCGTCGGGTCGAGCTCGGCAGTCGAGCACGCCGCCGCCGTTCTGGCGAGAAACCCGAGGACGGGATTGGACTCCACCGATCCCGACGGTGCGCTGGAGTGCTCGAGGTCGATCTCGCCAAGCGGCGTCCAGATCGCCACTGCGCGCATGCGGTTCTCGGTCAACGTTCCCGTCTTGTCCGTGCAGATGACCGCTGTCGATCCGAGGGTCTCGACGGCGCTCAGCTTCTTGACGAGCGCTCCCCGACGTGCAAGCCGGGCCACGCCGACCGCGAGTGCGAGCGTCAGCGTCGGCAGCAGCCCCTCGGGAACGTTGGCGACGATGAGGCCGATCGCGAAGCTCGCCGCATCGGCGAGCGGGAGGTCCGCTGCGAGCCAGCCGATCGGGAGAAAGGCGAGACCGACGCAGACGGCGACGACGGCGATCAGCCACGCGACGCGGCGGACCTCGAGCTCGAGAGGGCTCGGCTCCGGCTGCAGGCGCTCGGAGAGAGCGGCGATGCGCCCGAGCTCCGTCCGCATGCCGGTCGCGATCACGAGTGCCTTCGCCGATCCGCCGATGCACGCGGATCCGCTGAAGACGAGCTCGCGCGCGTGAACGAGCGGACCCTCGCTGTCGAGCTCCTCCGACGAGCGATAGACCGGTTGCGACTCGCCCGTGAGTGTCGAGAGGTCGACCTCGACCGCTCCCTCCAGCAGGCGCGCGTCGGCTGAGATGCGGTCGCCTTCGTCGATGACGAGGACGTCGCCGGGTACGAGCAGACGCGAGTCGACGAGGGTTCGCCGACCGTCTCGCAGCGCAGCTGCTTGCGTCGGGAGATAACGCTTGAGGGCTTCGATGGCCCGTTCCGCTTGGCGCTCCTGCGCGAACGCGAACACCGCATTCAGGAAGATCACCGCCACGATCGCTGCCCCGAGCACGGGCAGTCCGGCGACGAACGCGAGCGCGCTCGCAACCCACAGTAGGAGAGCAAGCGGGTGCGTGAGCTGCCGCACGACCTCTGCCGGCCACCGGGCGCCGCCGCGGCGCTCGAGCTCGTTCGGCCCGTACGCCACGAGCCGGCGCTCCGCTTCCCGCGTCGTCAGGCCGTCCGGTGTGGCTCGCAGATCACGCAACAAAGGCGCGACGGGGCCGCGCGGGTCCACGGCCAGCTGCACCTCTCGCGGAAGCTCACCGGCGCTCCGTCGTTCCATGCGCCTCCTTTCTACGGCATTGTCGGCGGCCACTGCTCGAGCCGGAATCCGTGCGCGAGCCGAACGCAAGCGTCGGTGGTTTCCCGAAGAAACCTCAGTGGGTCGCCCGATGCTTGACGTCGTAGTTCAGAGGAGAGTGGCACCATGGCGATCACGATGGAGCCGGTTCGCGACGTCATTCTCCGTGACGGCAGCACGCTTCGCCTGCGTCCGCCTGCGCATGCTGGACGGGCCTGCTGTGCTGGCGTTCTTCGAGGCGTTGTCAGACGAGAGCGTCTACCAGCGCTTCCACGGCTTCCCGTCGCTTGCGCCCGAGCTCGTCGAGCCGTTTCTCGTGCCGGACTGGACCGAGCGCGGATCGCTCGTCGGCTCGCTGGGCGAGGGGGCGGACAGCGCGCATCGTCGCGCTTGCGAGCTACGTCCGTCTCCGGGACCCGTCGTCGGCCGAGGTCGCCTTCGCGGTCGCCGACGAGCTCCAGGGCCACGGCGTGGGAACGCGTCTGCTCGAGCAGCTCGCCGAGCTTGCGGCAGGCGCCGGGCATCGAGCAGTTCATCGCCGAGGTGATGGCGGGAAATCGGCCGATGCTGCGGGTCTTCGAGGACGCGGGCTTCCGGCTCACCCGCCAGATCGAGGGCGGCGAGATCGAGGTGCGCCTCGACATCGAGCCGACGGGGACGTACGTCGCGCACGTGGACGAGCGCGACCACGTCGCGGTCGCCGCGTCGCTCGCGCCGTTCTTCACGCCGCGCACGGTCGCGGTCGTCGGCGCCTCGTCGCGGCGCGGCTCGATCGGAGGTGAGCTGTACCGGAACGTGCTCGACGCCGGCTTCGCGGGCATTGCATACCCCGTCAATCTCAAGGGCGAGCCTGTCGCCGGCGTTCGCGCGTACCAGTCGATCGCCGAGATCGACGACTCGATCGACCTCGCAGTGATCTGCGTCGCGGGCGAGCACGTGCTCGAGGCGGCCGAGGATGCACTCCGCGCCGGCACGAAGGCGCTCTGTGTGATCTCCGCTGGCTTCGCGGAGGTGGGGGCCGAGGGCGAACGTAGACAGGACGAGTTGCTCGCAGTGACCCGTGCGCACGGCGCAAGGCTCGTCGGGCCCAATTGCCTCGGCATCGCCGTGTCCGCCGCCCGGCTGAACGCGACATTCGGCCCGAGCGCGCTGCCTCCGGGGAAGGTCGCCGTCTCGTCCCAGAGCGGCGCGCTCGGGCTCGCGCTCCTCGAAGCGGCCGACGGGCGCGGGCTCGGCCTCTCGTCGTTCGTCTCGATCGGCAACAAGGCGGACGTCTCGTCGAACGACCTGCTCGAGTACTGGGAGGACGACCCGGAGACGAGCCTCATCCTGCTCTACCTCGAGTCCTTCGGGAACCCGCGCAAGTTCGCGCGTCTCGCACGGCGCGTCGCGCGCACGAAGCCGATCCTGGCGATGAAGGGTGGGCGGACCCGCGCCGGCGCCCGGGCGACGCGTTCCCATACGGCAGCGCTCGCCGGATCGGAGACCGCGGTCGACGCGCTCTTCCAACAGGCGGGCGTGATCCGGGCCGACACGCTCGAGGAGCTGATCGACGTCGCAGCGCTCCTCTCGACGCAGCCGCTTGCCGCGCGGCCGCCGAACGGCGCTGCTCACGAATGCGGGCGGCCTCGGCATTCTCGCCGCCGACGCGTGCGAGGCCGCCGGCCTCGAGCTGCCCACGCCGTCCGAAGAGACGCGAGCTGCGCTTGCCGAGTTCCTGCCGCGGGAGGCGAGCCTCGCAAACCCCGTCGACATGCTCGGCTCAGCAACCGAGGAGACGTTCGAGGCGGCGCTTCCCCACTTGCTCCGCGACCCGGGCTTCGACTCGGTGATCGTGCTCTTCGTGCCGCCGGTCGTCGCGGAGGCGGAAGACGTGGCCGAGGCCGTCGTCCACGCCGTCGCGCAGTTCGACGAGCTCGACAAGCCGGTGCTCGGCGTGTTCGTGAGCCGCGAGGGCACGCCTGCCGCCCTGCTTGCAGGAGCCACGGCGGGTCGCAGCTTTCCCGTATCCCGAGTCGGCGGCACGCGCTCTCGGGCGAGCGGTCGCAGCGGGCTGAGTGGCTCCGCGCACCGGCTGGTCGGAGCGTCGAGCTCGACGGCATCGACCACAACGCGGCCGCCACGCTCGTCGGCGATGCCCTTGCCGGATCGACCGACATCTGGCTCCGGCCTTCCGCAGGTGCGCGCGCTACTCGCCGCCTACGGCGTCCCGGTCGTGGAAGAGCGAACCGCTTCCTCGGTCGAGGAGGCAGTCGCCGCCGCCGAGTCGGTCGGTTTCCCCGTCGTCGTCAAGACGGCCGAGCCCGGGGCACACAAGAGCGACAAGGGGCTCGTCGCGCTCGACCTCGCGAACCGCGACGAGGTGACGGAGGCCGTTGCACGGATCGGCCTGCCGGTCATCGTGCAACCGATGGTGCGCGGTGGCGCTGAGCTGCTCGCCGGGGTCGTCCAGGACCCCGTCTTCGGGCCGCTCGTCGCGTTCGGCCCCGGCGGCGTGTTCGCCGAGCTGATCGGGGAAGCGCAGTTCCGGATCGCACCGCTCACGGACGCGGACGCCGAGACGCTTGTCAGCACGGGGAAGGCGGGGTGGCTCGTCGCTGGTTTCCGGGGTGCTCCCCCGTCCGACGTCGCCGCGCTCGCCGACGTCGTCCTCCGGCTGTCCCGGCTCGCCGAGGACTTTCCGGAGGTCGCCGAGCTCGACTGCAACCCCGTGATCGGACGGCCGGACGGGTGCGTCGTCGTGGACGCACGCATCCGCCTGCGACCCGCCGAGCGCGTCGAGCACCTGAAGACCTGGTAGCGATGGGTCGGCGCGCGCTCGCCCTCGGAGCACTCATGGGCGTCTTGGCGGGCGGCGCGCTCCACCTAGCGGGTTACCCGTCGGGAGGGAACGCCGCCTGGGCGGTGACGGTCGGCGTGATGCTGATTCCGCTCACGTGGTCGGTAGCGAGATCGCTCCTCCACGGCGACGTCGGAGTGGACGCAATCGCGCTCGTGTCCATGGCCGGAGCGCTCGCGCTTGGCCAGTACCTCGCCGGAGCGGTGGTCGCGCTGATGCTCGCGGGCGGGAACGCGCTCGAGGAGGTTGCGGGCCGGCGGGCGCGTCGCGAGCTGACGAAGCTCGTCGAGCGCATGCCGCGGATCGCGCACGTGCGGCGTGGCGACGCGATCTCGGAGGTCGCCATCGATGAGGTCGGTGTCGGCGACGTTGTGGTCGTGCGCGCAGGCGAGGTGATCCCGATCGACGGAATCGTCGTGAGCGGGGATGCCGTGATCGACGAGTCCTCGCTCACGGGCGAGCCGCTTCCGGCGACGTACCAGGCCGGCGGTGCGCTGCTCAGCGGAACGACGAACGCGGGCGACGTGATCGAAGTTCGCGCCCTTCGCCCCGCGGCGGAAAGTGCCTATGCCGCCCTCGTCCGTCTTGTGCGCGATGCTGAGATCCCAGCGCGCGCCGTTCGTCCGGCTCGCCGACCGCTACGCGATCTTCTTCCTGCCTCTGACCGCTGGGGTCGCCGCAGTGGCGTGGGCAGTGTCCGGCGACCCGATCCGCGCGCTCGCAGTGTTCGTCGTCGCCACGCCCTGCCCGTTGATCCTCGCGGCGCCGATCGCGCTGCTCTCGGGTGTGTCACGGGCGGCTCGAGCCGGCGTGATCGTGAAGGGCGCCGGAGTGATCGAGCGTCTCGGCGAGGTGCGCACGGCGCTCCTCGACAAGACGGGCACGCTGACGCTCGGCACGGCGGAAGTCGAACGGGTCGTCCCGTACGACGGCATCGACCCGGCCGAGCTGCTCCGGCTCGCGGCGTCGCTCGACCAGCTGTCCGTTCACGCGCTTGCCGAGGCGCTCGTCCACGACGCCGAGCGGCGCGGCGCCGTGTTGAGCTTTCCCGACGCGGTGGAGGAGCGCCTCGGGCAAGGCATCGAAGGAACGGTTGACGGACGGCGCGTCGCCGTCGGCAGCGCAGCCTGGCTCGCCGAACGCGGGTATGACGGCGACC
This sequence comes from uncultured Actinomycetes bacterium, assembly GCA_963826585.1. Taxonomy (GTDB): domain Bacteria; phylum Actinomycetota; class Thermoleophilia; order Gaiellales; family Gaiellaceae; genus PALSA-612. The sequence continues at coordinate 276,183 of CAWGXP010000002.1, forward strand.
CTCACGTAGCTGCCCGGACGCTCGACGAGGCGGTCGGAGCCGGACGGGCGAAGATCCTCGTCGGCATCGACGGTCGCCTGGCCGGCGGGATCGTGATGGCGGATCACCCGCGCGAGGACGCCCCTCAGCTGATCGCATCGCTCCGCGAGGCCGGCGTCCGGCACGTGGCCATGGTCACGGGTGACCGTGCTGCCGTCGCCAACGACGTCGGCCGCCAGCTCGGCGTCGACAAGGTGTACGCCGAGCACACGCCAGAGGAAAAGCTCGAGGTCGTGCGCGCGATGCAGCAGAGCAAGGAGCTCAGCCCCGTGGTGATGGTCGGCGACGGCGTGAACGACGCGCCCGCACTCGCGCTCGCCGACGTCGGCATCGCGATGGGCGCCGCCGGCGCCACCGCGGCATCGGAGACCGCTGACGCGGTGATCGTCGTCGACCGCGTCGACCGCGTTGCCGACGCGATCCGCATCGGCCGACGGTCCCTCTTCATCGCGCACCAGAGCGTGCGCTTCGGGATGGGCCTTAGCCTGACCGCGATGATCTTCGCAGCGTTCGGGCTGATCGCGCCCGTGTTCGGCGCGCTGCTCCAGGAGGCGATCGATGTCGCGGTGATCCTCAACGCGCTCCGCGCGCTCCGCGGCTGAGCCGGAGGAAAAGAGCGAGGCCTCTTCGGCCTCGCTCTGCGGGTGCGACGGGAGAGGTACTACGGCTCCGTCGGCAACCCGATCTGCACCTTCCGCGGCGCCGCTTTCTCGCTCTTCGGCACGCGGACCTCGAGCACTCCGCTGTCGAACGTCGCCACGATTCGCTCCGTGTCAGCGTCCTCCGGCAGCTGGAATCGCCGCTCGAACGCATGCTCGAGCCGCTCGTGGAGGATAAAGGCCTTCTCCTTCTCCTCCTTTTCGGCTGTCGCGTCTCCCGTGACCGTGAGCGTGTGGTCGGTCACCTCGAGCCCGAGCTCGGGCTCGTCGAAGCCGGGAACCTCGAGCTCGACGACGAATGCCTCCGGCGTCTCGTAGACGTCTGCGGCAGGCACCGCGATCGGCCCGAACCCGACGTCTTCGAGCATGCGGCGCATGCGCCGCTCCATCAGGTCGAGCTCACGGAAGGGCGTCCATTTGACCAGGGTGGTCATGAGACCCTCCTTTCCCACCGAGGATCGCGCGGCGCAGCGTTCCGGGCATCCGGCTGCGTGCGTATTCGCGCTACGGGAGAACTACGGAACGTGCGAGGATTCCCAGATGCAGGCATTACGCAAGGTTGCGCCGGGACAAGGCCTCTCGCTCGAAGATGTCCCCGACCCCCGGCCGTCGGCGACGGACGTGATCGTCGAGGTCGAGGCGGCGAGCGTGTGCGGCACGGATCTCCACATCCACCTCTGGGATGGTTGGGCTGCGGGCCGCATCCATCCACCGGTCACGCTCGGGCACGAGTTCGCGGGCACGGTCGTCGAGGTGGGGGCGGATGTGCGCCATGTCGTGGTCGGTGACTTCGTCTCCGCGGAGAGCCACATCACCTGTGGCGCCTGTGTCGCGTGCAGGACGGGCAATGCCCACATGTGCGAATGGACGAGCATTCTCGGCGTCGACCGTGACGGCGCCTTCGCGCGTTATGTGAGCGTCCCGGAGAGCGTGATCTGGAAGACGGATCGGACGAAGCTTCCTCCGGAGATCGCAACGCTCCAAGAGCCGTTCGGGAATGCCGTCTTCGCCACGAGCGAGCAGGATCTCTCCGGCCGCACCGTCGCGGTCATCGGCTGCGGGCCTGTTGGCCTGTTCACGATTGCGATCGCCCGCGCGTCGGGCGCCGCGCGCATCCTCGCGTCAGACCTCCATCCCTTCCGGCTCGGCCTCGCGCGCACGATGGGCGCAGACAGCACCGTCGACGTCTCGAAGGCCGCCGACGCCGCCGGGTGGTTCGCGGAGCAGACGGACGGTCACGGGGCGGACGTCGTCTTCGAGATGTCCGGCTCGCCGATCGCGATCGGCGACGCGATCACGATCGCACGAAACGGCGGCCGGGTGATTCTCTTCGGCATTCCCTCTCGCCGCGTCGAGGTCGACGTCGCTACGGCGATCTTCAAGAACCTCACCGTCCAGGCCGTGTCGGGCCGGCGGATCTTCGCGACGTGGTATCGGACACGGTGGCTGCTCGAGAGTGGGGCCGTCGACCTACGGCCACTGATCACGCACGAGTACTCGCTCGACGACTGGGAGCAGGTGTTCACGAAGCTCGAAGCCGGGGAGGCGTGCAAGATCGTCGTCTATCCGGCCGGGTTGCCCGCGCGGGCCGAGGCGGCTGCAGCCGTCGCCGAGATTCACGGATGACGACCGCAGCAGGGGCAGGCCTCGACCGCGCAATCAGCGCCGAGCTCGACTCTCTCCGCGAGGCGGGGACGTATAAGCGGTTCAACACGCTCGTCTCGCCACAGGGGGCTGTCGTGGAGATGGCCGGACGCGGTGAGGTCGTCGTCCTCTCGTCGAACAACTACCTCGGGCTCGCAGCACGGCCGGAGGTGGTCGAGGCAGGCATTGAAGGGTTGCGGCGATACGGCGCCGGCACCGGCTCCGTACGCTTCATCTGCGGGACGTTCGAGCCGCATCTGGAGCTCGAGCGCGAGCTCGCCGACTTCGCTGGCACGGAAGCCGCGCTCACGTACGTCTCGTGCTGGAACGCGAACGAGGCGGCGATCCCGACGCTCGTCGACGAGGGTACGGTGATCCTCTCGGACGAGCTGAACCACGCGTCGATCATCGACGCGATCCGTCTCTCGCGCCCGGCGCGCAAGGTGATCTATCCCCACTCGTCGATGGAGGAGCTCGAGGCCGGCCTGGCCTCGTGCGAGCCGGGTCAGCGCAAGCTCGTGATCACGGACGGCGTCTTCTCGATGGAGGGCGACCTCGCCCGGCTGCCCGACATCGTCGAGCTCGCGCGCGCGCACGACGCCGTCGTGCTCGTCGACGACTCGCACGGGACCGGGGTGCTGGGGGAGACCGGACGGGGGGTTGCCGAGCACTTCGGCCTGCTCGGCGAGATCGACGTGATCACGAGCACGCTCGGGAAGGCGCTCGGCGGGGCCGCCGGCGGCTTCGTCGCCGCGAGCGAGGAAGTGTGTGACCTGCTCGCGCAGCGCTCTCGCCCGCAGCTCTTCTCGAACGCGTTGCCGCCGACGGTTGCCTGCTCGGCGCTGGAGGCGGTGCGGGTCCTGCGCCGCGAGCCGCAGCTCGTCTCCGTTCTTCGCGAGCGGTCAGCGTTCTTCCGCACGCGGTTGCGGGAGCTCGGCTACGCCCCGCTCGACGGCGAGGCGGCGATCATCCCGATCATCGTCGGCGAGACGGCGTTCGCCATTCGTATGAGCGAGATGCTCCTCGACGAGGGGGTCTTCGTCACGGGCTTCGGCTTCCCCGTCGTGCCGGAAGGCACCGCGCGAATCCGTGTCCAGATGTCTGCCGCGCTCGAGGAAGAGCACCTCGAGCGCGCCCTCGACACGTTCGGACGCGTCGGGCGCGAGCTCGGTCTCGTTACCTAGATGACACCTGCGGTCGCCGTCCGCGAGCTGCGGGTGCGGCGCGGCGGCACGCTCGTCCTCGACGGGCTTTCGCTCGAGGTGGCTGCGGGAACCGTGACGGGCTTGCTCGGCCCGAACGGCGCCGGGAAGACGACGCTCATCCGGGCGATCGTCGGCGTCCAGATCGTCGAGTCAGGCGAAGTCTCTGTTCTCGGGCTGCCTGCGGGCGCACCCGACCTGCGCGCGCGTGTCGCGTACGTCACCCAGGCCCCGTCCGTGTACCTCGACCTGACGACGCGCGAGAACCTCGAGTACTTCGCCGCGGTGCTCGGCGCTCCGCCAGGGCGGATCGACGACGCGATCGAAGTCGTAGGGCTGGCTCCGTCTGAGAAGAAGCTCGTCGGGCGGCTCTCGGGCGGTCAGCGTGCCCGCGTCTCGCTTGCCACAGCGCTGCTCGGCGCGCCGGACGTGCTCGTCCTCGACGAGCCCACGGTCGGGCTCGACCCGGTGCTACGGAACGAGCTCTGGGAGACGTTCGCCACGCTCGCCGCCGGGGGCACGACCATTCTCGTTTCGAGCCACGTGATGGACGAGGCGGCTCGCTGCGAGAACCTCGTCTTGCTGCGCGACGGCGCGCTCGTGGCGCAGACGACACCGGAAGCGCTTCGCCGTGACACGGGGATCGACGATCTCGAGCAGGCGTTCCTCCGCCTCGCGGAGGTGGGGTCTTGAGCCTTCGCATCACGCGCGCGACGGCGCTGCGCGTCCTGCGTCAGCTGCGGCACGATCCGCGAACGCTCGCGTTGATCGTGTTCGTCCCGTGTCTCCTGATCACGCTGCTCAAGTACGTATTCCTCGGCAGCTCGGTCTTCGACCGGATCGGCGGGCCGCTCGTCGGGCTCTTCCCGCTGACGTCGATGTTCGTCGTCACGTCGATCACGATGCTCCGGGAGCGGACGACGGGGACGCTCGAGCGGCTGATGTCGATGCCGCTCTCGAAGCTCGACCTGCTGCTCGGGTACGCAAGCGCGTTCGCGCTCGTAGCCGCCGCGCAGGCCGGGATCGTCTCCCTGCTGGCCTTCGGCGTGCTCGGCCTCGACGTCGCCGGAGCGACGTGGGCAGTGATCGGCCTGGCAGTGTTGAACGCGCTGCTCGGGATGGCCCTCGGGCTCTTCGTCTCGGCGTTCGCCCGGAGCGAGTTCCAGGCCGTCCAGTTCCTGCCGGCGGTCATCTTCCCCCAGGTTCTCCTCTGCGGGCTGCTCGCACCGCGGGACGAGATGGCCCAGGCCCTCTACGTCGTCTCCTGGGCTCTGCCGGTCACCTACGCCTATAGCGCGCTCGACCGCGTGACGAAGGGCCTCTACGGATGGGAGCTGGCGGCATACGTGGGCGTCGTCTGCTGCTTCATCGTCGGGGCGCTCGTGCTCGGGGCGGGGACGCTGAGGCGCCGAACCGCCTGAGGACCCGCGCGGGTCAACAGATGCGCGGCAGCGGGTCGCCGACGAGCATGTCGACGATCCGGCTTCCGCCGACGACCGTGTCGAGCAGGACGAGCCCTGCAGGCTCGGCGCGGATCTCGCCGATCACGGCCGCGTCCTGTCCGAGCGGATGTGCGTGTAGGGCCGCGAGTGCCTCCTTGCAGGCGCTTGGTGAGACGACGGCGACCAGCTTGCCCTCGTTCGCAACGTACAGCGGGTCGATGCCGAGGATCTCGCACGCGCCCGCGACCTCCCGCCGTACGGGAAGCGCACGCTCTTCGAGGACGACCGCTTTCTGAGCGGCCGCCGCGACCTCGTTGAGCACGGTGGCGAGCCCCCCGCGCGTCGGATCGCGCAGGAAGCGGAGGTCTTCCCCCAGCGCCGTCATCCTGGCCGCGAGCTCGTGGAGAGCCGCCGTGTCCGACGCGACGTCAGCTTCAAGCTCGAGCTCACCACGCGCCATCATCACCGCCATCCCGTGGTCGCCGATCGTTCCCGACACGAGCACGCGGTCGCCCGGCTGCACGCGCTCCGGCGCCAGGTCGACGCCCGACGGGACGATGCCGACGCCGGAGGTGCAGACGAATACACCGTCAGCCTTGCCTCGCTCGACGACCTTCGTATCACCGGCGACGACCTTGACGCTTGCCATCTCGGCTGCCCGCGCCATGGATGCCGCGATCCGGCGGAGGTCTGCGACCGCGAAGCCCTCCTCGATCACGAACGCGGCCGTCACGTAAAGCGGTTCGGCGCCTACCATCGCGAGGTCGTTCACCGTGCCGTTGATCGCAAGCTCGCCGATGTCACCGCCGGGGAAGAAGAGCGGCGTGACGACGAAGGAGTCCGTTGTGAAGGCGATCCGGCCGCCGTTCGCCTCGACGACGGCCGCGTCCGCAAGCCGCACGAGGTCCTCGTTCGCAAGCTCCTCGACGAACAATCCCTCGGTGAGCGCGCGAGACGCCTTGCCACCTGCCCCGTGGGCTAACGTCACGATCGTCGTCTCGAAACCGCCGTGCGCGAGGACTCACGCGGGCACGGGATCGCGCCGGCCCGCGCCACGCCCGTACGCGTAGTACGCGGCGCACGCGCCCTCGCTCGAGACCATGCATGTGCCAATCGGGCGCTCGGGCGTGCACGCCGTGCCGAAGACGCGGCATTCCCACGGCTTGATCGCGCCGATGAGCACCTCGCCGCACTGGCACGCCTTGGGATCGGCGACGCGCACGCCGGGCACCGCGTAGCGCCGTTCCGCGTCCCACGGAGCGAACTCGGGGCGCGGGCGGAGCGCGCTGGCCGGGATCGAGCCGAGGCCCCTCCACTCGAACGTCTCCCGTAGCTCCATCGTCTCGTCGATTGCGGCGCGTGCGCGCGGGTTGCCGTCGCGGAGGACGACGCGCGTGTACTGGTTCTCGACCTCGCAGCGGCCTTCGCGCAGCTGGCGGAGCACCATGACGACCGCGTGGAGGACGTCGATCGGCTCGAACGCGGCGACGGCGACGGGCTTGCCGTACTCCGTGGGGATGAAGTCGTACGGCCGCGTCCCGATCACCGTCGAGACGTGGCCCGGAGCGATGAACGCGTCGATGCGCGAGTCGGGCGCGTCGAGGATCGCGCGGAGCGGCGGCACGATCGTGACGTGGTTGACGAAGGCAGAGAAGTTTTCGACGCTCTCGGCGCGCGCGCGCAACATCGTCACGGCCGTGGCCGGAGCCGTCGTCTCAAAGCCCACGGCGAAGAAGACGACCTCGCGCTCGGGCTCCCGTCTCGCAATCTCGAGCGCGTCGAGCGGCGAGTAGACCATCCGCACGTCGGCTCCTCGGGCTTTCGCTTCGAGCAGCGAGCCACGGCCGCCTGGGACCCTGAGCATGTCGCCGAACGTCGTGAAGATCGTCCCCGGGCGCTCGGCGAGCGCGATGGCGTCGTCGACACGCCCCATCGGGATCACGCAGACGGGGCAGCCAGGCCCGTGGAGGAACTCGATCTCGGCCGGGACGAGATCCTCGAGCCCGTGCCGGTAGATCGTGTGCGTGTGGCCGCCGCAGACCTCCATGATCCGCACGGTCTCTCCGGGCTCGACGAGTGACGCGATCTCGCGTGCCACGCGGGCCGCGGTCTCGGCGGAGCGGAACTCGTCGACGTACTTCACAGGCCGTCGGAGACCTTCGCCAGCGCGATGCCGGCGTGGCAGAGAAGCCGCTCGCCAGCCTGGACGGGAGCGACGAGCTCGATTCCGACCTGTTCCTGCCGACCGTCCGCTTCGACGGTGGCGGTGTCGCCTTCGACCTCGAGGACGAGCGCCTGCACGGCGACGTCGCCGCACGTGATGCATCCCTCGCGATCGGCAGTCACGACACGGATCCCTCTTGGATGTCGCGTACCTCCTGCTCGTACGCCTCGCCCATGCTCTCGAGGAGCGCAAGTGTCTCCCGCGCCTCGTCCTCGTCGACGCGCTGAAGGGCGAAGCCGACGTGAACGAGCACCCAGTCTCCGGGTTGCGCCTCAGGGCAGAGCGCGAGCGAGACCTTTCGTCGCACGCCAGACAGCTCCGCCTTTGCCGTCTCCGTCTCGCCGTCGACGAGCTCGACGATCTGGGCGGGAATCGCTAGGCACATGACGTCTCCATTCGAGCGGCCGCGACGGCAGCCTGCCCGTAGCTTATGCCCCCGTCGTTCGGGGGCACGCGCATGTGCGCCAGCACGCGGAAGCCCTCGTTCTCGAGCCGCCGCCGGGTCGATCGAAGGAGGCGGACGTTCTGGAACGTTCCGCCCGAGAGGACGACGGTCCGGGGCTCGGCCGCCGCGACGCAGGCGCTGACGGCGCCTGCGGCAACGGCCTCGTGGAACGCCGCCGCGATCTCCGCCACGGGCCGGCCGCGGGCGAGGTCATCGGCGCAGGCTCCGACGAGCGGAGCGGCATCGCCCCACGTCCAGTCGTACGGCTCCGCGAGAAGGTCTGCGGCCAGGTGCTCGAGCTCGATCGCCGCCTGTCCCTCGTACGTCACGTGCTCACGGATGCCGAGGACGGCGGCGACGGCGTCGAAGAGGCGTCCCATGCCGGAAGAGAGCGGCGCATTGACCTTCAGGCTCTCGCGCACCGTGTCCCAGCGCGGGAACGGCACCTCGTAGCCGGCGCGCTCGAGGTAGACGGCCGCCATCCTCCACGGCTCCCGGATCGCCGCCTCCCCGCCCGGAAGCGGCACGGGCTCGAGGTGGGAGACGCGCTCGAACGAGGCAAGATCGCAGCGGAGGAGCTCGCCGCCCCACAGCGTCCCGTCCGTCCCGTAGCCCGTGCCGTCGAAGACGAGCGCGAGGGCGGGGCCGGTCTCCCCGTGCTCGGCGAGGCATGCCGCAGCGTGTGCGTGATGGTGCTGCACGCCGAGCCCCTCGACGCTCTGCTCGAGCGCCCACTTCGTCGACAGGTACTCCGGATGGAGGTCGTAGGCGATGACCTCGGGCTCTGCGGACAGCATCGAGAGGTAGAGCTCCAGATCAGTGCGAAACGCCCGGAACGCCGCCTCCGTGTCGAGGTCGCCGAGATGGGGAGAGAGATACGCCGACGAGTCGCGTGCTACGCAGAACGTGCTCTTGAGCTCGGCGCCTGCCGCGACGACCGTCTTCCGGGCCGTGACCGGGAGCGGTAGCGCGGACGGCACGTGCCCGCGTGAGCGTCGGAGCACAACGCCCGGGCGCTCCACCGAGTCCTCGCAGCGGCGGTGGATCGGCCGGTCGTGCGCGAGGAACGCGTCGGCGATCGCACCGAGGCGATCACGCGCGTCGTCGTCGTTGATCGCGATCGGCTCGTCCGACCGGTTACCGCTCGTCATCACGAGCGGAACGCCCGTGTCGTCGGCGAGAAGGTGGTGGAGGGGCGTGTACGGCAGCATCACACCGAGCCACGGCGTTCGGGGCGCGACCGCGTCGGCGATCGCCGAGCCCGGCTTACGGCGGGCGAGGACGATCGGCCGCGCAACGGAGCGGAGGAGCGACTCGGTCTCGACGTCGAGCTCGACGATGGCCTCCGGCTCCGCGCTCATGACGGCGAAGGGCTTCTCGTCGCGATGCTTGCGCCGCCGCAGGCGAGCGACGGCGTCTTCGCGCGTCGCATCGCACGCGAGGTGGTACCCGCCGAGCCCCTTGACCGCGACGATCGCTCCGTCGCGCAGCAGGCGGACCGCAGTTTCGAGCGGCATCGTCAGCTGCGGTCCGCACGCGGGGCAGGCGATCGGCTCGGCGTGGAAACGGCGGTCGGCCGGGTCTTCGTACTCTCGCCGGCAGTCCTCGCAGAGGGGGAAGCCGCTCATCACCGTGTTCGGACGGTCGTACGGCACCGAGCGGACGATCGTGAAGCGAGGCCCGCACTGCGTGCAGTTGACGAAGGGGTACCGGAATCGCCGATCGGCCGGGTCGTGGAGCTCGCGCAGGCAGTCGTCGCACGTGGCGACGTCGGGTGGAACGAGCGCCGTGCCGGTGCTGCCCGCGCTCTCCGCGATCGTGAACGTCCGCTCGCCGAGAGCCGCGACTCGCTCCCATGAGACCTCGTCGATCCGCGCGAGGCGAGGCGTTTCCTCTCCGAGCGCGGACGCAAAGCGTTCGAGCGCCCCGGCGTCGCCTTCGACCTCGATCGTGACACCCTCACCGTCGTTCAGGACGTGGCCGCCGAGGTCGAGCCTGCTTGCGAGGCCATGGACGAAGGGACGAAAGCCGACGCCCTGGACGACGCCGCGCACCCTGTATCGCCTCCGCTCCGCTGCGGCCACACGCGTCTCCACGGGTTGAGCGTGACGGAGGACGCGGGCGCTCGCAAGCCACCAGCCTGCGGGGAACCCGCATCCCGATCAGGCGGAACGCCGATGTAGGCTCCCCGCACGTCGGGGAAGGTGCCGAAAGGAGGCTCGACTGGACGTGGAGAGAGCGATCATCTCACCGGAGGCGCTCGGCGACCTCGTCGCCGCGCTACAGCGGCGCGGCTACCGCGTCGTTGGCCCGCAGGTCGAGCAGCAGGCCATTGTCTACGACGACCTCGGCGACGCGAGCGACCTCCCGATCGGGTGGACCGACGAGCAGGACGCAGCGAGCTACCGCCTGGAGCGGCGCGACGACGAGGCACGCTTTGGCTACGCCGTCGGTCCTCACTCGTGGAAGCAGTTCCTCTTTCCGCCCCGCGTGCGCCAGTGGACGGCCGAGCGCGCCGAGGACGGCACATTCGAGGCGATACCTGAGACGCCCGACGAGCGACCTCTCGCCCTGATCGGCGTCCGCTCCTGCGAGCTCCACGCGATCGCGATCCAGGACCAGGTCTTTCTCCGCGGGCCGTACACGGAGCAGGACTACGCCGCGCGCCGTGACGGGCTTTTCATCGTCGCCGTCAACTGCTTCGAGCCCGGCGGCACGTGCTTCTGCGTCTCGATGGGTACCGGCCCGAAGGTCGACGCGGGCTACGACCTGGCTCTGACGGAGATCCTCGATGGTGAGCACCGCTTCCTCGTCGAGTCGGGATCGGAGCGCGGGCTCGAGGTGCTCCGCGAGCTCGCCGGCCGGGACGCGGAGACAGAGGATCTTGCGGCTGCCGAGGCCGCAGTCGAAGGCGCGGCCGCGCGCATGGGACGTACGCTCGAGGCCGTCGGCGACCTCCGCGATCTACTGGCCGGAACGCTCGAGCACTCGCGCTGGGACGACGTCGCATCGCGCTGTCTCACGTGCGGGAACTGCACGATGGTGTGCCCGACGTGCTTCTGCTCGACGGTCGAGGACGTCTCAGACCTCGACGGCGAGAAGGCCGAGCGCCATCGCGTCTGGGACTCGTGCTTCTCCGTCGACCACGCGTACCTCCACGGCGGCAGCATCAGGCCGAGCGGCAGGTCGCGCTACCGCCAGTGGCTGACACACAAGTTCGGCACGTGGCACGACCAGTTCGGCACGTCCGGGTGCGTCGGCTGCGGCCGCTGCATCACGTGGTGCCCGGTCGGCATCGACGTCACAGAGGAGCTCGCTGCGCTCCGTATCCCAGAGGAGGAGAGTCATGAAGACCATTGACGTCCTGCTCAAGGACATTCCGTTCTTTGCAGGCTTGACCCAGGAGCAGCTCGAGCTGATCGCAGGCTGCGGGTCGAACCAGCACTTCGAGGCGAACGAGCTCCTGTTCCGCGAAGGGGAAGAGGCCGACACCTTCTACTGCGTCCGCCACGGCACCGTTGCGCTCGAGATGTTCGTGCCCGCGCGCGGCTCGATCACGATCGAAACGCTCGAGGAGGGCGAGGTGGTGGGCTGGTCGTGGCTTTTCGCGCCCCACCGCTGGCACTTCGACGCACGCGCGCTCGAGGTCGTTCGCGTGACCGCGTTCGACGGTGCTTGTCTACGCGGGAAGTGCGAGGTCGACCCCGCGTTCGGCTACGCGCTCATGTCCCGCTTCGCACAGATCCTCATCGAGCGGTTGCAATGGACAAGGCTGCGGCTCCTCGACCTCTACGGCCGTGACAGTTGAGGCATCCGCAGCGCGCGTTGCCACGCTGCCGGCGCCGTATCGTGTCGCTCGCCGTCGCCGCGAGACGGCCGACACCTGGACGCTCGAGCTCGAGCCCGCGAGCGGCGCGGGCATCGCCTACGCGCCCGGCCAATTCACGATGCTCTATGCGTTTGGCGTGGGCGAAGTGCCGATCTCGATCTCCGGTGATCCCGCGAGCGGGGGACGGCTCGTTCAGACCGTGCGGGCGGTGGGTGCGGTCACGGAGGCCGTTTGCACCTCGCGCCAAGGGAGCGTGCTCGGCGTCCGTGGACCGTACGGCAGCCCCTGGCCGGTGGACGCCGCGCGAGGAAGCGACGTGCTCGTTATTGCGGGCGGCATCGGGCTCGCGCCGCTTCGGCCCGTGCTCTACTCGCTGCTCGGCGCGCGTGGCGACTACGGCGCCGTCAGCCTCCTCTACGGCGGGCGCACCCCAGCCGACCTGCTCTACCGGCGCGAGCTCGAGCGCTGGCGTGGCCGGCTCGACCTCGACGTCCACGTCACCGTCGACACAGGCGATGCCGACTGGCACGGGACGGTGGGAGTGGTGACGAAGCTCATCCCGCGCGCTGCGGCGGATCTCTCGGGGGCGTATGCGTACATCTGCGGCCCTGAGGTGATGATGCGCATCACGGCACAGACCCTCGTGGACGCTGGCGTCGACCGCAGCAGGATCTTCGTCTCGATGGAACGGAACATGCGCTGCGCCGTGGCGCACTGCGGCCATTGCCAGTTCGGGCCGACCCTGATCTGCCGCGACGGCCCCGTCTACCACTACGACGCGATCGCGCCGCTGCTCGAGGTGAGAGAGCTGTGAGCCGCAAGCCGAAGCTCGCAGTGTGGAAGTTCGCCTCCTGCGACGGGTGCCAGCTATCGCTGCTCGACTGCGAGGACGAGCTGCTCGGGCTCACGGACGAGATCGAGATCGCGTACTTCCTCGAGGCCTCGAGCGCGACCGTCCGCGGGCCGTACGACCTCTCGCTCGTCGAAGGCTCGATCACGACGCCGGACGACGCGGAGCGCATCCAGCGCGTGCGTCGCGCCTCGAAAAAGCTCGTCACGATCGGCGCCTGCGCCACGGCGGGGGGCATCCAGGCACTCCGGAACTTCGCGGACGTACGCGACTTCCTGTCCACGGTTTACGCGTCGCCGGAGTACGTCTCGACGCTCGCCACCTCGACGCCGATCGCTGCGCACGTGGCACGTGGACTTCGAGCTGAACGGTTGTCCCATCTCGAAGCACCAGCTGCTCGAGGTGATCGGAGCGTTCCTCCAGGGGCGGAAGCCGAACGTTCCGGCGTACTCCGTGTGCATGGAGTGCAAGCGACGAGGCAACGTCTGCGTCATGGTCGCGCACGGCACGCCGTGCCTCGGGCCGGTCACGCACGCCGGGTGCGGCGCGATCTGCCCGGCGTACAACCGGGGCTGCTACGGCTGCTTCGGGCCGATGGAGACACCGAACACCGTGTCGCTCACACGTCAGCTGCGCGTCGTCGGAATGGGCGAGCGTGAGCTCGAGCGCGTGTTCCGGCACGTTCCACGTCGGCAAGGAGGAGTTCCGGGAGGCCGCGCCGTGAGCCAGAAGCGGACGAAGACGATCAAGACCGACTTCCTCGCACGGGTCGAGGGGGAGGGCGCGATGCTCGTGAAGATCGCGGACGGCTCGGTCGACGAGATCCAGCTGAAGATCTACGAGCCGCCGCGCTTCTTCGAGGCTTTCCTCCGCGGCCGGGGGTTCACCGAGGCCCCGGACATCACCGCGCGCATCTGTGGCATCTGCCCCGTCGCGTACCAGATGAGCGCCGTGCGCGCGATGGAGGACGCGTGCGGCGTCGAGGTCGACGGGCAGCTGCGGGCGTTGCGACGGCTCCTCTATTGCGGCGAGTGGATCGAAAGCCACGCGCTCCACGTGTTCATGCTCCACCTGCCGGACTTCCTCGGCTACGAGAGCGCGATCGAGCTCGCGAAGGACCGGAGGGACGTCGTCGAGCGTGCCCTCGAGCTGAAGCGCATCGGCAACGAGGTCATGACCGTCATCGGCGGCCGCGAGATCCACCCCGTCAACGTCCGTGTCGGAGGCTTCTATCGCGCGCCTGGGACGCGCGAGCTGCGGCCGCTCGTGGAGAAGCTCGAGCGGGCGCGGGAGATCGCGCTCGAGGCGGTGTCGCTAACGGCGTCACTCGACGTCCCGGACTACCGTCGCGACTACGAGCTCGTCTGCCTCGACGAGCCCGACGAGTACCCGATCGACCGCGGCCGCATCGTCTCGAACGCGGGGCTCGACATCGACGTGTCTGCCTACGACGACCACTTCGTCGAGGAGCACGTCCCCTGGTCGAACGCGTTGCACTCGCGACTCCGCGGGCGCGGGGTCTACCTCGTCGGGCCACTCGCTCGGTTCGCGCTCGGGTTCGACCGCCTGTCCTCCGGTGCGCGCGAGGCGGCTCTCGCAGCCGGGCTCGGCCCCGACGAGCGCAACCCGTTCCGCTCGATCGTCGTCCGCTGCGTCGAGATGGTCTACGCGGCAGAGGAGGCGTTGCGCCTGATCGCGGAGTACGAGCAGCCCGACCGACCCGCCGTGGAGGTCGAGCCGCGTGCGGGCGTCGGCTACGGCGCGACCGAGGCGCCGCGCGGCCTCCTCTACCATCGCTACGAGATCGACGACGAGGGGACGATTCTCGACGCGAAGATCGTGCCGCCCACCTCGCAGAACCAGAAGGCGATCGAGGACGACCTCCGCGGCGTGGTCGAGGCTTTCATCGATGCTGCCGGACGAGGAGCTCTCGCTGCGGTGCGAGCAGACGATCCGCAACTACGACCCGTGCATCTCGTGCGCGACGCACTTCCTCTCGCTCGAGGTGCAGCGGTCGTAAGCGCTCGCGTCATCGGCGTCGGGAATGCCTGGCGTGGCGACGATGCCGCCGGCCTTGTCGCGGCGCGGCTGCTCCGGGGGGCCGCTCCCGATCTCGACATCCGCGAGTGCGAGGGGGAGCCGATCGAGCTGATCGACGCGTGGGAGGGCGCGGACGCCGTCTGGATCGTCGACGCGGTCCTCTCGGGCGCTCCGGCGGGGACGATCCACCGCATCGAGGCGCATCGGGAACAGGTCCCCGCGGAGCTCCTCCGACCTTCCACCCATGCGTTCGGCCTGGCCGAGGCGATCGAGCTGGCGCGGGCGCTCGACCGCCTGCCCGCTCGGCTCGTGGTCTTCGGGGTCGAGGGCGGGGAGTTCGCTGCCGGCGAGGGCGTTGCGCCGGAGGTCGAGGCGGCCGCGGGCCTCGTGGCCGAGGCAGTCCGGACGGAGGTCGCGGAGTGCATGAGCAGGCCGTGATGGATCGCCTGATGACGGCGATCGAGGCCGCCGCCCGGGCGGAAGGGGCGTCCCGTGTCACCGGGGTACGCGTGCGGCTCGGTGCTCTCTCGCACTTCACGTCGGCGCACTTCGCCGAGCACTTCGAGGATGCGTCTCGCGGCACGGTCGCAGAGGGCGCCGAGGTCGATGCGACGCTCGCCACCGATCCAACAGAGCCCGATGCGCAGGGCGTCCGGCTCGAGGCGATCGACGTCGAGCTGTAACGACACGTCTGCGGCGAGTTACGGAGCCCTGCTTCCGTGTCGGTGCTGATGGCGCCGCGCAAGCCAAGCCGAACACTGTGACCATGACCACTACCGAGTCCCACACACCCGCCGAACACCTTTCTGCATCATTCAGCGCCACGATTCGCGTGGCCCTCGAGAACCGACCCGGATCGTTTGCCCACCTGGCCACGGCCGTCGCTGAGGAGGGCGGCCTGCTCGACGCGATCGACCTCGTCCGCGTGGAGGACGACAAGAAGGTGCGCGACGTCACGGTGCTCGGAGCCGATGC
Source organism: uncultured Actinomycetes bacterium (assembly GCA_963826585.1). Taxonomy (GTDB): domain Bacteria; phylum Actinomycetota; class Thermoleophilia; order Gaiellales; family Gaiellaceae; genus PALSA-612. The sequence goes on from CAWGXP010000002.1 coordinate 291,532, forward strand.
TGCGCACATCGAGAGGATCGTCGCCGCCGTGCGCGCGCTCGACGGCGTCACGGTCGAGCACGTCTCCGACCGGACATTCCTCCTTCACCTGGGCGGCAAGCTCGAGATGCGCGCGAAGAGCCCGATCAAGACGCGCGATGACCTCTCGATGGCCTACACGCCGGGCGTTGCGCGCGTGTGCCGCGCGATCGCCGACGATCCTGCGAAGGTCTGGAACCTTACGATCAAGCAGAACGCGGTCGCCGTCGTGACCGACGGCACGGCCGTGCTCGGCCTGGGCGACATCGGTCCCGAGGCGGCGCTTCCGGTGATGGAGGGGAAGGCGATCCTCTTCAAGGAGTTCGGCGGCGTCGACTCCTGGCCGATCTGTCTCGCGGCCACCGACCCTGACGAGATCGTTGCCTGCGTGACCGCGATCGCCCCCGTGTTCGGGGGCATCAACCTCGAGGACATTTCCGCTCCGCGCTGCTTCGAGATCGAGGAGCGGCTCCGCGCGGCGCTCGACATCCCCGTCTTCCACGACGACCAGCACGGAACAGCTGTCGTCGTCCTCGCGGCGCTCATCAATGCGCTGAAGGTCGTCGGCAAGAGGCTTGACGAGATCTCGGTCGTCGTCACGGGCGTCGGCGCGGCTGGCGTCGCGACGACAAAGATGCTGCTCGCTGCGGGCGTGCCGGACGTGATCGGCTGCGATCGCCGCGGCGCGATCTACGAAGGTCGCGAAGGGCTCGATGGCTACAAGGCGGATTACGCGGCGATCACGAATCCGCGACGGGTCGAGGGCACGCCGGACGCCGTGCTCGAGGGTGCCGACGTTCTCATCGGCCTCTCTGGCCCCGGCGCCGTCTCTCGGGAAGGGGTGGCGCGCATGGCGCCGGGCGCCATCGTCTTCGCGATGGCGAACCCGACCCCCGAAGTGGCGCCCGAGGAGATCCAGGACCTCGCCGCCGTGATCGGCACGGGCCGGTCGGACTACCCGAACCAGATCAATAACGTCCTGGCCTTCCCGGGCATCTTCCGGGGCGCGCTCGACGCACGCGCGTCGGAGATCAACGAGGAGATGAAGCTCGCCGCTGCGCGCGCGATCGCGGACGCGATCGCTGAGCAGGAGCTCGAGCCGGACTACGTGATCCCCAGCGTCTTCGACCGTCGGGTGGCGCCGAACGTGGCCGAGGCCGTTGCTCGCGCGGCTCATGAATCCGGCGTTGCGCGGCGGCGCGCAGGCACTCCATCCGAGGCTCAGATCGCCACACCGTAGTTCTCCGCAGGCGCATACGTGGCCGCGCCGATGGCGTGAGCATGGCCCGGGACGATGATGGCGCCATGCGTACGACAACCGCTATCGACCTGGAAGAAGGACGGGTTTCCGACGCGATGCACGCCGGTGTTCTCACGTGCCCGAGCGACACGCCGCTTCGCTCGGTGGCACGGATGATGGATGCACACAAGGTGCATTGCGTCGTCGTCTTCGACGAGCGCGACGAGACGGACAAGCGGCAGGTGTTCGGGATCGTCTCCGACCTCGACCTTGCTGCCGGCCTCGTGGAAGGCGCTATCGACACGCGCACGGCCGGTGAGACGGCGGCCAGTCCAGTCGTCACGATCTCGGCCCGCGCGCCGCTCGTCCGCGCAGCGCAGCTGCTCGTCGAGCACGGAACGGCGCATCTCGTGGTCGTCGACCCCGAGACGCGGCTACCGGTCGGCGTCCTGTCGACGCTCGACCTGGCCCGCGCCGTCGCCGGATGGGAGGAGCTGCCATGAAGATCGTTGCTGGGACGACGACCGCGGCAGGCGGACGGCGAAGGTCGGCGTCCGCTAGCTAGTCGTCGGCTTCGTGGTGCTCCGTCTGCGTGATCGCCGGCGGGGCCGGAGACGGCGACTTCCGGGGCCTGGGCAGTGGCGTGCTACTGGCCGCGTTGGCAACGACGGGGCTCAGCCGACCGACCGGCTCATGGCTCCCGGTCGCGACCGAGAGGAGCGCGATGTTGGCGGCGATCGCGGCGGCGACGACCGCCGCCAACAGGAGTCCGAGGCGCATGTTCACGGGCGAAGGTTAGGCGGCACGCGCCTCGTCCTCCACTCGGATGACGGTGATGGCGCTGACAGGGCACAGCTCTGCGGCCTCGAGCACGCGTGCGTCGTCCGTCTCGGCACGGCTGAACGCGACGTCGTCCTCGATCCAGAACACGTCCGGCGCCTCCTTGACACAGCCGGCGTACCCGATGCAGGTGGAGTGGTCGATCTCGATGCGATACGTGCTCATGTGGCTGTCCTCCTCGTGGTCGTGGTGACGGGGGGCGTGATGCTTCCGGCGATGGCGCGCCAGGCCGTGGCGAAGGCCACGGCACCGAGGGCGCCGAGGTAGATCGCCCGGGCCCATGGCTGCGAGCTGTCGGTTCCGGCCGCGACTCCGTGCACTGTCGCGCCGGCGAAGATCGCGTACGTCGCCCAGTGCAGCCGGCGCCAGTTCCGTGTGCCGATGCGCTTACGAAGGGCAAACGAGACGTAGACGGCGAGCATCAGCTCGGCCGCGAGGACGCCCACTCCGACCGCGAGCGGCCGATAGGGCGACAGTCCCGGCACGAGCAGTCCGGCGACGGGCATGTGCACGGTGCGATCTACGACAAGCGAGAGCCCGTGTATAGCGAGCGCGAGCAGGCCGAGCATCGCGAGGAACCGGTGCGTGTCCGTGACGGCGGCGGGCTTGAGAGAGCGGAACGGTCGTGACTTGAGCACGAGACCGGCGAGCACCGACGCCGTCAGCAGTAGGTAGGCAGTGAAGCCGCTGGAGCGGGCGAGCAGCCAGAAGGTCGGGTCGGTCTTCATGCCAGGCCTCCCGCGACAATCGTTTGCCCCGTTCGCGTAACGAGCACCGCCGGCGTCCGTCCTTCGTTCGCCTCACGTTCGGCACGGCGTGCTCCGGCGAGAAACAGGGATTTCGCGAGCACCTCGGCGTCCGCTGCGCTGGGGGCGACAACGGTCACGCGCCAGAGATCTCCTCCGGCCGGACGCCCGGTCTGCGGGTCAATCACGTGATGCGCTTCGCCGTTCGTGGTCGACCAGCGGCGCCGGTCGACGCCCGTGGTAGCGAGCGCGCTGTCCGCGAGCTCGAGCGTGAGCATCCCGTCGGGCGTCTCCACGCCGACGGGCCAGCTTGCGCCGCGGACGGCGATGTCGCCGCCGGCGTCGACCAGGCACGGGCCGCTGCGGCCGAGCAGGGTGCAAAGCCGGTCGACTGCCCAACCCTTCGCGATGCCACCGAGGTCGAGATGCGTGCCGGTCTCGAGCTCGATGGTGCGTGCTCCCGCGTCGATCGAGATGCGGCCACCGCAGCGGCCGGGGGGGTCGACGACCGCAACTGTTCCCTCGACGTGCTCGAATGACCGGTCGTAGCCGGCGGCGACGAGCGCGTCGTGGATTGTCGGGTCGAAGCGGCCGCCAGTGCGAGCCCGCGCCTCGAGCGCGAGCTGCGTGACCTCGAGCAGCTCCGGCCCGGCGTGCACACGGCCCTCACGATTGAGCGTGGAGAGCTCCGAGTCCTCGCGGAAGCGGGAAAGGAGGGCTTCGAGCCGCTCCAGCTCCCGTTCGGCGACGGCGAGGGCGAGGAAGCTCTCCACGCCCGGGGGTGCATCGAGAAGCAGCTCGACGTCCGTGCCCATGGCCCGAAACGCCCGTCGCTCCATTACGACGTCCTCGTGACCACGAGCGGCGGCAGCGTGACGACGCGCACCGGGGCAGGCGCCACCGCGGCGGGCGCCACTGCGGCCGGCGCCACCGCGGCGGGCGCCACCGCGGCGACCTGGCGGGCCTGCGCCGCGACCTTCGCTGCCGCGGCTCGCTGCTGCGCGATCTGCGCGGCGGCCTTCGCCGCCGCAGCTCGCGCCTGCACGATCTGCCGGACGAGCACTGCCTCGCGCCGGAGCAGCTGCTGGCGCTGCGCGAGCGCGGTCAGCCTCGAGTCGGCTGCAGCCGATCGCCACGGGTGCGCGGCGATCCCCGCCCAGAGGACAAAGAACGTCAGCAGACCGGCAGCTGCGGCGTAGAGTCGGCCGGTGTGGCTAGTCATCGGAGCCCTCGCTCTCGTGCTCGGCCTCCGACTCGCCGCCTGCACGGTGCTTGTGGACGATGATCGGCGGCGGCCGCACGTAGACGACGCGCTGTGCCTGCGGCTTCGGGGCGGCGGCAGGTGCCACCGCGGGAGGCAAGCCTCCGGTAGCGGTGGGTGCCGCTGCGGGAGCCAACCCTCTCTTCGCGGCAGTTGCCGCGGCGGAAGGCATATGCGAGGCGGCCAGCTGGCGATGGAGGGAGCGTTCGAACACGTTCAGCTGTCGTGTCTTCGCGACGACGATGGCGTCGTTCGCATGACGGGACGCCGATCCGAGCTGCACCGTCCGGCTGAGAGCGGTGAACCCGATGACGGCGGCGAGCCCGAACATTGCTGCGACGACCAGTGCGTGCTTGCGGGACATGATCTCCTCCCGAATCGATGTGCCTCGAGCGTAGGAGCGGCTGGGTTAAGGCCGGGCCAAGCCGCGGCCAGGATTCGCCGCGCGTGCGTTAAGGAATCCGCAGGCGAACGACCGCGTCGAGCCCGCCCGCTTCCGCTGGGTGTAGCTCGAGCTCGCCACCGTCGGCGGCTACGAGGCGCCGCGCGATCGAGAGCCCCAGTCCCGTGCCCTGGTGTGTGCCGTCGCGCCAGAACCGGTCGAACGCGCGCGCCCGTTGCGCGACCGTCATCCCAGGCCCCTCGTCGACCACGTGGAGCTCGGCGTAGCCCGCATCGGGCCGGCCCTCGATCGTGATGCGCGAGCCACTCGGCGAGACGGCGATGGCGTTAGCGAGCAGATTGTCGAGCACCTGGTCGAGCGCCGCCGGCGTCGCGAGGGCGGAGAGATCGCTCGCCATCGCGCTCACGAGCCGTACGCCGTGGTGCTCGGCTTGCGCGTCCCACGCCTTGAGGCGGTTGGCCACGAGCTCTGGCAGGTCGACAGGCACCGGCCGAGCCTCCGTCGCGTCCGCGCGAGCGAGCGCGAGCAAGCCTCCGACGAGACGGTTGAGACGCTCGACTTCGGCGAGGGCACGTTCGAGCTGTGCCTGCTCCGCGGTAGACGCGTCCCGCTCCAGGTTCTCGAGCTGGAGACGCAGGGCGGCGAGCGGCGTGCGCAGCTGGTGGGAGGCGTCTGCGACGAAGTCCTCCTGTGAGCGGATGGCAGCATCAAGCCGCTCGACCGTTTCGTTGAACCGCGTCGCGAGCGCGCGGATCTCCGGCGGCCCGGCGTCGGTCGGTGCCCGCGCCGAGAGGTCGCCCTCGCCCACTGCCTCCGCTGCGCTCTCGACCGCCGAGAGCGGCGTCGTCACGGTGCGGGACAGACGACCCCCGGCTACCGTCACCGCCGCGAGCGTGACACCGGCGATCGCCGCGAGCAAGAGCCAGTAGCGCTGTACGCGATGAGTGAGCGCCGAGGTTGGATACGTCACGCGAACGGCTCCGTGGACAGCTCCGCTCGACGCGACCGGAACGGCGACATAGAGGAGGTCCGTGCCCAACGTGCTCGAGTGGCGCGTGCCCGATGCGGCCGCGCCTCGAAGAGCAGATGCGACCTCGGGGCGCGACGCGAACGACCGTCCGGGTCTCGAGGTCGTATCGAGAAGGGACGTGCCCCGACGATCGACGACCACGACGCGCCCTCCGGGGCTCTTGGCGTAGCTCCGCGCGACGCGCGAGAGGGCCACCGACGGGGCCGTCACGCCGTGCTCGAGGTTGTCCTCCGCGAGCGTCGCGAGCGTGAGCGCGTCGACCTTGATCCTGCTTTCGAGATCATTCCGCTGGGAGCGCCCGTACGTGATGCCGAGCGGGATCTCGAGCGCCGCGAGCACTGCGATCGCGAGTGCGAGGTATGTGAGGAGCAGCTGGCGTCTCACGGCGGCTGCAGGCGCAGGCCGACACCGCGGACGGTCTCGATCCACGCGGGATCTCCGAGCTTGCGGCGGAGCGATGCGACGTGGACGTCGATCGTCTTCGTCCCGCCGTACCACGTGCTTCCCCAGACGTCCTCGAAGATCTGCTGCTTCGACACCACGGTTCCGGCCTCGCGGGCAAGGAGAAAGAGAAGGTCGAACTCCTTTGGCGTCAGCTCGAGCTCGCTACCGTCCAGCGCCGCCCGGCGGGCCGGCCCGTCGATCGTGAGCGGCCCCACGCTCGCCGCGTTCCGATCGCCGCCAAGCGAGGTGCGGCGTGTTACTGCATGGATCCGGGCGAGCAGCTCGCGGAAGCCGAACGGCTTGACGACGTAGTCGTCGGCGCCTACCTCGAGGCCGACGACCTTGTCCACCTCCTCACCTTTGGCAGTGATCATGATGATCGGGACGTTCGACCGCGAGCGCAGCTCCCGGCAGACGGAGAGGCCGTCGAGATCGGGGAGGCGGAGGTCGAGTAGGACGAGATCCGCGAGCGGTGCGTCGAGCGCCTCGCGGCCGCTCGCCACGCGCGCGATCTCGAACCCTTCCCGGCGCAGCCCCTCGGCGAGCGGCTCCGCTATCGCGTCCTCGTCCTCTACGACGAGAATCTTCATGGTCAAAGGGTGCCTGGACGAGCGTTTGCCCCGCATCAGAAGAAAGCCGTAGGCCCCGTACGGGGATCAGCTGGACTGCGACTCGTCGAGCAAGCCGTGGTCGATGGCGTATGCCACGAGCTCGGCACGTGTCGTCAGGCGGAGCTTCTGCATGATGTGCGCGCGGTGCGTTTCTGCCGTGCGAACGGAGATGAACAGCAGCTTGGCGATCTCCTGGTTCGTGTGACCGAGCGCGAGCAGCCGCATCACCTCGCGCTCACGCTCTGAGAGCGGATCGGCGCCCGCCCGCCGATCGTCCGTCTCGGCTGCGGCGAGCTTCGCTCCGAGCGTCGGATGGACGTAATGCCCGCCGCCCGCAACCTCGCGGATGGCGGCGACGACCTCCGTGTCTGCTGCCTCCTTGAGGACGTAGCCCGACGCACCGGAGCCGAACGCCTGACGGACGTACTGCGGATCGTCTTGCATGGAGAGTAGGAGCACCTTTGCCTTCGGCGCCTCCTTGAGGATGAGAGGAATACCCTCGATGCCGGACTGGCCCGGCATCACGACGTCCATCAGCACGACATCGGGCTTCGACGATCGCGCCTCGAATACCGCTTCGCGCACATTGCCGGCCTCGGCCACGACGTCGATGTCCTTCTCCTTCTCGAGTAAGAGGCGCAGCCCGGAGCGCACGACGGCGTGGTCGTCTACGACGAGGACGCGGATGCGGGTCGCCGCCTTGCTCATACGCGCACCTCCGCCACGATAGTCGTGCCTCGCTCGGCGTGTGACTCGATCCGGAGGCTCCCGTCGATCAGCCCGAGCCGCTCACGCATGCCAATCAGCCCGATGCCGTCGCTTCCGGCCTCGTCCGCCGGATCGAATCCGCGCCCGTCGTCCTCGATCAACGCGGTCACGAGCCCCTCGCGCTGGGTGACTGCGATGCCGACCCTGGTTGCGCCGGCGTGCTTGACGACGTTTGTCAGCGACTCCTGGACGATGCGGTAGAGCGCGGTCTCTACCTCCCCTGGCAGTCGCTCCGCTTCGAGGCCGTGCGTGAACGCCACGTCGATCCCGGTCTGCTCGGCGAAGGTCTCGGTCAGCCGCTCGAGCGCCGGGACGAGCCCGAAGTCGTCCAGCGCTCGCGGTCGTAGCTCGATTGCGAGCCGTCTGACGTCGTGGAGCGTCTCGACGACGAGCTCTCTCAGCGAGACAAGCGACTCCTGCATCGCCTTTCGGCTGCCGGCATCTTCGGCGGCTTTCAGCCCGAGCAAGATCGAGGTCAACGCCTGTCCAGTCTCGTCGTGGAGCTCGCGGGCCAGGCGCCGGCGCTCGAGCTCCTGCGCCGTGACGACGCGGCGCAGAGCATCGCGCGCGACCCGCTCGGACAGGTCGACAGCGATCGCCGCACGGGTGGCGAACGTCTCCGCGACGCGAACATCCTCGTCGGTGAATCGGGCATCCCGCCCGGCCTTGTCGTGCGCGACGATGACGCCGATCGGGCGGTCGCGTGCGACGAGCGGGACGTAGAGACCCGTCGTCATGCCCGCTGCGCCCGCGACCTCGAGATCGACCTCGGGATCGGCAGCGAGGTCGTCCACGTGCTCGCCGCTGAGCCGGTCGAGCACGCGCCCGGTCTTCGACCGGTTCCGCGAGAACACGTTGCCGCGCAGATGATCGGCACCGGCTCCGTCGGCGGCAGCGATCCGGAGGTGTTCCGCGCCGGCGGGGAGCGCGATGAACACCAGCCGAGCGTCGACGAGTGCACGCAGCTGCTCACCGATCAGCGCGAGCAGCGGTGCGAGCTCGAACTCGCCGACGAGCGCATTCCCGACTTCGTTCAGGGACTCGAGCTGGCGGAGCCAGCGGGTCGCGGACTCGTAGAGGCGGGCATTCTCGATCGCAACCGCCGCCTGGGCAGCGAGCATGGTCACGAGCTCCTCGTCATCCATGGTGAAGTCCTCGCCGCCCTGCTTCTCCGTGAGGTAGAGGTTTCCGTAGGCGACCCCGCGCAGGAGGATCGGCACGCCGAGAAAGCTGCGCATGGGCGGATGGTTCGCCGGGAAGCCGACCGAGCGCGGATCCTCCTGGAGATCGTGCAGCCGAAGAGCGCGGGCGTCGCGGATCAGCACCCCGAGGATCCCGCGACCCTCGGGGTCCGGCCCGATCGCGGCGCGCGCCTCGTCGTCGATGCCCACCGTGACGAAGCGCTCGAGACCGGTCTTCGCCTCGTCGAGCACGCCGAGCGCCGCGTAGCGCGCGCCGGTGAGTGACGCCGCCGTCGCTGCAAGCTTCTCGAGCACGGCGTCGAGCGAGAGCTCGGACGTGACCGCGATTCCGGCCTCGACGATGGCGCGAACCCTGTCTTCCACGGATGCATTATCGAGGGATCGGGAAGGCGTGGGCCGGTCTACCGGCCCACGCATGGACCCAGGCTTAACGCACGTAGAAGTCGGCGAACTGACCGGCCGCGTAATGGCCCGGCAGGTTGCAGATCAGGGCGTAGTGGCCCTTCCCGAGGGTGAGCGTCAGCGTCTTCGCCTGACCGGCGGGTATCCCGCCGATCTCGCCAACGTTCCCTGCCTCGTCGGCTTCCTTGCCCTTGAGCAGGTTGCCGGCCGGCTTGGTCGTCTTCAGGACGACGAACTCGTGCTTGAACGTACCGGTGTTCGTGACGATGAACTTGACCTTGCCCTTGGGCGCGCCTTGCGTTGCAGGAAAGACGCTGAACGCGTCCACCTGGACGGCCACGACGGGATTCGACGTCACCGCTGCGCTGGATGACACCCACACGGAGACGACGGCCACCATGACGGCTGCCACTACGACAGTGAGCTTCCGCACTCGCTCGCTCCTCTCGGTTGTTTGCGAAGGACAGAATCTCACAGTCGGTGAGGGCTCGCAGCATCCGAGCTGGCGCGGAACGAGAAGTGCGGGTTTTCCGCTACGTGCTCAGGAGTCGGCGAAGCACGTAGCGGAGGATGCCGCCGTGCCGGAAGTACTCGCGCTCGCGCGGCGTGTCGAGGCGAACGCGGGCGCGGAACGTCCTGTCGTCCGCCGTGACCGTGACCTCGGTCGCCTCGCCGCCGTCGATGCCTTGCACCGCGTACAGCTCACGTCCCGTGAGCCCGAGCGGCTCGCGGCCGTCGCCGTCCATGAACTGGAGCGGCAGGACGCCCATCATCAGGAGGTTCGAGCGGTGGATGCGCTCGTAGCTCTCGGCGATCACCGCCCGAACGCCGAGCAGCGCCGGCCCCTTTGCGGCCCAGTCGCGCGACGACCCGGATCCGTACTCCTTGCCCGCGACCACCACGAGCGGCGTGCCCTCGTCGCGGTAGCGCTCCGCCGCCTCGAAGATCGTCATCTCCGTTGCCGGAGGGCACGTGGAGCGTCCACGTCCCTTCCGAGCCGGGGACGACGAGGTTCTTCAGGCGCACGTTGGCGAACGTCCCGCGCACCATCACCTCGTGGTTCCCACGTCGCGAGCCGTAGGAGTTGAAGTCGCGGCGCTCGACCCCGTGCTCGACGAGGTACGTGCCCGCCGGAGCGTCGGGCTTGATCGCGCCCGCCGGTGAGATGTGGTCCGTCGTCACCGAGTCCCCGATCATCACGAGGCAGCGCGCTCCGGTGATGTCCGGCACGGGCGCAGGCTCGAGGGGCATGCCGTCGAAGTACGGCGGCCGGCGGATGTACGTCGACGTCTCGTCCCACGCGTAGACATCGCCTGCCGGCGTTGCCAGCGAGCGCCAGTGCTCGTCGCCCGTGTAGACGTCCGCGTACGTCTGCTCGAACATCTCGCGGCGGAGCGCCGACGCGATCACTTCCTGGACCTCCTGCGCGCTCGGCCAGAGGTCTGCGAGGTAGACGTCCGCGCCGCCCGAGTCCCGTCCGAGCGGCTCGTCGACGAGGTCGATGTCCATGCGGCCGGCGAGCGCATAGGCGACGACGAGCGGAGGTGACGCGAGGTAGTTCGCCTTGACCTCGGGATGGATGCGGGCTTCGAAGTTCCGGTTCCCGGACAGCACCGCGCAGACCGCGAGGTCGGCTTCGACGATCGCCCTCGAGATCGCGTCGGGGAGCGGGCCGGAGTTCCCGATGCAGGTCGTGCACCCGTAGCCGACGGTCTGGAAGCCGAGCTCGTCGAGATACGGCGCCAAGCCCGACTCTTCCAGGTACTCGGTGACCACCTTCGAGCCGGGCGCAAGGCTGGACTTCACCCACGGCCTGCGCTGGAGGCCGCGCTCGATCGCGTTCTTCGCCAGCAGCCCGGCGGCGACCATCACCTGCGGGTTCGAGGTGTTCGTGCAGCTCGTGATCGCAGCGATCACGACCGCGCCGTGGTGGAGTGCGAAACGCTCGCCGTCGAGCTCGCACCAGACTGCGGCCTCGCGCTCCGACCTGTCGGGCACGGCGACGGCCGCCGTGGAGACGAACTCCTCGTGCCCAGGCGACATGTGCGTCGGCGCATCGCTCGCTGGGAAGCTCTCGGCGATCGCCTCGTCCTCGGCAGTGCCGTAGTCGACGCCGAACGTCGGCAGCGCAGCGAGGAACGACTCCTTCGCATCGCGAAGCGGCACGCGGTCCTGCGGCCGGCGCGGCCCGGCGAGGCTCGGCTCGACGGTCGAGAGGTCGAGCTCGACGACGGTCGAGTACGTCGGCGCGGAGTCCGCCGTGTGCCAGAGCAGGTTCTCCTTGCAGTACGCCTCGACGAGCGCGATCTGACTCGTCGCTCCGCCCGGTGAGGCGAAGATACGTGAGCGTCTCCTCGTCGACCGGGAAGAAGCCGCAGGTTGCGCCGTACTCGGGCGACATGTTCCCGAGCGTCGCGCGATCGGCGACCGGCAGGCCGGCGAGGCCCGCGCCGAAGTACTCGACGAACTTCCCGACGACGCCGGTCTCGCGGAGGATCTGCGTCACGGTCAGCACGAGGTCGGTCGCCGTCGAACCTGCGGGCAGCGCGCCGCTCAACCGGAACCCGACGACCTGTGGGACGAGCATCGAGACCGATTCGCCGAGCATCGCCGCCTCCGCCTCGATCCCGCCGACGCCCCAACCGAGCACGCCGAGGCCGTTGATCATCGTCGTGTGCGAGTCGGTACCGACTAGCGTGTCGGGGAACGCCCGGCCGTCGCGCGTGGCCACGACGCGCGCGAGGAACTCGAGGTTCACCTGGTGGACGATCCCCGTCGCAGGGGGCACGACCTTGAGCCCGTCGAACGCCTGCTGGCCCCAGCGGAGGAAGGCATAGCGCTCGCGGTTCCGCACGAACTCGAGCTCGGTGTTCCGGAACATCGCACGTGCGCTCGCGTACTCGTCGACCTGGACCGAGTGGTCGATGACGAGGTCGGAAGGAAGCACGGGCTCCACGCGCGTCGGGTCGCCGCCGAGGTCCTGCATCGCGTGTCGCATAGCGGCGAGATCGACGACGGCCGGCACGCCCGTGAAGTCCTGGTGGAGCACTCGTGCAGGTGTGAAGCCCACCTCGCGACTTGGTTCCGCGGTCGCCACCCACGAGGCGACCGCTTCGACGTCCGCGTCGGTACCGGTGCGGAGCGCGTTCTCGAGCAGGACGCGGAGCGTGAAGGGGAGCCGCTCGACGTCGTGCGACGCTTGCAGCGCGTCGAGGCGGAAGATCTCGAACGTGCTGTCTCCGACTGTGAGGGTCGAAGGCGCGACGACCATGTCTCGATCCTAGGCGAAGGCGATCACGCTGCGGATGCCGTCCTGTGCCTCCATCAGCTCGAAGCCGCGATTCACGTCGTCTAGCGTCAGCCGGTGCGAGACGAGCGCGTCGACGTCGATCTCGCCCGCGAGCCAGCGATCGACGAGCTCCGGGACATTCGTTCGCCCCTTGACCCCGCCGAAGGACGATCCCGTCACCCGGCGGCCCGTGATCAGGAGCCGTGGCACGACGTCGAGCGTCTCGCCCTTACCGGCGACGCCGCACATCGTCGCGAGGCCCCACGCTTCGCGCGCCGCCTCGACCGCCTGCTGCATGACGGCCACGTTCCCCGTCGCCTCGAACGTGTAGTCGACACCGAAGCCGCCGGTCTCCGCCCGGATCCAATCGACAGTGTCATCCGCCGCGAGCCGCGTCTCCGTCGCGCCGTGGCGCATCGCCTCCGCGAGCCGCTGCTCGGACAGGTCGATCGCGATGATCCGCTCGGCGCCTGCAAGCCTGCAGCCGATCACCGCTCCGAGGCCGACGAGGCCGCAGCCGAAGACGGCGCAGGTCGAGCCGGCCTCTACGCGCGCGGTGTAGATCGCGGCGCCGATGCCCGTCGAGAGCCCGCATGCGAACGGCGCGCAGCCTTCGAGCGGCGCCTCCGGGCTCACCTTCGCGAGCGCGATCTCCGGCATCACCGTGTACTCCGCAAAGGTCGACGTGCCCATGAAGTGGCGGAGCGGCTCGCCGTTCCGGCTGAACCTCGTCGTCCCGTCCGGGAGGTGACCGAGGCCCTGCTCGTCACGGATCGCGACGCAGCGGTTCGTGCGCGGGCTCAGGCAGTGGAGGCACTTCCCGCACTCCGGTGCGAACAGCGTCACGACGTGGTCGCCGGGCGCGACGAGCGTCACGCCGTCGCCCACCCGCTCGACGACGCCAGCCCCCTCGTGCCCGAGCACGCACGGGGTGTAGCCGCTCGGATCGGCGCCCGACGCGGTGTACAGGTCCGTGTGGCACACGCCGCACGCGACGAGCCGGACGAGCACCTCGCCCGCCTTCGGCTCGTCCAGCTCGACGCCCTGGACGACGAGTGGCTGGCCGAACTCCTCGAGGACGGCGGCGCGGACCTTCACGCGGCGATCCTACTCAGCCGAAGCGGTGGCGTATGAGCACGCGCACCCCTTCGATCGCCAGCGCCGAGGCGATGACGAGAGCGGCGACCGGGTCCGCCCACCACCAGCCGAGCGCGGCGTTCGCGACGAGCGCGCAGAGCGTGATCGCGGCGAGCGCTGCCGCAGCGAGTGTGAGCACCGCGTCTCCTCGCAGCGCCGCGCTATCGAGCTGCGCCGCCACGTCGCGCTTGCGGAGGCCAAGCACCGGGAGCACGGCTAGCGAGGCCGCTGCGAGGATGACGGCGAACGCCGAGGTCTCCGCATGCGACGCATGCACGAGCGAGCGAAACGCTTCGATCTCGATGAAGACGCCGATTGCGACCATCGCCACCCCGATGAACGCCTGGGCGCGGCGCTCGACCCGCTCGGCCGCGACGGGGTTCCGCCGTTCGTGCGTGAACCTCCACACGAGCACGATCGAGGCGGCCGAGTCGAGCAGCGCATTGAGCGCGAAGCCCGCGAGGACGAGGCTCCCGGTCGTCAGCGCGACGACGAGCGCGGCCGTCCCCGCCGCGCCGTTCCACGCGATCGTGAAGTACGAGAGCCGGAGCGCGGAGTGGAGCAGAGCCGCGCGGTCGGGCGCTGACTCGGCACGTGCCAAGTCAGAACAGGCCGACGGTACGGCCCTCGTCGTCGATGTCGACGTTGAAGGCGGCGGGCGTCGCGCCGAGGCCGGGCATCGTCTGCATGTCACCGCAGAGCGCGACGAGCCAGCCGGCACCCGTGTACGCGCGCACGGCCCGGACGGGGACGGTAAAGCCCGTGGGAGCGTTCAGGAGCGCCGGATCGTGGGAGATCGAGAGGTGTGTCTTTGCCATGCAGATCGGCACGTTGCCGAGACCCTGCTCGGTGAAGCGCTTGATGTCGTTCTCGGCGGCAGCCAGGAAGTAGACGCCGTCGGCGCCGTACGCGCGCTTCGCGATCGCCTCGATCTTCTCCGCGATCGGCGCGTCGTCGGGATACAGGTAGTCGAACTGCGATGGCTGCTCGGCTGCATCGACGACGGCTTCGGCAAGCTCCGCCGCTCCTGCCCCGCCGCGCTCGAACGCGTCGTTGATCTCGGCCGCGTGCGCACCGTGCTCGAGCGCGAGCCGGCGCACGGTGGCGAGCTCCTCGTCCGTGTCGCCGGGAAAGCGATTGACGGCAACGACCGCCTTGAGCCCGAACTCCTCGACGATCCCGAGATGGCGCGCGAGGTTCGCCGCTCCGCGCTCGATCGCCGGCACGCCGCCGTCTGGCTCGCCGCCGTGGTGTTCGAGCGCGCGGACTGTCGCCACGAGGACGACGGCGTTCGGGCGAATGCCGCCGGCTCGGCAGACGATGTCGAGGAACTTCTCCATGCCCATGTCGGAGCCGAAGCCGCTCTCGGTGACGACGTAGTCGCCGAGCTTGAGCGCGACGAGGTCGGCGACGAGCGAGTTGTTCCCGTGCGCGATGTTCGCGAACGGGCCGCAGTGGACGAATGCCGGCTGGCCCTCGAGCGTCTGCACAAGGTTCGGCTTGATCGCGTCCTTGAGCAGTACTGCCATTGCCCCGGCCGCGTGAAGCTGCTCGGCGGTCACGGGCTGCCCGTTCCAGTCGTACGCAGCGGTGATCGCCCCCAGCCGCCTGCGGAGGTCCTGCAGGTCGCGCGCGACGGCGGTGATCGCCATCACCTCCGAGGCTGCGGTGATGTCGAAGCCGGTCTCGCGGACGTAGCCGTTCGCGCGACCGCCCAGCCCGATCACGATCTCGCGGAGTGCCCGGTCGTTCATGTCCATGCAGCGGCGCCAGCTGACGCGCAGCGGGTCGATGCGGCGCGGATTCAGGTGGAGGATGCTCGCCTCGAGCATCGCGGCGAGGAGGTTGTTAGCGGCGCCGATAGCGTGGATGTCACCCGTGAAGTGAAGGTTCAGATCCTCCATCGGCACGACCTGCGCATAGCCACCGCCCGCCGCGCCGCCCTTGATCCCGAACACCGGGCCGAGCGACGCCTCGCGGAGGCAGAGCACGGGCCGCTTGCCGATCTTCCCGAGGCCCTGAGTGAGGGAGACCGACGTCGTCGTCTTCCCTTCGCCGGCCTTCGTCGGTGTGATCGCCGTCACGCAGATGAGCTTCGCGTCAGGCTTGCCGGCGAGGCGGTCGAGGACGGCTAGGTCGACCTTGGCCTTGTAGCTCCCGTAGAGCTCGACCTCCCCGGGGAGCAGGCCGATCTGATCCGCGATCTCGGCGATGGGCTCGAGCTTCGCGGCCTGGGCGATCTCGAGGCTCGACGGCATCGGGCTCGCGCTGTCGGCGGGCGGCATGGGCGGATCGTACTCACGTGCTTCTCGCTCGACCTAGTAGGAGGGTTTGGCGAAACAGTGGCTGAGCCGCCGGAATCGCGCTCGACACTGCGCTCGCCGCGTCCTCGGTCGCCCCAATAGTTCTTCACTATTGGGACTCCCTGCGTCCTGGCGATCACAGCGTCGATCGCGCCCCGGCGACGAGCACCGTTCCGCCAAACCCTCCCGG
>CAWGXP010000003.1:0-10088 GCA_963826585.1 uncultured Actinomycetes bacterium
ATTCTTTAGCGCGCGGCCTGTTTACGCCGCGGGCTCGGTCGCGGCTTCCGCGGCCGGGCGCGGCCTCCGCAGCAGCGAAACGCCGCAGATCGCGCCCGCCACGAGCACGACGCAGCCGATCAGCATGAGGTCGCCAAGACCGCCTACGAACGCATCCCTGGCTGCATGAGCGAAGTCGGGCTGCCCCTGGAACGTGCGGGTGCCGGCCGAGCTGACCGTGTTCGCCAGGCCGCGGCCGGAGCTCCCGAGCGTCCCGACAAGCGAGGACGCGATCCGGTTCTCCAGGATGGCGCCGAGCGCCGCGATGCCGAGCGCGACGCCGCCGATCCGGAACGTGTTGTTGATCCCGGATGCCATCCCCATCCGCTCCGGATCGACCACGCGGAGCGCCGCGGCGGCGAGCGCCGGGTTGGCGATCCCGACCCCGATCCCGCACACGACCAGCCCGGGCAGCAGCGCCGTCCAGGGCGACGTGGACGAGAGCAGCGCCCACATGAGGGCGAGCCCGACGGCCACGAAGCCCAGACCGACGCCGATCAGCACCCGCACGGGCACGTCGGCCGCGAAGCGCCGCACAACGAGCGGCACGAAGAAGATGAATGCCGTCATCGGGAGAAAGCGAAGGCCGGCCCCGAGCGGCGAGTAGCCGAGGATGTCCTGGAAGTAGATCGAGAGATACGGGAAGAGCGCGAACATCCCGGCGGCGATGCAGAACGTCGCGATCGAGACACCGGTGAACGCCGGTTGACCGAACAGGCCGATGTCGAGCATCGGCCGCTCCTGCCGCTGCTCGATCACGACGAACGCGACGAGCAGCGCCGCGCCGCCGACCAGCGTCCCGACGATGACCGTGCTCGACCAGCCGAGTGCGTTCCCGCGCAGGATCCCGAAGACGATCAGAAAGAGCGCAGCCGAGAAGCTGACGAGGCCCAGGACGTCGGTCCGGCGAGCGTCGGCATCACGCGACTCCGACATCCTCGTGAGCGCCACGAACAGCGCGAAGATCCCGATCGGGACGTTCACGAAGAAGACCCAGCGCCAGCCGGCGGTGTCGGTGAGGATGCCGCCGACCAGCGGCCCGGACGCGACAGCCGCACCCACGGTCGCGCCCCAGATCGCGAGCGCCCCGAACCGCTCGGGGCCGCGGTACTCGTGGCCGATCAGCGCGAGGGCGGTCGCAAACAGCGCGGCGCCCCCCACTCCCTGGAACGCACGCGCGACGTCGAGCACGGCGATGCTCCACGCCGCGCCGCACAGGGCAGAAGCGACGGTGAACAGGACGACGCCGACCATGAAGACCAGGCGGCGGCCGTAGCGATCGGCGAGCGCGCCGCAGGTGAGGATCAGCACCGCAAGCGTGAGCGCGTACGCGTCCATCACCCACTGCAGGCTGCTCAGGCCGGCGTCGAACCGGTTCTGGATGCTCGGCAGAGCGACGACGACGATCGTGATGTCGAGCAGCAGCATGAACGTCGTCGCGCAGACCGCGACGAGCGTCCACGTCCGGCGCCTGCCCTCACCCTCAGCGCTTCCGGGACCCTCTCCGGCGTGTACAGACAAGACAGCGAGTCTACTTAGGGCCTCTGCGCCGAGTCGGGCCCGGTACAGGCCGGCGGCCGTGTGGCCCGGCCCGAGGATGGAGGCGGCGGAAGCCAAGAACCGCGATTCGGTAGGGTCAGACGCATGATCGGGCAGCGTGCGCTGCTGGTGGTCGACGTTCAGCGCGGCTTCGAGGATCCAGCGCTCGGGCCCCGCGACAATCCCCATGCCGAGGAGAACGTCGCCAAGCTGATTGCCGCGTGGCGCCGGCGCGGCGACCCGATCGTGGTCGTTCAGCACGATTGGCGGGGTGGACCGCTCGAGCGCGGCACGCCCGGGTTCGAGCTGAAAGAGGCCGTCGCCGGCGAGCCCGATCTGCGCATTGTCAAGACAGTGCACTCGTCGTTTCACGGAGATGTCGATCTCGACGCATGGCTGCGCGAGCGCGAGATCGACGCGATCGCGGTGTGCGGGATTCAGACGAACTTCTGCTGTGAGACGACCGCTCGCATCGGCTCCGACCTCGGGTACGACGTGTGGTTCGTCCTCGACGCGACCCACACGTTCGACATCGCCGCGCCGGATGGCGAGGTGGTGCCCGCTGCCGAGATCGCGCGCATGACCGGCATCAACCTCCAGGACGAGTTCGCGGAGGTCGTGACGACCGCGGCAGCCTGCACGCAGCCGGATTGAAGGTGGAGGCGGCGGGAATCGAACCCCGCAAGATTTCAACCGGGCTAAGGGTGGTAGATGTGCATGACCGGTCTTCGTTTGCATAGAGCCGAATAGACTCGGCGGGTGCTTCGTTGCCGGAGTTGCGGCCACGAGAATCGGGAGGGAGCCCGCTTCTGTGATGCGTGCGGCCTAGCGCTCGGCGGCGGCCTGGATGCGGGTGAGCAGCGCAAAACCGTGACCGTCTTGTTCTGTGACGTGGCCGGCTCGACGATGCTCGGCGAGACGCTTGATCCGGAGCGGCTGCGTGCGTTGCTGGCGCGCTACTTCGAGCGGATGAAGACGATCGTTGAGCTGCACGGCGGCACCGTCGAAAAGTTCATCGGCGACGCCGTGATGGCCGTCTTCGGCGTGCCGGTCGTGCAGGAGGACGACGCGCTGCGCGCAGTGCGCGCGGCGGTCGAGATGCGGGACGCGTTGCCGGAGCTCGGGCTGCAGGCGCGGATCGGCGTCATGACGGGTGAGGTGGTGACCGGGACGGAAGAGCGGTTGGCCACCGGCGATGCGGTGAACGTGGCTGCGCGGCTGGAACAAATGGCGCAGCCAGGTGCCGTACTCGTCGGTCAACCGACGCTAGCCCTTGTTCGCGACGCGGTCGAGGTCGACCCTGCGCAGCCGCTTGAGTTGAAGGGCAAAGCGGAGCCGGTCCAGGCATATCGGCTCCTGCGCGTGCGGGCCGCGCCGGAGCGACGGCGCGAGGGGCTTTTTGTCGGTCGTGACCGCGAGCTCGCGCTCGTCCGGGAAGCGTTGGAGCGAGTGCGAGCCGAACAGCGCTGCGAGCTGTTGACGGTCGTCGGCGAGGCGGGCGTCGGCAAGTCCCGGCTGGTGGCGGAGGCTCTAGTCTCGGTCGAGGCGACGGTTGTCCGAGGCCGGTGCCTTCCGTACGGCGAGGGGATCACCTACTGGCCGGTCGTCGAAGTGCTGAAGCAGCTCGACGTGTTGCCTGCGGAGGAGGACGCCGCGGTGGCGATCCGTTCACTGCTCGGTGAGACAGAGGCCGAGGCGTCGGCAGAGGAAATCGCCTGGGCCTTCCGCAAGACGCTGGAGCACGCTGCGGCGGAGCGGTCGCTCGTGGTCGTGTTCGATGACATTCAGTGGGGCGAGGAGACGTTTCGCGGCCTGATCGAGCACGTGGCGCTCCTCTCCTCGGGCGCGCCGGTCCTGCTGCTCTGCATGGCGCGCCCGGAGCTTACGGAGCGCCACCCGGCCTGGCCGGTGACGCATCGGCTCGAGCCGCTTTCGGACCGCGACGTCGAGGAGCTCATCGCCGAGCGCGTTCCCGAACGGCTGCGCGAGAGGATCGCTCGCGCCGCGGGCGGCAATCCCCTCTTCATCGAGGAGATGCTGGCGATCGCCCGCGAGGCCGACGGCGAGGTGGTCGTTCCACCCACCCTAAAAGCGTTGCTCGCGGCGCGCCTCGACCAGCTCGAGTCGGCGGAGCGCGGAGTGCTCGAGCGGGCGGCGATCGAGGGCGAGGTCTTCCACCGGGGAGCCGTCCATGCGCTCTCACCCGACGAGATCCAGGTGACGCCCCACCTCGCTGCGCTCGTGCGCAAGGGACTGATCAGACCCGACAAGCCACAACTTGCCGGTGAGGACGGTTTCCGCTTCCGCCACCTGCTGATTCGCGACGCTGCCTACGAGGCGCTGCCGAAGGCGGAGCGGGCAGACCTCCATGAGCGCTTCGCAGGCTGGCTGGAGCGACATGCTGTCGGGCTCGTTGAGCTAGACGAAGTCCTCGGCTACCACCTCGAGCAGGCCTACCGATACCGCGCTGAACTCGGGACGCCCGATGACGGCACCCTGGCCGGGGCAGCGCACCGGCGTCTGGCGGCCAGCGGCCACCGCGCGGCCCTCCGCCAGGACTACTTCGGCGCCGTCAGCCTGCTCGAGCGAGCCAGCGCGCTCGTGCCCTCGGGCGAGATCGACCTCTCTCTCGAAACCGAGCTTGGCGACGCCCTGGTCTGGACAGGCAGGACCGACGAGGCGCTCCGGCGCGCAGATGCCCTCGCCGACCGGAGCTCGGCGGTGGGTGACCGCGTCCGGGAGCTCTCCGGGAGGATCCAGGGAGGCGTGCTCCGCCTGAACCTCGAGCCGGAGGGCGCGAAGGAGAAGCTGGCCGCGCTCGTCGAGCAGGCCTTGCCCGTCTTCCAGGCCGCCGGCGACGACCTGGCTTTGTACATCGCTTACACCGCGCTCGGAGAGATGGCTGACATGCGCGCGCGGATGGACGCAGTGCTGGAAGCCGACGAGCGAGCCTTCGCCCACGCTCGGCGGGCGGGCCACCAGCCTCCTATGCTCTTGGCGTCGCGCGCATCTGGTCGCTTCTTCGGTACCACACCCGCCTCGGAACTGCTCGCGTGGCTCGATGCAAACGAGCCACCGGCAGGGCGGGACCACTTCCTCCGTGCCTACCGGGCCGGGACGCTGGCGATGCTCGACCACCTCGACGAGGCGCGCACGATTCTCGCTGAAGAACGTGCTGAGCTGGCGGAGCGCGGCGGGGGAGTCCTGCTCGCGAACATCACCGCCTTTGAGTCCCTCTGGGTCGAACTCTGGACAGGCGATCCCGCCGCCGCAGCCGAGTTCGGAGCAGAAGGGTGGAGGCTGTACGAGGAGCTGGGCGCACCGAGAGTCCTGCCGATCGCGGCCGCGACCCTGGCGCGGGCGCTCTACGCGCTTGACCGGTTCGAGGAGGCCGACGCCTGGGCCGGCCGCGCGGCGGAGCTCGGCGTGAGCGACGACGCCTGGAAGGAAATGCTCTGGCGGCAGGTCAGGGCCAAGGTGCTCGCGCGTCGCGGCGAGCACGCTGAGGCCGAGCAGTTCGCGCGTGAGGCGGTCGCGATCTGCGATGAGACCGACATGCTCGACGCGCAGGGAGACGCGTATGCCGACCTCGCCGAGGTGCTCAAATTCGCTAGCAAGCCCACCGAGGCAGCGTCCGCGCTCGAGCAGGCGCTCGAACGCTACGAGCGCAAGGAGAACCGCGTCTCTGCTCAGCGCGCGCGGGAGCGACTCGCCGAGCTTCAGAATCCAGTCCGCGATGAGCGCTGACGTCGTTCCGGGCTCCTGCCCGTCGACGATCGAGGGGAAGGGGGAATCGGCAAGAACTCCGAGCGGATCGGGCCCCGAGAACTCGACGCGCGCAACGTGCCGCGGCGATCTCATGCAGAGACGATCGAGCTGTGGTGAGTCGAGCTCGCTTCCGACGTGGACACGCTAGAACGAGGCGATCGTCGTCACGTGCTTGACGTCAAGCTCTCGACGGGGGCTGGGCACGCATCCGTCGGTTGGGAATAGCAGGGAGGTAGGTGTCAGGTCCTGCGTTCGTGCACGCCGCGATGACGGCTTCGCGTCGTCGGCTCTCGGCGCTTGTGGATACGGCGATCCGATCGAAGTCGTCATGCTGCGGCGCCAGCCGCAGCGGACTTCGATCGGGAGTGGAGGCGGCGGGAATCGAACCCGCGTCCGCAATCGCTCCGAACAGAGCGTCTACAAGCTTAGGCTGCCGTTTGGTTTCGCCCGCCGGCCGGTTGGCAGCCGACCAACCGCCGGGCTAGCCATCCTTTGGTGTCGCGCTTCGGGCGATTGGCTCTCCCTCGGCGCCGAGCCCGTTTTCTGACGCCGCTACCCGGGCCACGGGCCGAGCTCGGAGCGACGCGCTTCGCTACGGGTTAGGCAGCGAGAGCGAGTGCGTTTTCGTTCTTCGCACTTACGTTGTTTCCCGGTTGTTTTACGAGGCCGACCGGGGACCTCGGCTTGCAGCTCTGCCGGAGATCCGACCACGTCGAAGCCTGGTCGCCCCCGTATGTGTGAACCTAGTGTAGCCGCGTGATCGAGGTTTTCCCCTGCACAGACGAGGCGGACGAGCGGCTCTCGCTCGACGTCTACAACGAGGTGTGGCCGCACGACAAGCTCACCCTGGCCGAGGTGCGCTCGTACAAGGCGAGCCTGGTCGAGCACCTCGATCTGCTCGCTCGCGTTGACGGACGACCCGCCGGCTCGGCGGTCGTGGCTGTCAAGCCTCAGGACCCGGGGATCGTGTACGCCCTGTCAACCGTGCTCGTCGGCGACCGGCGCCAGGGCGTCGGAACAGCGCTCTACGAGGAGATCTCCGATTGGAGCCGCACACGCGAGCGCCACAGGATCGAAGTGCCCGTCCTCGACAACGATCCCGGAGAGCCTCGCCTTCGCGGAGCGGCGCGGGTTCGTCGAGGCGCGGCGCGAGAAGGGCGTCGTGCTCGACCTGACGACGATCGAACCGCCTGCGATCGAGCCTCCCGAAGGCGTCGAGATCGTCACCTGGGCCGAGCGACCCGAGCTGGCCCGCGGCATGTACGAGGTCACGCTCGAGGCCTCGCCGGACGTCCCCGGCTTCGAGGACGAGAGCGTCGAGCCCTTCGAGGACTGGCTCGCCCACGAAATGCAGGGCTCCGGCGACCGCCCGGAGGCGACGTTCGTCGCGCTCGCCGGTGACGAGGTGATCGGCTACGCGAAGTTCTCGCTGACAGCCGCGCAGCCGACGAGCGCACACCACGACCTGACCGGGGTCAAGCGGGCCTGGCGCGGCCGCGGAGTCGCGCGGGCGCTGAAGGCGACGCAGATCGGCTGGGCCAAGGCCAACGGCTACGAGGAGCTGCGCACGCGCAACGACGAGCGGAACGCGCCGATTCGCCGCCTGAACGAGCAGTTCGGCTACCGGCCCGGAATCGGCCGGATCCACCTGCGGGGGCCCCTCGCATGAGCTCGCCACCCGTCCGGTACGCGATGAGCGGCGAGGTCGAGGTCGCGTACCAGGTACTCGGCGACGGCCCGCCAGACCTCGTCTGGGTCGCCGGCGCGATCACGCACCTGGACGTCCTGTGGGAGCACCCGGCCTACCGGCGCTTCTGCGAGCAGCTGGAGTCCTTCTCGCGCCTGATCGTCTTCGACAAGCGCGGGATGGGCCTCTCCGAGCGCACCAGGATCGGGACACTCGAGGAGCGCATGGACGACGTGCGGGCCGTGCTGGACGCGGTCGGCTCCGAGCGAGCGGTGTTGATGGGCGTCTCGGAGGGTGGGCCGATGTCCATGCTCTTCGCCGCAACGTACCCAGAGCGGACCCAAGCTCTCCTCCTCGTCGGTGCGGAGGTGAAGGAGGAGACGACCGTCGAGTGGCCCTGGGGCGAGTCGACGCGCGAGGAGTTCGACGCCTACACCGCATCGATCGGGGAGCGCTGGGGCAAGGGCCTTGCCGCCGCGCTGTACTTCGCCGACGATCCTGATCCCGAGTGGACGCGGAAGTGGTTCGGGAAGATGCAGACCGCCTCGATGACGCCGCGGGACGCTCTCGCGTTCCAGCGCATGGCTTTCGAGATCGACGTCCGCGACGTGGTGCCCGCCGTCCGCGTGCCGACGCTGATCGTTCACCGCGTCGACGACACGATCTGCCACGTCGAGAACGCGCGGTTCCTCGCCGATCGAATCCCGGGGGCCCGTTACGTCGAGCTTCCCGGCTCGACGCACATTCCCTGGGCCGAGGGCAGTGACGAGATCCTGGCGGAGATCCGCGAGTTCCTGACGGGCGTGCGAGAGGCGCCCGAGCCGGACCGGGTGCTCACGACTGTTCTGTTCACCGACATCGTCGGCTCCACCGGGCTGGCCACGGAGCTCGGCGACCGGCGCTGGCGGGAATTGCTGCAGGCGCACCACGCAGCGATCCGGCGGGAGCTCGAGCGGTTCCGCGGTCACGAGATCGACACTGCAGGCGACGGCTTCCTCGCGAGCTTCGACGGTCCCGCGCGGGCGATCCGTTGCGCAGACGCAGCGATCGACGCGGTTCGAGGCCTGGAACTCGACATCCGTGCCGGCCTCCACACGGGAGAGTGCGAGATCGTCGGCGGCAAGCTCGCGGGGATCGCCGTCCACATCGGCGCGCGAGTGGCCGGCGAGGCTGGGCCCGGCGAGGTGCTCGTCTCGAGCACGGTTCGCGACCTGGTCGCCGGGTCCGGGCTGGAGTTCGAGGACCGCGGCGAGGTCGAGCTGAAGGGCGTGTCGGGAGAGTGGCGCCTCTACCGCGTCAGCGGCGGGACTTGAGCTCACGCTCGATGCGGCGCTTCGACTCGCGGTCGGCGATGTCGCGGCGCTTGTCCCGCAGCTCCTTGCCGCGCCCGAGCGCGAGCTCGACCTTGGCGCGTCCGTTCTTGAAGTAGAGGCGCGTGGGCACGATCGCCAGGCCCTTCTCCGCCACCTGCGAGGAGAGCCGGTCGATCTCCCGGCGGTGGAGGAGCAGCTTGCGGGCGCGGTCGGGGTCGTGCGGCTCGGCCGACGCCTGCTCGTACGGCGGAATGTGCAGGCCGACGAGCCAGAGCTCGCCGTCGCGCGGGTCGGCGTAGGCGCGCTGCAGGATCGCGTGGCCCTGGCGAAGGGACTTCACCTCGCTGCCCTGCAGCGCGAGCCCCGCCTCGACGCGGTCGAGCAAGTGGTACTCGTGCCGCGCGCGGCGGTTGTCCGCGATCAGCTTCTCTCCGGCGTTTCCGGCCATGCGCTCGATTGTAGGGACGCGCGAAGCTACGGAGCCGGGGCGAGCTCGACCTTGCCCTCGCTTCGGCGGATCTCGGCCACCCGCACCTCGAGCGGGTCGCCGAGCCGGTACCTGCGTCCGCCGCGGCGGCCGACGAGCGCGGTGCCGAGCTCGTTCAGCTCGTAGTAGTCGCCGACGAGCCGTCGCGCGGGGACATAGCCCTCGAAGACCTCGGCGAAGCGGACGAAGAGGCCCGACGGGAATCACACCCGTGATCTCACCTTCGAACGACGTCTCCCAGCCGAGCTCGAACAGCCGCCGTTCGAGGAGCCACGCGAGGCAGATCTCGTCGGCTCGGTATTCGAGGCTCGAGGCCGCGCGCTCGCGAGCCGAGGCGTGCTCGGCGAGGTCGCCGAGATCCTCCGGCAGGGGCTCGTCCGAGGCGCCCAGCTCCCGCAGCAGCGCGCGGTGGCAGACGAGGTCCGGGTAGCGGCGGATCGGCGAGGTGAAGTGGCAGTACGCGCGGCTCGCGAGCCCCGAGTGGCCGAGGTTGCGCGGGTCGTAGCGCGCCTGCTTCAGCGCCCTGAGCACGAGCGCGGGGAACGCGCTGCGGCCCTTGCCCGATCTCTCGACGTAGTCCGTCACCCGCTCGCTGATCGCAGCGGCAAGCTCGGCCGCGTCGGCGGTGCCCATCCGCTCGGCCTCTGGAGGCGTGGGCACGCCGAGATCGGTGAGCTTCGCGAGCAGGAGCTCGACCGATTGCGGCTCGGGGCGCTCATGCACCCGGTAGAGGGCCTCGCGGCGTCGTCCCGCGAGCAGGTCGGCCACGGCCTCGTTCGCGAGGATCATCAGCTCCTCGACGAGCATGTGGGCGTGCGGCTCGGACTCCTGCCGCGCGTCGGCGACGCCGCCCTCCCCGTCGAACGTGAACGCGGGCTCGCCGCTCTCGATCCGGAGGGCGCCGCGCGCGAAGCGCTTCTCGCGCAGATCCGAGGTCACGAGCTCTGCTCGGCGCAGGGCCTCGGTCAGCTCGGGCTCGGCCCGTTCCCGGCCGGCCAGGATCGCCTGCGCCTGCGCGTAGGTCAGCCGCGCCTTGCTCCGGATCACGGAGCGGTAGAAGCGCGCTTCGCCGGAGGAGAGCTCGACCTCGACGGTGACGCAGAGCCGATCGACATCCGGGCGCAGCGAGCACGCATCGTCCGAGAGCTCGCGCGGCAGCATCGGCGACACCAGGCCCGGCACGTAGACCGACAAGGCGCGCTCGGCAGCCCCCCGGTCGAGCGGCGAGCCGGTCTCGACGAACCAGGAGACGTCG
>CAWGXP010000004.1:0-109205 GCA_963826585.1 uncultured Actinomycetes bacterium
GTAGCGAAGGTCGGAGACCGATGTCGCGTCGAGCCCGAGCCGCGCGCAGAGGTCGTCGAGCCGCCGCTGCTTGCCAGGGCTGTCGTTCCACTCGGAGACGAGCGGCCCGAATGGTTCTCTCGCTTTGCCCTCGACCGCGATCACCCCGTAGCTCCCGTCGGCGAGTTGAACGAGCGCGAGCAGGTCGGTCTGACTCGGCCTGCCGGGTGTGGGCAGATCGACCTGACGCTCGAAGTAACCCTCGATCAGGCGGCAGCCGGCGAAAGACATCGTCGCCGTTCAGCACAGTTCTGACGCTGCCCGGGATGTCACCGGCACCGATCCAGGCTGTCGCGAGCTCACAGGCCGAGTAACCGGGCTTCCAGTGCTTCTCGTCGGCCAGATACGGCTTCACGTCCTCAGGCACCCGGAGTTCCTGCGCGTAGAAGTACCTCGTCATCGTTCTCTTCTCAAGTCGCCTGTTCGTGGCTCGACTCTTACGCGTCGCGACGAAGCATGCAAGGGCTAGCGTGCTCGGCGCGGCAGCCTCGAGTCCCTCTCGCGCGCGCAACGCTCCCGTACGGCTTGGAATCGGATGGGCGGACCGACGCAACCAGTTCGACCGGCTACTTGAGCACGCTCGAACCGCTCACCATTCGTCGTCGTCGTACTCCTCGGTCTCCTCGTCGTCGTACTCCTGCGGCGTCTCGAAGCCGGGACGGTAGTCATACTCGTGGCCCTCGAAGCCCGGCCTGTACGTCACGTCCTCGGGGTCGCCGACCGTGGATCGCTCGAACTCCACCATGTCGTCCAACGGTCTCACAAGCTCTCGCTTGGCATCATCAACCTGCTGTCGGACGAGCCAGATTTCCGAGGCGATCAGGTCGTAGACCTCGGCGTGCATCGCGTGGTCGGGGCCGGTCGAGAGGTAGTGACCCTTCATCTTTCCGGTCACGTCATCCACCTCCACCTTGCGGTAGACGTTGCGCATCTGGATCGGGTAGTGCTCGGGCCAGTCGGCGGGAAGCAAGTTCCGCTGAGAGCGCACAAGCTCGATGCTCGCGTCGATGGCTTCCGTGCGGCGGACCGTGGCGAAGTAGATCGAGGAGTCGATGTTCAGCACGTTCGCCTGGTTCGAGGAGTCCGTGTACGCCACGAGGTAGACCATGCCGGGGAAGCGTCCAGCGAACGCTCGGGCCAAGCGACCTTCGGGGAGATGATCTATCGCTGCCATCTTCACGTCGTAGCGCGTCATCAACCCGGTCAGGTCCTTGAAGTCGGCCACGTTGCCGATCCACAGCGCTCGCTTCCGGCCGTCCTCGTAGTGCAGCGAGATCCGCACGTCGAGATCCCGGACGCTCGCCACGTCCACGCCCATCGAGACGAGCGCCGGACCGGAGTAGCCCTCGGCCATCACGAACTCACACTGGGCCGCGAGCAGAGCCTCCATCGAGAGGCGGTTCTCCTCGGCGGCGAACGGGAGGCCGAGGTGCCTGTTCCAGAAGTTCTCAACCTCAAAGGGCTTGCGCCGCTTGCTCGCAGCGATGGTGCGGTCGAGTCGAGCGTATGGCGCGATCAGGCGATTGACGTGGTAGCCGCGCACCTTGCGCTCGGGGAAGCGCGCGACCCATCTCCCCTTGCGCACGTCGAGTGGCTTGCGACAGCCCGAGCAGACGAAGTTCTCTTTGCCTCGTTCACGTTCTGCCAGTAGTCGATCTCCTGCTCGCCGTCTTGCACTTCGCGCACTTCACGAGCCACACCCGCTGGTCGGTCTCGTCGTACAGTGCCGACAGCCCCGTGCCGGGCGGGTAGAGCGGCACGCCCACTCTGCGGATCAGGCCGAGCTGCGACCCCGACACGCGCTCCTCGGCTACTGGAATCGACTCGGGGAGAGTGAGGTCGTACTCGTCCATCGCGATTGGTCGGCGTCGATGGATTCCAGGTTCGCGACGGTCTGCGAGCCTCGGAGGTTCAGCCACCCATCGCCCACGTTCTTCTGGTGGACGTTGTTGATCCAGTCGGCCGGTATGCGGCTTCGAGGTAGTCGCTCTTGCGGATCAGGTTGCGGATGCGCTCGTTGGAGAACGCCGCGAGTTGCTTGTCGTTGGGAAGACGTAAAGCCCCGTCCAGCCCTTGTGTCTGGAAGAACAGCGACCAGCGGACCAGCCACGCGCTCGATCCCCGACCTGGGTCCCCTTCATCACCACGCGCCTCGTCCATGTACGTGAAGTCGGTGTCGTACAACTCACGCTGGAACGGCCAGCGGTCGAAGTTGAGCGGCCCGGTCTTTGGCTCCGAGATGCGAGTGGTCCACTCGAGAAACGAGGGGGTCCCTGTCGTTCCGGCCGCGGGGCGCATGCTGGAGCGCCTGACGCTTTTCCCCGCATTCCTAAGCCTTTCTGCCGCCAGGCGAGGGTCGATGGGCGGGATCTCGGCGCGCTTGCCCACTATTGGTCGCTTTCACCGTCGAAGGCCGCTGCGAGTTCGTCGTAGACTTCCGCTGACACCCCATGCCGGCGGAGAACCTCCTCCATCCGTTCTAGGCGCCGTTCGTGTTCTGCTCGGACGTGTGTGTCAGCTACGCCCGTTGGCATCAATCCGGCGCGCTCCAGAAGGTCAACCTCCTTCGCGACCGTCTTCGCGATCTCGCGCAGGCCGCCTATGCCGGCGCTGTCGTTATCCGCGCTGTCGACGACCTCAGAAAGGCGCTCCCGCACACCCTCAAGGAGCCGCAAATACCCCAGCACCGTCTCGACCGGTGCCTTCCTCGACGATCAACGGAGCGATCTCGCGAAGGTAGCGACTGTACGTCTCCGCGCGCCTCCTTCTCTCCCATCGCGTGCTTGCGGGCGATCGCCGCCCACGTCATGTTGCGGATCTCGCGATCGTTGAGAATTTCGAGCTGACGCTTGAGCAGCTGGGCCTGCGTCGGCCGGCGTCGAGACGATCCGCGCGAATTCGGGCTCGGCTTCGGATTGTCGCGCGCAGGCCCGCTCACCG
The DNA here is from genome assembly GCA_963826585.1 of uncultured Actinomycetes bacterium. Classification (GTDB taxonomy): domain Bacteria; phylum Actinomycetota; class Thermoleophilia; order Gaiellales; family Gaiellaceae; genus PALSA-612. The sequence goes on from CAWGXP010000004.1 coordinate 2,980, forward strand.
AGCGCCTCGCCGAAACCAAGCGCTCGCACGCAGCTGGGGATCGTCGGCCTTGGCGTCGTCACGCCGGGTGGCCGCGTCCGCTTGGGGTAAGTCGGGGTCGCGACTGCGGCTGCCGGCCCGGGTACGCCGGCTTGCGTGCGACCGCACGCGGCGATGCCGCCGCGTCGCTCGTGGCCGCCCCGCCGCTCCCAGGATTCGGGCGGCCGGCGCAGGGTGCCGCGCGAGGCCAAACGACTGAAGGAATCGACGAGCCGGGATGTCGACGGTGGCTCGCTCCAGCAAGTCCATCCGCGCAAATACGCGACGCGTCTTCGCGCGCGCCTCAGCGGCGCTTAACGGGATCGTGCTCGAGACGTATTGCGCAGTCGCCGTTAGATGACGCGGAGGATGCACCAACCATGACGTCAATTCTGACGCTCAGTCCGGATGCCTTGGGTCGACGGCCGCCTGACGTATCACCTTCAATCAAAGCAATGTTATCAATTTAGACAACAACACGCCAGAGTTGTGCTCAATGATCGCCAGCCTCAGAACTCGAGGGTGGGCGTCAATTCAGGGGTCTGAGACCCCGGAAAATGGGCACCGCACCAGGTAGACTGTAGGCATCCGTGAAAACGGGCGGGCGCCGCTGGAACGGCCCCGCCCCGGCACAGGAGGTTTAGCTCCCATGCGCGACGAATCCTCGCACGACTCTCGGCGACACGCGCGTGTCGCCCCGAACTCCTTGACGCTGAATGAATTCGTAGTAGAGGAGTACGGTCCACTGCAGGAGTCACTCGCTCACGCCGGCCGGCGCTCCTGGCGTGGTGTTGAGCTCTATCGCGATCGCTACGAGCGCCACATCGCTAGTGGCATCGGAACGCTCCCGATCGAGTCGATCGAAGGGCGCGACGTTGCGGCACTTCTTCGCGACATGCGCTCCGAGGGCTACGCGGAGGCAACGATCGCTCAAGCGCTCGTGGTGCTCCGAGCGATGTTCAGGCTGGCCCGGTCGCGCAGGGTGGTTTCGAGCTCTCCGGTCGATGAGCTCGATCCGAGTGAGAAGCCGCGCCCCACCGGCGGCGTCACCGGGCGAATACTCGACGAGAACGAGCTCGCCGCGCTCTGTTCGCACACCTCCGAGGGCTACCGCCCCGTCGTCACTGTGCTCGCCTATACGGGTCTGAGGCTGTCGGAAGCACTCGGGCTGCGCTGGATGGACATCGACTTCACCGAGCGGGAGCTTCATGTTCGCGGTCAGCTCCAGCGTTTATCCGGCCGTGGTGAGCCTCGTTTCGTTGCGCCAAAGACACGGTCCAGCTTGAGGATCGTTCCGATGTTCCCGGCGGTTGAGCGGGCAATGGTCGAGCAACATGGTGCGGAGGCACGGGCAGGACGGGGTCTCGATACCGACTTCGTCTTCTGCACGCGCAGCGGGCACTCCGCTCGAGCGGCGCAACGTGGCCCGGCGCGGAGTCGAGGCGGCCGCGAAGGCGGCCGGCCTCGGCCACGTGACTCCTCAGGATCTGCGCCGATCGTTCTGCTCACTCGCCGGTCGGCGCGGGGTGGACCCCGTGCAGGCAGCGCAGCTCACGGGCCATTCCCTCGCTACATGGACGAAGCACTACGCCTCGAGCTACGGCAGGGCACAAAGGGAAGAGGCACGTCGCCGCATGCTCACGCATGGCTTCGGAGCGGTCGACACCGTCCGGTAGCACGGCATGGATGAGAGTGGAGCGTGCCGGGATCGAACCGGCGACCTCCGGCTTGCAAAGCCGGCGCTCTCCCAGCTGAGCTAACGCCCCAAGCAGCTCCCAAATGAAGCGACCCCATTCTAGGGGTCGCTTCGGGCTTAGGCCGCTGCGCGCTCGAGGCGCTCTTCGTGCCGGGCGCGGGCGATGATCACATCGCGCTCGCCGAACCGGACACGCGCTCGCTCGGAGCGGTACTCGTCCCACAGGCGCGCGATCTCCGCCTCGACCGCGGTGTGCTCGGCTACGAGCTCCGGATCGTGGCCGAGAGAAAGCGTGCGGAGCAGCTCGCGGCGGTGCTCGGTGAGCTGCTCGATCTCGGTCCGTATGTCATCTAGCTGTCTCATCGTTTCCCCAAACGCATCGGCGTGAGCCTCCATTCCCTTATCCCTCACGCGGCTGCAAGTTCCTTCGAGTGACATACCGCTTGTGCGGCTTCGACAAACGCTCGCGCGGGCGCGGTCAGCTGTCGGTCGGCGTGCCAGGCGATGCCGATCAGGCGCGGAGGCACGCGCTCGCCGAGGTCGACGACGGTGATCGAGTCGTCGGCGGGATCGACGGTCAGCCGCGGGACGAGCGCAACGCCCGTGCCCGCGGCGACGAGCGCTTGCACGGTTCCGTTGTCGTCGGAGCGGAAGACCACGTTCGGCTCCTTGCCGACGAGCCTCAGCCGCTCCTCGACGCGCTGTGTCGTGCGGCATGAGCGGTAGCTGATCAGCGGCAGCTCGAGAATCTCGCGCAGCGTCGGCGGCTTGTCGCGTGACGCGAGCGGCGAGTGGTTGGCGACGACGAGCACGTACGGGTCGCGCATCAGCTCGACGCCCTCGAACGGACCGGGCTCGAGCGGGTAGACGCAGAAGCTCACGTCGGCCTCGCCACACTCGACGAGCTGCAACAGCTCACGGTCGTCGGTCGACTCGACGAGGCGGATGTCGACCTTGGGCCAGTCGGCGGAGAAGCTCGAGAGCAGCCTAGGGAGGATGCGCGCACCGACCGACTGGTAGGTGCCGATGCGGAGCGGGCCGGCATCGCCGGCAGCGAGCGCCTCGAGGTCGGCGCTCGCTGCCTGCAATCGCGCCATGATCCCCTCCGCGTGACTGAGGAGCAGGGCGCCCGCCTCCGTCAGGGTCACGGGCCGCGGACCTCCGGGGCGCTCGACCAGACGCTGGCCGACGATGCGCTCGAGGGATGCGATCTGTTGACTTATCGCCGACTGCGTGTAGCCGAGCCGTTGCGCGGCCCGGCCGAATGAGCCTTCGCTCGCGATCGCCTCGAGAGCGACGAGATGGCGCAGCTCGAGACCGAATAGTCCATCAGGCTGCATGATCGACTACTACGATAACAAGACTGGCGCTAATAGACAAGGCTCGGGCAGACTGGATAAATGACTGCTGTCTTTGCGATCGCGTTCCTCGCGTTGTGTGCGGGTGCTCCGCTTCTGACACGCGCCGGCGATCTCGACACTCGAAGCCGCCGCGGCTGGTGGAGGAACCGCTAGCTCCCGCATGAGCGCAGGCCCGAGCCGGGCGAGCGTCTGGGGGGCGCTCCTCGTCGTGTACGTCGTCTGGGGTTCGACGTACCTCGGGATCCTGTACGCCATCGAGACGATCCCCGTCTTCCTCTCCATGGGGATCCGGTTCCTCCTCGCCGGCGGCCTTCTCTACGCCTACTCGATCCGCCGCGGTGACCGCGAAGGCGACCGGCCGGGCCGGACGCAGTGGCTGTCCGCGCTCGTCGTCGGCGCGTTCCTGTTCGTGGGCGGCAACTCGATGGTCGCCTGGGCGGAGACGAGGGTCGATACGGGAGTCGCTGCGCTGCTGATCGCGGCCGTGCCGCTCTGGATCGCGCTCTTCGACCGGATCGCGAACGGCCAGCGGCTGTCGCGGTCGACCATCGTCGGTCTCGCTGTCGGCTTCGGGGGAGTCGCCCTGCTCGCCTGGCCCTCCGGCGCCGGGCGGATCGACCTGCTCGGCGCGTTCGCGCTCCTCGTCTCGGGGATCACCTGGGCGATCGGATCGCTCTACGCGCGCCGCGCTCCGCTGCCGCGGCGGCCACTCGTCAACTCGTCGATGCAGATGCTGACGGGAGGGGGACTGTTGATGGTGGTCGCCGCGGCGTCCGGAGAGCTCAACGACGTCGGCCAGCCCTCGCTCCGATCGATCCTCGCGATGGTCTACCTCGTCCTGATCGGCGCTATCGTCGCCTTCTCCGCGTACGCGTGGCTCGTACGTTCGGTGCCGATGTCCCTCGCGTCGACCTATGCGTATGTGAACCCCGTCGTCGCCGTCTTCCTCGGCTGGGCGATCCTCTCCGAGCCGCTGTCCGCGCGCACGATCGCGGCCGGCGCGATCATCCTCGGCGCCGTCGCGCTGATCATCACGCCGTCGCGGGAGCGGGCGCCTTCCGTACCCGCTGCTGCCGGCGCCCGCGCCCAGTAACGCTGTGGCCGGTAACGCTGTGGCGCGCCCGATTACCCGGTAGGTAGGCTGGATCCGATGGCCGTCGTCGACCTCAGATCCGTGCGCCTGCGGCCCGGCGAGGAGCAGCGGGAGGAGCAGCAGATCGAGCTCGCGCCTCTCGAGCTCGGAGCCCAACGCTACGTCGCCGAGCCCGGGGAGGTGCCGGCCGAGCTGACATTCACCCGCACGACGGGAGGCATGCTGTTCGATCTCGCGTTCCACGCGCGGCTTCACGGGCCGTGCTTCCGCTGCCTCGACGACGCCGTCCTCGACGAGGATCTGCGCGTCCGCGAGTACCAGGCGGAGGATCCGCAGGGCGACATGGAGCTCGTGTCGCCGTACGTCTCGGACGGCAAGCTCGACCTCTCGGGCTGGGCTCACGACTCGGTCGTGCTCGCGCTGCCGGACAAGATCCTCTGTCGTGAGGACTGCGCGGGCCTCTGTCCCGAGTGCGGCAAGAACCTCAACGTCGAGCCGCACGAGCACGAGGCCGCATCCGGCGACCCGCGCTGGGCCCCGCTCGCAGAGCTGAAGGAGCACCTGGCGTGACCCCCGATCCGAAGCGCTGGAAGGCGCTCGCCGTGCTCGGCGTCGCCTACCTGATGGTGGTGCTCGACATCTCGATCGTGAACGTCGCGCTGCCGTCGATCCAGGACCGATCTCGACTTCTCGACCGAGCGGCCTGCAGTGGGTCGTCAGCGGGCTACGCGCTCACCTTCGGCGGCTTCCTGCTGCTCGGCGGGCGCTCTGGCGACCTCCTCGGGCGGCGGAAGGTGTTCATGGCCGGGCTTGCTCCTGTTCGCCGCTCTTCTCGCTCCTCTGCGGCTCTCGCGTCGTCGGCGGCGATGCTCGATCGCGTTCCGCGCTCTGCCAGGGCGCGGCCGGCGCGATCCTCTCGCCGTCCGTCTTCTCGATCACGCACCGTGACGTTCGAGGAGGGCGCCGAGCGGAACAAGGCGCTCGGCGTCCTCGGCGCGATCGCCGGCTCGGGCGCCGCGATCGGCGTCCTCCTCGGCGGCGTGCTGACCGAGTACGCGGGCTGGGAGTGGATCTTCTTCGTCAACGTCCCGATCGGGCTGCTCGCCGCTCATCTTCGTGCCGCGCGTTCGTCCGCGAGAGCCGCGCCGACGGCCTCGCGCGGCACTTCGACGCGGCCGGCGCGGTCACGGTCACCGCGGGCCTGATGCTGTTCGTCTACGCGCTGACGCGCGCACCCGAACGTCGGCTGGACGTCGCCCGAGACGATCGCTCTGCTTCGTCGGCTCGGCGGTCCTCGTCGGTCGCGTTCATCCTCATCGAGGTGCGCTCGCGCTCGCCGCTCGTCCCGCTCACGCTTCTTCCGCCGGCGCACCTGACGGGCGCGAACATCATCGGGCTGCTGCTCGGGACGATGGTCTTCGGGATGTTCTTCCTGCTCTCGCTCTACATGCAGCAGGTGCTCGGCTTCTCCGCGCTCGAGACCGGCGTCGGCTACCTCGCCGTCGCGCTGACGGCGGTCGTCGCCTCCGGCGCTCGCGCAGGCGCTCGTGACGAGGATCGGGGTCAAGCCGGTGCTCGACGATCGGGATGCTCACGCTCGCTCGGCGGCCTCCTCTTCTTCACGCAGATCTCCGTCGACGGCTCGTACTTCGAGCGACCTCTTCCCGGGCTTCCTGCTGATCGGCGTCGGGCTCGGCTTCTCGTTCGTGCCGGTGTCGATCGCGGCACTCGCCGGCGTCGAGTCCCGCAAGGAGGCGGGGCTCGCGTCGGGGCTGATCAACACGAACCAGCAGATCGGCGGCGCGCTCGGGCTCGCGATCCTGACGACGGTCTCGACGACGCGGACCGACAATCTCGTCGACGACGGGCGTGTCCCAGCGCGAGGCGCTCGTCGACGGCTTCTCAGCTCGCGTTCTGGGTGGCCGCGGCGTTCGCCGTCGTCGGCCTCGTCGCGACGCTCGTCGTGCTCAAGCGGGACGATCTGCGGACGGAACCGGTGACGGAGCCGGCGAGCGCGCAGGTAAGCTAGGCGGCCGCTCATGGCTGTCCCGAAGCGAAAGACATCGAAGTCCCGGCGCGACAAGCGCCGCGCCCAGCACAAGATCGAGGCGCCCAGGCTCTCTGTCTGCCCCGTCTGCGGCAGGCCGAAGGAGTCGCACCGCATGTGCCCGACGTGCAAGACGTACCGCGGCCGCGAGGTCGAGCCGGTGCGCACGTCGCTTCCGTAGCTGCGCTGGAATGACCTCCGTCCGTGTGGCCGTCGACACGCTCGGCGGTGACCGCGCGCCGGAGGAGGTCGTCGCAGGCGCGCTCGACGCTCGCTCCGACCACGTCGAGCCCGTGCTGTTCGGGCCGGAGACGCTCGACGGAGGCGGCCTCGAGCTGGTCCCGACGACGGACGAGATCGGGATGGTGGAGAAGCCGGCTGAGGCGGTACGGGCAAAGCCGGACTCCTCGCTCGTCGCCGCGTGCCGGGCGGTCGGCGCGGGGCGGGCTTCTGCCGTCGTCTCCGCCGGGAACACCGGAGCGATGCTCGCCGCGTCGCTCCTCGAGATCCGCCGCCTCCGCGGTGTGCTGCGGCCGGCGATCGCGGTCGTCATTCCCTCGCGCAAGGGGCCGTCGGTGCTCCTCGACTGGGCGCCAATGCCGACTCGCGCCCCGAGCACCTGCGCCAGTTCGCCGTCATGGGCGCGATCTTCGCGGAGGAGATCCTCGGCACCGAGACCCGCAGGTCCGCCTGCTCTCGATCGGGGAGGAGGCCGAGAAGGGCGACCAGCTGACGATCGAGGCGCACCAGCTGCTGGCGAGCTCGGACCTCAACTTCGGAGGCAACGTCGAGAGCCGCTGGCTGCTCGAGGGCGCCGTCGACGTCGTCGTCTGCGACGGCTTCACGGGCAACGTGTGCCTGAAGCTGCTCGAGGGGACGATCCTGTCCGTCTTCGACGGGCTTCGAACGGAGATCGGCGGCACGACCCGCGGGAAGCTCGGCGGCTTCCTGATCCGGCCTGCTGCACGGAGGCTTCGCTCACGGCTCGATCCGGAGGAGTTCGGCGGCGCGTATCTGCTCGGTCTCCGGGGCATCGTCGTCATCGCGCACGGCAACTCCTCGCGGCGCGCGATCGCCAACGCGATACGGCTTGCAGCGCGCGGAGTCGAGCACGGCGTCGTCACGAAGCTCGGCGACCGACTCGAGGCTGAGGCGGCGGAGGACCGTGTTAGCATCCCGGCCACCGCAGGTTCCGACGGCTAAGAGAGGTGACATGGCAGCTTCGCGCGAGGAAGTCTTCGAGCGAGTAAAGGTGGTTCTGGTGGAGCAGCTCGGTGTCGAGGAGGCCGACGTCGTGGAAGCGGCGTCCTTCCAGGAGGATCTCGACGCCGACTCGCTCGATCTCGTCGAGCTGATCATGGAGCTCGAGGATCAGTTCGGGATCAAGATCTCCGACGAGGATGCCCAGGGCATCACCACCGTCGGACAGGCCGTCGACTACGTCACGAGCCACCAGTAGCGGCGACAGCCCGGGAGGGCAGCTCGTCACGTTGATCGAGGAGTTGCCCGCAGCGCGGCTGCGGCAGGTGTTCATGCATCCGTCCCGCGTGCTCGACAGGGCGCAGTCGTACGAGCGACTCGAGTTCCTCGGCGACAGCGCCCTCGGGTTCATCGTCGCGCGCGCTCTGTACGAGCGCTATCCGGACGTCTCCGAGGGCACGCTCTCGCGGCTGCGCTCGAGTGTCGTCTCGCGAAAGAGCTGCGCGGCGGTTGCGCGCGAGATCGGTCTCGACCGGATGTTCGCGGAGCAGTTCGAGCTGACCGACGACCTGCGTCGCTCCGACAACGTCATCTCCGCGCTGACGGAGGCGGCAATCGCGGCGCTCGTCCTCGAGCACGGGATCGAGCCGGTGTCGGCGCCCGTGCTGGACGCCTTCGAGCATCAGATCTCGGCTGCGGAGATCGCCCCGGTCGACCACAAGACGCTGCTCCAGGAGGAGGCGGCGAAGGCGGGCTGGAAGGTGAGCTACGGGGTCATCGACTCCGAGGGACCGCCGCACGCGCGGATCTTCACCTGTGAAGCGATCGTCGATGGAAAGCGCCTCGGCACGGGCTCGGGCAAGTCGAAGAAGGACGCGCAGCAGGCCGCTGCAGCGGAGGCGATCGCCGCGCTCGAGCTTCCCGCCGCCTAGCCCTTTCCTGCCGGGCGGCGGCATCCGCACACGGCGTTAGCGTTGGGCGGCCGTGTATCTCCGCGCGATCTCCATTCGCGGCTTCAAGTCGTTCCCCGACCCGATCGAGATCCGGCTCGAGCCGGGCGTCGCGGTCGTCGTCGGCCCGAACGGCTCAGGGAAGTCGAACATCGCCGATGCGCTGCTCTGGGCATCCGGCAGCCTCGCGCCGACGGAGCTGCGGGCCGAACGCCCGGACGACGTCCTGTTCGGTGGGTCGGCGGGGCGCCAGGCGGCTCCCTATTGCGAGGTGCAGCTGCTGTTCGACGAGACGGCCGGCGCGCTCGCAGGCCTCGACTACGAGGAGGTCGCGATCACCCGTCGCCTCCATCGGGGCGGCGAGGGGCAGTATCTGATCAACGGCGCCACCGTGCGCCGCGCGGACGTCGTCGAGCTGCTCGCGGACGTCGGGCTCGGCCCGGGGGCCGGCGCCGTCGTCAGCCAGGGCCGCGTCGAGACGATCCTCTCGTCGAGCCCGGCCGACCGCCGCGCGCTCGTCGAGGAGGCCGCAGGCCTCGGCCGCTTCAAGCGGCGGCGGCATCGCGCCGAGCTGAAGCTCGCGCGCGTCGAGATCCAGGTCGAACGGGCACGCGATCTCGAGCGCGAGGTGCAGAAACGCCTCCGGCCGCTCGCGCTCCAGGCGACGGCGGCGGAGCGGGCGGAGAAGCTCGCCGTCGAGGTGCGGCGCCTACGCGCCGGTATCGCGACGGCGGACCTGGCCGAGGTCGGCGACCGCGTTGCCGAGGCTAAGGCGCGCCGCGCGCGGTGCGACACGACGCGCGCCGAGATCGACGGGCGGCTCGAGCAGCTGCTCGGCGAGCGCGAGCAGGCCGAGGAGCGCCTGGCGGCGGTCGCAGGCGGCAACGAGGGCGCGGCCACCGCTCTCTACCGCATCCAGAGCGCGCGCGAGCGAGTGGAGATGCGTCGCGAGGCCGCAGCCGACCTGCTCGAGCGCCTGCGCACCCCTGTCGTGCGAGATCCGGGCGACGAGCTGCGCGAGCAGGCACGGCTCGCTGAGGGCCGGGCGACGGCTGTCGAGCGCGCTCTCTCGGAGCGTGAAGGCCTGCCGCCGGCCGCGCGCGCGCTCGCTGAGCAGGGCGAACGGCTTGCGCTCAGCCTCGTCGACGTGGGGCCTGGACGTGAGCGTGCGGTCACCGCTGCGCTCGGCTCACCGGGCGGCGGCGGTCGTCGCCGCCTCGACGGTGGAGGGTCTCGCGTTTCTCGAGCAGGCGCGCGAAGCGGGTCTCGGCAGCCTGGTCGTCCTCGTCGGCCGCGAACCGGCGGAGCTCGTCTCGTCGATGCCGGTCGTCGCGCTGGACGAGCTGCTCGCGTCGACGGTGCCCGCCGTCACCGTCGAGGGCTACGGCTACGACCCGGACCGCGGGGAGCTGTGGTTCGTCGGCGAGACGGCGGAGGCGTTCCAGATCGAGCTCGAGGCACAGGCGCGGCGCCTCCGCGCAGGAGGCGCAGACGCTCGCGGCACGGGTCGCGAGTGCGACTCCGTCGTCCAGCCGCCCGGACGTGCGCGTCGTCTCACTCTGCGAACGGCTCGCGCGATTCGCTCGCCGCGTCCGTCGAGGCGGCTGCGCGGGTCGAGCGCCCGCTCGTAGCCAAGGCGGAGAGCGGCGGCACTCGGGCGGCGGCGCTCGCAACTGCCCTCCGCGAGCTCGCAGCGCAGGAGGCCGAGCTTCGGCGCGAGGCTCATGAGGCGACGGCCGCCGTTTCGCAGGTCGACATCGAGCTCGCTCGGATCGACGCCGAGGCTGCGGACGCACGACGACGACTCGAAGAGGCCCAAGAGGAGCCCGCCGAAGGCAGGTCGCGAGGAGCTCCAGGCGACGCTCGAGCGGCTCGAGCGCCGGCGCGAGTCGCTCGGCGGCGTCAACCCGTTCGCGAAGGAGGAGTACGAGCGCGAGAAGGCACACCTCGCAGGAGCTGCGCACGCAGACGGCGGACCTCGAGGAGAGCCTCGCCGAGCTCGAGTCGCTGCGCCGCGAGCTGACGGAGACCGTCGAGCGGCGGTTCACGGAGACGTTCGCGGCTGTCCAGGAGAACTTCGCGGAGGTGGCGGCCACGCTGTTCCCCGGCGGCGAGGGTCGGCTGCGCCTGACCGAGCCCGAGGGCGAGGACGAGGAGGCGGGCGTCGAGGTCGAGCTGCGACCGGCCGGGAAGCGGGTCAGCAGGCTGTCGCTGTTCTCGGGCGGCGAGAAGGCGCTCGGCGCGCTCTCGTTCCTGTTCGCTCTCTTTCTCGCGCGGCCGTGCCCGTTCTACCTTCTCGACGAGGTGGAGGCGGCGCTCGACGACACGAACATCGGCCGCTTCGTCGATCTCCTGCGCCGCTTCTCCGAGCGCGCGCAGTTCATCGTCGTCACGCACCAGAAGCGGACGATGGAGGCGGCGGACATCCTCTACGGCGTGACGATGGGCAAGGACGCCGTCTCGCAGGTCGTCTCCCGGCGGCTGCCGCGTGACGAGGCGGCTGAGACCGCCGCCTAGCCGCGCGCTACGCGAAGTAGCAGCGCAGCTTCTTCGAGCCGACGATCGGCGCGGGCGGCAGGCCGAACGCGTGTAGGACGCCCGACGAGTCGCCGACGAGCACCTCGTCACGCGCCCAGGTGATCGGCGCGAGCGACAGCGCCGGGGAGCGGGCTCGACCAGAGCGTCTTCCCGGCACGCGCGTCGAGGGCGAACACGTCGTGGTCGAACCCGCCAGGGACGAAGACGAGGTCGCCGACGACGAGCGGCGGCGACTTCGGCCCGCGGCCGATTCCCGGCGCCGTCCACGTCGGCCGCGCCGGGATCGTGCAGGCGTCTCCGATCGTGAAGGCGACGACGGCGTCGAAGGTGCGAATCGCTCCCTCGTCGTTGTAGTCGCGCGCATCGGAGATGAAGAACGTCCGGAGGTCGGGCGAGTAGCTCGGCTGCCCGAGGAAGGAGGCATCGAGCTCGTCAGGACCGACGCGGGCGCTCCAGATCGGTCCGGCCGCGATGTCTTGACGGTTCCAGATGTAGGTCACGCCGTTCTTCGCGTTCGCAGCGGCCAGCGGTGGGCAGCCCGGCGGCTGGAAGAGGAGCGGGGCGGCGCCGAAGTCGTTGTCCTCAACGTACGGAATGCCCTCAGGGCGGTTCGCTGCGATGACGTGTAGATCCGGATCGAGCTCAACGAGGCTCTCGCCGTAGTCGACGTCTTCGAGGGTGCAACCGCAGTCCGGGTCGTACACCCACGAGTTTCCTGTCGCCGTGAACAGGCGACCCGTCGCGGGGTCAATCGACGTGCCTGCGTATCCCCACATGCCGCCCATGTTGTTCGGGCCGGGCACGACGTCGAATGTGGCTACGACGGCCGCGTCGACGCTGTCGACAGCAACCAGGCGACCGTCGGCGAGGAAGCCGTCCGCGTTGGACTTGTCGCAGTAGCTCGCCACGGGCACATAAATCCGTGTCCCGTACATGGCGAGTCCTCCCCACGCATACTCGGCGTCGTTCGCGCTTGTGATGCGCACGGGCCATCCAGGCACCGTTGAGCCCGTCGAGAGGTCGAGGGCGAAGAGGAGGCCGTCCGCGCCGATCACGTAGAGGCGGTTCCGCCCACGATCGAGGACGGGCGTCGACGAGATGCCGTACGTCTGGCCGCACGTCGTCGACACGGTGCCGCTGACCTGCCGCTTCCAGAGCACTTCGCCGTCCTCGGCGCGCAAGGCGGCGACGGTGCCGGCATTCGTCGCCGCGTAGACGACGTTCTCGATCGCATAGCCGATCTGGACGTTCTCCGCGTAGAGCGGCGAAGCGACGAAGCGGCCGCCGATCGTCGCGTTCCAGCGCTGCTCGAGATCGCCGATCGAGCTGGACGAGAGGCCGGCAGCGCTGGTCGCCGGCACGAAGTTCGTCACGGCGTCGCTGCCGCCGTACCGGCCCCAGTCGGCGGAAGAGGGCGCAGCCACGACGACGAGCGCGAGCGCGACTACCCACGAGACGACGACGCGACGAGACCCCCGCTTCACCGGCGTCTACTTTGTCAGACGCTCTGGCGCGACCGCCGTAAGAGGTCGGTAAAACGGCCCGCTATCCTCGCGCTCTCGTGCGTACGTGGGGTGAGCTGCTCGGAGAGGACGAGCCTGAGGCAGATCCGGAGGCCGAGACCGCGGGCTTCCTCGGGCGGCTCGGCGGCTCGCTCGGACGCACGCGCCGGGCGATCCGTCAGCGGCTTACCGGCTTCGACCCGCTCGACGACGACTCGTGGGAGGCGCTCGAGGAGTCATTGATCGGCGCCGATGTCGGCATGACGGCGACGGTGGAGCTCGTCGAGCGGCTGCGCAAGCGGCGCGACCTCGACGACTTCGGAAGCGCGCTCGCCGCCGAGGTCGAGGAGCTGCTCGGCGCGCCGGGGACGCTCTCCGTCAACGACGGACCTAGCGTGATCCTCGTCGTCGGCGTCAACGGCACGGGGAAGACGACGACGATCGGCAAGCTCGCCCACCGGCTGCGCGAGCACGGCCACGACGTGCTCGTCGCGGCGGCGGACACGTTTCGCGCAGCGGCGGGGGAGCAGCTCGAGATCTGGGCGACGCGGGCGGGCGCCGACTACGTCGGCTCGTCGCGAGGCGGTGATCCGGCGGCGGTCGCCTTCGACGCGATCGAGGCTGCCGAGGCGCGCGGCCGTGACGTCGTCATCGTCGACACTGCGGGACGGCTGCACACGCAGAAGGGCCTGATGGAGGAGCTCGCGAAGGTGCGCCGGGTGATCGAGCGCCGGCTCGAGGGCGCGCCGCACGAGACGTTGCTCGTGCTCGACGCGACCACCGGCCAGAACGGCCTCCAGCAGGCGCGGCTGTTCGACGAGGCGGTCGGCGTGACAGGCGTCTGCCTGACAAAGCTCGACGGAACGGCGAAGGGCGGCATCGTGCTGCCGATCGGGGTCGAGCTGGGCCTGCCGGTGAAGCTGATCGGTGTCGGCGAGGAGCTCGAGGATCTCAGGCCGTTCGATCCCGGCGACTTCGCACGCGCGCTCGTCGGCTCCGACGCCGAGTAGGAGGGCTTGGCGAAACAGTGGCTGAGCCGCCGGAATCGCGCTCGCCACTGCGCTCGCTTCGTCCTCAGTCGCCCCAATAGTTCTTCACTATTGGAGCTCCCTGCGTCCTGGCGATCGCAGCGTCGATCGCGCCCCGGCGACGAGCACCGTTCCGCCAAACCCTCCTAACGCACCGCTCGCAGCTCGGCAACGAGCGGGCCCTTGCCGAAGACGGTCGCGGTCACGTGGCAGACGTCCGCTCCGTCAGGGACGACCGTGAATCGGTAGAGAGCCGCACGCCGACGCTCGAACGTCCTCGGGGTCGACTCCTGGCCGACGAGGCACTCGACGAGGATCGTCGCCTCCTTCACCTTGCCCGTGAGACGGGCGTAGAGCGCCGTCGGTCGGTCGACCTGGCCGTGGGCGACGACGAGCGCGTTCTTCCCGGACGCCTTGCTCCGCGCGATCACGAACCCCGGGAGCTTCGGGCTCTGGGACGCCGCCGCCGTTGCGGCCAGCACGAGCGTAGCGAGCAGGAGCGCGGGGAGCGGAGCGATCGCCGATCGTCGCACCGCCTGACCGTTGCGCCTCTCGCCGTGCCTGTCAAGCGAATGTGGTGGGGTACGCACGTGGGCGGATTCCGAGAGCGGTTGCGCGAGTCCGGCTCGGCGCTCGCGGATGTCTTCCGGAACCCCGCCCTGAGGCGTCTTCAGCTTGCGTTCATCGGCTCGACCGTGGGCGACCGCGCGTTCACGGTCGCCATCGCCGTCTACGCGTACGCGCAGGGTGGGGCTTCCGCCGTCGGGATCGTCGCCGTCATCCGCTACCTGGCGATGGCCGTCTCCTTCCCGCTCGCCTCGACGCTCGCAGACCGGCACTCGCGGAAGCGCGTGATGCTGCTGTCGGATCTCGTCTGCGCGACGTTCGCGCTCGTGGGGGCGGCCGTGATCGCGATGGACGGTCCGCCGGTGCTCGTGTACGCACTCGTCATCGCCACGTCGGTGGCTGCGACGTGCTTCCGCCCTGCACAGGCGGCGCTCCTACCCGTGCTCGCGCGCAATCCCCGCGAGCTGACCGCTGCGAACGTCGCGGCGAGCACGATCGAAAGCGTTGGCCTCTTTGCCGGCCCCGCGTTCGCGGGCATCCTGCTCGCGTTCACCGACGTGCAGACCGTGTTCGTCGTCAACGGCGTCTCGTTCCTCTGGTCGGCGTTCTTCGTGCTCGGGCTCCCGTCGGGGAAGGTGGCGGCACACGAGGCACGGGAGGCGCCGGAGGCCGAGGGGTTCGTCCGGCATGCGAGCGCCGGCTTCCGCGCGATCCTCGGCGACCGCGATCTCCGCCTCCTGATCGGGCTCTTCTGCGCGCAGTGTGTCGTGGCCGGAGCGTCGGCCGTCTTCATCGTCACGATCGGGCTCGACCTGCTCGACATCGGGCAGGCAGGCGTGGGCTACCTCGACGCTGTCGTCGGTATCGGCGGCCTGGTCGGCGGGCTGGTGGCGCTCGTACTGGCGCAGCGCGGGCGGCTCGCCTTCGACTTCGGTCTCGGCATCCTGCTCTGGGCGTTGCCGCTGGTCGCAATCGCGGCCTGGCCGACCGTAGGCGTCGCAGCCGCCGCCATGGTCCTGATCGGCTTCGGCAACTCCCTCGTCGACATCAATGCGTACACGATCGTGCAGCGCGCGGTGTCTGATGCGGTGATGGGCCGCGTGTTCGGCGCCATGGAGAGCGCCCTGATCGCCGCGATGGCCCTGGGCGCGCTCCTGATGCCGCTTCTCATCGGAACCGTCGGCCTGCGCGCCGGTCTGGCCGTCATCGGTGCGGCCACCGGCGTACTTGTGGTCGCGGGCATCCGGGGCCTGAATCGCGTCGATCGGACAGTGCTCGCCCCGGAGGGCCTCGAGCTCCTCCGCGGGATCGCCATCTTCAGGCCCCTGCCCGAGCCGATCATCGAGCGGCTGGCCCGCGCGCTGATTCCGATCGACGTCGCCGCTGGCACCGTCGTGATCACGGAGGGCCACGTCGGCGACCGCTTCTATGCGATCGAGTCGGGCACCGTCGCCGTCTCCAAGGAGGGACGCTGGGTGGCCGATCTCGGGCCGGGCGACTTCTTCGGCGAGATCGCCCTGCTTCGCGACGTGCCGCGCACGGCAACCGTGACCGCATCGAGCGAGCTGCGCCTGCAGGCTCTCGAGCGCGAAGTCTTCATCCCGGCTGTCACGGGCCACCACGACTTCGCCGAGGCCGCGGACTCGGCGATGACCGCTCGCCTCGCGATGTTGTAGGCGGGTTCGCCGGAACGGCGGCGGCTACGCTTCCTGGCCGATGTTCGACTCTCTATCCGACAAGCTGCAGTCCGTTCTCGGCGGCCTCCGCTCGCGCGGAACGCTCGACGAGGAGACGATCTCGAAGGCGATGCGCGAGATCCGCCTTGCGCTGCTCGAGGCAGACGTCAACCTCGACGTCGCCAAGGACTTCGTCGCAGCGGTCAAGGAGCGCGCGCTCGGGCAGGAGGTGGCGAAGAGCCTGACGCCGGGGCAGCAGGTGGTGAAGATCGTTCACGAGGAGCTGACGCGGATCATGGGCGGCGGGGACTCGCGGCTAGCCTTCGCCGGGCGGCCGCCGACGGTGATCGTGCTCGTCGGGCTCCAGGGCGCGGGCAAGACAACAGCCGCCGGAAAGCTCGCGCTGATGCTCCGCAAGGACGGCCGCTCGCCGCTCCTCGTCGCCGCCGACCTCCAGCGGCCAGCGGCGGTGACGCAGCTCGAGCAGCTCGGACGGGAGCTCCAGATCCCGGTCGCGAGCTCCGAGCGCGCTGACCCGGTCGCAGCCGCGCGGGCGGGGATCGAGCAGGCGCGCACGCAGGGTCGCGACGTCGTGATCGTCGACACAGCCGGCCGGCTCCATGTCGACGACGCGCTGATGGACGAGCTCGAGATGGTCTGCGCCGAGGCGAAGCCGACGAACGTCCTGCTCGTCCTCGACGCGATGACGGGCCAGGAGGCCGTCAACGTCGCGACTGCATTCGAGGAGCGAGTCGCGTTTGACGGAGTTCTCTTGACGAAGCTCGACGGCGACGCCCGTGGCGGCGCCGCGCTCTCCGTCCGTTCTGTCACCGGCAAGCCGATCAAGCTCGCCTCCGTCGGGGAGAAGCTCGACCAGCTCGAGGTCTTCCACCCCGACCGGATTGCCTCGCGCATCCTCGGCATGGGCGACGTCCTGACGCTGATCGAGCGGGCCGAGGAAGTCGCCGAGATCGAGGACCGCGAAGCGATGGAGAAGCGGATGCTCGCCGGCGAGATCACGTTCGACGATTTCCTCCAGAGCTCGCGCATGATGCGGAAGATGGGGCCGCTCCAGGGCGTCCTCTCGATGATCCCGGGGCTCGGCAAGCAGATGAAGGACGTGGACGTCGACGAGGCCGAGCTCGACCGCGCGGAGGCGATCATCCTCTCGATGACGCCGACCGAGCGGCGCCGGCCGGACCTGATCGACGGCTCACGGCGCCAGCGGATCGCACAGGGAAGCGGCACCACCGTCCAGCAGGTGAATCAGCTCCTGAACGCGCGCAAGCAGATGGTGAAGATGATGAAGCAGCTCGGAAAAGGCAAGATGCCAGCGCTGCCCGGGATGCCCGGGCGGCGCTAAGAGAGAAGGAGAGAGATGGTACGCATGAGACTGACCCGTGTCGGGTCGAAGAAGAACCCCGTCTATCGGGTCGTCGTCGCCGACCAGCGCTCGCCGCGCGACGGCCGGTTCATCGAGATCGTTGGTCGCTACAACCCGCAGCCCGACCCCTCGCTGATCGAGTTCGACGAGGCGAAAGTCAAGGACTGGCTCTCGAAGGGCGCACAGCCGAGCGACGCGGTCGCACGGCTGCTCAAGGCGAAGAACCTCGTCTAGCGGTCGTTCTGCCGCCATGGTCGCCGACCTCGTCCTCCACCTTGCCCAACGGCTCGTCGACGAGCCGGAGGCCGTGCGCGTCGACGCCTCGGAGAGCGAGGACGGTGAGCTCGTGCTCCGGCTCCATGTCGCCGAGGGCGATCGCGGACAGGTGATCGGGCGCGGCGGCCGGATGGTGCAGGCGCTCCGGACGATCGCGCGCGCCGCGGGGGCACGCGACCGGCTCCGCGTGTCCCTCGAGATCGCGGAATGAAGGTCGCCGCGCTCTACGACATCCACGGCAACACGCCCGCGCTCGAGGCCGTGCTCGCGGACATTCCCGACGACGCAGTGATCGTCTGTGGCGGCGATTGCGCCGCCGGCCCGTTCCCGGGCGAGACGCTCGAGCTCCTACGCTCGCTTGGCGACCGCGTGCGCTGGATCCGCGGCAACGCTGATCGCGAGCTCGACCCCTCGGAGCAGGGCATCGCGCCGCCTGACGTGATCGCCTGGGTGCGAGACCAGCTGACGGCGGAGCAGATC
The DNA here is from genome assembly GCA_963826585.1 of uncultured Actinomycetes bacterium. Taxonomy (GTDB): domain Bacteria; phylum Actinomycetota; class Thermoleophilia; order Gaiellales; family Gaiellaceae; genus PALSA-612. The sequence continues at coordinate 20,796 of CAWGXP010000004.1, forward strand.
GCGTACCTCCACGGCAAGTCGGAGCAGATCGAGCTCGAGGTGGAAGGCGTCGGCACGGTCCTCTTCTGCCACGCCACGCCCCGGAACGACACTGAGGTGTTCATCGAAGGGACGCCCGACGAGAGCGTCCGCCCGCTGTTCGAAGGCGTGACCTCCGATGTCGTCGTGTGCGGTCACACGCACATGCAGTTCCGGCGTGATGTGTCCGGGTCACGGTCGTGAACGCGGGCAGCGTGGGCATGCCGTACGAGGAGACGCCAGGCGCGTACTGGGCGCTCCTCGGGCCGGGCATCGAGCATCGGCGCACGGAGTACGACGCAGCGCGACTCGCCGGCTCTGCGTTCCCGGGGCCGAAGGCGCCTGACCTCCCGACGCGGGCAGAGGGGACGGCGTTCATGGAGTCGATCGCCGTCGGTGCCTGAGCTCGTCCGCGTCGGCCGCGTCGGGCGACCGCACGGCCTCGATGGCTCCTTCGTCGTCGAGGACGCGAGCGAGGATCCCGTGCGATTCAGGGCCGGAGCGCTGCTCGTCGTCGACGGCGAGGAGACGCGTGTCGTCTCCTCGAAGCGGGCGGGCCGGCGAGTCGTGATCCTGCTCGATCGCGCCGTTCAGCGGGGCACTGTTCTCAACGTTCGCAGGTCCAATCTCGGCGCTCCCGCCGAGGGCGCGTTCTACGTGTCCGACCTGGTCGGGCTTCGCGTCGAGGAGGAGGGAGGGCGCGATCTCGGGCGAGTGCGCGAAGTCTCGCCGGGCGTGGCGAACGACGTCCTCGAGCTCGACTCCGACATCCTTTTGCCCCTCCACGAGGCGTGTGTGCTGGAGGTCGACGTCGGCGGCGGGCTGATCCTTGTCGCTCGCGGGTTCGCCGAGGCTGGCTAACCTCATCCAGCCGCCCATGCGCCTCGATGTCTTCACCCTCGTTCCGTCTGCCTTCGCTTGGCTGACGGAGCGCCCGCCCGTGTCGTCCGTCCTCGGTACGGAGCTGGACCTGCGGCTCGTCAACTACCGCGACTTCACGCCACTCGGGGGCGGACAGGTCGATGACGAGCCCTACGGCGGCGGCGCGGGGATGGTTCTGCGCGTCGACGTGGTTGCCGCCGCGCTCGACGGCGTCTATGGAGACGTCCCTCCGCCGCGAACCGTTGCCCTGTCGCCGGCCGGCCGGCCGCTCGAGCAGAGCCTCCTCGAAGAGCTGGCGGCCGAAGAGCATGTCGCGCTGCTCTCGTCGCGCTTCGAGGGCTTCGACGAGCGCATCGTCTCGCACCTCGCGACGGACGCGATCTCGATCGGGCCCTATGTGCTCTCGGGCGGCGAGCTGCCGGCGATGGTGCTCGTCGACGGCATCGCGCGGCTGCTTCCCGGCGCGCTCGGCAGCGGCGAGTCGCTGCGCGTGGAGAGCTTCTCGGCCGAGCTCGACGGCGGCCTCGAGTACCCGCACTACACCCGCCCGGCCGAGTTCCGCGGCTGGGAAGTGCCGGACGTCCTGCTCTCAGGAGACCACGCGCGGATCGACGAATGGCGGCGCGCCGAGAGCCGTGTCCGGAGCATCGCGTGACGGAATACGAGCCGCCGCGCCTGCCGCCGTCCATGGAACCTCCCTCGTCGGAACCACTTGGCTTCGAGGACGAGGATGCGCTCTTCGCCGCGTCGATGGACGGTGACGACGGCGGCCTGTTCTTCGATCCCGAGGCGCAAGCAGAGGCTGAGAGGAGGGCAGCGGAGGAGCAGGCTGAGCGCGAGCGGGTCGAGCGTGCGCGCCGTTCGCGGAACCCCGTCGTTCGCTACACGGCGACGTGGCCCCGCTGGCTGCGCGTCGGCGTCGACTGGACGGCGACGATCGTCGGCGCGATCGCGATCGTGCTTGCGATCAAGGCGTTCGTCGTCAATCCTTACCGGATACCGTCGTCGTCGATGGAGCCGACGCTCCATTGCGCCCGGCCCGGCACCGGCTGCGAGGCGCGGTGTCTCCGACCGCGTGCTCGCGAATCGCTTCATCTACCGCTTCCGCTCGCCCGCGAGGGGGGACATCATCGTCTTCAAGACGCCGCCGGCCGCGGAGGAGCGCTGCGGGGCCGGCGGTACGTTCGTCAAGCGGCTGATCGCCCTTCCCGGCGAGACGTGGGAGGAGCGGAACGGCTTCGTCTATATCAACGGCAAGCGGCTCGTCGAGCCCTACGTCAAGGGGGGCCGGCGCGACGACAGCACGTATCCGAAGCGGCGGATCCCGGAAGGCAAGTACTTCTTCATGGGCGACAATCGCGCGCAGTCCTGCGACTCCCGCGAATGGGGAGCCGTGCCAAGACCCAATCTGATCGGCGAGGTGTTCTTCGTCTACTGGCCGCCGATGCGGATCGGCTTCCGGGCGGCGCTGCTCCTTCTCGGCTGCGTGCTCGTGCTGCCGCTCGGCCGGCGACGCCGCTTTCGCTAGCATTGCCGGTCGGCCCGCGCGGGGCCGTTCTTCCCTATGAGCAAGGTGATCCAAGCACTCGAGCAGCGACAGCTGCGCAAGGACCTGCCGCAGTTCAAGGCGGGCGACACGCTGAAGGTGCACTTCCGCGTGATCGAGGGCTCGCGGTCGCGAATCCAGGTGTTCGAAGGGCTCGTGATCAAGCGCCAGGGTGCGGGGTCGCGCGAGACCTTCACCGCGCGCAAGCAGTCGTTCGGCGTCGGCGTCGAGCGGACGTTCCCGCTCCACTCGCCGAAGATCGAGAAGATCGAGGTCATCCAGATCGGCGACGTCAACCGCGCGAAGCTCTACTACTTGCGCAAGAAAGTGGGAAAGAAGGCGCGCGTCCGTGCCAAGCAGTACGGAGGCAGCGTATCCTCGCTCGGTGCCCCGGAAGCAGTCGGCGAAGAGGATCTCGAGGACGTCGAGCCCGTCGCAGACGACGAAGCAGAGCCTGAGGGCGAGCTCGAGCCCGAAGCCGAAGCAGAGCTCGAGCCCGAAGCCGAGGTCGAGGTCGTCGACGAACCAGCCGCCGACGAACCAGCCGCCGATGAGCCGGCCGCCGATGAGCCGGCGGACGCGGAAGAGGACGGGGCAAAGGCTTCTTAGGTTCGACCGCCGCCTCGGCGCCCGCTGGGTGGCGGGCGCGGACGAGGCCGGTCGCGGATCGCTCGCAGGCCCGCTTGTCGTTGCCGGCGTGCTGCTCGACTACGCCGCCCTTCGCGACCATCGCGTCCGGCCGCTCGCCTATCTGAACGACTCGAAACAGCTGCACGCGCACGAGCGGGAGGAGCTTTATCGCGCGGTGCTCTCGTGTGCGCAACGCGTCTCCGTTCGTGTGATCACGCACGTTGAGATCGACCGGACGGGCCTCCACGCGTGCAACCTCGCAGGCCTGCGCGACGTGCTAGACGCGCTCGCGCCGCCGGCCGAGGCCTGCCTGGTCGACGGGTTCCGTCTCGGTCCCGCGCGCCCGAGCATCTGGCCGTCGTCGACGGAGACACGAAGAGCGCTGCGATCGCGGCCGCGTCGATCGTCGCCAAGGTCGTGCGGGACCGCGCGATGCGGCGCCTGGACGCGGTGTTCCCACAGTACGAGTTCTCGTCGCACGTCGGCTACATCACGCCGCGCCACTCCGCCCAGGTGCGCTCCCACGGGCCGTCGGCGATCCACCGGCGGTCGTTCGACGCCCTCTGCTATTCGCCCGAGATCGACGAAGCGGCGTAGCACGCGGAGCGTCGGCCGCCGGGCCGAGCTGCGCGCGTCGGTGCACTATCTCCTCCGCGGCTACCGCGTGCTGGGACGGAACGTGTGGGCGGGAGGCTACGAGCTCGATCTCGTCGTCCGCCGCGGCCGGCGTCTCGTGTTCTGCGAGGTGAAGTCAAAGAGTGGTACCGGCCACGGGGATCCTCTCGAGATGGTGTCGGACGAGAAGCTCGAGCGCCTCGAACGCGCCGCCCTGGTGCTGGCTCGCGTCGCAGCCTGCCCTCGACGGGCTCGACGTCGCCTTCGAGGTGATCGCCGTTCGTTCGGGCCGGCTCGAGCGCGTCGATGTGGCGCTCTGAGGAGGGATCCGTGCGCTATCGTTTTGTCGCCGAGGGGCACTATCCCCGAACGGGCGCGCTCGTCAGAACGGCTTTCGAGCCCGGGCGCGTCGGCCTTTCCAGGCGGGAGAAACCTTCGGCTGTTCGTATCGGATACGTTCAGTCGAAAGGAGCTCTTCATCCAATGAACGCCACCAGAGCAAGCTTTTCTTCGAGAGCGCGTACGTGGCTTCTGCTCGCCGCGCTGACCGCCCTCTTCATCGGCATCGGCGCGCTGCTCGGCGGCGCGTTCCTCTGGATTTTCGTCGCCTTCTCGATCTTCATGAACGTCGCGGCCTACTGGCTGTCCGACTCGTTCGCGATCAAGGCCGCTCGGGCGAAGCCCGTGTCGGAAGAGGAGGCGCCGCAGCTGCACAAGATCGTCTGCGGAGCTCGCCGAGCTGTACGAGCTGCCGAAGCCGCGCGTGTTCATGATCCCGTCCGACCAGCCGAACGCGTTCGCCACCGGGCGCAACGCGAAGCACGGCGCGGTCGCCGTCACGCAGGGACTGATGCAGGCGATGCCCGAGGATCAGGTTCGCGGCGTCCTCGCTCACGAGTTCGCCCACATCAGGAACCGCGACATCCTCGTCTCGTCGGTTGCAGCGATGATCGCCGGCGCGATCTCGGCGATCGGCAACATCTTCTTCTGGACCGCGATGTTCGGCGGAGACGACGACAACCCGGTCGGCGCGGCCGGCGCGATCCTGATGATGGTGATCGGCCCGCTCGCCGCCGCGATGCTCCAGCTCGGCGTCTCGCGGCAGCGCGAGTACCTCGCCGACGCGACGGCCGCGCGCATGCTCGGTAGCGGGAAGTCGCTCGCGGACGCGCTCGGCACGCTCGAGCGCGGCGCGAAGGCGATGCCGATGAAGGTCGAACCCTGCGACCGAAGCGCTCTTCATCGTCAACCCGCTCAGCTCGAAGGGCATGGCGGGGCTGTTCTCGACGCACCCGCCGCTCGAGGAGCGGATCAAGCGCCTGCACGCGTACGACGCGGCGCAGGGTCTCCACTACGGCTAGGACGGGCTAAGTAGGACTGCGGAGGCGCCGCCGAACGGAGAGTTCGGTGGCGCCGACGCAGGAAGCTCTACGCGGGCCTCGACCTCGATCTCTCGTGGTCCGAGCGCGAGCTGCCCGAGCGCGAGCGGACGAAGCACGTGCACCGGCTGCACCCGTACCTCGGCAAGTTCATCCCCCAACTCGTCGAGGTGCTGCTTCACCGATACGTCCCGAAGGGCGGTCGCGTCCTCGATCCCTTCGCGGGCTCGGGTACGACGCTCGTGGAGGCACTCGAGTCAGGTCGCGACGCGACCGGCGGCGACATCGCTGCCTTCAACTGCCTGCTGATGCGCGTGAAGACGGCGCGCTACAACGAGTTCACGCTCGAGAAGGAGCTCCGCGACGCCTGTGCCCGTCTAGGACGGACCTGTCCGACACCACCAGGGGACAGTCGCAGTGACTGTCCCCTGGTGGTTGGAGACACGGCTACGGGGTACGTGGCCGAGTGGTACGCGCCGCGCGCCGCGGTCGAGCTCCTCGCCTGGCGTGCGCTCCTCGACGACTACGAGCACGCCGACGTGATGCGCGTCGTCCTCGCTCGTGCAGCACGATCCGCGCGCCAGACGCGCCACTTCGACCTCGAGTTTCCTCGCAGTCCGCAACGCGGGCCGTACTGGTGCCACAAGCACCGACGGGAATGCCGTCCCGTCGAGCGCGCGGAGCACTTCCTCCGCCGCTACGCCCTGGACACGCTCGCGCGGATCAAGACGTTCGCGCGCATCCGTGGCCGCGACAAGGAGGCGCAGGTGCTGCACGGGGACGCGCGGGAGCTCGACTGGGGCGGGCCGTACGACGCCGTCGTCACGTCCCCGCCCTATCCGGGCCTGATCGACTACCACGAGCAGCACCGCTACGCGTACGAGCTGCTCGGGCTCGACGATCTGCGCGAGCGGGAGATCGGCGCCGCTGCGTCCGGGACGAGCCGTGCTGCGATCTCCGCCTACGAGGAAGGCGTCGCCGAGGTCCTCAAGAACGCCGCTACCGCGCTCCGCCCCGGCGCGCCTCTGCTTGTCGTCGTCAACGACAAGCGCGAGCTCTACCCCTCGATCCTCGAGCGCGCGGGCCTCCGCCTCGAGGATCGCTTGCGCCGCCACGTGAACCGGCGCACCGGCCGCCGCGCCGGGGAGTACTTCGAGGATGTCTTGGTCTGCAGGAGCTAGGGCGCGAGGTGGAAGCCGCCGGCCTCCTCGAGGCGAGCGATGCGCTGCTCGAGCGGCGGGTGTGTCGAGAACAGCTTGCCGAAACCCGTCCCCCGCAACCCTGAGGCCTGGTTCAGCGGGCTTTCGATGTACATGTGCGCCGTCGCGCGGCTCGCGTTCCGGATCTCGCTCGTGTCGACGAGGAGCTTGCGGAGGGCGAGGGCCATCCCCTCCGCGTCGTTCGTGATCTCCGCCGCCGACGCGTCGGCGAGGAACTCGCGACGCCGGGAGACGGCGAGCTGGATGACGACGCCGGCGATCGGCGCGATCAGCAGCGAGGCGAAGGCGATGATCGTGAGGATCGGGTTCGAGCCGCGCTTGCCGCCGCCGAAGAAGGCGATTCGGAGCAGGACGTCGGAGAGGAGCGCGATCACGCCGACGAGCACGGCGACGAGCGTCATCAGCCGGACGTCGCGGTTGCGGATGTGGGAGACCTCGTGCGCGAGCACGCCTTCGAGCTCCCGCTCGTCCATCAGCTGGACGATGCCCGTCGTCACGGCGACGTAGGCGGTCTTGGGGTTGCGTCCGGCCGCAAATGCGTTAGGCGCCGGGTCCTGAATCAGTCGCAGCTCGGGCGTCTGCTCGAGCCCCGCGGCGATGGCGACGTTCTCGAGCAGCCGGTAGAGCTGCGGGTAGTCACGCTTCTCGACCTTCTGCGCTCCCGTCCATGAGCCGACCATCGAGCCGGACGCGAACCAGGAGAAGATCGCGTACAGGAAGCCTGCGGCCGCGACGACGATGAGCAGGCTCGGCTCGAAGACGTACGCCAGCACGACGCCGAGCACGCCCACGAGGACCGCGAACATGAGCAGCAGCCAGGCCGTGCGCCACCGGTTCGAGCGGATCTGCTCCTGGACGGTCACGACTGTGCGAAGCAGACGTCGACCGGCTGGTCGACACCCTCACCCGCGTCGAAGAACTCCCGCGGGTGGAACGAGAACCCACGCGCGATGAGGAGCGTGGGGAATGTCTGCTGGCGGTTGTTGAACCGCAGCACCGTCGCGTTGTAGTAACGGCGCGCGGCGGCGATCTTGTCCTCCGTGTCGGTCAGCTCGTCCTGGAGCCGAAGGAAGTTCTCGGACGCGCGAAGCTCCGGATAGGCCTCCGCGACCGCGAACAGCTTGCCGAGCGCGGTGCCTAGCTCCTCGTTCGCCTGTGCGGCGGCGCGCGGGCCAGAGGCCTGCATGACGCTCGCCCGCGCCTTCGTCACCTCGTCGAAGACGCCACGCTCGTGCGCCGCGTAGCCCTTGACGGCTTCGACGAGGTTGGGGATCAGGTCGGCGCGGCGCCGGAGCTGGACGTCGATGTTCGCCCAGCCGGTCTCGGCCTCGTTCCGCACGCGGACGAGGCTGTTGTAGGCATAGACGACGTACAGCGCGAGCACGACGACGACCGCGAGCACGATGATCAGCCAGAGCACGTGCGGAGCCTACAGCGCACCTCGGCGCTGTCTTGACGCAGTGGCGTTCAGGCTGCGGGTCTACGGTCGATCGGTGCTCGCGCGCACGGTCACCCACGCTCTCGTCGGTCTCGACGCGCGCCGGGTGGAGGTGGAGGCAAACGTCGAGAGCGGCCTGCCTAGCTTCACGATCGTCGGCCTTGCCGACCGTGCGTGCCAGGAGGCGAAGCATCGCGTGCGCTCGAGCGTCGCCGCCGCGGCGCTCGAGTGGCCGCGGCACCGGATCACGGTCAATCTCGCGCCGGCCGGCCTCCGTAAGGAGGGATCGGGTTTCGACCTGCCGATCGCGCTCGCCGTGCTCGCCGCCTCGCGGCAGATCCCGCCCGAGCGCCTGAGTGGCCACGCGGCGGTCGGCGAGCTGGCGCTCGACGGCCGCGTGCGTCCGGTCGGCGGCGTCCTTGCTGCCGCCGAAGGAGCGCGGCGCGCGGGCTTCGAGCGGCTCTTCTGCTCTGCCGACTCGGCCGCCGAGGCGGCGCTCGCAGGCATCGAGCCCGTCGCGCTTCGCCACCTGGCCGAAGCCGCCGCGTACCTGCGGGGTGAATGCGAGCTGCCGCCGTACGAAGCGGTCAGCGACACCGAGCGGCTGACACGTGCCTGGCCGGATCTCGCCGACGTCCGCGGGCAGGAGCGAGGGCGGCGTGCGCTCGAGATCTCCGCGGCAGGCTGTCACAACCTGCTGCTCGCCGGCCCGCCTGGAACGGGCAAGACCATGCTCGCGCGCCGGCTGCCCGGTGTGTTGCCGCCGCTCGGTGACGACGAGGCGCTCGAGGTGACGCGAATCCACTCGGTGGCCGGCGTCCTCGCCCCCGGCCATCCGCTCGTCTCGTTTCCGCCGTTTCGGGCGCCGCATCACAGCGCATCCGTCGCCGCGATCGTCGGCGGCGGGCCGGGGCCGAGGCCCGGTGAGGCGAGTCTCGCGCACCGGGGCGTTCTGCTGCTCGACGAGCTTCCGGAGTTTCTGCGGCCGGCGCTCGAGGCCCTCCGCCAGCCGCTCGAGGACGGCATCGTCAGCATTGCGCGGGCTCAGGGCATGGCCGTCTTTCCGGCTCGATTCCAGCTCATCGCGACGATGAACCTCTGTTCCTGCGGGGGTCGCGGCGATCCGGCTCTCACCTGCTCCTGCTCGGCGCAGCGGCTCGCCGCGTTTCGCGACAAGCTCTCGCGGGCGCTCGTCGATCGGTTCGACCTCGTCGTGACGGTGCCACGCTCTCGGGCGCACGAGCTCGCCGCTCCCCCCGGGGAGGCGTCCGACGCCGTTGGGAAGCGCGTTCTCGAGGCGCAGGGCCGGCTCGCAGGCGCCGCGCTCCATCGAGCTTCAGATGCCGACGAGCTGCTCTCGCGCGCCGTCGAGCGGTTGCCGCTGTCCGGGCGTGGGCGGGCGCGCGTGGCTCGTGTGGCGCGGACGATCGCGGCGCTCGCCGGCGCCGACGGCGTGCGCGCGGAGCACATTGCGGAAGCGCTCTCCTATCGCAAGCCGAAGGAGCTCGACTACCCGTGAGCGAGCTCACGATCGCGGCGTATGCCGCCGAGACCGGCTCTCACGTGCTCAAGGAGCCGCGCACCGCAGCGTTCGTACGGTTCGCGCGCACGTTCGACGAGGCGGCGTACGCCGCGTTCCTTCGCGAGCGAGATGTTCGCTGGCTCGCGCGCTCGGCGTCTGAGTTCCCTCGGGCACTGGCCGGAATCTTCGATCCTCCGGTCGGGCTGTTCCTCCGCGGCGGGGGAGAGACGGTCATGCTCGACCGCCCGGCGGTGGCCGTGGTCGGCGCTCGGTCGTGCTCTCCCTACGGCGCCTCCGTTGCGCGGATGCTCGGGCGCGAGCTCGCCGCCGCCGGGCTCGTCGTCGTCAGCGGGCTCGCCCGGGGCATCGACGGAGAGGCGCATCGCGGCGCGGTCGACGCGGGCGGCGCCACCGTTGCGGTGCTCGGTTGCGGTGTGGACCGTGTCTATCCGGCTGCGCACGCCGACCTCGCCCGGCGGGTCGCCGACCAGGGTCTGATCGTCTCCGAGTACGCCCCTGGTGTCGAGCCCGCGCCGTGGCGCTTTCCGGCACGAAATCGGATCATCGCCGGTCTTGCGACGGCGACCGTCGTCGTCGAGGCGCGTGAGCGGAGCGGCGCCCTGATCACGGCCGATCTCGCGCTCGAGGAGGGGCGGGAGGTGTTCGCGGTTCCCGGCGAGATCACGAGCGCGCTCTCGGCTGGGACGAACGCCCTACTGCGGCTCGGCGCTTCGGCCCTGACGTCGGCCGAGGACGTGCTCGAGGCCTACGGGATCGCGCCTCCTTCGGTCCCGGAGCCGGTTGTGAGCGAACGCGCGGCCACAGTGCTCGCCCGACTCCGCGACACGCCGGCAGGGGCCGACGAGCTCGCGCGCCTGCTTGTGATCGAGCCCGCGGATGTCGCGGCGGCGCTCGCAGAGCTCGAGCTCGCCGGGCTCGTCGAGGAGAGCGCTGGCGTCTATCGCGCTGCTCCACGCACGACGTAGTCCCTAGGCTGCGCGTCATGGACGTGCCCTTCTGGCTGGACGAGCCAGCGCCGGAGATCCCCAAACGGACGCTCGACGGCGCGCCGCACGTCGCGATCGTCGGCGCAGGCGTGACGGGCCTCTCGTGCGCGCTCGCACTCGCCCGAACGGGCCTACGCGTGCGCGTGTACGACGCGCGTCGCGTTGCGGAGGGCGCCAGCGGCCGGAACGGCGGCTTCGCCTTGCGCGGAACCGCCGCGCCGTACCCGGTTGCGGTCGAGACGGTCGGCCGCGAGGCCGCGCGCCTCCTGTGGCGGCGGACGGAGGACGCGCTCGATGAGATGGCCGAGCTCGCGGGCGATTCCCTCGTCCGCACGGGCAGCCTGCGGATCGCGAACGACCACGAGGAGCGCATGGAGCTCGAGGAGGAGCTCGAGGCTCTCCGAGCGGACGGCTTCGCCGCCGAATGGGTCGACGGCAGCGAGCTGAAGCCCGCTGGCCGGTTCGTCGGGGCGATCTTCCACCCGCCGGACGCGGCCGTGCAACCGGGGCGCTGGGTGCGCCGCCTCGCGGTTCTCGCCGCCGAGGCGGGAGCGGAGATCCGCGAGGGCGAGCGCGTCGGATCGCTCGCGGATCTCGACGCCGAGCAGGTCGTCGTCGCGACGGACGGCTATCCGAGCGGACTCCTGGGCGCGCTCGGGAGCCTCGTCATTCCGACGCGTGGCCAGATGCTCGCCACCGCGCCCCTCACGGAGCGGCTCTACGCGTGCCCTCACTACGCACGGCACGGCTTCGACTACTGGCAGCAGGACGCGGACGGCCGACTCCTCGCCGGGGGGTTCCGCGACGAATCGCTCCTCGAGGAGCTGACGACGGACGAACGGACGACGCCAGTGATCCAGGCGGCGCTGGAGGCGTTCGTCACCGAGCTCGCGGGCCACCCTGTCGAGATCACGCATCGCTGGGCCGGGCTGTTCGGCCTCGTGCTCGACTTTCTGCCAGTCGTCGGCCGTGTCCCGGGCGACGACCGTGCCTGGGTCGCCGGCGGCTACTCCGGCCACGGGAACGTGCTCGGATTCCTCTGCGGCGAGCTCGTGGCGGGCGCGCTGCTCGGCCAGACGCCGGCCGAGCTCGCCCTCTTCGATCCTGCCCGACTCCTGTAGTCGGATTCCGGTTGTCACCGTCCCCGAGGCGTCGTATAGTCCTCGGGCGTCCAGTCCAAGGTCGAGCGCCAGAAGGAGGAACGGCAGGCTCGTCGTAATCGTGCAGCGTCGTACGAGGATAAGGAGAGGGCATGAATAGGCTAAGAGTCGGCGTACTCGCCGGCGTATTTGTCGTTGCGGCAGTAGCGGTAGGCGGTGCCGGGGCCGGCGGGGGCAACCACTTTGCCGCCACCAAGCTCGCTGCTTCGACGCCGATTAACCGGTACATCGTTCAGATGAAGCCGGGCGTTGGTGCACAAGGCCTGACCGCCTCGCTGCAGGCTGCCGGCGGTCACATCTCGCTGTCGATACCCGAGGCGAACATCCAGGTCGTCTCTGGATCGAACCCGGGCCTCAGGCAGGCGCTGACGGCGAACCCGAACGTCCAGGCAGTCGCACGGGATGGCATCAAGCACCTGGTCGAGCCGCTCGGGAGCAACGAGTTCTACAGCGGAGCCGCAGGCTCGAAGCAATCGGTCCATATCAATGGCGTCAACCCGAATGCGTTCCAGCCGCCGGTCGACCCGGCGTTCAACACTGCGTGCCAACGCGGGTTCTACCCGTACCCGTGCATGATGTGGAGCGAGGACCGGGTCGGCGTGCCGAACGCGTGGAACGGCTCGTTTGGTGGAGGCTCGTCGGACGTGCTCGTCGGCGTCGCGGACACGGGTCTCGACTACACGCACGTCGACCTCGCGGGGAAGGTGGCCTGGGTCGTCGACTTCACGACGACCGAGGACCCGCCGATCTGCGAGACGTTCTTCGGAGCCTCGGAGGCAGACGCGCAGGCATTCACCGGCGCACCGGCGATCGACCTCGACTTTAACGGCCACGGCAGCTGGATCGGCGGCAACATCGCCGGCCGGCTGAACGGCATCGGCGTCAACGGCATCGCGCCGGGCGTCTCGCTCGTCGCGTTGAAGATCTCCGGCTGGTGTGGATCGGCGTACGACTCGACGATCCTCGCGGCGATGTACTACGCCGCCAACCAGGGGATCGACGTCTTCAGCATCTCGTTCGGCGGCTACACGGACCGCACGGATCCCGACGCAGGATCTCGCGTACCGGATGTACCAGACCGCCGTCAACTCGGCCTGCACAAGGGCACGATCTACATCGCGTCCGCCGGTAACGAGCACACGCGCATCGGCGCGGGTGGCAAGGTCCTGAGCCACGGCGATCCTGAGCGTCCCGCCGGGCGGCGACGACCTGTTCGGCCTGTACGAGACTCCGGGCGGTATCCCGGGCTTCATCGACGTCTCGTCGACCGGCAACATCGTCAACCTTCCGTCCGCGGTGGCGTGTCCCCGCTGACGCTCTGGCGCGCCGGGAACCAGACCTGGTGCAAGCCGCTGACGGACGCGCACCAGTCGTTCGGCATCGGCAAGACGGACCAGCTCGCGTACTACTCGAACTACGGCCCGCGGATCGACATCGCCGGCCCGGGTGGCGCGAGGAAGTTCAACCTCCCGGCCCAGGATCACGGCGGATGTGAAGGCTGGCCGGTCTGTGGGTTCAACTCGGTCTTCGGCGGCTCGTCCGTCGCGGACGGGTACAACGCCTGGGAGGACTTCAGCACGATCGTCCAACTGGGCGTGAGCATCCCGTGCTTCAACATCTCCGGCGGGGGCTTCACGGGCGAGTGCTACAGCACGATCCAGGGCACGTCGATGGCGACGCCGCACGTGTCCGCCACGGCAGCTCTGATCGCGACGGCGTTCCCGGCCCAGGCCAGGCACAAGCCGTTGACGATCACGCAGCGGTTCGGGCAGACCGCTGTCAGGCACAGCTCACCGCACGGCTGGAACGCGACGCCGCCGATGAGCGCGACTGACACGTCGGCGATGGACTCGAACGGCACGACGTGTCCGTTCGGTTGGTGCCACCTTGGTGGCGCGGCGATCAAGGACTCCGAGGCATACGGAGCCGGCATCGTCAACGCCGACCGGGCGATTCACCAGCACTAGACGTAACAGCAAGAACGCACAAACGAGGGGCGGGGCAACCCGCCCCTCGTCGTTCTTACGGCGCCTGATAGAGGCCGAGCGTGACCGTGAAGTCGAGCTGGTCGACGTGGTTCGCGCGAACGTGCACGAGCTTCGGCCGGACGCGCGGCGCCACGATGCCGATCCGCGGGTAGGGCGAGACGCGGTAGGTGCCCGGCGCGAGCAGCACCCGGTACGAGCCGTTCGTCCCCGATCTGACCCGCGTCGACTCTGGCCTTTCCGTGTGAAGACGAGCGTCGCGCGTGTCGGGCCTGCGGCGCAGAGCTTGCCGCTGGCGCACGCCCGCTGCACGGTACCCGTGAGACCGCTCGACGTCGACGCGCCGATCGCCGGGCTGATGCACACGGCGACGGCTGCGGCTGTTGCGAGAAAGGTCTTCATAGTCCGATGGTGCCAGACCGCACCAGCGCCACGGACGCGGGCCGTGCGATTTTGCCGGACCATCACAAAGCCGGACGCGGCGCGCGGGCGCCGACGAAGGCACCCGCGCTGGCCTCAATTCGGCTTCGTTATGCGGATTCGGGCGCGGGAGCGGACTCGTCGCTCTGGAACAGGGCAAACGGGTTGCCCTCCGTGTCCTCGCAGACCGCGAAGTAGCCGATCGTCGGGATCGGCGTCTTCGGCATCACGACCTTGCCGCCGAGCGACTCGACGCGGCCGGCCGTCTCCGCGACGTCGTCCGTGTCGAAATAGACCGTGAGGCCGCTCTCGCCGCCCTGCGTGGGGTAGAGGCCGCCACCGGGCTCGGTGCCGCTGATCATGTGGTACTCGTTCGCGCCCTCCCACGACTGGAACTCCCAGCCGAACAGCGAGCCCCAGAACTCCTTCGCCCGGCCCGTGTCCTTCGACGGGATCTCGAAGTGGACGAGGTTGCCTGCCATGCACGCTCCTTTCTCGAGGTTCGCAAGAACCTACAAGCTGAGGACGGCAGATCGCACTTGCGCGGCATCGGTCGCGGGCCGACACTTGAGCGGTGGACCCGCCGGAAACCCGCTACGCACGTAGCGGTGACGTCAACATCGCGTACCAGGTGGTGGGCGAGGGTCCGCTCGACCTCGTCTTCGTCATGGGCTGGGTCTCGCACCTCGACTACTTCTGGGAGGAGCCGTCCTTCGCAAGGTTCCTCATGCGTCTCGCGTCCTTCTCGCGGCTGATTCTCTTCGACAAGCGCGGCACGGGGCTCTCCGATCGCGTGTCGCTGAACGAGCTACCCACGCTCGAGCAGAGGATGGATGACGTGCGGGCGGTGATGGACGCCGTCGGCTCCGAGCGGGCGGCGCTGATGGGGGTGTCCGAAGGGGGGCCGTTGTGCGCGCTGTTCGCGGCCACGTATCCCGAGCGGACGGCTGCTCTCGTGATGATCGGCGCCTACGCTCGCAGGGTCTGGGCTCCCGACTACCCGTTCGGCGCAACGCGGGAGCAGTACGACGACTTTCTCGAAGATGTCGGCAGCAACTGGGGCGGGCCTGTCGGTCTCGAGGCGAGGGCGCCGAGCCTCGTCGACGACGAGCGGTTCCGCGAATGGTGGGCGACCTACCTGCGGATGAGCGCGAGCCCGGGAGCAGCGTTCGCCCTGACGAAGATGAACGCGGAGGTCGACGTGCGCCACGTCCTGCCGACGATCAGCGCACCAGCGCTTGTCGTGCATCGGACCGGCGATCGCTCGTTGCCGGTCGAGGGCGCGCGTTTCATGGCCGAGGAGATCCCGGGCGCCCGGCTGTTCGAGCTGCCGGGCGACGATCACCTGCCGTTCGTCGGCGATCAGGACGAGATCCTCGACGAGGTGGAGGAGTTCCTGACCGGCGTCCGCCGCGGACCCGAGCCAGACCGGGTGCTCGCAACCGTGCTCTTCACGGACGTCGTCGGCTCCACCGAGCGGGCAGCCGAGCTCGGTGACCAGCGCTGGCAGCTGCTCCTCGCACAACATCATGCGCTCGTACGCCACGAGCTCGACCGCTGGCGGGGTCGCGAGATCGACACCTCCGGCGACGGCTTCCTCGCCACCTTCGACGGTCCCGCCCGAGCGATCCGGTGTGCCTGCGCGATTCGAGACTCGGTTCGCGGCCTGGGCCTCGAGATCCGCGCCGGGCTGCACACGGGGGAGATCCAGCTGGTCGGAGACGACGTCGCCGGCATCGCCGTGCATCTCGGTGCCCGCGTGGCCGCGCTCGCAGGCGATTCGGAGGTGCTCGTCTCGAGCACCGTCAAGGATCTCGTCGCAGGCTCGGGGATCGAGTTCGAGGAACGTGGCGAGCACGAGCTCAAGGGTGTTCCGGGCGAGTGGCGGCTCTACGCAGTGGACGAGCTGAGACCGCACCGCCGGCTAGACGTCGATCGACGGGAGGTCCAGCCGGTCGGCTTGCTCCATCGCGGCGAGCGCGATCGCGAGGTCGTGAATCGCGAGCCCGGTCGAGTCGAAGACCGTGATCTCGTCGTCGCCTTGTCGCCCGACCGCGTCGCCCGCGAGGACAGCGCCGAGGTCGGTGACGTCTTTCCGCTCGAGCGCGCCCGCCTCGACGGCGTGGACGAGCTCGCCGTTGTGGCTCGCCTGCTCCCAGTCGTCGCAGAAGACGCGCACTCGGGCGAGCTCGGCCACGGCGATCTCCGCCTTCCCGGGGCCGTCCGCGCCCATCAGCGATACGTGCTGGCCTGGCCGGAGCGTCCCTTCTCCGATCACTGGCTCGTAGCCGGGCGTCACCGTGACGACGAGATCGGCCGCGAGCGCTTCGTCGAGCGATCCTGCGACGCCGGCGCCGAGCGCGGCCGCGGACTGCTCGGCGCGGCCTGCGTCGGTGTCGAACAAGCGACACGGACCTGACCGCGCGCGATGAACGTGCGGGCGGCAGCGCTGCCGTTCACGCCCGCGCCGATCACGGCTGCGGTCTCGGCGTCCGGGCGGCCCACCGTCTCGGCCGCGAGCACGGCCGCCGCGCCCGTCCGCAGCCACGTGACTGCTGCCGCGTCGAGGATCGCCACGAGCTGGCCGTTCTCCGCGTTCGAGAGGAGCACGAGCCCGCCCGCTGTCGGCAGGCCCTGCGCCGGGTTGCCGGGAAAGGACGTCACCCACTTGAGCGCGGCGTAGCCGCCGCCGAGCGCGGGCATCGCCCTGAAGTCGCCGGCCGGGTAAGCGGGCACGTAGACCTTCGGCGGCATCGTCCATTCACCGCGCTGGTACGCGACGAACGCCTCGCGCACGAGCTCGAGCGCGCGCTCCGGCGAGACCGCAGCCGTGACGTCGGCCGCCCGGAAGAACGGGACTGTGGCCACGTCAGAGAGCCTTGACGGCGGCGACGAGCTTCTCGACCGAGCTCTTCGCGTCGCCGAACAGCATCGAGGTCTTCGGGTCGACGAACAGCGGGTTGTCGATGCCTGCGAAGCCAGGGCTCATCGAGCGCTTGAGCACGACGATGTTCTTCGCGTGGTCGACGTTGAGGATCGGCATCCCGTAGATCGGGCTGCCGGGGTAGCTGCGGGCCGAGGGGTTCGTGACGTCGTTCGCGCCGATCACGAGCGCGACGTCGGTCTGCTCGAACGCCGGGTTGATCTCGTCCATCTCGTGCAGCTGGTCGTAGGGCACGTTCGCCTCGGCGAGCAGGACGTTCATGTGGCCCGGCATCCGGCCGGCGACGGGATGGATCGCGTAGCGAACGTCGACGCCGCGCTTCTCGAGCTCGTCCGCGAGCTCGCGCACCGCATGCTGCGCCTGCGCGACCGCGAGCCCGTAGCCGGGAACGATGACCACGCGCTGCGCGTACGCGAGCATGACGGCGACGTCCTCGGCCGTCGTCGCGCGAACCGCTCCACCCGCCGCCTCGAGGGCCTCGTCCGAGACCTGGAGCTGCCCGAACGCGCCGAAGAGGACGTTCGTCACCGAACGCCCCATCGCGTTTGCCATTTTCAGCGTCAGCATCGTCCCGGACGCGCCGACGAGCATGCCGCTCACGATCAGGACGTTCTGGTGGAGGACGAAGCCCGTGGCGGAGGCGGCCAGCCCGGTGAACGCGTTCAGCATGGAGATCACGACGGGCATGTCGGCGCCGCCGATCGGCAGGACGAAGAGCACGCCGAACGCGAGCGCGCCGAGGATGATCGCGACGAGCACGGCCTGCTTCTCGACGCCGGCGACGATCGCGAGGCCGAGCGCGAGGAGCACCGCGAGGAGAACGAGGTTTCCGTACTTCTGGCCGGGATACGTGATCGGGCGGCCGCTCATCAGCTCCTGGAGCTTCGCGTAGGCGATCAGGCTGCCCGCGAACGAGATCGAGCCGATCAGCGCCGAGAGCACGATCGCGACGGAGACGTTGAGATCGAGGTCGCCCGGCTCGGCGATCGAGTTGTGGAAGTCCGCGAGCGCGATCAATGCCGCCGCGCCGCCGCCGACGCCGTTGAACAGCGCCACCATCTGCGGCATCGCCGTCATCTTCACGGCGCGCGCTGCGTAGGCGCCGATCGGCGCGGTTACGGCCATCACGATGATCACCCAGACGAACTGACTCGAGTCGAGGCCGGGAAGGAAGAACGTCGCGACGATCGCGACCGCCATCCCGAACGCGCCGATCCAGTTCCCCTTGCGCGCGTGCGCGGGGTTCGAGAGGAAGCGGAGCGCGAGGATGAAGGAGACGATCGTGACGAGATAGGCCAGGCTGACGGCGTCAGACCTGCTCACTCCTTGGTCTCCTCGCTCTTGGCGGGCTCACGGCGCTTGAACATCTGGAGCATCCGGTCGGTGACGACGAAGCCGCCGACGACGTTGCCCGTGCCGAGCGCGACCGCGACGAGCCCGACCACGCGCACCCAGCCCGTCTGGTCGGGCAGCGAAGCGACGATGATCGCGCCGACGATGACGATGCCGTGGATCGCGTTCGAGCCCGACATCAGCGGCGTGTGCAGGAGCGTCGGCACCTTCGAGACGACCTCGAAGCCGAGGAAGGCCGCGAGCACGAGGACGGTGAGCTCGATGATGAAGGAAGTGGTCATGCGGCCTCCTTGTCGCGGGTGACGCACGCGCCCGCCGTGATCTCGTCCTCGAAGTCGAGCGCGAGCTGGCCATCAGGAGCGAGGTGCTGGAGCAGCGCCATCACGTTGCGCGCGTATAGCTGGCTTGCGTGCGCGGGCATCGAGCCTGGCACGTTCGTGAAGCCGACGATGGTCACGCCGTGTGCGACGGTCTCTTCACCGGGCTTCGTCAGCTCGCAGTTGCCTCCGGTCTCCGAGGCGAGGTCGACGATCACGGAGCCCGCGCGCATCGCCTCGACGGCTGATGCAGGGATCAGCTTGGGCGCCGGGCGGCCCGGGATCGCAGCCGTCGTGATGACGACGTCGAAGTCGGGCAGGCGCTCGTCGAGCGCTTTCTGCTGAGCTGCTTGCTGGTCGGGCGTCAACTCTGTTGCGTAGCCGCCGGCGGTCTCTTCGCCGCGGATGCCGAGGTCGAGAAACTTGGCGCCGAGAGACTCGACCTGCTCCTGGACGACCGGACGGACGTCGAAGCCGGAGACGACGGCTCCGAGCCTGCGCGCCGTCGCGATCGCCTGCAGCCCGGCGACGCCGGCCCCGAGCACGAGCACCTTCGCCGGCGGAACGGTGCCGGCAGCCGTCGTGAGCATGGGGAAGAAGCGGGGGAGCCGGTCGGCGGCGAGCAGCACGCCCTTGTAGCCGGCGACCGTCGCCTGGGAGGAGAGCGCGTCCATCGACTGCGCGCGGGTGATGCGGGGGATCGACTCCATCGCGAACGCCACGACGCCCTGCTCCTTGAGCCGGTCGATCCCCTCCGTGTCCGTGAGGGGCTGGAGGAAGGCGATCAGGATGTCTCCCTTTCGTAGCCTTGACACCTGTTCGGTCGAGGGCTTGTTGACCATCGCGATCGCCTCGGCCGCGCCGAGCACGCCCTCCTCGACGGTCGCGCCCGCCTCGAGGAACGCCGCGTCGGGGAATGCCGCCGACTCGCCAGCGCCGCGCTCGATGACGACCTCGAAGCCCGACCCGACGAGCCGGCTGACGACGTCGGGGACGAGCGCGACTCGCCGCTCCTGACCGAGCTCCTTCGGGACCCCCACCTTCATGCGCGGCGCAACTCTACGCGACGCTCGGGCGCAGTTCTCATAGAAGGGAATCGGCTCCGGACCGGGAAAGCAGCGCGATGGCTGCGCTGATCGATCTCGCGCGGGCGATCGAGGCTCGCGATCCATACTCGTCGGGTCACGCGGTGCGCGTGACCGCGCTCGCCGAGGTGATCGGCGCGCGGCTCGGGTGGGACGACGACCAGATCGAGGTGCTTCGGATCGGCGCGGCGCTCCACGACATCGGCAAGCTCGCTGTCTCCGACGCTGTGCTGCGCAAGCCCGGGCCGCTGTCGGACGGTGAGCTCGACGAGGTGCGCTCGCATCCGGAGGAGGGCGCGCGCATGCTCGGCCTGATCGGAACGCTGCGCGTAGCGGTGCCGTGTGTGCTTCACCATCACGAACGATGGGATGGGCACGGCTATCCCACGGGCGCCGCGGGGACAGCCATCCCTCCCGAGGCTCGCGTGCTCGCCGTCGCCGACGCGTATGACGCGATGACCTCCGACCGTCCGTACCGGCCCGCGCTCTCGCCCGGGGAAGCGATCGCAGAGCTTGAGCGTTGCTCGGGCGCCCAGTTCGACCCCGAGGTCGTCGACGTGTTCGTCACCGCGTGGCGGCAGGGAACGTTCGAGATGGCCGTCGGCCTGCGGGCCGCGGCAGGCTAGCGGCTCCGCTACTTCTCTCTCGCGTCGCAGCGGGTCGAACCGCCGTGCACGCCTAGAGTGCGGCCCAGACCTCGAGCTTCTGTCGGACGCGGCGGATCACCTCGTCGGTGAACTCGGTCGTCGACGCGTGTCCGGCGAGATCGGCGGTCCGTACGCCGTCCGCAATCGCCTCGAGGCTTGCCTCGCGTATCGCTCTTGCGGCCTCGGCTGTCCCGTCAGTCCCGGCGAACGACAGCACGGCCGACGCGGCGAGGATCATCGCCAGCGGATTCGCCACGTTCTTGCCGTAGAGGTTCGGCGCCGTGCCGTGGGCCGCCTCGGCAAGCACGACGTTGGGCACGTAGTCGTCGCCGAATGCGACGACGAGCGACTCGGAACCGGCGATCGAGCCGAACAGCGGCAGCACGAGGTCGGAGAGGATGTCGCCGTCCCGGTTCAGCGCGGGGATCACCATCGGATCTCCGCTCGCCGACAGGAGCAGGGCGAACGTCGCGTCGATCAGCTGCGGCTGGTACGCGACGTCGGGATGCCGCTCGGCCGCCGCATCCATCTCCTCCTTCAGCATCCCTTCGTAGACCGGGCTGACCGTGTACTTCGGCCCGCCGAAAACCTTCGCCCCCGTGCGCTCCGCGAGCCGAAAGGCGAACTCGGAAACCGCCGTGCACACGCGTCGCTCGATGCGTTCCGTGCGGAATGCGGCCTCGTCGGCGCCCTCGCCCTCGCGCCACTCCTCGGCGCCGTACGCGTCGCCGACGGCCATGCGGACGACCGAGATCGGTGCGTGCACGCCGCCGATCGGCGCCACGCCGGGGATGCGGCGGCCTGTGCGGACGATCACCTGGCCGCCGATCTCCTCGCGGAGGATCTTGTTCGGCGAGCCGACGTCACCGACCCCTTCTGGCGTGACCGTTGCCGCCTTCAGGCCCAGGCCTGCGTCTCGGACGGCGTGCGCAGCCTCGTGGACGATGCCGTTCTGCGTCCTGCGCCGGCGCTTCGAGCGTCAGGTCGTAGCGGGGAAGCTCGATCTCAATGCCGGTGACGTCGGGTGTGAGGACGCGAAGCGCCTCCTCGAGAAGCTCCTGTCCCGTCTCGTCTCCTTCGAGAACGACAATCGTCGTCGTTGCGGCCACGAGCGCGATTCTACGGATACTCAGATCGGCGAAATACTCCTTGCGCTTTTGCGTACGGATTCCATTACGCTTACGTCGTCCCGAGTGAAATGAGAGGAGCTATTGATGGCACGAAAGACGATCCTCGTCTGTGACATGTGCGGTGCCGAGGTGGAGGAGATGAAAGGCGCGACGATGCGGATCACGTATACCGACGCGCGACGCGGATCCAGACAGGCCGATCTCTGCGACTTGTGCGCCGGCAAGCAGCCGGGCAAGACCGTCGCGCGCCGAGGCCGCCGTCCGAAGGCGGTCGCCTAGCCCTCCTGGCTCGCGAGCGCGGAGGTTTTTCGCGCAGTTTCCTCAGACTCGTTGAGCGGGCCGGCCGGGGCCGGGGTCCGCCCGCTCTAGACTGGGTCGTGTGCCGCTGACGCTGCTCGCGGGTCCTGCAAACGCGGGAAAAGTCGCTCTGCTCCTCGAGCGCTTCCGCTCGGATCTTGCTCGCGAGCCAGTGCTGATCGTCCCCAACCGTGGCGACGTCGACCGCGTGCAGCGCGAGTTGCTCGCCGAGGGCGGAGCGCTGCTCGCGGGCTCGATCGACACGTTCGACGGCGTCTTCTCGCAGCTCGCAGCGGGGAACGGCGACAGCCGCGACGTGCTCACGGATGCGCAGCGGTCGCTGCTCGTGCGCCGCCTCGTGGCGGACGTCGGCGCGGAGCTCGGCGGCTCGGCGCGGTTCTCGGGCTATGCCGACACGCTCGCGGCGACGCTGGGCGAGCTCGAGGCCGGTCTCGTCGAGCCCGATGAGGTCGGCGGCGACCTGGGCGCGCTCTACACCGCGTACCGCGCCGAGCTCGACCGTCTCGGTGTGCGGGATCGAGACGGCGAGCGGCGCTACGGCGCCGACCGCGCCGCGCGTGACCTCGACGCCTGGACCGGCTCGCCGGTGTACGCCTACGGCTTCGAGGATCTGACGGGCGCCCAGTGGGCGCTGATCGAGTCCTTGGCCGCACGCGTCGACGTGACAGTGTCGCTCCCGTACGAGCCGGGCCGCATCGCGTTCGAAGCGCTCGAGCGAACGTCGGCGGATCTCGCACGCATCGCAGACGGGCGGATCGAGGAGCTGCCTCCTGCGTCGCATCGCTTTGCCCGGCCAGAGCTCGCCTACCTCGAGCGCAACCTGTACGTCGACCAGCCGCATGCCGCAGCGCCGCTCGAGGGTGCACTGCGATTCCTCGAGGCCGCGGGCACCCGTGGGCTGCTCGAGCTGATCGGAGACGAGATTCTCGGCCTGCTGCGGGACGGCACCCCGGCCGAGGAGATCGCCGTCGTCTGCCCCTCGGTCGACCGCTGGCGTGCCCCGCTCGAGACGACGTTCAGCGCGTTCGGCATTCCCTACGGCATCGAGGGGCCTGTGCGTCTTACGCAGACGCTGTTCGGAGCCGCCCTCGCCTCGCTGCTCCGCTTCGCATGGCTCGGAGGAGAGCGGCGCGAGCTCTACGCCTTCATGCGCTCGCCGTACTCCGGCCTCCGGCGCGAGCACGTCGACTACCTCGAGGGTCGGCTCCGCGGTCGCGCGGTCAGCTCGCCGGAGAGGGTCGAGGAGGAGACGCTCCGTCTGCGCGGCCAGCCGCTTCCGTTCCTCGAGCTCGTACGCGGCGCCGCGACGAACCTCGACGCGATCGCCGCGCTCGCTGACTTCATGCTGCGTGCGGCTCACGGTGTCGACGCGCCACCCGTCGGCGGCCCGGCGCGCAACGACCTCGAGGTGCGAGAGGCGCTCGGCCGACTTCTCGACGAGCTCACGGCGTGGGAGGCCCTCGCCGGGCCATTGCGTGCAGAGGAGCTCGTGGCGACAGTCGAACGGGCGACCGCCACCCTCCGCTCCTCGTTCGGGCCGGGGCGCGTCGCCGTCCTCGACATGCTCCGCGCGCGCACACGTCACTACGAGGTCGTGTTCGTGGTCGGCCTCGAGGAAGGAACGCTCCCACGGCGATCGACGCCGCCCACCCTGCTCGACGACGACGAGCGGCTCGAGCTCGAGGAGCGACAGAGAGGCTCGCGCCTGACGCGACCCGATCCGGTCGCACGCGAGAGATACCTCTTCTACACGGCATGCACGCGGGCCAGGCGCCGGCTCTATCTCGCGCGCGAGGCGGCGACGGAGGACGGTTCCCCGCGCGCGCCGAGCCCGTTCTGGCAGGACGTGACGACGCTCTTCTCGGAGACCGACGTCGAACGCTGGACGAGACGGCGCTCGCTCGGGCAGGTCATCTGGCCGGTCGAGGTCGCGCCGACGGAACGCGAGCGCGCCCGGGCCGTGGCGGGGCTGGGGGAGGCGGAGCGCGAGGTCGCGGTCGCGATCGCGCGGGCAAACGGCTGGGAGCGAAGGCTCGACCGCGCGCTCGGCGCCTTCGACCGTCCGACCAAGCTGACGCATCCGACGGTGCTGCGTGAGCTCGCCGCCCGCTCGACGTTCGGCGTCACGGAGCTCGAGGTGTTTGCCGACTGCTCCTCGATGTGGCTGTTCGGACGCGTCGTCGATCCGCGAGCGATCGACGCTCGTGTCGACGCACGACTGCGGGGACAGGTGGCTCACCAGGCCCTGTTTCGGTTCTTCTCAGGCCTTCCAAAGCGGTTCGGAACCGACCGCGTCGATCCCGACCGCCTCGATGAAATGCTTGCGTACCTCGGTGAGTGCATAGGAGAAGCGCTCGTGGGCCAGGCGCTGAACCGGCTCGACCTCGAGGACGTGGAGCGTTTCGAGCTCGAGCAGGGCCTGCTCCGCGACCTCGGCGAGTTCGTGCGGTCGGAGGCGGAGGCCGAGTTGCCACTCGTCCCGCGGCGCTTCGAGGTGTCGTTCGGCACGGAGCGCTCGGCGCCCGAGCTGCAGGCAGGGCTCGATCTCGGCGACCTCTCCGTCAGCGGCAAGATCGACCGAATCGACCTCGACCCGTTCTCCGCACGGGGGATCGTCCAGGACTACAAGAGCGGGAAGACAGCTCACTCCGCCGTCCAGATCGAGTCCGAGATCCGGCTCCAGATCCCGCTCTACATGCTCGTGCTACGCGATCTGCTCGGCGTCGAGCCGATCGGTGGCCTCTACCGGGCGCTCGCCGGCGAGCGCAATGCGCGCGGGCTGCTCCGCGCCGAAGCGCGCGACGATGGAGTACCCGGCTTCGCGCCGCGCGACTATCTCGACGACGATGCCTTCTGGTCGGCGATCGACGGCGCCGCCGACCAGGCGCGCGCGATCGCCGGGCGGATTCGGGAAGGGGACGTCGCGCACGATCCCAAGGGCGGCTTTCCGTGTCCTTCATGGTGTGAGCTCGCACCGATGTGCCGGGTGACCCGCGCATGAGCACGGTGGTGGAGACGACCACTCCGAACCCCGACCAGCAGGCGGCGATCGAGGCCGAGGGAACCGTCTTCGTCTCTGCGGGCGCGGGGACCGGGAAGACCCGGGTGCTCGTCGAGCGTTTCGTGCGGGCCGTCGAGGCCGGCGTCGATGTCGAGTCGATCCTCGTGATTACCTTCACGGACCGCTCGGCCGGTGAGCTGCGATCGCGAATCCGCTCCCGGCTCGTGGAGGCTGGCCAGCACGGGCTCGCGCGCGACCTCGACGGCGCCTGGATCTCGACCATCCACGGCTTCTGCCTGAGACTGCTTCGTGCGCATGCGACGCAAGTGGGCATCGACCCCCGCTTCCGCGTGCTCGATGAGAGCCAAGCGGGCGTGCTCCGCGCCGAGGCGTTCGCGTCGGCGCTCGACGCGTTCTGCACCGGCGAAGACCCTGCGCGGCTGTCGCTCCTGGCGACGTACGGCGCTGGCGGTCTGCGCAGGATGCTCGTGGGCGTCGCCGCAACGCTGCGGGCCGCTGGTCGCCCGCTCGTGCTCGAGCTCGATGTCGAGGCCGATCTCGAGAGGCGGATCGCCGAGCTTCGCGCCGCGGCAGCTGAGGGACTCGAGGAATCGGCCGCAGATGCCGCACCGGGCGACGCTCGTCAGCAGGTTGCGGCGGCGCTCGAGCTGCTCGACGGCACACCGACAGCTGACCGCCTCATCGACCTTACGGCCGTCGCTGTTCGCGGACGCGGAAAGGAGCGCTTCGCGGCGTACGAGTCGGCACGCTGCGCGCTCGAGCAAACGGCCCTCAACGTCCTCGCCGGCGCCGATCGCGACCTGCTCCAGGAGCTTCTGACCGGATTCGGCGACGCCTACCAGGAGGCGAAGGACGGCGAGTCGGCGCTCGACTTCGAGGATCTCCAGCTCCGCGCGCGCGACCTGCTCGCGATCCCCGAGGTCGCAGAGCGCGAGCGGCTGCGCTTCCGCACGGTGATGGTCGACGAGTTCCAGGACACGAACCGCCTGCAGTGCGAGCTGATCGACCTGTTCGACCCGGACGAGCTGTTCTTCGTCGGCGACGAGTTCCAGTCGATCTACCGCTTCCGCCACGCGGACGTCGACGTGTTCAAGGAGCGCCGCGCGGAGTCGACCGACGTCCTGCCGCTGACCCTCAACTACCGCTCCCGACCGGAGCTGCTCGAGGTGGTCAACGAGCTGTTCGCATCTGAGTTCGGCGACGACTTCCAGCGGCTCGAGGCTGCTGGACGCTTCCCCAACCCCGCGGCCGGACCAGCCGTCGAACTGCTGGTCACGGACAAGCAGGGCTACAAGGGAACCGACGTGCCTTGGCGCCGCGGCGAGGCGCGGGCGGCCGCGCAGCGCGTACGCGAGCTCTGCGACAGCGAGGAGGCCGCCCCCGGCGACGTCGTCTTCCTGTTTGCGGCCGGGACGGACGCCGACGTCTTCGAGGAGGAGCTTCGGGCCGTAGGCCTGCCCACCTACCGCGCCGCCGGTCGCGGCTACTTCGGACAGCAGCAGGTCAACGATCTCGTGGCGTACCTGCGCCTCCTCCACAACCGCTACGACGACGAGGCGCTCGTGACCGTGCTCGCGTCGCCGCTCGTCGGGGTGTCGAACGACGCGCTCGTCCTCCTGCGGCGCGCGGCGGGCCGTCGTCCGCTCTTCACGGGGCTCGAGCGGGGGATGCCCTCCGAGCTGACCGAGCGCGACGAGCAGCTGTTCCGTGCGTTCCGGCAGCGCTACGACCGGCTGGCGACACGGTCCCAGACGGCTGGGCTCGAGCCATTGCTCGAGGCGGTGGTGTCCGAGCACGACTACGACCTCGCCGTGCTTGCGCAGTGGGACGGCCGCCGCCGCTACGCGAACATCCGCAAGCTCGGGCGGCTCGCGCGCTCCTTCGAGGACCTGCGCGGCCGTGACATCGAAGGGTTCGTCCGCTTCATCGCCGACCAGCGCGCGGCCGGAGTGCACGAGACAGAGGCACTTGCTGAGGATGAGGGCTCGGATGCCGTCAGGCTGCTGACGGTGCACGCGGCGAAAGGTCTCGAGTTCCCGGTCGTGGTCGTCGCCGACGCGGGCCGCGACCGCCCGGCCGGCCGCGGAGAGGAGATCATCTGCCTGCCCGACGGGCGCTTCGGCTTCAAGGTGCGCCATCCGCTGACAGGCGCACGCAAGGGTGCATTCGACTACGACGAGCTCCGCCTCGCCGAAGAGGCGTCCGACGAGGCAGAGCGGCGGCGTCTCTACTACGTCGCGATGACGCGGGCGATCGATCGCCTGATCGTCACGGGCTCGATCGACGCCGCGCGCGTCGCGGACGAACGGACGCCGATCGGCTGGGTCCTCGAACGACTTGACGCTCCCGCTCTCGACGAAGTCGGAGACGAGCCTGTCGTCATCGAGCGCGGCGAGGCGCGGCTACTGCTCCGTGTCGACCGCTATCGGCCGCCGGCTCCGGCGGAAGCGCCGGCCGCGCGGCCCGCCGACGCAGCGCCGGACGACGCGCAGCTCTCGCTCTTCGATGCGGCCTCGGACGGGCCGATCGCAAGGAGCGTCCCCCCGCTGCCCGTGCTCGAGCCGGTCGCCGAGCCGCCGGTCCACGATCCGCGACGACTCTCCTACACGGCGCTTGCGACCTTCGAGGAGTGCTCCTACAAGTACTACGCGCGCTACGTCGCGGGGATGCGCGAGCGCCGGCAGCCGCCCGCCGAGCGGCTCGGCGCGACGGCCGTCGGCTCCGCTGTGCACACGGCGCTCGAGCGACTCGATCTGGCCGCGTCCGGCGCGGAGGTCGACGTCGCGATCCCGATGGATGCCGATGAGGAGTCCGCCGACCGCATCCGCACCTTCGTGGAGGCATACCGGACGTCGGCGCTCGCCCGGCGCATCCTCGAGCTCGAGGATGCGAAGACGGAGCAACCGTTTGCGTTCGAGCATGACGGCGTCGTCCTCCACGGTTTCATCGACGTCTTCGTGCGCGGCGAGCAGGCGCTCGTCGTCGACTTCAAGACGAACGCGCTCGAGGGCCGCTCGCCAGGGTCGGTGGCGGACGAGGAGTACGGGATCCAGCGGCTCGTCTACGCGCTCGCGTGCTTCCGGGCCGGTGCGCGCGAGGTAGAGGTCGTCTACCAGTTCCTCGAGCGTCCCGACGAGCTCGCGACGACCGTCTACGCCGACACGGAGGCGCCCCTTCTCGAGCAGGAGTTGTCGGCGGCGATCGCGCGCATCCGCGCGGGAGAGTTCGTGCCCACGCCGAGCGACCGTGCATGCGCCGACTGTCCGGCGCTCGACGTCGTCTGCGCCGGACCCCGCCTTCGCCGCGTCGTTGGTCCGTAGCTACACACGGGAGGCCCGGAGGCGAGTCGGGCCGAAGCGTGAGCGGATCGGCCCCGTCATCGAGCGCCTCGAACGAGCGCATCCGGACGCCGGCATCGCGCTGCGCTCGGGGAGCGAGCTCGAGCTCCTTGTCGCGGTGATGCTCTCCGCCCAGACGACGGACGTGAACGTCAACCGCGTGACCGCCGACCTGTTCCAGAAATACCGAACGCCCGAGGACTACCTCGCCGTGCCGGAGAAGGAGCTCCAGCGCGACATCTATCCGACAGGCTTCTTCCGTCAGAAGGCGAAGGCGCTACGGGGCACGATGCAGATGTTGCTCGAGGAGTACGACGGGCGGGTGCCGCGACGCCTCGACGAGCTCGTTCGCCTGCCGGGAGTCGCGCGGAAGACCGCGAACGTCGTCGCCGCCGAGCTCGGCGATCCGCAGGGCGTCGTCGTCGATACCCACGTCCGGCGGCTCTCGCAACGGCTCGGTTTCACGCGCCACGACGACCCCGTGAAGATCGAACGCGACCTGATGCGGCTCGTGCCGCGCCCGAGGTGGGGCATCTTCCCGCATCTTCTGATCTGGCACGGCAGGCGCGTCTGCGTCGCGCGCAACCCGCGCTGCGAGGAGTGCGTGCTGATGGATCTCTGTCCGGCGAGCCGCGTCTAGCGGGGCGTGAGGGCGACGAGCAGGCCGCCGTCTTCGTCGTAGGCGGGGAACAGGTCGACTGTCACCCGCTTCCGCGACCCGGACGCGGCGCGCAGCTCTGTCTCCTGGTCGAGCTTCCGCACGCCCCACTCGAGGGCGGTCGCCACCGGGCTCTCGCCCTCTTCGAACCCGTCGAGGCCGAGCGCCGTCACGACCTCCGACCCCATCAGCTCGGATTCCGTGTAGCCCGTGAGCTCGAAGACGCCGCGGCCGACGGCGAGGATTCGGCCCGACTGGTCGCAGACGACGAACCCCGTCGTCGGCGCCGGGTAGTAGTCGTCCATCAGCTCGAAGAGAAACCCGAAGCCGCAGCGGCTGCAGCCGACGGCGGTGGGGTCGATGAGGCTCGTCCGGCCGTCGTGGTCGATCGAGCGCTCCTTGCAGTTCGGGCAGATGAAGTACGGCACGGCGTGCCGACAGATTGCCCTACAGCCAGTTCTTGCGGCGGAAGTACCAGACCTGGAAGACCGTGGTGGCGACGATGAGGCCCCACGACCAGGCATAGCCCCACTCGCCCCAGTGCTTCTCCGGAAACTCGAAGTTCTGCCCGTAGATGCCGACGATGAACGTCGGTACGAGCAGGATCGACGCGATCGCCGTCAGACGCTTCACGATCTCGTTCTGATCGTTGGCGATCTTCGCCTGGCTGTAGTCACGGACGCCGGACACGAGGTCGCGCGAGAGCTCGAGGCCGTCGCTCGCGCGCAGGAGCTTGTCGTAGACATCACCGAAGTGGAGCGCCACGTCCGCCGGGAAGAGCGCCTTCCCTTCTGCGCCGATGCGCCCGTCCACAACCCGCCGCACGGCGTCGCGCGTGGGGGCGAGGGTACGACGTACGTGCAACAGGTCGTGACGCAGCCCGGAGATCCGCTCGCGGACGACGGCCGGTGACCAGATCTCCACGTGGTCCTCGAGCTCGTCGATCTCGTCGTTCATCGAGTCGATCAGGTCGAGGTAGCGCTCGGCGATGTCATCGACGAGACGGTAGAGGACCATGCCCGGTTGGTTCTCACCACCGTCCGCGTCGCAGGCCGCGTGCACGTCGGACGTGTCATAGGGCTGCTCGCCGGGGGGCGTCTTGCGAACCGTCAGCACGAGATCGTGGGTCAGGATGATGTCGATCTCCTGGTAGAAGACCCTGTCCTCGTCGGGGACCGCGACCGCCACGAGGACGATGCCAAGGACGTAGTCACCCTGGCGTTCGATCGTGGGCCTTGGCTCGTCCCCGTGCTTTGCCGGCTCGAGCAGTCGCTCGATCGCACCAGGATGGAGTGCCTTTCCGAACCGCCGCGCGAGCTCTGCGTCGTCCGGATCGACGAGGTCGATCCACTCGCCCACGGCCCCGAGGCTAGTGAGCGGGTCGGCTGGCGAGCGGGGCTAGCTGGGAGCTTCGGATGCGCCGGCCGGCACGGCTGCGTGCGCCTGCTCGGTGAGGAAGCGCTCGGCGTCGAGCGCCGCCATGCAGCCCGACGCGGCGGCAGTGACCGCCTGCCGGTAGACGTGGTCCTGGACGTCTCCGGCTGCGAAGACGCCCGCGATGTTCGTCTCGGTCGACCCCGGCTTCGTCAGGAGATATCCCGCGTCGTCGTGGTCGAGCAGGTCGAGGAAGAGCGCCGTCGTCGGATCGTGGCCGATCGCGACGAACACGCCATCGGCAGGCACCGTGTGCGTCTCGTTGCTGTCGGGGTTGCGAAGGATGACCCCCGTCACGTGTCCTGCGTCTCCGCCGAGGACGTCCTCGACGACGAACGGCGTGAGGATCTCGATCTTCTCGTTCGCGCGTGCCCGGTCGACCATGATCGGGGAGGCTCGAAACTCGTCGCGGCGATGAACGAGTGTCACTTTCGACGCGAACTTGGCGAGGAACGTCGCCTCTTCCATCGCCGAGTCGCCGCCGCCGACGACGACGATGTCCTTCTCGCGGAAGAACGCGGCGTCACAGACAGCGCAGTACGAGACGCCGCGACCCTGAAGAGCCACTTCCGTGTCGAGCCCGAGTTGACGCGCGTTCGCGCCGGTCGCGACGATCACCGCCTGCGCCCGGTGCTCGTCGTCGCCGACGAAGACACGAAACGGGCGCTCCGAGAAATCGACCCGCGTCACGTCGTCGGTCGTGAACTCGGCGCCGAAGCGCTCGGCCTGGGCCCGGAACTCCTGCATCATCGACGGGCCGAGGATCCCCTCCGGATAGCCGGGGTAGTTCTCGACGTCGCTCGTGATCATCAGCTGACCGCCCCACTGGATGCCCTCGATCACGAGCGGGCGGAGGTTCGCTCGTGCGGCATAGAGGGCGGCGGTGTAACCCGCCGGGCCACCGCCGACGATGATCAGCTCTCGGATGTCTTCAGTCATCTGCCGCCAACCTTAGATCGTGGGATGCACGCGACTCTGAAGTAAACGATCTTGGTCGGCCGGCGCTTCCCCGGCGACCTAGGAGGGCTTGGCGAAACAGTGACTGAGCCGCCGGAATCGCGCTCAACACTGCGCTCGCCTCGTCCTCGGTTGCCCCAATAGTTCTGTGACAGCGGCATAGGGGACAGGATTAATCCTGTCCCCTATTCGGTCTCCGTTTGCTCCCTGCGTCCTTGCGATCGCAGCGTCGATCGCGCCCCGGCGACGAGCACCGTTCCGCCAAGCCCTCCTAGGCGGCGTCGAGAGCCTCGAGATGCGGCGCGTCGATCGTCGGCGACTCGTGCTCTGCGGCGCGCTCGAGCTTGCCGTCGAGCCGGTCGAGCCGCTTCTCTGCGTCGACGAACTTCGACTGCGCGCGGCCGACGTGGGTTCCGACCAACTCGAAGTCCTCGCGGAAGCGGCCGAAGTCTTTGCGTAGATCGGCCAGGTACGCCATCACCTCGTGGGCGTTCTGCTCGAACTCCATCCCCTTGAGGCCGAAGGCGATCACCTGGAGGTAGGCGGTGAACGTCGTCGGCGACACCGGAAACACACGTCGCTCGTGCGCGTGCTGGAGCAGCGCGCCGGTCTTCCCGCAGACGAGTTCGTAGTAGATGCCTTCGACTGGCAGGTACATGAATGCGAACTCGTATGTCCCTTCCGCCGGCTTGATGTATTTCTCCGCGATCGAGTCGATGTGTCCCTTGATGTCGCGCGCGAACGCCTTCTCGTGGAGCACGCGGCTGGCGTCGTCCTCTGCTTCGACCATGCGCTCGAAGTTGTCGAGCGGGAACTTCGCGTCGATCGGGAGCAGGCGCTCGACCTTGATCACGGCGTCTACCCGCTCGCCGCTCTTGAAGCCATGCTGCATCGCGTAGGCCGTTGGCGGCAGGCGGTCGCGAAGGAGGTTCTCGAGCAGGATCTCGCCGAATCCACCGCGCGCCTTGGGCGGTCGCAGCACGTGCTCGAGCCGCGCGAGGTCGCCCGCCTTCTGGAGCATCTGCTCCGCGGCGCCGTCGAGCTTCGTTAAGCGCTCGACGATCTGCGTCGCCGTCTGCCCGGTGCTCTGCTGCGTGGAGAGCAGGCGGCCGTCGATGCCCTCGAGCCGTGCGTTCATCCGCTCGTCGAGGCCGGTCAGCCGCTGCTCCAGGCGGTTCTCGACCCCACCGAGACGCTCGTTGAGCTGGGTCCGCGAACCGCGCACGAGGTGCCAGACGAGCAGGCCGACGAGCGCGACGGAGAGAAGGACGATGGCGGCGACGGGAAGCATGAGGGGCGACTACCGTAGCGCCCGTGTCGGACGGCGCGAAGCCGCTCGGTTCCCCCAAAAAAACATCGGATCCGACTGGCCCGAAAGCCCGCCGGATCCGATGGGAGGACTCTACGGCGGCCGGCCGCCTTCCGTCAAGGCCCCGCGCGCGAGAAAAGTTCGCTCCGAGCAGACTTTTCATCGGGGACGCCGATCGGCCGCCTAGGCTGGAGCCGTGGACGACCTCTACGCCCCGAACCTCTTCGAACAGGGCGGGAGGCTGTCCGCCGTCCTTGACAGCTTCGAGCCGCGTGCCGAGCAGGCCGAGCTGGCGGCCGCCGTCGCCGATGCGCTCGCCTCGGGCGAGCACCTCCTGGCCGAAGCTGGCACGGGCACGGGCAAGAGCCTCGCCTACCTGATCCCTGCGCTCGCCTCGGGCGAGCGTGTCGTCGTCGCGACGGCGACGAAGGCGCTCCAGGAGCAGCTCCTGACGAAGGACGTGCCGCTCGCGGCGCGTGCGCTCGGCCGAGAGGTGAAGGTCGTCGTCCTCAAGGGCCGGCAGAACTATCTCTGCCGAAAGGCGGTGGACGGGTTCGGGCTGCTCGGTGGAGCGCTCCTCACCAGAGAGCAAGACGTGGAGGCGTTCGAGCGGCTACGGCCGTGGCTCGACGAGACGGAGACCGGCGACCGGGCCGAGCTGACCTTCGAGCCGCCGGAGAGCCTCTGGAGCGAGCTCGCAGTCGGGGCAGACCGGTGCCTCGGCCGACGGTGCGCGTTCGTCGGGATGTGCTTCTCGGAAGCGGCGCGACGCCGTGCGCGGGAGGCGGATCTCGTGATCGTCAACCACGCGCTCTACTTCGCCGACCTCGGCATCCGCGAGCAGCTGGACACGTCGATCCTCCCCGAGCACGCGGCCGTCGTCTTCGACGAGGCGCACCGGCTCGAAGACACGGCGTCGGACTGGCTCGGCGGCGGCGTCAGCCGCTACGGGCTGGCACGCCTCGAGCGGGACGTGGAGCGTGCGTGTCTCGAAGCGGGCAGGCCTGTGCCGGCGCGGCAGCTCGACCGGGTTCGCCGCGCGGGGGGTGCTCTGATCGGCGCCGTCGAGCCTCCCTCGGGGCGGCGACGGCTGCGCGAGGTGCCGCTGACCAAGGGCAGGACGCTCGTCGAGCGACTCCTCGAGCTCGGGCAAGCGCTGGCCGGGGCGAACGACGAGCTCGACCTGCTCGCGCGTCGCGCTGCGAGTGCGGCCGCAGACGTCCAGGCGTGCCTCGAGGGTGACGAGCTCGACCGCGTCGTCTGGGCTGAGCACGGCGCTCTCCGGTGGGCGCCCATCGACGTCTCACGGCGGCTCCGCGAGACCCTGTGGGAGGGCGGCCCGACGGCGATTCTCGTTTCCGCGACGATGACGACCGGCGGCGACTTCGGGTTCGTCCGCGACCGGGTCGGCCTGAGGGGAGCGAGCGAGCTGCGCGTCGGCTCGCCGTTCGACTACGGCGTGCAGGCGGTGCTCTACGTGCCGCGCGACCTCCCGGACCCGCGCGCGCACGATGCGATCTCGGCGGTCGCAGACGAGGTGGCCGAGCTCTGCGACCTGTCGGCCGGGCGCGCCCTCGTGCTCACGAGCTCCTATCGCTCGCTTGCCGCGGTCGCCGAGAGGCTCCGCGGTCGGCTCAGCGTCGAGCTGCTCGTGCAGGGCGAAGCACCGCGTGAGCGCCTGCTCGAGCGATTCCGCGACGAGGTCGATTCCGTGCTCGTCGCGACGGGGACGTTCTGGCAAGGCGTGGACGTTCCCGGCGAGTCGCTGTCACTGCTCGTGATCGACAAGCTCCCTTTCCAGCCCCCGGACGATCCGCTCGTCGAGGCGCGTTGCGAGCGCATCGCCGCGGAGGGCGGGGACTGGTTCTCCGACTATTCACTCCCCTCCGCCGTCCTCCAGCTCCGCCAGGGGTTCGGGCGACTGATCAGAAGCCGTTCGGATCGCGGCGTCGTCTGCCTCCTCGACCCACGGGTTCGCACGCGGGCCTACGGCGAGGCGTTCCTCGCGTCGCTCCCGCCGTGCCCCGTCGTCGATAGCCGCGAGGCCGTGCGTCGGTTCCTCGCCACCGAAGTCGCGGTCGCCAGCTAGCGTTCTTTCGATGGCCAAGAAGAAGCCGCGTACGCCCGAGCCTCCCCGCAAGGTGCAGGCGCCGAAGGTGCGCCAGAAGCATCAGGCGCCGTCGCGGGGGGTCACGATGCCGGGGACGAACACGATGATCGGGGCGGCCCTGCTCGTGGCGTCTGCGCTCGTCGTCGGCTGGTTCGGCTTCTTCTCCGGCGGCGGGACGCAAGGCAGCGCGGCGAACGTCACTC
Source organism: uncultured Actinomycetes bacterium (assembly GCA_963826585.1). GTDB lineage: Bacteria > Actinomycetota > Thermoleophilia > Gaiellales > Gaiellaceae > PALSA-612. Next base: position 55,443 of record CAWGXP010000004.1, read on the forward strand.
GACACCAGGTCCAGCAGGTGACGAAGGCGATGGCCGCGGCCGGCTGCTCGCTCAAGTCGGCTCCCGGCGGGCAGGACCAGGAGCACATGCAGTCAGCGAACGAGCACGTCACCTACAAGACGTTCCCCGCCGCAAGCGGCAAGCACTACCCGGTGCCGGGCATCCTCGGCAACTACCGGACGCCTGCCGATCCGAGGCAGGTCGTTCACAACCTCGAGCACGGCGGGGTCGCCGTCTGGTACGGGCCGAGGATCTCGACCGAGGACCGTGACGCGCTCGACGGCTTCTACGACTCGAGCCCGAACGCGATGATCGTCACGCCGCTCCAGGATCCGTACCAGGGCGTCACGTACCCGAAGCACAAGCCGCTCGGCAGCAAGATCGCGCTGACGACGTGGACGGTGAACCGGGACACCGGGTTCAGCACTGTCTACGTCGCCGTCTGCCCGCACTACGACGAGAAGGCGTTCACCGCCTTCCGCGACGCCTTCCGCGGCAAGGGCCCGGAGCGCTTCCCGGTCAGCGAGCTCAGGCCCGGCACCTAGCGCGAGTAGTACGCTCGTCGCCTCGCCGGGGTGGCGAAACTGGTCATACGCGCCCGACTTAAAATCGGGTGTCCCTCATGGGACGTGGGGGTTCGAGTCCCTCCCCCGGCATGACCGCCCGAAAATCTCACGATTTCCGGGCGAGCGGTGTTCTCCGAGAGCCGTCGCGAACCAGGCCGCACTGCATTACGAGCCAGTGAGCTCCTTGCAGGAGTCGGCCTGCTCGAATCCCTTCTTCAGGTCACCACCGAGATCCTGGAGCGTCGTCACGAGCTGCTGGCCCGACGTGAGCGCCTGCTGGAGCGTCGCCGCCTGTCCGGACAGCTGTGTCACGATCTCCGCGAGGCCCGCACCGCTCGGGATGTCGGCGAGGGCACTCTTGACGCCGTCGATCGTCTCCTGCGTGTCGGTGGTGAACGTGTCGAGGTCGTCCTTCGCCTGTGCGCCCTCCGGCGTATCCGGAGCACCGAGCGCCTTCAGGTCGTCGACGAGCTTCTGGGTCGCGTCGACGCCCTTCTGCACGGCGTTCGTCGCCTCGTCGCGCGTCGCACCGGGCTTGGCGATCGCGTTCGCGGCGTCGGTCGTGATCTGCTGGATGCTCGTCTTCCACGTCGAGACCGAGGAGCAGACGTCGGACGCCCAGCCTTCTGCCGCCGACGTGTCACTCCCGCCGCAGCCGGAGACGGCGAGCACGACCACGAGCGCGCCGAACGCCAGGCACCAGGGTCTCTGCACGCTATGACGGTAACCGATCAGGCCTTAGCGTCGCCGCCGTGGCGGCCGAACAAGAGCGCCAGGATCCCGCCGAGATAGGCGAGGAGCGAGAGCAGCGCAGTCGTGCGAAGGGGGTGGCGCATGGCGGCGATCCTTTTCGACGCGGGTCGCAGCCTTCCTTCGACAGACGCCTCTCAGCGGATTTTGGCCGCCAAACCCGCCTACACTCCTCTCCCATGACCGGGGTCGACGATCGGGTCGCGGCCGAGCCGCTCGAGTGGGAGTCGTCACTCTGGCGGACGGCGCTTGCGCAGTTCGACCACGCGCTCGACCATGCGGAGATCTCGCAGACGGTCAGCGAGCGCCTGCGCTATCCCGAGCGGTCGGTCCTCGTCTCCGTGCCGATCCTCCTCGACTCCGGCGAGACTCGCGTCTTTCCCGCCTATCGCGTTCAGCACTCGACGATCCTCGGCCCGACCAAGGGCGGTCTCCGCTACGACCCGCACGTCTCCCTCGGCGAGTGCGCCGCGCTCGCGATGTGGATGACGTGGAAGTGCGCGCTCCTGCGTCTCCCGTATGGCGGCGCCAAGGGCGGGGTCCGCTGCAATCCGCGCGAGCTCTCGATCGGCGAGATCGAGCGGCTGACACGTCGCTACACGGCTGAGCTCGCGCCTGTGATCGGGCCGAAGGAGGACATTCCGGCGCCGGACATGGCGACGAACGAGCAGACGATGGCCTGGATGATGGACACGTACTCGATGCAGATGGGCCATGCGGTGCCCGAGATCGTGACCGGAAAGCCGATCTCGATCGGCGGCTCGATCTTCCGGCACGAGGCGACCGGCGTCGGGGTCGTGATGGTCGTCGACCGCGCGTGCCAGCGGCTCGGCTGGAACCTCTCCGACCTGCGCTGCGTCGTCCAGGGGTTCGGGAAGGTCGGCGGCGTGGCAGCGCTCGAGCTCGCCGAGCGCGGGGCGACGGTGGTCGGGATCGGCGACTACTCGGGCGGTGTGCACGACCCGGACGGGCTCGACGTCGCAGCTCTCGCGTCGTGGACGGCGGGCGGCCGCTCGCTCGCGGAGGCCGAAGGCCCCGCAAAGGTGACGAACGCCGAGCTGCTCGAGCTGCCGTGCGACCTGCTCGTCCTCGCAGCGCTCGAGGATCAGCTGACGGAGGAGAACGCGCCGCGCATACAGGCGCGGATGGTGGCGGAAGCGGCGAACGGGCCGACGTCGCTGGAGGCGGACGAGATCCTCGCGGAGCGCGGCATTCCGATCCTCCCGGACGTGCTGACGAACGCGGGAGGCGTCACCGTTTCCTACTTCGAGTGGGTTCAGGATCTCGGGCGGTTCTTCTGGGATCGTGACGAGATCCGCGGGAGGCTCGCCGACAAGATGAACGACGCGTTCGAGCGGGTGTGGACGATGTCCGAGCAGAAGCGCCTGACGCTCCGGGACGCCGCGCTCGTCTCCGGGATTCGCGAGGTGGCAGCCGCGCTCGAAGCGCGAGGGCTCTACCCGTGACTCTCGTTCGCGAAGCGATGGTCGCGGAGCCGGCAACGCTCGAGGCGACCGCGAGTGCGGTCGATGCCGGCGAGCGGCTGTCGCAGCCGGACGTCCGCGCAGTTCTCGTGACGGACGAGGATGGAAAGCTCGTCGGCGTCGTTACAAGGACGACGCTCGTGCGCGCCGTCGTCGCCGCAGGGCGTGACCCCGGCGCGACGAGGCTCGTCGAGATCGCGGAGCCGCCGCGGTTCACGATCGATGCCGACCTCGACGTCGACGAGGCGTTCCGCCAGCTCGAGGAGCACGACCTCGAGCGCGTGCCCGTGGTCGAGGAGGGGCGACTCGTAGGTGTCCTCTCGCGCAGTGTGCTCCAGCGCCGCCTCGCCGAGGACGAGGGGCCGGAGTCGCCGGAAGAGCCAACAGCGGCGTAGGCGCATGTCGCCCCTGGGCGGGCGATACTCCTCGCGTGAACGACGCGGAGTCCACGCTCGTCTGCCCCGCGTGCGGCAAGGAGAACCCTGGAGAGGCTCGGTTCTGTCTTGCCTGCGGCACCGAGCTCGCCGCCGCGGCGCCGGTCGGTGAGGAGCGCAAGGTCGTCTCCGTCCTCTTTGTCGATCTCGTCGGGTTCACCGGCCGCTCGGACCAGGCGGATCCGGAGGACGTGCGCGCCGCGCTCCGCCCGTACCACGAGCGGCTAAAGACGGAGATCGAGCGCTTCGGCGGTACGGTCGAGAAGTTCATCGGAGACGCCGTGATGGCGGTCTTCGGCGCCCCCGTCGCGCACGAGGACGACGCCGAGCGGGCAGTGCGCGCCGCGCTCCGGATTCTCGAAGCGATCGAGGAGCTGAACGAGGAGCGCGACCTCGACCTCTCCGTCCGCGGCGCCGTCGCGACCGGTGAGGCGGTCGTCGCGCTCGGCGCGCGACCGGAGCGCGGCGAGGGCATCGTCACGGGCGACATCGTCAACACCGCCGCACGGCTGCAGAGCGCCGCCCCGGTCGGATCGGTGATCGTCGACGAGACGACGATGCGGGCGGCCGGCGGCGCGATCGAGACCGAGTCGCTCGAGCCCGTGATCGCGAAGGGCAAAGCGGAGCCGATCGCGGTCTGGCTGGTCGTCGGAGCACGCAGTCGCTTCGGCGTCGACGCCGAGCCGCGGGCGCGGACGCCGTTTGTCGGACGCGAGCACGATCTCGCCACCCTCCTCGACACCTTCGCCCGGGCGCAGCGAGAGCAGTCTGCGCAGCTGCTGACGATCGTCGGTGAGCCGGGCCTCGGCAAGAGCCGTCTCGTGTGGGAGCTCAGCCGCGAGCTCGACCGGAGCGACGCTCTCGTCCGCTGGCGACAGGGTCGCTGTCTCCCCTATGGCGAGGGGATCACGTTCTGGGCGCTGGGCGAGATCGTCAAAGCAGAGGCGGGGATCCTTGAATCGGACTCGCTCGCCCGGGCGCACGAGAAGCTCCGCGAAACCGTCGACGAAGCAATCGAGGACGCCGGTGAACGCAGCTGGGTGGCGGACCGGCTTGCACCGCTCGTCGGTGTTCAGGAAGACGTGGCCGCGGTGGGTCGCGAGGAGGCTTTTGCCGCGTGGCGCCGCTTCCTCGAGGCGCTCGCAAGCGACCGGCCGCTCGTGCTCGTGATCGAGGACCTCCATTGGGCGGACGCGGCGCTCCTCGACTTCGTCGAGCACCTGCTCGACTGGGCGACGCCCGTCCCGCTGCTCGTTGTCGGCACGACGCGCCCCGAGCTCTTCGAACATCGGCCGGGGTGGGGCGGGGGCCGACGGAACTCGACCACCGTTGGCCTGGCGCCGCTCACGGACGCTGACACCGCGCGGCTCGTCTCGGCGCTGCTCGAGCGGTCTGTGCTCGAGGCAGGCACACAAGCAGAGCTGCTCGAACGAGCCGCGGGAAACCCGCTCTACGCCGAGCAGTTCGCTCGCGTTATGGCTGAGCGTGGCTCCGTGTCGGAAGGCGACGTACCGGAGACGGTGCAGGCGTTGATCGCCAGTCGGCTGGACGCGCTGCCCGGCGAGGTGAAGGCACTCGTGCAGGACGCTTCGGTCCTCGGCAAAGTGTTCTGGACCGGCGCGCTCACGGCGATGGGAGACCGCGACCGTGACGTCGTGTTGAGCGGCGTGCGGGAGCTCGTGCGCCGAGAGCTCGTGCGCCCCGCCCGCCTGTCCTCGATGGTCGGGGAGGAGGAGTTCTCCTTCTGGCACGCGCTCGTTCGCGACGTCGCGTACCAACAGATTCCGCGAGGGCCGCGAGCCGAGAAGCACGTTCGTGCAGCGGAATGGGTCGAGCACACGGCCGAGGAGCGGGTCTCGGATCACGCGGAGATCCTCGTCTATCACTACGACCAGGCGCTCGAGCTCCTGCATGCCGCAGGGCAAGACGGATCGCGAGCCGAGCTCGAAGCGCAGGTCGCGCGCTTTCTCGTGCTGGCCGGCGACAGAGCGATGCCCCTCGACATGGCGGCGGCCGAGGCTGCCTATCGACGGGCAGTCGGGCTTGCGACCGGCGCGACTCGCGCGGCAACCCTGGTGAAGCTCGGGGACGCGCTTCAGGAGCAGGGTCGCATCGCCGAGGCGGAGCAAGCCTACGAGGAGGCGTTGCCCGCCCTCCATGCAGCCGGGGACGAGCACGCGGCCGCGCTCGCGATGCTCGGTCTCTCGCGAGCTCTTTGGCGGCACGGGGACACGGCCCGCGCGCACGAGCTGACGCTCGGGGCGATCCCGATCCTCGAGCGCGACTCCGGGCCCGACCTCGTGCGCGCCTACGGGCAGGCGGCGGGCGAGGACGTCTTGGGAGGTCGATCTGAAGAGGGTCTCGCCTGGGTGGAGCGCGGCATCGCACTAGCAAAGGACGTTGGCATCGAGAACGTCGTTCGTCTCCTCCAGTTTCGCGGTATCGCCCGTCTCGACCTCGGCGACCTCGCGGGGCTCGACGACATGCGCGAGGCGATCGACCGCGGGCACGCGCTCGGTCTGGGGATCGAGACCGCGACGGCGTACGGCAACCTCGGCGCGACCATCGGAGACTTCGAGGATCTGGCGGCCGCGCTCGCGATGATCGACGCCGGCCACGATCTCGCGCGCCAGCGCGGGCTGACGCACCATGAGATGTGGTCCCGCATGGCGAGGTGCAACTTCCTCTACGAGCTGGGAGAGTGGGACGAGGTGCTTCGAGAGGTCGATGCCGTCGTTCACTGGGACCGCGAGCAGGGGCGTACGCAGATCGAAGTGATACGCCCTGACGCTCGCAAGCCCCGTTCATGTGCAGCGCGGGTCTCTGCAGACCGCGGAGGAGCACGCGGCCATCTTCCTGCCGCGAGCACGGGAGATCGAAGAGCCGCAGACACTCGGTCCCGCACTGGCCGAGGCGGCGTTCGTCTGCGCGGCGCGCGGGGCGACGGACGACGCGGCCGTCCTCCTGGCGGAGTTCGAGCAGAGCGCGATCGCCCTCCATCTCTACCTGAACACCGCGCTCCGCGTTGGCGCGGCGGCTGGTCGGCTCGATCTCGTCGAGCGTCTCCTGGAGCGTGCCCCTGACTGGTCGATCGGCACGCGGTCCACGAACACGCAGCGGACGGGTGCGGCGATCCTCGCCGAGGCGCGCGGAGCCGTCGACGAGGCGCGCGAGCTCTATCGCGAGGCGGCGGACGGCTGGCTCGAGTGGGGCTCCGTCGTCGAGCAGGCGTACGCGCTGCTCGGGCTCGGTCGCTGTGGCGACGAGTCGGCGCAGCGTGAGGCGATGGCGATCTTCGAGCGGCTCGGCGCCGCCCCGTTCACCGCGATCGCCGCCTGAGCGGCGCTAGGGAGCGATGTTGTGGTTGTGGTGGAAGACGTTCTCGGGGTCGTACCGCCGTTTGACCTCGACCAGCCGGTCGTAGTTCGGCCCGTACGCCGCGCGCACCGCGTCGTTGCCCTGGTCGTCGGCGAGGTAGTTGAGCCAGCGCGCACCGGTGAGGTGCTCGGAGAGCGCGGCAAACGTGTCCTTCGTCCACGCGATGTTGGGATCGGTCGTCTCCGGTCGACCCACACCGTCGTCAGCGCGAGGTTCCAGCCCTCGTGGCGATGGGGCACAGCGGTTTCCGATTCGCCGATACGCGTGACGGCGCCGTGGAAGCGCTCGAGGAGGATCGCGGCCATCGGTGAGGGGACGGACGCAAAGCGTTCGACGGCGGCGTCGATCAAGCCGTCCGGCAAGCCGTTCGTGAAGCTCGAGAGCCAGTAGTTGCAGCGACCCCGGCGGGTACGCGCGTCCAGGATCGTGTTCATGACTGGGTAGGGCATCTCACCCACGTCGACGACGATCGGGGAGCCCCAGGCCTTGAACGGCGCGAGGTCGGCCTCGGCTTCCTCAGGCGTTCCGGTGTGAAAGACGACCATGGCGGCGAGCTGCATGCCGGAGCCGTCGGGCGCGTGCACGAGGCCCGCGAACACCGTCAGGTCGTCGGATGCGTCCGCGACCGCGTCGCGGTAGAAGCGCAGCATCTCCGGGCCCGGCTTCGATCGGGTGCGCGATCAACCCGGCGGTCACGGTCTGCGACCGGGTGCAGCGGTACGTGAAAGCCGTGGCGACGCCGAAGTTGCCGCCGCCGCCGCGCAGCGCCCAGAAGAGGTCGGGCTCCGACTCGGCGGTGACCTCGAGCGCTCGCCGTCGGCCGTGACGAGGTCGATCGCGACGACGTTGTCGGCGGCGAGGCCGTGCTTCGCCATCAGCCAGCCGAGGCCGCCGCCGAGCGTCAGCCCGGCGATGCCCGTCGTCGAGATCGCGCCGCCGGTCACGGCGAGGCCGTGCTCGGCCGTCGCCGCGTTCACGTCGGCCCAGATTGCAGCCGCCCTCGGCTCGAGCGGTGCGCGCGTTTGGATCGACCTCCACCGCCCGCATCTCCGCGAGGTCGATCATCACGGCGTCGTCCGCGACCGCACGCCCCGCGACGTTGTGGCCGCCGCCGCGCACGCTGATGTCGAGCCCGGTCTCGCGGGCGAAGCGAACTCGCCTTCGCGACGTCGTCCGCGTTCGCGCAGCGCACGATCACGGCCGGCCGGCGGTCGATCAGCCCGTTGTGCACCTTGCGGGCGTCGTCGTACCCATTGTCCTCCGGGCCGAGCACCCGGCCGGTGACGCTCGTCGAGAGGTCGGACAGCGCCTGCGCGTCGACGGTCATAGCCATTAGTAGCCCCCTTGCTCGTGCCGGACGTACGCCGAGGCCGAGTCTAGCGTCGCTCGGGACCGGCTTCGATCCGCTCGCGCATCTCCTCGACCGTGCCGCGCCGGTCGTGGACGTACTCGAGCCACCATGTGGCGCCCGCGGCCTCGTACGCGGCGGCGACCGAAGCGTCACCAGGCTCCGAGTAGCCGAACACGGCGACCTCGAACGGGGTGTCGTCGGGGCGGAGGCCGTGAATCGTGCGCAGGCCCTCCTCGATCTGGGCGGGTGTGACCGCCATTCCCTCCATGTCGGCCGTGTCCGGGAGCCAGCCGTTCCAGCGTGCCGCGCGCCGGAGAGCCGGCTGCGAGTTGCCGCCGATCCAGAACGGAATCGGGCTCGTAGGCGCCGGCTGCACGGTCACGTCCTCGACGCTGTAGTGGGCGCCTTGGTGCGTCACCGGCTGTCCCGACAGGAGCTGGCGCAGCACGCCGAGCCCCTCGTCGAGCTTCTCGGCGCGCAGTCGCGCATCCTCTGGCTCGCCGAAGGCGGCGAACTCGCGAGGCAGGCCGCCGAGCCCCGCACCGAAGACCACACGCCCGCCGCCCGTCAGCCTGTCGAGCGTCGCGAGCTGATGTGCGAGCACGTGCGGGCGCCGCCGCGGCAACGGCGTGACGGACGTTCCGAGGATGAGCCTCGATGTCGATGCTCCGACGGCGGCCAGAACCGTCCACGGGTCGGCTGCAGGATGGCCCCAGACGAAGCCCAGGTGGTCCCAGAGGATCAGCGCTTCCCATCCGGCCGCCTCCCCGGCGCGGGCGAGCTCGACGGTGACGTTCGGGTCGGCGTACGAGTCGATGTTCGAGATGAACAGCCCGTGGCGCATTGATCTCAGCAGCAGGTGTACGCGCCGGGCGGCGCAGCTCCCTCGACCAGCGCCGGCAGTTGCGCGGCCTCGATCGCCGCGCCGTGGAGGATGTCGTGCTCGGAAGCCTCGATCGCGTCGAGCCCGTAGCGCTCGACGATCTCGTCGAGGATCGCCGCGCCGGCGACGATCACGGGTGCACGCTCCGGCTCGAGGCCGGGCAGGTTTCTGCGCTCCTCGAGCGACAGCGCGGCGAGCTGCTCGAGCTGCTCCTCGATCGCCGGCCGGGAAACCGCGTGGCCGTGGATGCGCTCCGGGTCGTAGTCGACTAGGCCGAGATCGAGAGCTGCGAGAGATGTCACCGTGCCGGCGACACCGATCGCGTGTGAGACGTCGAGATCTGGCAGGACGCTGCTCACGTGTGACACGAGCGCCGCGCGGTCCGCGCCGAAGCGCTCGGTCAGGCGCACGCAGCCCAGCTCGAGGCTGACGTGAGAGGCGACGCCTTCCGGGCCGCCGATCGCGAGCTCCGTCGAGCCGCCGCCGATGTCGACGACGAGCGTCGCCGGATCGACGGTGCGTCCGGCCGTGACACCGCGAAACATCAGCTGCGCCTCGTCGTCGCCGGACAGCAGCCTCGTCGTGAAGCCGTAGCTCCACTCCAGCTCGCCGAGGAACGCCTCGCCGTTCTCCGCGTCGCGGACTGCGCTGGTCGCGACCGCGAGCGTCCGCTCCGCGCCGAGCCTCTCGATCTCGCACCGGTACTCGGTCAGGCAGTTGCGGACGCGAGCGATCGGTAAGGGGAGGAGGCGGCGCCGGCCGTCGACGCCCTCGCCGAGGCGTGTGATCTGGAGGAGCCGGACGACCTCCTCGACGCGTTCACCCTCGACGTCTGCGACGAGCAGGCGCGTCGAGTTGGTACCGAGATCGACCGCCGCGACGCGGGTCACATCTACCTTGGGAAGAAGACGAGCGCGCCGTCGAGCAGCGAGCCAGCGTCCCGGACAGCCCCGTATAGGACTCGGGCGCGAGCGAGCGTGATCGAGAGCCGACCGGTCTCGCGCTCGAGCACCGCGCGGCGTGCCTCGAGCACCGCCATCCGCTTCTCGAGGACGGCGGCGCGCGCCTGGATCTCGTCCGACGCGGCCATCATCCGCTTCAGCGCGGGCCGGCCGCGCCTCCAGAAGCCGACACCTCGAATCGTGGCCCAGACGAGCCCGATCACCGAGCCGACGACGAAGACAGCGAGCGCGATCCAGACGTAGAGCGGCACGTGCTGACTCTACCGAGAGGAGGGCACGGCGAATGAGTGGGCTAAGCCGTCAGGACGTGCTGTACGCCGCACTTGCGGCGTCCTCAGTCGCCCCGATAGTTAAGCCACTATCGGGGCTCCCTGCGTCCTTGCAATTGCAGCGTCCATCACGCCCCGATGGCGAGCACCCATCCACCGAGCCCTCCTAGCGGCGCTATACTTGCCGCCGCGACGCGGGGTGGAGCAGTCAGGTAGCTCGCCGGGCTCATAACCCGGAGGTCGCAGGTTCAAATCCTGCCCCCGCTACCTCAAAAGGCCCCGGAAACGGGGCCTTTTCACAACGGCATCGTTTCTACGATGGAACGATTGCGATCGGGCAACGCGCCTGGTTCGCGATCTCCTTGCTGACCGAGCCGAGCACGAGGCGCTTCGCGGCTCCCAGGCCGCGCGATCCGACAACGAGCAACGCTGCGTCCGCGGCTTGCTGGAGGAGGACGGTCGCCGGCCCGCCCTCCTCGGCGACCGCCTCGATCTCCAACGATTCGCCTTGCAGTCGCTCGAGAGCTGCGCGCAGCACGTTGTCCGCCTGGCGCTCGGCTTCATCGAACGCGTCAGGCGTTGGAGCGAAGACCTCTCCCACGTACGCAGACGCGGCCGGAGACCAGGCGCAGACGATCCGAAGCACGGCTCCGCGCAACATTGCCTCGTCGGCTGCAAATCGAAGCGCGGCGGCGGACTCGGGCGACCCGTCGACCCCGACCACAACGAGTTGCGACGGAGGCTTCCCGCTCACTCGAGCGACTCCCGTGGCTCCAGGGTAACGACGTGAGCTCGATGCGGCCTGCGGCTGGGCACCGCCAGCGACGCCGCGACACTGGCCGCGAGCACGCTGGCCATGACGATGAAGGTTGTCGTGTAGCCCTGCTCGGACGGATACCCGTCCGCCAGCAGGCTGGCGGCGAGGAGGCTTGCGGCGACCTGGCCGCCGAGTGCCCCGCCGATCGTGCGCATGACCGTGTTCATCCCCGTCGCCACGCCTGTCTGGTCAGACCGCACCGCCTCGACGATCAGGTTCGCGAGCGACGCGAACGCGAAGCCGACGCCGATCCCGAGCAGGATCGAGGCGACGTAGAACTGCCAGTGGCTGGAATGGGCGATTGCGAGGAACACGAATGCGAGCATCGTGGTCGCAGCGCCGAGGACGAGCGGTAGCTTGGATCCGTAGACCCTCGAGAGCCGGCCGCTGAACGGAGCGGCGATCAGCATCATCAGCGTCGACGGGATCAGGAACAGGCCCGACTGTGTCACCGACGAGCCAAAGCCGTATCCGTTCGACGGCGGAGTCTGGACGAACTGCGGGATCAGCACGAACGCGCTGTACAAGCCGAAGCCGATCAGGAAGCCGGCGAGATTCGTCGACCAGACCGGACGCAAGCGCATCATGTGCATGTCGACAAGGGCATTCGGGTCCGGCCTTCGATCACGACCCACACGGCTCCCGCGAGGAGCCCGACGACGAGCAGGCCGATCGTTCGTGGTGAGGTCCATCCCCACTGAGGCGCCTGGCTGATCGCGAGCAAGACGCAGACGAGCCAGAAGGAGAGCAGCGCCGCGCCGGGCCAGTCGACGGAGCCCTCGGCACGAATGGGTGACTCCGGAATGAAGAGCAGGGTTGCTATCACCGTCGCGCCGACGACGAGCGCCGGAATCCAGAAGAGCCAGTGGTAGCCGAGGTTGTCGAGGATCGGTCCCGCCAGCACGATGCCGAGGCCGCCGCCGATTCCCAGCAGACCGGAGATGAGAGCGATCCCGCCTGCAACGCGTTCGCGCGGGAACTCGTCGCGGATGATCCCGTATGCGAGCGGGAAGATCGCGCCCCCGATGCCCTGAATCGTCCGGGCCGCGATCAAGACAGGGAGAGTCGTCGCGAGAGCAGCGATCAACGAGCCCCCGGCCAGGCCCGTCAACACGACGAGGAGCGCGCGCTTCTTGCCGAACATGTCGCCGAGGCGACCGGCTATCGGCGTTGCGACGGAGGCGGAGAGCAGGTAGGCGGTGAACACCCATGTCACGCCGGTCGGTGTCGTGTGCAGGTCGTGCTGGAGCGTCGGGAGCGCGGGTATGACGAGCGACTGCAGCATCGCGTAGCCGGCGCACCCGAGGGTGAGCACAGTGAGCACAACGCCGGTACGAGGAGCAGCGTTTGTCATCTGGGCACGTCAGTTGCAGCCACGACAACCCTAGTCGCGCCCCGGAACGTACCTCTGTGTTGCGTGCGCGGCGCGCGTCAGCGCGGCGCGTTCCACAGCTCGAAGCCACCCTTGAACGCGTCCTCGTTTCCTCCCAGTCGCACGTTGGCTGGCAGGTGGTCGAGCTCATCCGCGTTTCCCCCACCGAGGACGACGTAGTCCGGCTCGAGCGCGGCGGCGAGCTCCTCTATCGTCTCGAGCACCCGCTTGCGCCAGCGCGTGGGGCCGAGCCGCTTAAGACCTCTCTTCCCGACGTAGTCCTCGTAGGTCGCCTTTCTGAACGGAAGATGGCCGAGCTCCATGGGCTCAACGAGCCCGTCGACGATCATGGCCGAGCCGAGGCCGGTGCCGAGGCCCAGAAAGAGCATGCGACCGCCATCGTAGGCCCCGATCGCTTGCATGGCAGCGTCGTTGATGACCTTGGTCGGCTTCCCGAATGCCGCCTCGTAGTCGAATCCGACCCACCCTGTGCCCAGATTGACCGGGTCGTGGACGACGAGGCCGCCTCCTCGCACTTGCGTCGGAATGCCGACCGAGACGACGTCGTACGCCCACGTGCCGGCGTGCTCGAGGACACCCGCGACCATCTCCGCGGCGGTTAGCGTCGGACCCGAGCGGAAACGGCGCCGCTCGGTCTCGCTGCTTACCAGCAGCTTGACATGAGAGCCGCCGACGTCGACAGCGAGGACGGTGCGACCGACGGGCTGCGGTGTGGTCTCACGGTCATTCACAGGATCGAGGGCAAATACCAGCCGACAGGGGCCGATCGTCACCCAACTCTAACCACCGCGTCACAACTTGTACTCCGGATTGGCGTTTCACCAGCCGACGTCGCTGGAAGGATCTCAAGATGGCCACGGTGGGCGTCATCGACGTGGGCTCGAACACGGTGCGTCTGCTTGTCGCGTCCGTCTCCGGGCGGTCGCTGACGGTACTGGACGAGCAAAAGGATTGGGCGCAGCTTGGCGACGAAATCGCGGTCCAGGGCTCGATCTCCGAGACGAAGCTCATGGCCGTGGGTCGGATGGCGGCCGGGTTTGCACGGAAGGCCCGACAGCTGGGTTGTGAGCGGCTGGAAGTCGTGGTCACCTCACCCGGGAGGCAGGCGGAGAACCGAATCGAGCTCGTGCGCCGGCTCGAGTCGGAGTCTGGCGCAGCCGTTCGAATCCTCGGCCGTGACGAAGAGGCGCGGATCGCCTTCCTCGGGGCAACGTCATCGAGCCCTGCGTGCCGCGAGACCACGGCCGTCGTCGACGTCGGAGGAGGTTCGACGCAGCTGGCGGTTGGGCTGCCTGCGTCTGATCCCGCGTGGGTGCGCTCCGTCGACGTCGGCTCGCTGCGGTTGACCGCCCAGGCCCTCGACGCAGATCCTCCGGGCAAGAAAGGCATGCGCAAGGCGAAGCAGTTGCTGCTCGAGCACCTCGACGGCTTCTCGCCGCCGGCCACCACTCACGCCCTGGCGGTCGGAGGCAGCGCCGCGAGCGCTGCGCCGGATTGCCGGTAGCCCGAAGCTCGGCGCAGGCCAGCTCCGTACGGCTACCCGCCTGTGCTGTAAGCACTCGTCCAGGGAGCTCGCGGATCGATACGGGCTCGACCGCGAGCGCGCATCGACGCTCGCGGCCGGAGCGATGATCGTCGCCGAAATCCAGAAACGGCTCGATGTGCCTCTGATCGTTGCGCGCGGCGGCTTGCGCGAGGGTGCGGCGCTGATGCTCGCCGCCGAGCAGCTCGCCGCATAGGGCGAGTCTCGACGCGTCGTCGACGAGCCGCTATAACGATTACACGCCGTGACTGAGATCATCGACCCGCGATTGGATCCCGCGCCCCGTGCCGCTCGCTCTCTCGAGGAGCCGGCGACGGGGTCGGAGACAGGGCCGGCTCGGTACCTGAATCGCGAGTTGTCGCGACTCGACTTCAACGCCCGCGTGCTCGCACTGGCCGAGGACCGGTCGCTGCCGATCCTCGAGCGAGTCAAGTTCCTCGTCCATGTCAGCCGCAACCTGGACGAGTTTTTCCAGATTCGCGTCGCCGGGCTGAAGGAGCAGGTGGCGGCAGGCCTGACCAGCACCTCTCCAGACGGGGCGACAGCGGTCGACCAGCTGAAGGCGATCCGCGCATCTGTAGAGGTTCTGACCGATCGCGCGAGCTCCGTCTTCAGCAAGCAGGTCAAGCCCAAGCTCGCCGCGTCTGGCATACGCATCGTCGACTGGGACGACCTCAAGCCGAGCCACCAGAAGGAGCTGCGAGAGGTCTTCATCTCGAGGATCTTCCCCGTGCTCACGCCTTTGGCTGTCGACCCCGCTCACCCGTTCCCCTACATCTCCAACCTTTCGCTCAATCTCGCTGTCGTGGGCCGCGATCCGCAGACTGGCGAGCAGCGCTTCGCGCGCGTCAAGGTCCCGCCGCTTCTTCCGCGCTTCCTCAAGGTCACGGGCCGGCGCTCGTTCGTGCCCATCGAGCAAGTGATCGCCGCCCACCTCCACCGTCTCTTCCCGGGCATGAAGGTCGACGGTTGGCACGTCTTCCGCGTCACGCGCGACGCTGACATCGAGGTCGAGGTGGACGAGGCAGAAGACCTGCTGGATGCGATGCGGACTCAGCTACTCCGAAGGGCACGGTCACCTCAGGCCGTTCGGCTCGAGGTCAATCCGACCATGACGAGAGAGATCCGCCTGCTACTCCAACGGGAGCTCGGCCTGAAGGCGTCCGATGTTTCGGTGATCCCGGGGCTCCTGGACCTGAGCGATCTCTGGTCACTGACAGACCTCAACCGGCCGTCGCTGAAAGCGCCGTCCTGGCCGGGAGTAACCAATAGTCGTCTCGCGGGCACGCCGGCTCCCGACATCTTCGCCGTGCTGCGCGAGGGCGATTTGCTCGTTCATCATCCCTACGATTCGTTCTCCACGTCGGTCGAAGAGTTCGTTCGACAGGCGTCCCATGACCCGCACGTGCTCGCCATCAAGCAGACGCTGTACCGCACGTCCGACGAGGAGAGCCCGATCGTCCAGGCGCTGATCCGCGCTGCGGAGGCCGGCAAGCAGGCGGTCGCGCTTGTCGAGTTGCAGGCTCGCTTCGACGAGGAGGCGAACATCGCTTGGGCGGGCAAGCTGGAACAAGCTGGTGTGCACGTGGCGTACGGCGTCGTCGGCCTTAAGACCCACGCAAAGTCCGTGTTGGTCGTTCGCGAAGAAGAGGGGACGATCGCGCGCTACTGCCACATCGGAACCGGCAACTACAACCCCGTCACGGCGAGGGTCTACGAGGATGTGGGCCTGCTGACGGCCGATCCCGAGTTGACCCGCGACGTGGCTGATCTCTTCAACTTTCTCACCGGCTACTCCTACCAGCACTCGTACGGGAAGGTGCTCGTAGCTCCCGTCTCTCTGCGCCAGAGGCTGCTCGAGCTGATCCAGGAAGAGGCCGACGCGTCAGACGGTCGCATCGTGATCAAGGTCAACAACCTCATCGACCCCGCGATCATCGATGCTCTGTACGAGGCCTCTCAGGCAGGGACGGAGATCGACCTCATCGTGCGCTCGATGTGCAGTCTCCAGCCGGGCGTTGCGGGACTCTCCGAGCGGATTCGCGTCCGCTCGGTCGTAGGGCGGTATCTCGAGCATTCACGGATCTTTCGCTTCGGTAGCCTCGAGCGCGGCGCGCGCTACTACATCGGCTCCGCGGATCTCATGGAGCGAAACCTCGACCGGCGCGTCGAGTGCGTCACGCCTGTGACCGACCCCGACCTAGCCGCGAGGCTCGAGGAGATCCTGACCATCTCGCTCGCAGACGATGTGCTCGCCTGGGAGCTCAGACCTCGGGGCTGGCGCAAGATTCCCACCGTGACGGGGATCGACAGCCAGCGCCGGCTTCAGGAACTCGCAGAAGGGCGCGGCGAGGGCTCCGCGTGAGCCTTCCGCGCGAGCGGGAGCTCAAGCTCTCGGCGTCGCCTTCGTTTCGAATGCCCGCGTTCGATGCGCTTGGTCAGGAGGTCGAGGCAATTGCCCACGAGCCCGAGCGCTACATCGCGACGTACTACGACACCGAAGACCTGAGGCTGGCGCGCGCGAGGATCACGCTGCGCTACCGGACGAACGACGATTGGACGCTGAAGCTCCCGGCGGAGAACGGCTCGGGCTTCCTGCTCCGGACGGAGCTTCGGTTCGAGGGTTCCCAACGTCGGCTTCCAGAGGTCGTCGAAGACCTCGTTCGCGCATACACACGCGGCGCCGTGCTTGGCCCGACGGCAAGGCTGCGAACACTGCGGAAGGCTGTCGACCTGTGCGCTGCCGACGGGACGTTCATCGCTCAGGTCGTGGACGACGAGGTCTCCGTCTTCGAGGGGCGCCGCATCGCGACGCGCTTTCGAGAAGTCGAGATCGAGGTCGCGGAGACCGCTCCCACGCGCTTCGTGAAGAAGCTTCGGTTGGTGCTCGAGGAGGCCGGAGCAGGGCCGGTCGACGGGACTCCCAAGGTCTTCCGCGCGCTCGGCGCTCGTGCCCTCGAGCCGCCCGACGTGGTCGTCTCGGCGCTCGAGCGAGATTCCACCGCAGGAGCCGTCGTTCGCCAGGCAATCGCGACGTCGGTGGCCAGGTTGTTGCAGCACGATCCCGTCGTCCGACTGGATGCGCATGTCGAAGGCGTCCACCAGGCGCGAGTGGCTACGCGGCGCCTTCGCTCCGATCTTCGCACGTTCGCCCCGCTCCTCGATCAGGAGTGGTCCCGTTCGCTCCAATCCGAGCTGGGCTGGCTCGCTGAGCTGTTGGGGCGAGTCCGCGACGGCGACGTGATGATTGCCGGCCTCGAAGACCGGATCCACGTCCTGACGGAGTCGAACCGGCTGGCGGCGCGCCCGGTTCTACGGTCGCTCAAGACCGGCCGACGTCGCGCGCAGGCCAGCCTGCTCGCGGCGATGCGCGGAGACCGCTACATCTTTCTGCTCGACCGGCTGGTCGAAGCATCGCGAACCCCACAGCTGACATCGGAGGCGGACCGGCCTGCCCGCGAGGTCCTTCCCGAGGTTGTGCAAGGCCCCTGGCGCTCGCTGCGGCGGGTCGTGCGAACGCTCGACGACTCGCCCGCGGACGAGGATCTGCACAGAGTGCGCATTCGCGTCAAACGCTGCCGCTATGCGGCAGAAGCCGTGGCGCCGGCGCTCGGTAAGCGTGCCACTGCGTTCGCGGCGGCGGCGGCCGCCTTGCAGGATGTCCTCGGAGAGCACAATGACGCCATTGCGGCCGAGACCTGGCTTGGCGAGTGGGCTTCGCGTCGCCGATCGGTGAGCGAAGCCTTCGTCGCCGGTGAACTGGCCGGTCTCGAGCGGGCCCGCGGGCAGAGGACGCGGCGACGCTGGCGCAAGACCTGGGCGAAGCTCGATGCGCCGAAGCTCCGTTCGTGGCTCTGAACGCGACCGTTCGTGCGGCCGGTGGCATCGTCTGGAGGCGTGGCCGCGAAGGAGAGGCCGAGGTCGTGCTCGTCCATCGTCCTGCTTATGACGACTGGAGCTTCCCGAAGGGAAAGCTCAAGGCTGGTGAAGACGAGCGCGAAGCTGCTCTCCGCGAGGTCGAGGAGGAGACGGGCCTGCTTTGCGCGCTCGGAACGGAGCTGGGCACGAGCTCGTACGGCGATGTGCGTGGGCGGGACAAGGTCGTTCGCTTCTGGTTGATGAGGCCAATTGAGGGAACGCTTGCCCCCGCGCATGAAACCGACGAGGCGCAGTGGTACGGGGTCGAAGCTGCATTTGGCGTGCTCAGCTACGAGCGCGACCGCAAGCTGTTGGAGCGTTTCGTCGAGCTCGTCTCGGACACGGTGCCGGTCTACCTCCTCCGCCACGCGAAGGCGGGCGACCGCCGACGCTGGACCGAGCCTGACCATCTGCGCCCACTGACTCCCGCGGGCTGGCGGCAAGCCGAGGGGCTGGTTGAGACATACGCAGGGCGCGCGCTGACCCGCCTGCTCACGAGCCCTTACGTCCGCTGCTCGCAGACGCTCGAGCCGCTGGCTGCAGATCGCGGCTTACCGATCGAGCTGACTGATGCCCTGGCGGAAGGCACGGATCTCGAGCACGTGATCGAGCTCGTTCGAAATGTGGCTGCCGACGGCCCTGCAGTGCTCTGCACGCACGGCGATATCCAGCAGTTCGTCGTCGAGTCGCTCCCGCCGGCTGGGAGCGCCGGTGATTTCCGGAAAGGCTCGACGTGGGTGCTCGAAGTGCGAGGCAACGACGTCGACCTTGGCCACCACCTGGCCGCCCCGTCCGGTGGGCCTGCGCAGTGACCACGAGCCGCGCGTAGGGTGAGATCCCGAACCGGAGCCGATAGCTCGAGAGGAGCGTTTGGATGACTACGAAGACACCTCCCGCAATGTCCGACGAGGATCGAGGTGAGCTGCTAGCTCTGACCAAGGGGGCCGACAGCGTCGAGCTGAAGCTGACGGTGCCGGACTCCGATCTCCGCTCGACGGTGCGTGCGCTCGGAATGGATCCGCTGGATGCGCAGATTCGCCAGGTCTTCTTCTTCGATACGCCGGATCTACAGCTGAACGACCAGGGACTCGTCGTTCGCGCGCGCCGTGTGCAGGGGAAGGGTGACGACTCCGTCGTCAAGCTGCGGCCGGTCGTCCCGGGCGATCTTCCCGCGAAGCTGCGGAAGTCACCAGGCTTCGGCGTCGAGGTCGACGCCATGCCGGGTGGATTCGTCTGCTCTGCTTCGCTGAAGGCGACGCTCCCGAAGGCGAACGTGCGGGCGATCGTGGGCGGAGGCGGCCCGCTTCGCAAGCTCTTCACGAAGGACCAGCGGGCGTTCTTTGCCGAGCATGCTCCGGCGGGAATCGAGCTCGACGACCTATCGATCCTCGGCCCGATCTTCGTCCTCAAGCTCAAGTTCTCGCCGAAGGGGTACGACGGCAGACTGGTGGCCGAGCTCTGGAACTACCCGGACTACACACGCATTCTCGAGCTGTCCACGAAGTGCGCGCCCGGGCTGGCCTTTCAGGCGGCAGCCGAGGCACGGGCGTTCCTCGTGGAACGGGGGGTCGAGCTCGGCGGTGAGCAGCAGACGAAGACGCGCACGGCCCTCGAGTTCTTCTCCAGCAACCTGACCGCAGGCGCTAGCAGCAAGGTGTCAGACACCGCGTAGGTGACGCCCGACAAGATGTCGAGCGCGCTCGACCTGCTCCGTCTCGCGCTCGCTGATCGTCGTGGTCGATTTCGTCATGACGCTCCTCCTCACGCAGGTCGATCGACTGCAAACTCGGCCATGAACTCAACCACACGTTGACATACACCAACCTCTGGGACAGGATTCAGTCCCACTGCTGGCCCGTTGATCTCCAGGGGGAGGAAACGATGCCCGAGATTCTCGATCCCGTAACGCAGCATCACGTCGATCAAGCAGCCGAAACGCTGGTGCGCGAGTTCGAGGGTGTCCTCTCGGAGGAAACGGTCGCTCGCTGCTTCGGGGAGTCCCTCGATCGGCTCGGCGATGCCAAGGTCGAAGTCTTCGTGCCGGTGCTCGCCCAGCGTTTCGCTCGCGAGCAGCTAAGGGCGCTCGTCACCCAGGAGTAGCGCCCCACCCCCGCGGCGGCTGTGAGGTTCGGCTCGCGCGCCGTGGCTTCTAGCGCGGCAGGAGACATGAGCTGGCGGGTCTTGTAACCAGCTGACGCCGGGCGGTGTAACTCTGTGGAATGCGTATGTTCGTCGCGGTGGCGGCCATCTCGCTGTTGCTCGCAGCCACGGCGGGTGACGCGTTCTCCCAGTCGCTTGGGGAGGTGACCGGAGAGCAGCGGATCGGGCTCGTTCTGGCGACGTGGGGTCCAGAGCCCGTCACCGTCGAGGAAGCCAGAGCTGCCGTCGCAGAAACCGAGACGTACATCCGCGACGCGTCGTTCGGCAAGACGTCGCTATCGGTCGAGGTGATCGGTTGGACGCATGCGCTCCGGAGACGGCCGAGTGGTTGCGACACCCAGGGTGTCCACGAGACGATTCGCCGTTCGGTCGATCTCAGTCGATTTGCCCTCGTCGCGTACCTCCTTCCGGGCATGGATTGCCCGTGGGGCGGTGCGTACTACCCGCCGGGTGTCTGGATGCTCGGGAGGATCTCGAAGGATCTCTTCGCGCACGAGCTGGGGCACAACTACGGGGTGCGAGAGGAGGGCCCGGCCTGGATCTGTAGTACGAGCTGCCGCGCGGAAAACTACGCGAGCCCGTACAGCGTCATGGGGCACGGCAGCGGGCACTTCAACGCCTTCGAGAAGTGGCGGTTCGGGTGGAATCGCGCGCGAGGGGCCAACTCTGGCGAACGGTGAGTACCGGATCGCCCGGATCGATCGTCCCTCTGCGCTCCCCCACGCCCTCTACGTCGTTTCGGGGGCAGACGAGTACTGGATCGAGTACAGGCCAGAGGTTCCGTGGCTGGTCGTGCACGCCGGTGCGAACGATGCGCGGCTCGCTCCCAGCCGATTCCCTCAGCGCAATCTGTTGCTGGCGAACGCACGGAGCGCGAAGTTCTCGGTGCGGAATGCCTTCGAGGTGGTCATGCTCGATTCAGACCCGGAGCGGGCGACGCTTCGATTCCGCTGGACCGATCGAACCCGACCATCCCGCCCGCACCTCGATGCGATCACGTCGGGCCGGTGGGTGACGCTCACCTTTCCGGCCACTGATACGGGCAGCGGTGTCGACCGTTATGAGCTCTCGATCGGCCCGCGCTATCGCGCCACGGTCGCCACGACCGAGGTCGTGGATGGAGAGCTCTCCGGTCACGAGCCCGTCCACCGACTTCGCCTGACACGAGGAGCTCACCGCGTTGTGGTGACGGCGGTCGACCGAGCCGGCAATCGCGGCCCCGTCGCTTCACGTGTGGTGCGCGTGCCGTGACCGAAGCCTGCTCTCAAGGCCGTCCCGCGAGCCTCCCTCGGCGACGGACGTGACCGCGGCGTATCTCGAGCACGAACGTCCCCCGGTCCCTGTGGCGTGATCCGGTAGGGCGCGGCAACCCCTGAATCCAGAGGTCGCGGGTTCAACTCCACTGGTTCGAAAAGGTTCCGGTTTCCGGGGCCTTTTACGCAGCCGGCACAGCTCTTAACGCGGCCGCAACGAAGCCTTACCGTGGATCAACAACAGATCGGCTGCCTCGACGTTTCAGCTCGTAACCACCCGACGCGAAAGGCAGGGACGCGATGTCCACCTCCGCCGAGCACGTTTCAATCGCCGAAGACGTCGAAGTCGAGGAGACTCGAGTGGCGCGCTGGCGGTTCGACCAGTTCCGTGCGCCTCGGGTTCGAGCCGGAGGACGCGTTCCTGCTCACGGTGTCGCGCGTCGACCTCCAGGCCGCGCGCACGCTCGTCGAAGAGGGCTGCTCACTCCCGCTCGCGCTTCGGATCCTGCTGTAGAAGGCGTATCAGCTCTTTTGTTTCCGCCGACCGGCGGATATCGTGAGCGGCTGAAGATGACCGAACGCCCGACCGGCACGGTCACCTTCCTCTTCAGCGACATAGAGGGGTCGACGCGGCTGCTGGAACAGCTCCGCGAACGATACGACACGGTGCTTTCGAGGCACGCAGAGCTGTTTCGCTCGGCGATCGAGCAGTTCGACGGGCACGAGATCGACACGCAGGGAGACGCGTTCTTCGTCGCCTTCGCCCGCGCGCGCGACGCGGTCGCGGCCGCCGTGGCCGCACAATGGGCGCTCGCCGCCGAGCCCTGGCCGGACGGCGTCTCTCTTCGCGTGCGGATTGGGATCCACACGGGCGAGCCGCTCGTCGGTGGCGAGCGGTACGTCGGCATGGGCGTCCACCGCGGAGCACGGATCTGCGCCGCCGGCCACGGCGGACAGGTGCTGCTGTCGAACACGACGCGCGAGCTCGTCGAGGACGAGCTGCCGGAGGACGTCCGTCTCGTCGACCTCGGCGAGCACGAGCTGAAGGACCTCAAGCGGCCCGAGCGCATCTTCCAGCTCGAGATCGACGGCCTCGAGTCGTCCTTCCCGCCGCTCCGGACCGCCACGACGTCGGCCTTCGAAGGGCGCGAGGGCGAGCTGGAGCGGGCAGCCGAAGAGGTCGCCGGGCGCCGAATCACCAAGCGGCGCGCCGCTCTCGTTGCTGGCCCAGGCATTGCGGTCATCGCGGCAGCGGTCCTCATTCCTCTGCTTCTTCTGGGCGGTTCTTCCGACACCGCCGTCGCGGCGAACTCGGTCGTCCCGATCGACGCATCGGGCTCCGTCGGGACCGCGGTGCCGGTCGGCGCGCGCCCGGTCGCGATCACGTCAGGCGCCGGCGGCCTGTGGGTCGCGAACTTCGACGACGAGAGCGTGACGCGCGTCGACGTGCCCTCGCGACAGGCGGTGCGAACGATTCCGATCGGCGACGCGCCGACGGCGCTCGCCGCGACGAAGGACGCCGTCTGGGTAACCGGCGGCAAGGGCGGCGTCTCGGAGATCGACCCGAGGTACGACCGTGTCGCCTCGACGCGGTCGCTCGCTGCGCCGGGCTTCTTCGGCGGCAGCGTGCGACCGACGCTCTCGGCGTTCGGGTCGCTCTGGGTCGTCGATCCCGACGGGGTCGTCTCGCGGATCGACCCCGCGTCGGGGCGGAAGCTGGGATCCGTCGGCGTCGGCAACGACCCGTCGGCGATCGCAGCCGGTGCAGGCTCCGTCTGGGTGACGAACAGCAGCGACGGCACCGTCACGCGCATCGACCCGGCGACGCTCGTGCCGACGACGATCCCGGTCGGTCACGGTCCCGCTGCGGTCGCCGTGAACCCTGCCGGCGCGTGGATCGCGAATGCGGGTGACAACACGGTGGTTCGCGTCGACACCGGGACGAACGCCGTCGCCGGTACGACGCCCGTCGGTGAGGGGCCGACGGCTGTCGTCGCCACGCCCACCGCGGTGTGGGTGGCGAACGGCGGCGACGGCACGGTCATGCGCCTCGATCCACAATCGGGAACGGTGCAGAAGACGATCCACCTCGGCGGAACACCGGACGCGCTCGCGACTGCCGACGGGGAGGTGTGGGTCGCGATCGCGCCTGCCCCTCCGCGTCCAGCAGAAGCCGGGGGCGTGGCGCACGTCACGACGCAATCCGACGTGACATCGCTCGATCCGGCGCTTCGTGGGCGGGCCCGGCGTCGGTCTCCTACGCGACCTGCGCGAACCTCGTCACGCTCCCGGACAAGCCCGCACCCGAGGGCTCGCGCATCGTCCCGGAGGTGGCGGAGGCGATCCCTGCTCCGACGGCGGGCGGGACGACGTACACGTTCAGGATCCGGCCGGGCTTTCGCTTCTCGCCGCCGTCGAACGAGGCGGTGACGGCGATGACGTTCAAGTCGACGATCGAACGCGTGGCGAACCCGCGCATGAAGTCGCCGTACGCGAGTCAGTTCAGCGGCATCGTCGGGTATCAGGACTACGTCACCGGCAAGGCGCGCCACCTCTCGGGCGTCGTCGCGCGGGGGCGGACGCTCACGATCAGGCTGGCGCGGCCCGACGGCGCCTTCCTCTCCGACCTCGCGACCGGCGAGGCGTGCGCCGTCCCGCGCGACACGCCGGCCGACCCGGGTGGGATCGACGACATCCCGTCAGCCGGTCCGTACTACATCGCGTCGTACACGCCTCGCCAGCAGCTCGTGCTCCGACGCAATCCCAACTACCACGGCGACCGCCCGCACCGGCTCGACCAGATCGTCGTCGCGCTCGGCGTCGACCCGGCGCGTGCCCTCCAGCAGATCGAGGCGGGCAAGACCGACAATGCGCTCGACGGGATTCCTTCGGACGCTGGACCACGGTTGGAGGCGGAGTACGGTCCCGGCAGCAAAGCCGCGAAGCAGGGGCACCAGCGGTACTTCGTCAGCCCGGTGCTCGGGGCGCGATGGCTGCACATGAACACGAGCCGGCCGCTCTTCTCGCAGGCGCGACTGCGGCGGGCGGTGAACTACGCGATCGACCGCCCGGCCCTCGTCGCCCAGGAACTGAGATTTGCCAACGGGAGCCCGTTCTTCGCGGGTGCGCCCTCGGCCGACTACATCCCCGCGTCGATGGCCGGGGCCAAGAGCTTTCATCTCTACCCCGTGAACGGCCCCGACCTCCGGCGAGCGAAGCGCATCGCGGGGCGCGTGCATGCGACGGCGATCATGTACACCCCGAACACCGCACCTTGGGTCCAGGAGGCGCAGATCATCCGCCGCGACCTCGCGCCGCTCGGGATCGACGTCCAGGTGAAGGAGTTCGCGATCGGCGATTACTTCACCCGTATCACTCGACGCGGCGAGCCGTTCGACCTCGCCGTCTCCGGATACCTCATGCCCCCCGATCCGGTCAGGGGTCCTCGCAATCTTCGACGGCAGCACGATCGGCCAAGCGAACATCAGCAACTTCTCGTACTTCGACGACCCGGCCTTCAACCGAAAGCTCCGCGCGGCGGAGAAGCTGTCCGGCGCGAGCCGCAATCGAGCAGCGAGCCGCCTCGCGCTCGAGCTCGAGCGCGACGACGCTCCCGCGGCCGCGATCGGGACGAACGCGAGCCGCGACTTCTTCTCGGCGCGGATCGGCTGCCAGGTCTACCAGCCCGCTCTTCGGCATCGACCTCGCCGCCCTCTGCCTGCGGAAATAGCGGTCGCTAGTCGTCGCCCGGGTACCCTCGGCAGGTGCCGCAACGCTCCGACATCCGCAACGTCGCCATCGTCGCCCACGTCGATCACGGCAAGACGACGCTCGTCGACGCGCTGCTCTGGCAGTCCGGGGCATTCCGCGCGAACCAGGACGTCGCCGAGCAGATCCTCGATACCGGGGAGCTCGAACGCGAGAAGGGGATCACGATCCTGGCCAAGAACACCGCCGTCCGCCACGGCGCGGTGAAGATCAACATCGTCGACACGCCGGGCCATGCCGACTTCGGCGGCGAGGTGGAGCGCGGGCTGACGATGGTCGACGGCGTCCTGCTGCTCGTCGACGCGAGCGAGGGCCCGCTGCCGCAGACGCGCTTCGTGCTCCGCAAGGCGCTCGAGGCGCGGCTTCCCGTCATCCTCGTCGTCAACAAGGTCGACCGCCCCGACGCGCGAATCGCCGACGTCGTCGACGAGGTCTACGCGCTCTTCCTCGACCTCGACGCCGACGAGAGCCAGATCGAGTTCCCGATCGTCTACTGCAACGCGAAGGCCGGCCGTGCCTCGCTCGCGCCCGACCCGGACGGGCTCGAGCCCGACCTCGCGCCGCTGCTCGAGCTGATCCTCGAGCACATCCCGCCGCCGGTCTACGAGGAGGGTCATCCGCTGCAGGCGCTCGTCACCAACCTCGACGCCTCGCCCTACGTCGGCCGGCTTGCGCTCTGTCGCGTGCAACAGGGGACGATTCGCCGCGGCCAGGAGCTTGCGTGGTGCCGCACCGACGGGACGATCACGCGCGCGAAGGCAACCGAGCTGTTCGTCAGCGAGGCGCTCGACCGCGTCGAGGCCGAGGAGGCCGGGCCTGGCGACCTGATCGCTGTCGCGGGCATCCCCGAGGTGATGATCGGCGAGACGCTCGCGGACCCGCTCGATCCGCGGCCGCTGCCCGTGATCTCCGTCGACGAGCCGTCGCTCTCGATGACCGTCGGCATCAACACCGCGCCGCTCGCCGGCAGAGACGGCGACAAGCTGACCGCGCGCCAGGTCGAGAGCCGCCTCCAGGCCGAGCTCGTCGGAAACGTCTCGCTCCGCGTTCTCGCGACCGAGCGGCCCGAAGTATGGGAGGTGCAGGGTCGTGGTGAGCTGCAACTGGCGGTACTGATCGAGCAGATGCGACGCGAGGGATTCGAGTTGACGGTCGGCAAGCCGCAGGTCGTGACCCGTATCGTCGACGGGGAGGTGCACGAGCCGATGGAGCGCGTCTCGGTCGACGTGCCGGAGGAGTACCTCGGCGTCGTCACTCAGCTGTTTGCCCTTCGCAAGGGCCAGACCCAGGCGCTCGTCAACCACGGAACGGGCTGGGTGCGGATGGACGTCGTCGTTCCCGCCCGCGGCCTGATCGGGTTCCGCACCGAGTTCCTCACCGAGACGCGCGGGACCGGCATCCTCCATCACGTCTTCGAGCGCTTCGAGCCGTGGCACGGCGAGCTCCGGACGAGACCGACCGGCAGCCTCGTCGCCGACCGCGCGGGCAAGACGACCGCCTTCGCCCTCATCAACCTCCAGGAACGCGGCTCGCTCGTGGTCGGGCCGGGCGCCGACGTCTACGAGGGGATGATCGTCGGTGAGAACGCCCGTGCCGACGACCTCGACGTCAATGCAACGAAGGAGAAGAAGCTCACGAACATGCGCGCGGCCTCGGCCGACGACTTCGTTCGGTTGATCCCAGCCCGTGCTCTCTCGCTCGACCAGGCGCTCGAGCTGATCCGGGAGGACGAGTGCGTCGAGGTGACGCCGCTGAACGTGCGACTGCGCAAGGTCGAGCTGTCCGCGCAAAGGCGACAGACGGCCGCGAGCCGCAGGGCGCGGGGATTGGCGGCCGTCTGATGGGGGAGAAGCTCACGCGAGAGCAGCACGCGCGCCTCGCCGCAGAGCTCGCGGAGCTCGAGGGCCCGAGACGCCGAGAGATGGTCGAGGCGATCAGCGCCGCCCGAGCCCACGGAGATCTTTCGGAGAACTTCGAGTATCACGCCGCGAAGAACGAGCAGGGCCTGCTCGAGCGGCGGATCGTGATCCTCCGCGACCGGTTCGACCATGCAGAGATCGTCGAGGGCGGCGCGGCGGACGTCGTTTCCGAGGGATCGCATGTTGTCGTCGTCGACCAGTCCGGCGCGCGGATCGACGTCGAGATCTCCGCTCTCGGGGGCGTCGGTACCGTCTCGCCGGGATCGCCGCTCGGCTCCGTTGTCCTCGGTAGGCGAGTCGGCGATGAGGTCGACGTGCAGGCGCCGAGCGGAAGCTGGCGAGCGACGATCGTCGAGATCCGCGCGGCAGCGTCAGGCAGCTGATCGGGACTACCGGAGGGCGCGTGGCTCGGCCGGTTCTTCTCTACGACGCCGGCTGCAGGCTCTGCCGGTTCGCTGCGCGGATCGTCGCTCGGCTCGACCGCCGCGGGAGCCTCGCACTCCTCGGGCTCGAGGACGTCGCGGCCGATCCGCTGCTTGAGCACGTCTCCGAGGACGAACGCGGCTCATCGATGCGGCTCGTCCTTCCGGACGGGTGCACGATCTCGGCCGGGGCGGCAGCGCTGGGCGTGCTCGAGCGGCTGCCGGCAACGCAGTCGCTGGCACGGTCGGCCGCGCGGCTCGATGCGCGGGCCGCTGTTGAGGCGATCTATGCATTCGTCGCTCGGCACCGTGCTCTCATCGGTCGGTTCGTGCCGGACGGCCTCGCTCCGCGGCGCTACCCCTGACTGCGTCGCGTCACGACTTGCTCGATGCCGACCAGATGTTGATGCCGCTGTCCGTCGCGTAGCGGTCGATCTCGGCCAGTTCCTCGGCCGTGAAGTCGAGGAGACCGAGTGCGGCGATGTTCATCTCGAGCTGCTCGACGCTGCTTGCGCCGATGAGCGTCGAAGTCATGCGGGCGTCGCGCAGCGTCCAGGCGAGTGCCATCTGCGCCAGGGTCTGGCCTCGCGCCACGGCGATCTCGCGCAGCGCTCTGACCTTGTCCAGCGCCTGCTCGGTCAGGAGGTCGGGCGACAGCGAGGTCGGACCGCTTGCCCTCGATCCCTCGGGAACCCCGTCCAGGTACCGGTCGGTGAGCATGCCCTGGCCGAGAGGCGAGAAGCCGATGCAGCCGATCCCCAGCTCGCCGATGACGTCGAGGAGACCCTGTTCGATCCAGCGGTTCAGCATCGAATAGGACGGCTGGTGGATGAGGAGCGGCGTGCCCAGCTCACGCAGGATCTCGGCGGCCTCTGCCGTTCGCTCTGCCGAGTAGGACGAGATCCCCACGTAGATCGCCTTGCCCTGGCGCACCGCGGTGTCGAGCGCTCCCATCGTCTCCTCGAGCGGCGTCTCGGGGTCGAAGCGATGCGAGTAGAAGATGTCGACGTAGTCGAGGCCCATCCGCTCGAGGCTCTGGTCGAGGCTCGCGAGCAGGTACTTGCGCGAGCCCCATTCACCGTAGGGGCCAGGCCACATGTCGTAGCCCGCCTTCGTCGAGATCACGAGCTCGTCGCGAAACGGCTTGAGGTCGGAGCGCACGAGCCGGCCGAAGTTCTCCTCGGCCGAGCCGTACGGCGGACCGTAGTTGTTCGCGAGATCGAAGTGCGTGACCCCGAGATCGAACGCCCGTCGCACGATCGCGCGACTCGTCTCGAAGGGTCGATCGTGCCCGAAGTTCCACCAGAGCCCGAGCGAGATCGCCGGGAGCTTGAGGCCGCTCCGGCCACAGCGCCTGTAGAGCATGCGGTCGTAGCGCTCGGCGTTCGGTGTGTAGGTCATGGCTCGCTCCCAGCATGCTGCGGGGCGAGACGGTGCGCAACCGCAGCCGCCTCGCGTCGGTTCGGCGCACCGAGCTTGCGGAGGATGTGCGAGACGTGGACGCTCGCCGTCTTGACGCTGATGACGAGGGTCGCGGCGATCTCGCGGTTCGTGTAGCCGCGGGCGACGAGGGCCAGAACTTCTGCTTCACGCGGCGTCAGGCCGAACGTCTCCTTCAGGCCCACCTCATCCTCGGACAACCCTTCCTCAGGCCCTGTGAGGTCGAGTCGTGCACGTGCGGCCAGCGACTCCAGCTCCCACAGGAGCGGCCGCGCTCCGATCCGGGCCGCCACGGCATGCGCTGCTCTGAGCGGCACGCTCGCCTCGAGGCGGGACGCTCCGCTGGCGACTAGGGCCTCCGCCTCGCGCCAACGACAGTAGGCGACGAGGGGCGGCCGTTCTAGGCGGTGCCAGGTCGCTGCGATCTCCGACCACGACTCAGCTGGCTGAGTCCCAAGGGCGCGCTCGTGCTCAGCCTCTGCCACGGCCAACCACCCGCCCGCGTTCGGTGTCACGCTCGAGGCCTGCGCGGCGGCACGGCGAGCGTCGGCGACGAGCTTCCCCGCACGATTGCGCCAGTTGCGGACGGCCTCGGAGTCGCGGCGGGCGGCTGCGAGCGCTGCCAGCTCCGACTGGGCACGCAGGCCCTTGGCGCAGAGCCAGACCCGGATCTGGGCCGCTTGGCGCGAGCGCGCGCGGGCCAGGCCCTTGCGGACGGCCTGCTCGGCGTCCGTCCACCTGCGCTCCCACAAGGCCAGCTCCGCGACGTAGGCGTCGTAGTCCCCTGCCCTCCGTCCTCTCGCAGCGTTGCGCGTGCGGCCTCGAGGTGCCGCCGTGCGTCGTCGAAATCGCCACGACCGAGGTCGAGGTCGGCGCGGATGATGAAGAGCATGTACGGGAAATTGGCCGTGATCGCACGAAGCGCGGCGCTGCTCACGCTGTCGGCGGTGTCCCAGTCGCCGATCGCGAGCAGGGCCTCGATCTGATTCGCAACGAGCACGGTGTTGTCGATGCCGTACCGCCCGATCTCGTCGACCGCTGCGGCGGCCAACCGGGCCGACTCGGTCGGCCGACCCAGCATCGTCAGCACGTCGGTGAGCGAGGTGTGCGCTCGCCGGAGCGCCTGGGGATCGCCGTTCTGCCTGGCAGCGTCCAGTGCCTGCCAGAGGAGGGCAAGGCCTTCCTCGCCGTGCCCGAGGTAGGCGAGGTCTCGACCGTGATCGGTGAGGGCCAGCAGCTCCGCCTCTCGCGCGCCGACTTCGTGCGCCAGCTCCAGTGCCTGGCGGCTGATCGGAAGCGACTCGTCGAAACGCCAGGCGAGCATCAACCCCTGCGCGAGCGCCGCGAGCGCCTCCGCGCGTGCAGCGGAAGGCGGTTGCGCGGGCACCAGCTCGACCGCGCGCTCGCACGCGGCGAGGGCCGCGTCGGTCAGTCCGCTCTCGTGCAGGTAGCCGGCGAGGCTCTCGTGCAGACGCGCGGCGCGCGGCGGGTCCCGGTCGCCGACGAGCTCGATCGCCAGCCGCGCGAGCTCGACGGCCCGCGGCGCGGCGCCCGTCTGACTGGCCAGCGATGCTGCCCACGAGGAGAGTTCTGCAAGGTCGAGCCTGGTGAGCGCGGGAGCGTCCGGCGCGGCAGGCCACAAAGCGAGCGCCCGCTCGAGATGCGCCAGCGCCTCCGCCAGCCCGAAGACGGCTTCTGCCTGTCGCGCCGCTTCGACGGACGCGACGAGCGCCTCATCCGTGCGACCCGCGGCGGCCCAATGGGGTGCGAGCTCGGCCGGAACAGTCGCTGCATCGCGCGACAGCTCGTCGGCAAGCAGCGCGTGCAGCTCCTCGCGCTCACCGGGCAGGATCGTCGCGTAGATCGCCTCCGCCAGGAGCGCGTGGCGGAAGCGGAAGCTGCCGGTCGACTGATCGGCAACGAGGACTCCGTTCTCGACGGCTTGTCGCAGCGACTCGCGCACGTCGCGCTCCGGGAGCTCCGCCACTGTGCGAAGCAGCGGGTACGCGACGTCGCGACCGGCGGCGGCCGCCACGCGCAACACGCTTTGCGCTGAAGGGTCTAGCCGGGTCACGCGCTGCAGCAGCAGTTCGCGCACGACCCGCGGGAGCTCGCTGTCCTGATCGCCGGAGGCGGCCAGAAGCTCCTCGGCGAACAAAGGATTGCCGTCGGAGCGAAGCGACGATCGCGTCCCTGAGCGCTGCCGGCACGGCCGCGTCGGCGCGGGCGGCGACCAGCGCCGTCAGCTCGGCGTCGTCGAGAGGCCCGAGCTCGAGCACGGCGCCCGAGCCCGAGCGGCGAACGCCGTCGCTCAGTCGGAGCATGCGCTCGGCCGACGAGGGCTCGTCGTCACGGTACGTCCCGAGCAGCAGGACCCGCCGGTCGTCGAGGTTGTGCGCGAGGAAGACGACCAGGTCGAGGGTGGAGGTATCGGCCCAGTGCAGATCCTCGAGCACGAGCAGCACGGGCGCGGTAGCTCCACGCTCGGTGAGGAGAGCAAGCGTCTCCTCGAAGACCTGCAGCTGCGAGTGCACCTTCGGGCGATCGTCCTGGCGCGAGTCTCTCAGGGGACGGAGGGCTTCGACGAACGGCTGGTACGGGAGCTCCACGCCGACGAGGTCGATCGAGCGTCCGAGGAGGACGTCGCACCCCGCGCCGCGGGCACGCTGCACGAGCTCGGTTGCGAGCCGCGTCTTGCCAATGCCCGCTTCGCCGACGGCGAGGACGGCCCCTCCGTTCCCGGCGCGAGCGGCGTCGAGCAGGAGCTCGAGCTTCTCGACCTCGGCTACGCGCCCGATGAACACGTCGCTCGCGCGAGCATCCATGCCAGCCAGTATTGCGCGCAAACGCCGGCTCGCGGGTGCGCGTATAAGCACCTGCGCTCAGAAGATACGTAGGCCGGCGGCGAAAGATAAGCCTCCTCGCCCGATGCGCTCCCAGCCCTGCGTGGCCACGATCGGCGGCGACCGAAAGGAGGCACGCGATGACCAACGTCGCGCAGGAAACGTCCGTCGCCGAAAAGGAGCGGACGGGAAGGATGAAGGCTCACACGGTGAGGGGCGGCGGCGGCCTGCAGCTGCACGTCCGCGAGTGGGGGAGGGCGGATGGGCCGCCGATCCTGTTCATTCACGGCTGGTCGCAGAACCACCTCTGCTGGGCCAAGCAGTACGAGAGCTCGCTGGCCGACGAGTTTCGGCTCGTGGCCTACGATCTGCGCGGCCACGGGATGTCGGAGGCGCCGCTCGAGCCGGAGCACTACGCCGCCGGAGAGCTCTGGGCCGACGATGTAGCGGCGATCATCGATGAGCTGGTCCTCGACCGGCCGGTGCTCGTGGGCTGGTCCTACGGCGCCTTCGTGATCTGCGACTACGTCCGCGCGAACGGCGAGGACCGAATCGCCGCCGTCAACCTCGTCGAAGGCGCTGTCAGGCTGGGCGAGACGGCCTTCGGGACGCTGATCGGCCCAGGCTTCCTCGATCACTTCGCAGGCGCCACGGCCGACGACCTGCCGACGAACATCGGCGCCATGCGCAGCTTCGTGAGGGTCTGCACATCGAAGCCGATGCCCGTCGAGGACTTCGAGACTGCGCTGTGCTGGAACATCGTGGTGCCGGCCGAGATTCGCGCCAATCTCGGGGCGCGTCAGCTCGACTGTGACGACGTGCTGCGCACTCTCGACGTGCCGGTGCTCATCACGCAGGGCCGGGCGGACACGGTCGTGCTACCGGCGATGGCCGAGCACATCCTCGCCACCTGTCCTGTCGCCGAGGCATCGTGGTACGAAGGCGCCGGTCATCTCCCGCACTACGAGGAGCCCGAGCGCTTCAACCGCGAGCTGGCCGAGTTGACGAGACGCGCAGGGTCCTGACACGCGGAGGCCGCCGGAGCTCCGTCCTCCCGTTGGAAAGGCTCCAGAAACGGAGTCTTTCCTGCGTTTCGGAAAGTAGCTTCGAATGCCGGCGGGACTGTCGTTCGGTGGGAGTAAGGTGGCAGGCCTCACATGCGATCCCGTCCGCATGGCTGATACGCCGATTGGACGATCTGCCGAGTCGCTTCAGGTGCGACCCGAACGGAGCGGCGTGCGCAGCGGCCTCCTCCTGGGCGCTGCGTCAGTTGTCGCGATCGTCGCAAACTACGTATTCCTGCTTGCGGCCGGACGGCTGCTCGGCGCTGAGGATTACGGGTCGCTTGCGGCGCTGCTCGGGCTCCTGACACTCGTTCTGCTTCCCGCCGGTGCGCTTCAGATGGCTGTCTCTCGGGAGATTTCACGCAGGATGGCGGCTGACGACGCGCCCGGCGCCGACGCGTTTACCCGCGCAACGCTCCGCCTCGCAGCTCTCGCCACGGTGCCTCTCATCGGTATCGCGCTCGCGCTCGCCGTTCCGCTGGCAGGGCTGCTCGATATCGACACCGGCCTCCTCGTGCTGGCCGAGACCACACTCATCACGGCGCTTGTCTTCCCGGTCTGTCTGGGCGTTCTCCAGGGGCGCCAGCGGTTTCACGCGTTGGCGGCGCTCTACGTCTTGCCCTGGATCGTTCGACTGGTTGTCCTGGCCATCGCAGTCTCGGCCGGCTATCGACTCGGAGGCACGATCTTCGCCACTGTCGTCGCAGCGGCGGTCGGGACCGTGACCGCGTTCGCCATGCTTCACGTGCCGCTACGCCCCCTCGCAGACGAGGTTCGGCCCAGTCTCCACAGCTTCTTGCGGTACCTGGGACCCGTGGCGGTTGGCCTGATCGGGATCGCGCTCCTCACCCACATCGACCTCCTGGTCGTCAAGGCGCGGTTCGGTGGTGACGAAGCGGGGAGCTACGGTGCCGCGTCCGCATTCGCCCGCATCGCATTCTTCGTCCCGGCCACGATCCTCGCCGTGCTGTTCCCGCGAACCGCGGCGCGTCAGGCTCGTGGCGAGGAGACCGAAGACATCCTCGGTCGCTCGCTGCTCGCTACGGCCGCGTTCTGCGGAGGATTGGCGCTTCTCTACGCGGCCGTTGGGGTCGGCCTTGTAGTCGCGTCGTTCGGTGCGGACTTCGCCGAGGGCGGGACAGTGCTGGCGCCGTTTGCACTGGCGACAGGTCTGTTCTCGCTCGCCCATGTCCTCGTCGGCTATCACCTCTCCCGAGGCGAGACCCGCTACGCGTGGATCGTGGGGATCGGCGTGATCGCACAAGTCGCCGTTCTCGCACTCGTGCCGACGAGCCTTCGTGGCGTCGTCTGGGCCAACGTCGCTGTCGGTGTCGCTCTGCTCGTCTCACACGAGTTGTTCGTCGGCTCGAGTGTCCCGGCGATTCGCGCAGGGCTCAGGCACGCGCGCCCGGCAATGGCCGCGTTGCGAGCTGTGCTGCCGGAGGCCGCCCTCGTACTGCTCGGCACGACCGCCTTCGCGTGCGTGCTCTTCTGGCCGGTTGTCACGCACATGGGAACGGCGATCTTCGGCACCCCCGGGTCGGACTCGACCGCATCAGTCGCGTGGTTCTGGCAGCTGAAGCAAGAGGGGTATCACGTCTTCGGCACGACGCACCACACGCTGAGGGGGGCACCGTTCGGCTGGGACGAGGGGAACGGTCTCAATCTCCAGTGGTTGCTCCCCTACTACCCCGGCTATCTGGCGTCGTTCGTGGTGGGAGAAGTGGCTGCCTACAACCTCGTGGTGCTCTCCGGGTATGTGCTCTCGGGAGCATCGATGTACCTGCTGGTGCGCTATCTCGGCTGTGCGCGCCTGGTAGCGGCTTGGGCCGCGCTCGTCTTCATGGTGTTCCCGTGGCACGTCGCGCGGGCCGAACACGCCTCGCTCGTTCACCTCGAAGTCCTCGTGCTCCTCGTCATCGCGCTCGTTGCGGCCGCCCGACGACCCTCGTGGCCACGCTTCGCATTCGTCGGTGTTGCGACGCTTGCATGCTGGCTGACGTCCGGGTACTTCGGCGCGATGGCAGTCGTGACCGTGATTGCTTTCAGTGTCGGTGCCGGGCTCATGTTGGGCCGCCGGCGCGGTCTCTTGCTCGCCTTCGGCTCGACGTCGGCGGCCGTCGCTGCGACGGCGATCGTCTCGATCCCGGCCTTTGCCTCGGGAACCGGCACGGACGCCGGGTTGGATCGACGCTCCGTCGACCTGTGGACCTTCGGGCTGCGCTTGTACGAGCTCGTCGTCCCTCTGCGAAGCCTTGTGCTCGGCCATTCGTTCGACGGCTTCTTCCTGGCCCGCTGGCACGCGTCGAACCTGATGGAAGCAAGGAACTACCTCGGGCTCCTGACCATCGGGCTCGCTCTCGGCTGGGTCGTGCTCGCGGTGCGGCGTCGGGCGACGCTCGCACAGCGCGACCGGACCGTAACGGCCGGTCTCGTGGTCGCCTTCGTGGTCGGCGTGGCGTTCGCCCTGCCCAGCCCGATCCGCGTTCTCGGCCACGACGTGATCTGGACCCCGTCACGGCTCCTGTGGGACGCCGTTCCCGCCTTCCGCGTCCCGTCGCGGTGGCTCCCCCTCTTGATGACGGTGTTGGTCCCTCTCGCGGCGTTGGGGCTCCAGGCCGGCTCGAGGGCGCTCGCCGCTCGTGGCAGCCGAGGCTCGGCGCTGGCAGCGGGAGCCGTCGGTGTAGCGATGATCGTCTCGTTCCTCGAGCTCGCGATCCCTCAGCTCGACACCTTCGGAACATCAACTCCGCCCGAGTACGCGGCGGTGAAGAAGGCTCCGTCGGGCATCCTCGCGGAGTATCCGCTCGGGGGCTCGTACGTCTACCACCTATGGCAGCGGAGCCACGGTCGGCCGATCCTCAACGAGGCGCCAACGGGATCGGTGGGTGACGAGGCTCGCCTCGTTCTACAAGACCCGGCCGAGACCGGCACGGCAGAAGCTCTCTCGCTCCTGGGTGTCACCTCCATCGTGATCCACCCTCGATCGGAGCTCGCAGGCATCGAGACCTGGGGGGTGGAGGTCGCGCCACACGAGCCCACCGGGCAGAGCGGATACCAGCTCGTCGAGCGATCGCCCGACGGCGCGTCGGTCTGGCGCGTTGTCGCCTCTTCGGCCGGTGCGCTCGTCACGCTCCCGACGGGCTTTGCGACGCCGAAGCGTGAGAACGGCCACGTCGGCTTCGCGCTGATCTCGCCCGACGGTGTCGCCTCCATGGAATTCAGAGCTCTCGATGGGGGCACCGTCCGCCTGACGTTCGAGGCTCAATCGCCGGACCGTACGCCGCGCAAGTTGCGGATCGTGGACGCCGACCGGGAACAGGCTTTCACCGTGAACGGGCGCACGACAATCTCGACGCTCGTGGATGTCCCGCGCGGCACCTCGAAGCTTCTGCTCAAGGTCGACCCACCGCCGGCATCGGAGCAGGACGCGATCGTGATCTCTGCGCCGCGCGCCGAGCGGTCGAGCGGTACTCCTGTTCTGCACGCCGAGTTCGTCGGGCCGCTGACGCTGCCCGCGTCCTAGGGAGGCTAGTAGGAGGGCTTGGCGAAACAGTGACTGAGCCGCCGGAATCGCGCTTGACGCCGCGCTCGCTTCGTCCTCGGTCGCGCCAATAGTTCTTCACTATTGGCGCTCCCTGCGTCCTCGCGATCGCAGCGTCCATCGCGCCCCGGCGGCGAGCACCGTTCCGCCAAGCCCTCCTAGGCCTCCACCGCAAAGCCACGCTGCTCGAGGTCATCGACGATCACATCTGATGGAGAGAGGACGGGTAGGGCCGACCGTCTGCGGAACCGTCCCGCATCGTCGAGGAAGTCCCGGAGCACGTGGGCACGCATCTGCGAGAGGACAACGTTTTCGCCGAGGCCGTCGCGCCGCTCCGTGCGGAGGCGATGAACGAGACAGGGCCGGTCGAGGTAGAAGCACTCCTCCTGGCTACCTCCGCTGTCCGTCACCACAAACGCGCAACGGCGCAGAACTCGGATGAAGTCGAAGAAAGGCAGGCGGTGGGCACGCACGAATCTCTTCGAATCGAACAGCCCATCGAGCCGAAACCGATTGATTGCTGCGACGGTGACCGAGTGGTCGACGAACAGCAGCGGCGTCTGATGAGCGGAGTCAGAGAGGATCTCGAGCGTTTCCGTCAGGCGTCTAGGGTCATTGAGAAGCTCGAATCGATGGAGCGAGACGACGCCGAACGGGCGGTCTGGGAGTGCCATCGGTGGGTCCCCGTCAGGGA
The DNA here is from genome assembly GCA_963826585.1 of uncultured Actinomycetes bacterium. Taxonomy (GTDB): domain Bacteria; phylum Actinomycetota; class Thermoleophilia; order Gaiellales; family Gaiellaceae; genus PALSA-612. The sequence goes on from CAWGXP010000004.1 coordinate 92,298, forward strand.
CGAGCTCGAGGCTGTCACGGATCGTGTTCGCACCCGTGTCGACGACGGTGCCGCGGTGAAGGTTCGATGCGGCCCACGCCCCCGGCGCGTAGTGCACCCGCGCGAGGGTCGACGTGAGCCTCCGGTTCAGCTCCTCAGGAAACGGGTTGCGCAGGCTGAAGCTCCTCAGGCCGCCTTCGATGTGCGCAACCGCCACTCGGAGCGCTCGACCCATCGCAGCGCCGAGCACCGTTGTCATCGTGTCTCCATGAACGAGAACCAGTGGCCGCCCTGGGCCGATCGAGAGCGAGTCCCTCAGCCAGCTACGTCGTGCCGCGAACGAGCGTCCGACTGTGGCGAGCCAGCCGGGGACATCGGCGGTGACGCGGAGGTCGCGGCCGCCCGCACCGTGCGCGAGCCAGACGTCGGGCTGTCGGATGTCGAACTGGGCGAGGAACGCAGGAATCTGCTCGACCTGCTGGCCCGTCGTTCCCAGCACGTACGGGATGTTGCGACGCTCGAGTCGTACGAGGACCGGCGCAAGCTTGATCAGCTCTCCGGTTGTTCCGAAGACGACGAGAATCATCGCGGTGCGCGGCTCCGTACGAGCTCGCCTAGCCCCCGCCACATTCCGAGCCCGTGCCCCGCGGCATACAACGGTGTCACGAGCGCGAGCGCACGGATCTCCCGCGGTGAGCGGCCGGCTGAGACCCCATAGGCTGCGGCCGCCAATCCGCACGACGCCGCCGCGGCGACGGCGACCCACGGCCGTCGCACCGACGCCGCGACGAGGGAGGCGCTGACCGGATAAAAGGCCAGCGTGACGGAGAAGAAGCGCGATTCTGGTCGGCCGTGCCCGTCGAGAAACACCGCCCCGCGCCTGAATGAATGGCGGAGAAAGGCGCCGATCGAAGCCCGGGGAATGTAAGTGCAGGCGAATCCGGGCGAGATCGCAATCGGCTGGCGAGCCGCTAGCGCACGGAGTACAGGTGTGTCGTCATTGGCGAGCTGGACGTTGGCATACCGTGTTCGGAATTGCTCGAACGCCCAGACGAGAAGAGGGCGCGGCGCAAGGAAGCAGGTCGTTCCTTTCGGGAAGCGATCGAAGTCGTCCGAACCGAACCGCGCCGCTCGTGGATCGTCGAAATAGTCGCGCCAGGCGAGCTCGGCGAGCAGGCGCCAGAAGAGGCCGAGGTCGTTGGTCGCCTCCACCTCGACGTGGCCGTTCCAGACCGTCTCGCCGCCGCTGACCCGTTCATGGACGAACCGAAGCGCATCGGGCCGCAACTGCACGCGTGCGTCCAGGAGCAGCACGAGATCGCTCTGCGCCGCCGACAGTCCGGTCCTCCGCGCCTCGAAGCGACCGACGCCAGGAAGACTGATCACGCGCAACGGCATCGCGCTCGACACCGCTGCTCGTGCAACGTCAGCACTGCCGTCGGTCGAGCCGTCGTCCACGAAGACGAGATCGACCATGAACTCGGACATGTTCGCTGCCGCCAGGAGGGCACCGAGCGTCGCCGAGAGGTAGGACGCCTCGTTGCGAGCAGGCATGACGACACTCAACGAGAGCCCGGCCACGGCGGTGCGAACCCTAGCCGCCGCCTCAGGCGCGACCGACGGACTGCTCGGGGCTCGACTCCTTGGCACCCTCCCTGAGGCCGCGCACGAAGCCCCACACATATGCCACCTGAGTCGCGACGACCGCCGGTGGCTCGACCAGTCCGACGGCTGCTGATCGGAAGCGAAGGGCTGCGTGCACTCCGCTGAAAGCCAGCGCTCCGGCATAGACGAGAACGAGCGCCCCTCCGATGGTCTTGGTGCGGCCGTCCGCAAGCAGAAGCGAGGCGCCGACGACAGCAGCGGCGGCCGGCGCCAGGGAGAGCGCCGTCTCGCCGCTCACGCTCGCACCCCGCGTCTGGCGGGCCACGGCTCCACGCGACCGCCCGTGGCGCTCGGCTCCACGAAGGTGCGGACGGACAAGGGGCGGGGGCGCGGACGATACCGACGTGTCGGGTGTGTAGACCGTCCGGTACCCGCGCTCGGCGAGCCAGGCGACGATCCGATCGTCTTCGACGCCTGCCTCGAGCGCCTCGAGATAGCACGCTCTGCGCATGACGACGTTTTCGGCCGGGTGATCGGGCACGACCCGCACGTTGCCGGGTAAGTAGCGCATGCGACTGGATCCCGTGCCGAGCCGCGACTCGAGCACTGCAGCCGCCACTCGTTCGCGCAGCGGTGTCTGCAGAGGCGCCAGCGTGGGGCAGACGACGGCCGCTACGCGCTCGTCTGCGAAATAGGGGACGGCAGCCGTCACCCAGTTGCCTGCCGGCCTACCGCTCGGCGCCAACATCGCGAGCAGTTCGCCGCGTGCCCTCTGAGATCCCTCCCGACGATCGGTGCTGTCGACGATGTCGAGGCGAGGGTAGTCGAGCAAGATCGCAATCTCCGGAAGGCCGACGAACGACACGAGTGGCTGCGAACCGGGCGGCTGCGAACCGGGGGGCAGCGCCGATGCACCGCGCAGCAAGCGCTGCTTGCGCTGATACGTGTGCAGGACTCGGAGACGGTAGAAGATCGCGAACGTGTCCCACAGAGCGCGAGTCACGGCACGTGAATGCAACTCCGAGCCCGTGAAGCGGTACTCCAGCCGTACGGGGAGCTCCCGTACGCGTCTGTGGCCGAGAGCCGCACCGACCGCGAGCAGTTCCAGGTCGAAGGCAAACCGCTTCACGAGCAGGAGCGGCATGACGTCATCGACGACGGCTCGGCTGAATACCTTCAGACCGACCTGCGTGTCCTTCACGTCGAGGTGAAAGAGAGTGCGGTTCAACTGCTGATAGCACCAGCTCGCGACCTGTCGAAGCGCCGGGTACTGCACGTCTGAGTCGGGATGGCGCTTTGAGCCGATGGCGAAGTCGAGCTTCTCGCGCCGCGCGATCTCGACGTACGTCGGAATCGAGCCAGGATCGATGTCGAGGTCTGCATCGATCATCGCGACCCACTCCCCCTGTGCGGCAAGAGATCCTGCTTTGACCGCGTAGCCCTTCCCGAGGTTGCGGTCGTAGTGGATGACGCGAATGCCCGTGTCCGACCGGGCGAGGAGAAGGCGCTCGGCGGTGTCGTCGATCGAGCCATCGGACACGACGATCACCTCGACCTGCTCGTTGGTGAGCTCGGCCGCGACCGCCTTCCGGATCGTCGCGACGTTGTCGACGATCCCTTCACCGCCGTTGTAGACGGGCACGACCACCGTCACGAGCGGTCGCATGCTGCTCGAAGCGTCGGTAGCTCCCGCCGCGGCGACCGGACGGCTCACCCGCGGGATTCTAAGCCCGGGCGGGAGCTGGGCTCTCGACGCGCGTCGGGTGTCACCGCCCACACTCGGCGGTTCGGTTCATGCGTCGTCTACTCGCGTCACTCGACGCGGTCGATCAGCGGCTCCGGGCGCTCGCCGAGGAACTCGACCCACGCCTGTCTTGAGCGCACGGGTAGTGCTTCGCCGCCTCGACGAGGCGCAGGAAGCCCTCGATCGTCTTCTCGAGGCGCTTCTGGAGCTGCTCGTTCGCGAGCGCGGTCACCGTCGAAGGCCTTGTGCGCCTGCGCGAGCGAGAACATGTCCGGGTAGATCCGCGCGCCGAGGTGCTCGAGCGGGACGCGCAGCGCCCAGAGCCCGCGGTTGCCGCCGACCATCGACGGCGACGCCGACAGCAGCAGGCCGTGCCGCTCGTCGAACGGCTGCGGCCGGAAGCGCGAGACCCAGTCGATCGCGTTCTTGAGCACGCCCGGCATCGACGCGTTGTACTCGGGCGAGACGATCACGAACGCGTCCGTCTGCTCGATGCGTCGCCGAAGCTCCTCGGCGCCTGCGGGCAACCCGACCGCATGCTCCTCGTCCGAGTCATAGGGGACGACGTCGAATTCGCGCATCGTGGCGAGCTCGGCTACGTGGCCACCTGCGTCGATCGTCTCTGCGGCCAGCCGCGCCAGCTGCGTGTTCAGCGACTCCGCACGGAGAGACGCAGAGAGAACGAGCACGTGGCACGTGTCGAAGCTCACGCCGGCCATGATGACAGCCCGGCTGGAGCGGCCAAATTCCCTCGTCCTGGCGATACCGCGCCGGCTCGGGTTCGCCCATAAGTATGAGAGTGTCAACCCCGAACGGCAGGGACGAGGGATCCCGTTCCCTCAGGAGCCTCAAGCAGCGCATGACCCACACGACCGATCCGGCGGAGCGGGTCATGTCGTCGAGCCCCACGGGGTCCTGGCTCGATGGGCTACGGGACACCTTCGAGCCCGGGAGCGTTGCCAGTCAGGAGCTGGCTCAGAAGCAGAAGGGCGGGCTGATCGCCAGCCGCCTACGGTACCTCTAGTCACTTACGATCATCGCGTGGGACGCGAGGGAGGCTGCTCGTGCGGCGCGGTGCGCTACCGGCTGACGTCCGAGCCGCTGTTCGTCCACTGCTGCCACTGCCTCAACTGCCAGCGGCAGACGGGGAGCGCGTTCGTGATCAACCTCCTCATCGAGGCCGACCGCGTCGAGCTGCTCGGGGGTGAGCCGCAACCGATCGACGTCGCGCGCGAGCGCGGCAAGCAGCGAATCTGGCGCTGCCCGACCTGCCAGGTAGCCGTCTACAGCAAGTACACGAGCCCCAAGGTGCGGTTCATCCGTGCCGGCACGCTCGACGATCCCACCAGCGTCGCGCCGGACGTCCACATCTTCACGCGTTCGAAGCTGCCATGGGTGATGCTGCCGGATGACGTCCCGGCCTTCAACGTCTACTACGACACGAAGAAGCTCTGGCCGCACGAGAGCCTTGAACGGCTAGGCAGGGCGCTCGGGCGCTGAGCGGGACGCTCGTGTAGCGTCGCCAGCGTGGCGATGCTCGAGCCGCTGTTCACGGAGACGCTTCAGGTCTGCGTCGTCGTCCGCGACCTCGATGCGTCCCTGAAGACCTACGTCGAGAGCTACGGCATCGGCCCGTGGGAGATCTACGAGTTCAACCCGGAGACCGTCGAGCGTCTCGAGAAGGATGGCGAACCGGCCGACATCGCCTTTCGGCTCGCGGTGACGATGGTCGGGAGCGTCCAGTGGGAGCTCATCCAGCCACTCGACGACCGGTCGATCTACGCGGAGTTCCTGGCAGAGAACGGCGAAGGTCTCCATCACGTCGCGGTCGGGTGCGCGGACTTCGCGGCGACGATCGACGCCGTCCAAGCGAAGGGTCGGCGGGTGCTTCAGAGCGGTTTCTACAAGGGCGCCTCGTTCGCCTATCTCTCGACCGACGAGGACGTGGGCGTGATCACGGAGATCTACGACTGGCCACCGGACCTCCCGAAGCAGGTGCCGGACGCGGTCTACCCACGGGCTTAGACCGTCCGCTGGAAGTGGGTAGGCGGCAGAGCACGGCGGACATGAACGGCCCACGCTGGGGCGCGCGGGCTGAGACGTGGGCAGAGCTCTGCGCCCCGTTCTCGGCGCCAGCGTGGACGGCGATCGCGGACGCGACCGGGATCGGCGAGGGGACGCGTGTCCTCGACGTCGCGTGCGGCACCGGGGAGTTCCTCCGGCTCGCCGCCGGTCGCGGCGCGACCGTCAGCGGCATCGACGCGGCCGAAGGGATGCTTGCGGTCGCCCGCGCTGCCGTTCCCGAGGCGGACCCTACGGCAGGGGGGCATGGAGGAGCTGCCCTGGGAAGACGGCACGTTCGACGTCGTCACCGGTTTCAACGCTTTCCAGTTCGCAGCGGACACGACGGCCGCGCTCGCCGAGGCCGCCAGGGTCTGCCGGCGCGGAGGGCTCGTCGCTGTGGCGAACTGGGGTCGTGCCGAAGATCAGGAGCTTCAGGTAACCCTTCCAGAAAGTGCGCGGTGCCATGCCCGCTCAATGCGCCGACCGGGGCCGCGTTCCGACCGTTAAGTCTCCTCCGCCGCCGTTTCCAGCCACCGCAGGGCAATGTATTCCCCGCGGCCAAGGCCTGCCGGCGCCCTTCGGAACCGGCGTCGGACGGCGGTAACCTCCTCGGCCAGGCGGCCTTCCTGCCAGCTCGAGAGAACCAGCGGATGGACATGGCATTTGCGGCATACGGTCCGGGTGTTGCCCAGCTGGCCCGAGACAGCGTCGATCACCTTGTTCGTCGCGACGGCCAGGCCACGTTTCGTCTCCGGCGGCTCGAGTTCCGAGAACAGCAGAAGTGCCTGGACAGTGCCGCCCCAGGTGCGGAAGTGCTTCGATGAGAAGGGTCCCTCAGGCCATCCCACAGGGACGGAACTCAGGCAGCCGGCTTTCGACGGGGGCGCCCAACCTTCGGGGCGGGAGCCGGCGTGGCAGGTGGCGCCGCCCGGGGTCTCCGTCCGAGCCCGATCTTCATCGCCAGCTCCTGCCGCTTCGCAGCATAGCTCGGCGCCACCATCGGATAGTCGGGCTTAAGGCCCCATCTGGCGCGGTAGTCCTCGGGCGTCATGCCATATCCAGTCATCAGATGCCGCTTGAGCATCTTCAGCTTCTTCCCGTCTTCGAGGCAGACGATGTAGTCGTCGGTCACCGACTTCCTGACCGGCACGGCCGGCATCAGCTCGACCGGCGCGGGCTCGTCGCTCGCCAGCGCGCTCAAGGTTTCGAACACCGACTGGATCAACGGGACGACCTCTGACTGCGCGACGGGATTGTTGGAGATGTGCGCCGACACGATCTCGCCCGTGAGGGCAAGAAGCTCGCTTCGGCTGATGGTCTGGTCTACCGGCATATCGGTCCTTCCTGAAAAAACGCTGCAGTCGGATCACCTGTCTTCACGCACCCGAAGTCGATCGGGCTCAGGTCGAGGTCGCAGGTGTTGAGCGCAGCCTAATCACGCGGGCCGCGGAAGACAAGTTCGGCACTCTCTGGTTTCGAATAACGGCGAGTTCGCGCCGCTTAGTTCTCCGTCACTCCCGCACGACGGCAGAGCTCGGTTAATCGGTTGAGACGGATGGCGTCGAGGTGGTGCGGCCTCACCAGAACAAGTACGCGGGCAGGGCCCAGGACATCAAGCTCGCGAGCGAGATGCCGAATACGGTGGCGGCGTCGCGGACCGAGAGCCGCGTGCCCCGCACGTAGTTCAGCAGCGCGACGAGCGCCACGATTGCAGCCGCCAGGCAACGAGCCAGACCATCGTCCCCCCGATCTCCCGGGGCGATCCTGACCGCGAGCGAGCGCTAAGGCCAGCGTTGAGGGGTGAAGGGGTTATCAGTCTCTGCCGGCTTCCGCGCGCCCTGCCACGAGGCCACGATGACCCAACGAGAGGTGATGCGGGCAGGCTCTCTCCGTGCGTCCGAGGCCGAGCTCGAGATGATGCTGGCCCACGCCGCCGAGCAAGGCACGCGACGGGCGCTCTCCGACGTCGGCCTCGGTGGCAAGGACGCCGTGCTGACGATCCACGATATGCGATCGCTCTTGGAGTGCATCCAGTTCGTGCGGCGCACGGCCGTGCAGACCGCCGTGCACGTCATCACCACCGGGGTGCTGATCGCGCTCCTGACCGGCATCGCCATGAAGCTCAGGTGGTTCGGGCCGAACCCGTCATTTGACCATGGTGGTCGGCCGCACGGCCTCCTGGTCGATCAGCAGTGTATCGACCACGCGGCACATCTCGACGAGCTGCTGCCAGTCGCGGCCGTTGCGCGCGAACCGCGAGACCTCCCTCGCCGCCACTGCCCCGACCTTGCCAAGGCAGACTTCGGCGTTTGGTCAACGCAGCGACCGCCGGCGTTTCTGTTGGCGGGCGGCCGGCAACCCAGCCTGCGATTATGTCTCCAGCGCAGACAGATTGGACGAGGCTTGATTGCCTATGCGGCCACAATACGCGATGGAACGGGCGACCCGGGCAGGGCATTGTTCCAGATGGAACAAGAAAAGGGTATCTGACGTGGGGAGCGGAGCAAGAGCGGTCCTTTTGACCGGAGTTGCGGTATTCGGCCCGTGCACGGGCGCGGCTACAGCCGCGGACATCGCGCTGTTGATCGGGACGGATGGCGAAGACATTGCAACGGAGCAATCCGATCAGATCGCGTTGATGGTCGACGTGCTAAATTCGCGTGGTTACGAGGTTTACGACCACCAAAGCGCGACGCGGGCCGACATCGCCGCCGCCCTGGCCCAGGTGGCCAAACGCCTGCCCGAGACCGAGCGGCTCATCCTGTTTTATGCCGGCGATACGCGGGCGCACGACGCCCGGGCCTGGCTGCTGCCGAGCGATTTTCAGGGCGAGGGGCGGATCGACGCAATCTTCGGCGGTGTGGGGCTGGATGCACTGCTAGACATGGCCGCCACCTTGCCCGGCCGCGCGGCGGTGGTGATCGGCACCGATGGCACCGCGGATGATGCCGCGCCGGCGGATGGGGCGTATGTGGATCTGACGAGGGGTATCGGCCAGCCTGTGGTGCCTCAGGGCGTCCTGCTGATTGCAGGCCCCGTGGAAGAGGCGATTTCGGCGGTGACCGAGGGGCTAATGAATGGGGGTCGCTCGGTTGCGGAGGCGCTGGAGGCGCCGCGCGCGGGCGTCGAGGTTCTCGGTTTCCTGTCGCCAGAAGCGAGTTTCGTCGCGGACACCACTGCCAATGAAACGGGGGCTGTCCCGCGCCCCAGACGACCGGAGCCCGTGGTCGTCGAGCCCGCGCCCGAACCGGCGCCGGCGGTCGATCCGGCAGAGGCGGTCGAGGCAGCGCTGGCATTCGACCAGGCGACGCGACGGGGCATCCAGCAGCGGCTGACGGTGCTGGGATATAATACGCGCGGCATCGACGGGGTCTTCGGCCCGGGCACGCGCGGCGCGATAGAAGACTGGCAGAAGGAGCAGGAACTCGCGGGTACGGGTTTCCTGAACGCCGACCAGACGCGGCTGTTGACAGCATTGGCCGAAGCGCGCAGCGCCGAACTGTCCGCGGCTGCCGAACGCGCGCGCCAGGAGGAGGAAGCGGCGGATGCCGCGTTCTGGCGAACAACAGGGGCGAACGGCAAGGCCTCGGACCTGCGGAGCTATCTGGGGCGCTATCCCGACGGCATCTACGCGGAAGAGGCGCGGGCGGATCTGGACAGGCTCGAGAAAGCTGCGCGGGCCGAGGCGCGGAAGGAGGACCGCGCAGCCTGGGAAGCGGCCGAGAAACGCAACTCGGTGACGACCTATCGCCGCTATCTCGATGCCTATCCGAAAGGGGCTTTTGCCGATCAGGCGCGGGCCCGGATCGCGGACCTAACGGCGACGCCCGACCGGGATCGCGCCAAAGCGGCGGCGGCCGCTGCCGAAGAGGCGATGGGTCTGGGCCAAGGCAGCCGGGCGCTGATCGAGGGGCAGCTGGCGGCGATAGGCTATGACGTTGGCGCGCAGGACGGGAAGTTCGATGCGAAGACCCGGCGCGCGCTGCGCGAGTTCCAGACCCGGCAGGGTCTGGAAGTGACCGGCTATGTCAATCAGCCGACGGTTCAGGCGCTCATCATTGCCTCGCTTGGGCTGCGGTGAACCCAGAAGCGTGCGACGCAGTTGGCGTCGAAGGTGACTCCCCGAGGACCAGTGGCCCGAGCTCAAAGCGCGCATCCAGGCCTGCTACCGGGCGCCGAGCCGGGCGATCGCCCGCGACCTCGCCGCCGGCGTCGTCTCAGGATGTTGCTTTTTGCAGTGCCCCGCTCCTAGGCGCCGCCTTGCTTGCGGCGATTGGCCCCAGAGCCGACGGGACCCGCGTCCATGCCGCCGCTGGCATGGAGGACGTGTCGTGGGCTTCGTCTCGGCCGTCGACTACTGGCATCCCGACAAGCCACGCGAGCTCTGGATCAACGAGGTCAGCATCGCTCCCGCCCGGCGGAACCGGGGCGTCGGAACCAGGCTCCTGCAGAAGACGCTCGAACACGCCCGGGCGCTCGGCTGTCGCGAGGCCTGGGTGCTGACCGAGCACGACAACGCCGCGGCGCTCGCCCTCTACAGCAAGCTCGGTGGTGTCCGGTCCGGGACCGACCACGTCATGTTCACCTTCCACCTGACGGGCGAAGCGTGACCGCGTCGTTGGGCGAGGGAAGGTCCAGGCCGCGCGTGGCAGGCATCGGACGGCAGGAGGCCGCGTGCGCCAGTCCCGGCTGATGTCGCTCCTCGAGGCGGTGACGAACGTCGCAGTCGGCTACCTGCTCGCCGTGGCGTCGCAGCTGCTGGTGTTCCCGCTGTTCGGCCTGGAGGCGACGCTCAGGCAGAGCCTCGGCATCGGCGCGGTCTTCACCCTGGTCTCGCTCGTGCGGGGCTACCTGCTGCGGCGAGCCTTCGAGGCGGTGCGGAAGTAGGCGTCGCAGCAGAGGCGCCGAAGCGATCCGGATAGGCGGCAATCCGAACCACCTCCAGGAGGCGAACGCCCGCCGTCGCGAGCATCCCGGACAGCTGACCCCGGGGGCCGCCCTCTCTTCACCCGTTACAGGCGAGCGGGCGACAGCCGCCCTGCATAACTCGCCCAATATTTTGTCGGAAGACCACATGTCGCCGATGGCGTCGACGCCACCTAGGGGGCGGCCTCTCTTCGCACCTGTGATCGAGGCGGCAGCACGCGCCGTCCAGTCAAGCCACTGATTCTGTTGCAACTTGCAACATCCGCGCGCCCGAACGGGCTTGCGAACAAAAGCGGAACATGCATATACTCTCGCCATGAACATGATCGCTCCCTCGCCCCGTCCCACCACCGGCTATCTCGACCGGCTGAACGAAGCCCAGCGCAGCGCCGTGCTGCATGGCGACGGCGAGGTCGCAGGTCCGCTGCTGGTCATCGCGGGCGCCGGCACCGGCAAGACCAGCACGCTGGCGACCCGGGTGGCGCATCTGATCCTCGCCGGCGCCGACCCGCGGCGGATGCTGCTGATGACCTTCTCCCGGCAGGCGGCGAAGGAGATGATCCGGCGCATCGAGCGGATCGCCGGCGAGGTCCTCGGCGCGACGGCGGCCGCGATGGTCGCCGGCCTCACCTGGGCCGGCACCTTCCACGGCATCGGCGTCCGCGTCCTGCGCGAACATGCCGCGGCACTCGGCCTCGACCCCGCCTTCACCGTGCACGACCGCGGCGATGCCGCCGACCTGATGAACCGCGTCCGCCACAAGCTCGGGTTCTCGCAGACCGAGAGCCGGTTTCCCGGCAAGGGGACCTGCCTTGCGATCTATTCCCGGGCGGTGAACGGCCGGGAGGAGCTCGAGCCGCTGCTCGAGAGCCATTTCCCCTGGTGCGTCGGCTGGGCCGCCGAGCTGAAGGCGCTCTTCGCCGGCTACGTCGAGGCCAAGCAGGCGGCCCAGGTGCTCGATTTCGACGACCTGCTGCTCTACTGGGCGGAGATGCTCGCCGACCCGGCGGCGGCCGCAGCCCTCGGCGCCGGCTTCGACCATGTCTTCGTCGACGAGTATCAGGACACCAATCGGCTGCAGGCGGAGATCCTGCTGCGGCTGAAGCCCGATGGGCGGGGCCTGACCGTCGTCGGCGACGACGCCCAGGCGATCTACAGCTTCCGGGCGGCGCAGGTGCGCAACATCCTCGACTTCCCCGGGCACTTCGAGCCGCGGGCGCATGTCGTCACGCTCGAGCAGAACTACCGCTCGACCGAGCCCATCCTCGGCGCCGCCAACGCCGTCATCGCCGAGGCGCGCGAGCGCTTCGCCAAGGACCTCTGGACCGAGCGGCGCTCGGGCGTGCGGCCGCAGCTCGTCACCGTCCGCGACGACACCGCGCAGGCCGACTACATCTGCTCCGAGGTCCTCGCCGCCCGCGAGGCCGGCACGCCCCTGAAGGCGCAGGCGGTGCTCTTCCGCGCCGCGAGCCACAGCGCCTCGCTCGAGATCGAGCTCACCCGGCGCAACATCCCGTTCGTCAAGTTCGGCGGGCTGAAGTTCCTCGAGGCCGCGCACGTCAAGGACCTGCTCGCGATCCTGCGCTTCGCCGAGAACCCGCGTGACCGGACGGCCGGCTCCCGGGTGCTGCAGTTCCTGCCCGGGATCGGGCCGTCGACGGCCGAGGACATCCTCGCCGGCCTCGACGCGGCGTCCGGAGACGCGGAGGCGCTGGCTGCGGCGCGGGTGCCCTCGCGGGCTGCCGAGCACTGGCCGGCCTTCGTGGAGCTGTTCGCGCTGCTGCGGCGGGGTGCCGCGGGCTGGCCGGCCGAGATCGAGGCGGCCCGCGTCTGGTATGCTCCCTACCTGGAGGAAATCCACGAGGACGCCGCGGTCCGCGCCGGCGATCTGGAACAGCTGGTCCGGATGGCGGAGGGCTTTGCCTCGCGCGCCGAGCTTCCTCACCGACATGACCCTCGATCCGCCGCAGGCGACCAGCGACCTCGCCGGCGCGCCGCTGCCGGACGAGGATTACCTGACCCTCTCGACGATCCACTCGGCCAAGGGCCAGGAATGGCGCTCGGTGTTCGTGCTGAGCTGCATTGACGGCTGCCTGCCGTCCGACCGCGCCACCGGAACCCCGGCGGAGATCGAGGAGGAGCGGCGGCTCTTCTATGTGGCGATGACCCGCGCCAAGGATGCGCTGCACCTGATGACGCCGCTGCGCTTCTACAGCCACGGCCAGGCCGCGCGCGGCGACCAGCACGCCTACACCACGCGGACGCGGTTCGTGCCCGCCCACATCCTCGACCGCTTCGAGCAGCGGGTCTGGGTCCAGCGGGGCAGCGAAGCGGCCTCGGCGGCGCGGCCGGTGCCGCCGCGCGATCTGAAGGCGCGGATGCAAAGCATGTGGGCGTAGGCCGGCTGCTCGGCTGCCCCGGCCTTCACGGACGCTGCCATCGCCTGTGAGGCGGTCGGGCAGCCCGGAAGCCGGAAACATCAGTTACATCAAAGGAAGCAGCGAAAATGTCAGCAACTACCTTCAAGACGACGAAGCTCTCTGGCGAGGCGGCCGGTTGGGTGAAGGCGATGATCGTGGGCGATCTCGCCACCGCCGAAGCGCTTGCGGCGGACTATGGCCGCGAGATCTGGCTCGGCCTGCACGAGGTGCCGAGCGAGTTCGAGAAGTGGCGCTGGATCGCGATCCGCGCCCTCGTCCCGACCGGCGGCCCTTCGCTGAAGCTGCAGGATGTCTGCCGGCTGCTCGCGATGGTCGAGGAGGAACTCCTCGTCGACGGTGGTGAGGCAGAGCCCGCCGTGACGGCGCTCCGGGTCAAGGTCAGCGAGCTCCTCGGCCTTGCGACGAGCCTCGCGGACGAAGCCTTCGAGGAAGCGCGCCGGAAGTGCTACCTGCTGGGGTCCGACACCGCCGAATGGGCGTTGCCGGGTTACGACGTCAAGGCGGACCTGCACTGACCGGAGTCGGCCGACATGATCTCCACTTCCGAGCCAAAATCGTGCTCGGAAGTGGGGCACCCTTCGTGGGCTGTTCTGCGGTTGCTACCGTCTCCCCTCCGAAGGCCACATCCTCGCTGATCACCCCCGGGGGCTCCTCTCTCCTACTTTGTCCGATCGAGCCTGCGACGGAGCCGCCCGCATGGCGACGGGCACCAGACGCGCCTGCTAACTTGCATCTCATGGCGCCGGACATAGGCTCTGTGCCGCAGCCGCCCCGCGGGGTGGAGCCGAGGCGGAGACGCTGGTGAAGAAGATCGGGTTTCTTTGCTTTGGCGCGGCAGGCGCGAGACAAGCAGTTCGAGATGAACGGCGCCCATGGCAGGCAAGGCGCCGGTGATCTCCGAGGGTGGTCGCCTACGGTGGTGGCCTACTCGGGCGGGACCGTGGTCTTCGCGGGCCGGACCTTCTCGAACGGGCCACGCAGGACCAACCAGCCCGCCGGCGGGCTCAGCTGCCGGAGCTGGCGCAGGGGGCATATCGTGGACGTCTTACGGATGAAGAAGCGCTTCAGCATCTCGAGACTGTTGCGGCGGGAAAAGAACTCTTGCGAACTCGCCGGAGTAGCAGCACGAACGGGTTCACCGATCCAACCGGACGTTAGTGGTCGCAGACGCGGATGACCAAGACACATCTCCTGGTAAAAACACTCCTGATCCTATTCATGATATCCGGTTGCTCCCGACAGGACTCCTACCGGCCCGAAAGCAGCGGGGTCGACAACACAGCCGGCAACGCCGCCGGAATTGCGGTTTTCGGTGACGCCCGGCTCGGCGTCATTTTCAACTGAGGACCAGGTCGGTAACCGTCGTCCGCGCGCGGCCCGGCTGGTCAAGGAAATCGTAGACCTGCAGCGCCCTCGCGACCAGTGTCTCGGCGTCTAACCCGAGGGCAGCGCGCAGCGCTTGCGGGGGGCCGATCGGTTGGTAGATGTCCGGAATCCCGACGCGGATGACCGTATCCCCCCGGCGGCGGCCGTCTGACTGAGCACGGGTAGTAAGGGTAAGAGCATGCCTTATGGCATGCGCTAAGGTCGTTTCCGATTTTGAGCTTCTGGCGGTCGACGACGCGGGGCGTCGTCGCACCTGGACGGACGCAGGACAAGGTCCGGATTGTCGAGGAGAGCCTTCGCGGGCATCGGCAGGGATCGGCGCGGCGCGGCGCTATGGCATTTCGCGGTCGCTTCTGACGCGGTGGCGGGGGGAATATCGCGCCGGGCTGCTGGGTGCGGGCGGGCCGATGTTCGCGCCCCTGGCCGTCACGACGGACGCCGTGTCTGCGCCGCATCTTGGCTCCCCCGATGGATGGGGGCTCGAGGCGAAGTTCGAGATCGTGCTGGCGAACGGGCGGCGGGTGATTTTCCCGGCGTCGATCGATCCCGGCGGCGCCGGCGCGGCTGCTGCCGGTTCTGGAGGGCGCATGATCGCGTTCCCGGCCGGAACGAAGGTGTGGATCGCGGGCGGCGTGACCGACATGCGCTGCGGCATGAACAGCCTGGCGCTGAAGGTGCAGCAGGGTTTGGGGCGCGACCCGCATGCGGGGGAGCTCTTTTGCTTCCGTGGCCGCAAGGGCGATCTGCTGGAGATCCTCTGGCATGACGGGGTGGGCATGTCGCTCTACGCCAAGCGGCTGGAGGCGGGGAAGTTCATCTGGCCGGTGAGCCAGGGCGGGACGGCGGTGCAGATCTCTGGCGGGCGCAGCTGGGCTACCTGCTGGAGGGGATCGACTGGCGCAATTCGACGCCTGGACGCAGCGGCCGGCAAAGGCAGGCTGATTGACCGCATTTCCCTGTTTTCATTGAAGCTTTAGCTGACCAGTATCGGAGCGTGTTCTCCAGCCGATGCCAGACGACGCTGCAGAAATCGCCCGACTTCGCGCCGAGCTGGCGGCCACCAAGGCCGAGCTGGCGCAGTCGCGGGCGGTGGTGTCGGCCTCCGAGGCGATGATCGCGCACCTCAAGCTCGAGATCGCCAAGCTCCAGCGTGAGCAGTACGGCCAGAGCTCCGAACGCCGCGCCCGGCTGATCGAGCAGATGGAGCTGCAGCTCGAGGAACTGGAGACGGCCGCCACCGAGGACGCGATCGCCGCCGAGGCGGCCGGCGAAGACGACGGTGCAGAGCTTCCAGCGCCGCCGTCCCGCCCGCAAGCCCTTCCCGAGCATCTGCCGCGCGAGCGGGTCGTGGTCGAGGCGCCGACCACGTGCACCGGCTGCGGCTCGTCCCGGATCGTGAAGATGGGCGAGGACATCACCGAGACGCTGGAGGTGATCCCCCGGCAGTGGAAGGTGATCCAGACCGTGCGGGAGAAGTTCACCTGCCGGGACTGCGAGAAGATCAGCCAGCCGCCGGCGCCGTTCCACGCCATCCCGCGCGGATGGGCGGGCCCCAGCCTCATCGCGATGGTGGCCTTCGAGAAGTTCGGCCAGCACCAGCCGCTGAACCGGCTGGCCGAGCGCTTCGCGCGTGAGGGCGTCGATCTCAGCCTATCCACCCTGGCCGATCTCGTCGGCCATGCCACCGTCGCGCTGGAGCCGCTCCATGCCCTGATCGCGCAGCATGTGCGGGCGGCCGACCGCCTGCACGGTGACGACACGACCGTGCCGCTCCTGGCCAGGGGCGGGACGCGGACCGCGCGGCTCTGGAGCTATGTCCGCGATGATCGCCCCTTCGCCGGCGGCGCACCTCCGGCCGCGCTGTTCTTCTTCTCCCCCGACCGGAAGAAGACCCACCCCAATCGGCATCTCGCGGGATGGCGGGGCGTGCTTCAGGCGGATGCCTATGGCGGCTACAACGACCTCTACCGGGCTGATCGCGCTCCGGGGCCGGTGACCAGCGCGCTGTGCTGGAGCCACGCCCGGCGCAAGTTCTTCGAACTGGCCGACATCGTCGGGAACGTCCGCAAGGGCAAACCGGCCAACGAGATTTCCCCGGTCGCGCTGGAGGCCGTCAAGCGCATCGACGCGCTCTTCGACATCGAACGCGAGATCAACGGCCTGCCTGCCGACGCACGTCTGGAGACCCGGCAGCGGCTGTCGCGTCCTCTGGTCGAAGACCTGCACGGCTGGCTCCTCGCCGAGCAGGCTCAGATGTCGAAGCACAATCCCGTCGCCAAGGCGATCAACTACATGTTCGAGAAGGAGCGCCGCTGGGAGGCCTTCACCCGTTTCCTCCAGGATGGCCGCGTCTGCCTCACCAACAACGCGGCCGAGCGCAGCCTGCGTGGAGCGGCCCTGGGCAGAAAAAGCTGGCTCTTCGCCGGCTCCGAGCGTGGTGGCGACCGCGCTGCCTTCATGTATTCCCTGATCGTCACCGCCAAGATGAACGACATCGATCGCCAGGCCTCGCTCGCCGATGTCCTGGCGCGCGCCGAACTTGCCCGTCTCGCGCCTGTCGGAACTGCTGCCATGGAACTGGCGGCAGCACTCGGCGCAGCGGAAGGCAGCCTGATGGCCCGGGTCACCCACGTCTACAGCATTGGCCAGGTCGCGACGATGATCGGCGAGAGCCTCGAACTCATCGAGGCGGTCAGCTGGAACTCCGACAACATCGACTGCGGCGAGATGATCCATGTCCATGACGGGACTGAGGAAGGCATC
>CAWGXP010000005.1:0-7457 GCA_963826585.1 uncultured Actinomycetes bacterium
CACGTGCGCGAGCCTACCGGCCTCGCCCGGGAGAGACAACCGGCCTATGAAGCGGCGCGCTTCGGTCGGCCCGTGCTTCGGAGCTCCGTCGCCTGAAGATAGGTGAGCACCGCGTGCACGCGGCGGTTCTCGTTGACGTCTGCGGGCAGGTCGAGCTTGCGCAGGATGCTACGGACGTGAGCCTCCACGGTCTTTCGCGTCACGTAGAGCTCGTCCGCGATCCCGCGATCCGTCTTTCCCTCGGCGATCAGGACGAGCACCTCGCGCTCGCGCGGGGTCAGTTCCGCGAGCGGATCGCGGGCGATCGGCGCAGCCACCAGCTCGTCGACGAGCGAAGGCTCGACGACGGTTCCGCCGGCGGCGACGCGTCTCAATGCTGCGACGAACTCGTCGATGTCGCCGACGCGGTCCTTGAGCAGGTAGCCGACTCGTTCCGACGATCCGTTCACGAGCTTCAAGGCGTAGCCCACGTCGACGTACTGGGAGAGGACGACCGTCGCGACCCGCGGGATAGGCGGCGCGAATCTGCTGCGCAGCCACGAGGCCCTCGTTCGTGTACGTCGGCGGCATGCGAATGTCCACGATCGCCACGTCCGGAGGGTCGGCGGCGACGAGTCGAATGAGATCGTCGGCGGTGCCTGCCTGGCCGACGACGTCGACCCCTCGCTCAGCCAGAAGCCGCGCGATGCCCTCGCGGACGACGACGGCGTCGTCCGCGAGGATCACCCGCACGGGATGACCGCTCTCACGCGCGTACCGGCACCGCGCGCCGTCTCGACGGACAGGCTGCCGTCGAGAGCCTCGACGCGGTCGCGGAGCCCTCGCAGCCCCGCCCCGCCCATGTCCGCGCCGCCGACGCCGTCGTCGGAGACCTCGACCGAGACGCTGCCGTTCGCGCGGCCGATCGCGAGCGAGGCTTGCGACGCATGTGCGTGCTTCGCCACGTTCGCGAGCGCCTCGCTCGCGACGAAGTAGGCGGTGGCTTCAACGCGCTCGGGCAAGCGCTCCGGCGTGACGTCCAGCTGGACGGGAACCGGAGCGCGCCGTGCGAGCGCCGCGAGAGCGGGGCCGAGACCCTCGTCCGTGAGGATCGGCGGGTGGATGCCGCGTGCGAGGGTCCGGAGCTCGTCGAGCGCGCCGACG
Organism: uncultured Actinomycetes bacterium; assembly: GCA_963826585.1. Classification (GTDB taxonomy): domain Bacteria; phylum Actinomycetota; class Thermoleophilia; order Gaiellales; family Gaiellaceae; genus PALSA-612. The sequence continues at coordinate 1,144 of CAWGXP010000005.1, forward strand.
ACCTCCGCGTCGGCTTCCGCGAGAAGCTCGTCGACGCCGTTCTTGTCGTCGATGCGGCCGCGGGCGAGCTGGAGCGCGAGGCGGATCCCGAGCAGGCGCTGCTGGGCGCCGTCGTGGAGGTCGCGCTCGAGCCGCCGCCGCTCGGCGTCGCCGGCCTCGACGATGCGGGCGCGCGAAGCGCGCACCTCGGCGAGCTGCGCGTGGAGCTCGGCCTGGAGTCGCGCGTTCTCGAGCGCGAGGCTCGCGGCGGCGCCGACGGCCTCGAGGAGCTCCGGCTCGTCCTCGAGCGCAGGATCGTGGACGAGCGCGGCGACGCGTCTGCCGTCGTGCTCGAGCACCGTGACGGCACGTCCCTCTGCGAGCCGTCAGGTTCGAGCGGGCTCCCGTCGGAGTCGACGTAGCGCTGTTCCGTCGGGCAGCCAGAAGGCGAGCTCGAGGGACGGATCGCCAGAGCGCGCGGGCGATCGCGTCGCGGACGTCGTCGGGCCGTGAGACGCGACCCGAGCTCGACGACCAGATCGGCGACTCCGGCACGCTGCAGCCGGGTGCGCAGGAGCCCGACGAGGAAGGCGATCGGGATGGCCGCGAACGCGAGCCCGCCCGCAGGCCCCAGGATCGTGTCCTCCATGTCGCCGCCGGCGGCGTCCACGATCCCGCCCGCGATGAACACGAGGACCGCGATGGCGCTCGTCAGGAGCACGGGGTTGACCGCGCGACGCGTCGCCGCGCTCGCCGCGCGCAGCTTCCGCACGAGCAGGACGACGGTGACCACCAAGCACGCCGACAGACGAGCAGCGTCCACGGCCGTCTGAAGAGCTCCCGCGACGGCGTCGGAGTCCGACGACGAGAAACGGGTTCGTGGGACACTGCGGGCAGCCGTCCGGCTCCGACGCGGGTCCCAGAAGAGCTGCGAGAGCGGAGCGAGGACGAGCCAGGCGCCATAGACGAAGGCGACGAACCGTCGCTCGAGGCTCGTCGCGAGCCGACCGCTCGGGAACGCGAGGAAGAGGTGAATGATGATCGGAATCTGCAGGCTCGGTCCAGCGCCGTGAAGAAGACGTAGGGCAGCGACGCGTCCCAGTACAGCTGGCCCGCGAGATCCGCGAACCCGAGCCGCCACCATGAGCAGCCCGACGCGGTTTCCCGGACGTCGCTGCCAGGCAACGAGCCCAGTCGCGATCCAGATCCCGTCCAGCACGATCTGTGCCAAGGCCCTCCGACGGCCGCCGAGCGGCTGGAAGTCGTGAGCGAAGAGCACGAGCGCTGTCGCGGCAACGCGAGGCGAGACCGACGCCGGCCAGGACGAGCCGACGAGCAGCCGGCGGCTCATCCGGGAGCCCCCGCAAGGCTCGCGAGCGCTGCGGCCGAGAGGTCGTCCTTGTGGATGAAGCCATGCGCGCGGCTCCGGTCGAGCCGCGCGCCGAAGTCGGCTGCCTCGCGGCTGGACGTGAGAACGACGAGTGTCCCGGCGCCGCTTTCTGCGATTCGCTCCGCGACCTCGAACCCGTCCGTATCCGGCAAGAGGACGTCCAGCAGCACGACCTGAGGCCGGAGCGCAGCGACCGCCGCGAGCGCCGACGCCCCGTCTCCCGCCTCGCCGACGATCTCGAAACCGTCTGCCTCGAGCAGGCGCCGGGCGAAGCCACGGAAGCGCGCGTGGTCGTCGACGATCAGCACCGTTTGCGGCATGCGCTAATCGTCTCATTCTCGACCGCGATCGGGAATGAGGGATATCCCGAGTCTTGGGCTTGCCGAGCCGTGGTTCGGGGATGTCATCGATGCGGCCTCGTCCGACCGCGGCCTAGCGTCGGCGGCATGAACAACAATCACCTTCTGCGAATCGGGGCCGTCGCCGCCGTCCTCGGCGTGATCGTTCAGCTCGCGGCGGCGATGCTCGAGCCCGAACGGGTCGGAGACGCAGACAAGGCGATTCGCAAGATCTCGGAGATGGACGCCTGGACGGTCCGCTGGCTTGTTCACACCACGGGCATCCTCCTGATCATCGCGGCACTGTCGATAGTGACGCGCACGTTCTCGGCCGGACCCGGGAAGGAGTGGTCTCGCATCGGCGTGCCGCTCATCGCAATCGCCGGCGCGCTCGGCGTGGCGGAGGTGCTGGTCGGCGCGAGCACAAAGGACCTCGCGGACGGTTGGGCCGCTGCGGCTCCTGGGGCGAACTCGGCGTACTTCGCCGCCTTCGAAGGCGCGTGGGATGTCACGGTGAACCTCGACTTCGGCGCGATCGTCGCGTTCAGCCTGTACCAGCTGACGCTCGCGGCGGCGATCCTGTCCAGCTCCGTCTACGCACGCTGGCTCGGCTGGGCGTCCGCGGTCGCCGGGGTGCTCGCGCTCGTCGGGATCGTGGTCGAGCTGTGGTCGCCCGTCGGGACCGCCCTCGACGCCGTGGGAAGCCTGCTCTTCTTCGTCGTGCTCATCGGCCTCGGCGTCGTCGATGTGGCGACGAGCGTCCTCGCCTGCGACCCGGGTCGCCGAGGGCGTCGAACCTGCGCCGGCGTCTCCCTAGCATGCGACGGCGGCCATTTCAGCCGTGTGCAAGCGCGATTCAGCCGGCTACAAGCCTCCTCTGCGATAAGCCGCGGAGACATGGCCGCAGCCCCACTCGCTTTCCGGCGCTTCGCAGTCGGGAGATCTACCGACGAAGGCGCAGCACCGTTCGACCCACAGAGCCGCGCCGTCTCGCACATCGAGCAGGCGATGGAGCAGATCCAGGCGGCCAAGGACGCCGTCGACAACCCGTGACTTCGATCGAGATCGGAGGAGACATGAACAAGCTTCTCGCTATCGCCGCAGCAGTTGGTGTCGCGGCGCTGGCACTGCTCGGAGGACTCGGCTCCGGCCGCGCGTCCGCGGCCGACGTGAGCGGCTGTCCGGCCGACGCCTCGAGCTTCGCCGATCCGTGGCTGCTCGTCAGCGCCGGAGACGGGAGCGTCAGGCTCGCCGACCGCGACGGGGACGGCTCCGTCTGCGTCGCGCGCGTCGTCGTTCGCGGCCGCGTGCTCGCCACGGTGGTCACGGACAACGCGATCGGCAACCCGAACATCATCCCGCCGGGACCGTGCACGGATCCGTTCGTGCCGGTCGCGATCGGCAACCCGGGGATCTTTCCCGGGCTGCGCGAGATCGACACGAACGGCGACGGCACGCTCTGCGGGACCGCGAGCCTGGAGGCACGCGGGCTGATCATCATCCTCCTCGACAACCCGAACGCGGTCGTCCGATGAGGGGCTGGGGTGCAGGGCGATCCGTCCTCGCCGTGGCCGCAATGGCGCTGACGGCGATGCTCGGGCTGACGGGGGCTGCGGTCGGCGGCGCCGGCGTCGCGTCGCCCTGCACCCCAGGGGTGAAGACGATCGGCGGCTTCCAGGCCCGGGTCTTCTGCGGGCCGGCGAAGGCCAAGGTCACCGTCAACCGAAGCAGTTCACGATCGAGAACGGCGTCTGCGAGCGCCACGCGAACGTACTTCCTCGTCAACATCGGCACCGTCGTCACCGGCATCGGGAGAACCGGCCGAAGCTCCCGTACTTCGGGCTGATCATGGGGCGCTCGCCCGCGTACTCCGAGCCGGTCGTGAACAAGCCCGGCATCTATCGCAAGGGCTTGATCACCGTGAACGCGCGCGGTGTCCAGGTGGACCTGCACGACGAGGCCGACCTGAAGATCGTGCTCGGAGCAGGTTTGCACTCCGGACGGTTCTCGGCCACGAAGCCGGCGAGCCCGATCTACGGAACGCCGAGCTACGCGGTAAAGGGGTCGTTCACCTGCTGACCTGCGGCGCCAGCGACGAGGGGGGCACGGCGTGCCCCCTCGTCATGCTCCAAGCGCAGTCGCTCGTCCCGCTACCCGACCTCGGCCGGAGCCGGGGCGGGGACGTCGATCTGCAATGTCGGGTCCGCGGCCCGCACGGTTGCGGTCGGAACCCCGAGCTCGTCGCGGACGATGTTCGCGCCCTGGACGAGCGCCGCAGCTTTGTAGAAGGCGATCGGACGCGGTACGCCCTGGCGGCCGAACCCGCAATCGGACGAGAGCACGAGGTGCTCCGGCTCGATGTACTCCAAGGCGAGCCGAATGTCCGCCGCGATCTCGTCCACGGTCTCGACCTGCAGCGCGCGGTGGCTGATCATCCCCACGGCGATCTTCTTGTTGAGCTTCCCCTTGTACGGGCCGAACTGCGGAAGAAGCTGGTGTCCGTTGTGCTTCGACTCGATCGTCCAGACGTCGGCGTTGATCCGCTCGAGATAGATCTCGAGGGAGGCCTCGTAGGTGATGCTCGGCTGGAAGCAATGCTGCGCGCCCGGGTTGCCCCAGCACGTGTGCACCCAGATCTCGGCGTCGTCGAGCCCCTCGACGGTGTAGTTGAAGAGATCGACGTAGAAGTCGAGCGTGCTCTCGTCCGCGCCCCACGCGGCTGCGCTGTGGATGGCGGGCTCCTCGATCTGGACGACCGTGCACCCCGCTGCCACGAGCTGCCGGAGCTCGGCGTTCAGGATGCCGGCGAGATCCCACATCAGCTCCCGCTTGTCGTCCTCGTACACGTCGGTGCGCACCGTGAGGACGGTCGATGCGAGGTCGGCGGCGATCGTCCCGAACTTGACCGGCTTGTCGGTGCGCGACTGCGCGACCCGCCAGATCTTGTCGAACTCGAGCGGCACGCGCGGCCCGATCTTGTCGACGATGGCGTGGTACTTCCATCCGCCGACGATCTCGTTGAGCCACGTGCCGATGGGGTACGTCCAGCCCGCGGTCGTCTCCGTGTCGAACTCGGAGATTCCGCTCAGACGCTCGCTCGGATACGAGAACCACGACCGGCCCGCAAGATCGAAGTCGAGGTGGTAGTCACCGTTCGTCAGGATGTCCAGGCCGGCGAGCTCCTGGTCGGTGATCACGGTGGCCACCGCGTCGAGGTGCTGCTCGCGGAAGTCGACGTCGCCGAGCCCCGTCGAGTACGGCCGCTCGAGCAAGTTCCCCGTGTACCACCTCGGACGCGGCCACGATCCGGTCACGGTGGTGGGAAGCATCAGATCCTTCGTGGCTGTCAGCATGACGCCTCGACTCCTTTCGATCCGAAGACGCGTTCACCGGTCACGCCCCGATCATAGGCGGCTCGATGCCTAGCCCCCACCGCGTGTTCTGACAACCGCCGCGACCACGTCCGCTCGGCCCGGCAGGTAGGCGTCCTCGAGCGGCGGGCTGAAAGGAACGGGCGCGAACGGCGCGCCGACGCGCTCGATCGGCGCGTCGAGCTCGTCGAACGCAGCCGCCTGCACCTGCGCCGCGAGCTCCGCGCCGAAGCCTCCGTGCGAGGACCGCCTCGTGCGCGATGACGAGCCGGTGCGTCTTGCGACGGACTCGACGATCGTCTCGAGATCCAGCGGGACGAGCGTCCGCGGGTCGATCACCTCCACGTCGATCCCCTCCTCCGCCAGCTCGTCGGCCGCGGCGAGCGACTCCGAGACGAGGCGCGAGAGCGCGACGACCGTCACGTCGCGGCCGGGCCGAACGACATTCGCCCGGCCGATCGGAACGGGCTCCCGCTCGTCGGGGAGCTCCTCGCGGCGGAAGTAGAGCGTCTTGTTCTCGACGACGACCACCGGGTTCGGATCGGCGATGGCGGCTGCGAGCAGGCCCGCAGCGTCGGCAGCCGTGCTCGGCATCGTCACCTTGAGACCGGGCACGTGCGTCAGCCAGGCTTCGAGGCTCTGCGAGTGCTGCGCACCGCCGCGCTGCCCGGCGCCGCCCTGCGTCCGCACCACGAGCGGGACCTCCAGCTGGCCACCGGACATGAAGTGCGCCTTCGCCGCCTGGTTGACGAGCTGGTCGAGCGCGAGCGTGATGAAGTCGACGAACATGATCTCGACCACGGGCCGCATCCCCGACTGAGCGGCCCCGATCGCGACACCGCAGATCGCGGCCTCGCTGATCGGGGTGTTGCGCACGCGCTCGGCGCCGAACTCCTCCGCGAGCCCGGCCGTCGCTCCCCATGGCCCGCCCTCTGCGACGTCCTCGCCCAGGACGAGCACGCGCGGGTCGGCACGCATCGCGTCGGCGAGCGTCGTCGTGATCGCCTGCAGGTAGGTCGTCTCGGTTGCTCGGCGCGCGCACCTCCCTCCGAGGCCTCCGCCGGCTCATTCCCGCTCCCGCGCCGGCCGAGCCGGCGCCTCCGCTCTCTGAGAGCCTCCGTCAAGCCTACGGCTCATGCGTACACGAGCTCGGCGATCAGCTCCGGCCCCGGGAAGGGGCTGTCGCGGGCGAAGCGAATCGCCTCCTCGACCTCCTCACGCGCAGCCTGCTCGAAG
>CAWGXP010000006.1:0-90472 GCA_963826585.1 uncultured Actinomycetes bacterium
ATCGCTCGCCTGTCATTCGTATCGCACCTAGACTCGGCACGGAGATGAGGAAGTGGCCAGCACCTGCGAGAATCATCATGCTCAGCAACGCCCATTCACAGCCCGAGAGGAGCCCCTGATGAAGCGAACACTGGTCGCGTCAGCTGCCGTGACGACCGCACTCCTGTTCTTCGTTCTCCCTGCCTACGGCACGATGCTCAAGAAGCCACCGGTGTTCGCGCCCAAGAAGGGCGGCACTATGTCGGCACGATCAAGTCGACGTTCGATCTCGCCGTGACGATGAAGGTGTCCTCGAGCGGGAAGTCCGCCCGGATCTCGTGGTTGTGCGGCACTGGTCGTAAGCCCACGTCTGCACCGAACGTTCCGATCGACCGCACCACCGGGACGTTCAAGGCGAGCTACAACCTGTGGAAGCTGAGCGGGCGGTTCGTCTCCACCACGCAGGCGCGCGTCAGTCTCAGCGACATCGGCTGCGGTGGATCGAAGGGCTCGACCAAGCTCACGCTCAAGTAACCGCGCCGGGGCAGGTCAGCGTCGTCTAGTCATCTGGCCGTTGGTAGCCAAGCCGAGCCCGACAGGGAATTGCTCGTCTGGCACTCGGAAACCGTCTTTCGAGCTGCGTAGTCCGGACGGCACCTGCTTCGTCGCCGCGACCGACATGGCGGGCGCGGCTCACCACGGCTCTCGGAGATCACCCTCGGCCGGAAATCGTGAGATTTCCGGCCGAACAAGTGGAGGCGGGGGGAATCGAACCCCCGTCCGCGGTCGCACCGGGCAGAGCGTCTACAAGCGTAGTCTGCGCTTTGATCTCACCCGGACGGCCGGTTCGCAGACGACCTACCGCCGGGCCAGCCCTCCTTTTGTCTCACCCCTCCGGCGAGTGGCTCTCCTTCGGGGCCAGCCCGTTGTCTGACGCCGGATCCCTCACCACGGGCCGAGTGAGGGGCGACGCGTCACCTAGTTACCTAGGCAGCGAGTGCGAGATCTTGATCCGCACTTACGTTTTCCCGGTGGATTTACGAGGCCGACCGGGGACCTCGGCTTGCAGCTCAGCCGGAGAACCGACCACGTCGAAACCTGGTCGCCCCCGTATGTGTGTTCGATCGAAGTCTAGCGACGCGCTGCTTCGGGCTCAGCGCTCGGTGTAGATCTGCCCGCAGGGAAGCGCCGGCAAGCCGTAGTGACGAGCGTTGTCCTCGACGATGTAGTAACCCTGCAGCAGGCAGCCCACGTCACGCGACTGCTGGTCGGCGGTCCGTGATCGGAACTCGTTCGTCTGGCTCCAGATGTCGTTCGTCTCCTTGAGCAGCGCGATTGCGGCTCGCGTGCGGGCCGCGATCGCTCCGCTCGGATCCCAGCTCTTCCAGGCGCGGAGCAAGCCGACTCCGACCGCCGGGTTAGATCCGGCCGGGACGACGATGCCGCTGTAATAGAAGTTCCAGAGGAAGTTGCTGTACTTCTCCGGGCGATCGGTAGCCACAGTGGCCACGCCGGTCCAGCGCTTGCCATTGAGACGGAAGTCGAACTGGAGCATCCCCGACGACGAGAAGCTCGGCAGGATCGCATCCTTGAGCACCCGTCGGACCCGCAGGTTCTTCCACGAGGGAGAGAGGCGCGGGAAGACGCGCTCGAGCGCCGGCGCGGCGGGGAAGTAGGGCAGCGCGAAGAAATTCGGCGGCGAGTTCGGCGGAACCGACAGCGGGATGTTGTACGAGAACCCGAACAGGAACGCGCCGCGGGCGCCCGACCCCTCGACCGTGCCTCCGTTGCTCTGGATCACCCAGTCGCCGTCCAGCCGGCACGAGAGCGGTCGCGCCGCCGTCTGGCGCGCGATACGGCCGGAGCGGGATCGCGGGCTGCGGCTTCGCCTTGGGCGCACGGAGCGAGACGCCGCCACGCGCCCCTAGCCCGATCTGGCGGAGGGTCTCGAGCGCAACCGGTCGTCCCGTCGAGGATGTGCTCGTCGTTACCGCCAGCCGCGAGCCGACCCGCTCCACGACGAACGTGTCGCCACGGCGTCCATTGACGACCTGGCCGACGCGATGGCGCGGGTCGCCGGCGCGGATGACCACCCGGCCGCCCAGCGCCTGCTCGAGCGCCCCGCCGATCTGGAACGGCGTCGCAGACGTCGCGAGCCGTGCGAAGCTAATCGACGTCGCCCCCTTGCGCAGGACGTAGACGCCGCTTCGGAGCTGCAGCTTGAAACCTTCGGGCGCACGGATCGTCAACCCGGTCGGCTTGTGGTGAAGGGTGATCACCTTGAACTGGCCCGTGTCGACCGACGCCGCCGCCCCTCCGACCACCATGGCCGCAAGCGTGACCAGCGCTACCAAGAGGCCCTGTAACCGAAGCGTCATCTCTCCCCAAATCGCCGCAGGTCGCGCGATCCTACAGCGGTTCAGCGGCTGCGTTCCTTGAGGGCGCGCTCGATCTGGCGGTCGGCGTCCCGCTGCGCGATCTCACGCCGCTTGTCGCGAGTCTCCTTGCCGCGCCCGAGCGCGATCTCGATCTTCACCCTCCCGTTCTTGAAGTAGAGCTTCGTCGGCACGAGGGTCAGGCCGCGCTCGCGCGCCCGCCCGGAGAAACGGTCGATCTCACGCCGGTGGAGGAGGAGCTTGCGGTCGCGATCGGGATCGTGGCCGACGGCGCCACCTTTGTCGTAAGGGGCGATGTGCGCGCCGACGAGCCACAGCTCTCCCCCACGCTCCTCCGCGAACGCATGTGAGAGCGTCGCGCCGCCTTCACGCAGCGACTTGACCTCGGTACCGACGAGCGCAAGGCCGGCTTCGACCGTCTCGAGCAGTGTGAAGTCGTGCCGCGCACGGCGGTTGTCCGAGAGCAGCTTCGTTCCTTGCGTCTTGGCCACGAGCGAAGTCTAGGCTCCGCCTCGCTAGAGTCGGCCCCCGTGAGCGCGGTGTCCGAGATTCGCTACGCGCAGAACGGCGACGTTCACGTCGCATACCAGACGCTTGGCGACGGGCCGCTCGACATCGTCTTCGTGGAAGGGTTCATGACCCACCTCGGCGCCCAGTGGGAGGATCTCGGCTTACCGCCGCTGCGTCGACCGGCTCGCCGCGTTCGCACGCGTGATCCTGTTCGACAAGCGCGGCATGGGGCTGTCCGACCGCGTGCGGTGGGCACGCTCGAGGAGCGGATGGACGACGTTCGCGCCGTGATGGACGCCGTCGGGTCGGAGCGCGCGGCGCTGATCGGCATTTCCGAAGGTGGGCCTATGTCGATGCTGTTCGCCGCGAGCTACCCGGAGCGGACGCGGGCCTGCTCCTCGTCGGCGCCGAGGTGAAGGAGGCGATCACCGACGACTGGCCGTGGGGTGAGTCGACGACCGAGGAGACGGAGGAGTGGGTCGCGGCCGTGCCGGAGCGGTGGGGTCGGTACGGGCTGCGAGGCCGTCGGTTTACGCAGCCCAGCCTCGGTGCGGGCGAGGCCGAGCGCGCGTACGAGTGGTCGAAGCGCCTGATTCGCGAGGCGTCGAGCCCCGGCCCGCGGTGGCGTTCGTGGCATGGCCCTCGGATCGACGTTCGCGACATCGCTCCTCGGTCGACCGTACCGACGCTCATCGTGCACCACCGCGGCGACAAGTCTGCCATGTCGAGAACGCCCGCTGGCTCGCCGACCGACCTCCCGGGCGCACGCTACGTCGAGCTCGCGGGTGACGACCACGTGCCGTGGGGCGGAACGGCGGACGAGATCGCTCGCCGAGATCCAGGAGTTCCTCACCGGCGTCCGCGAGGCCGCACGCGCCGGACCGCGTGCTCGCGACGGTGCTCTTCACCGACATCGTCGGCTCGACGGAGCACGCTGCACGAGCTCGGCGACCGCCGCTGGCGCCGACCTGCTCGAGCGCCACCACGCCGCAGTCGCGCGAGAGCTCGAGCGCGTTCCGCGGCCGCGAGATCGACACCGCGGGCGACGGCTTCTTCGCCGCCTTCGACGGGCCGGCGCGGCGATCCGCTGCGCCACGCGCGATCCGCGACGCCGTCGAAGGAGCTCGGCATCGACATCCGCGCCGGGCTGCACACGGGCGAGTGCGAGTTGATCGGGCGAACGCTCGGCGGCATCGCGGTGCACATCGGCGCACGCGTCGCGGGCCGCGCCGAGGCGCGGGCGAGGTTCTCGTCTCGAGCACGGTCCGCGATCTCGTCGCCGGCTCGGGCGTCGCGTTCGACGATCGCGGGAAGCGCGAGCTGAAGGGCGTGCCGGGCGAGTGGCACCTGTACGCGGTGCGTCGCTAGCTCTAGTCAGGCTGCATCGCGTCGGCCAACCGCCGCGCGAGCACGGGGAGCATGGCGACCGCGAGCTTGGGCTCGGACTCGAGTAGCTCGGAGAACGCCTCGCGGCTGATCGCGAGGCAGCGCACGTCGGTGAGGGCGCGCACGCGTCCCACCCGATGTGCATCCGGCACGAGCAGCGCGAGCTCGCCCACGAACTCGCCGGCGCCAAGCTCGATCTGGACACCACCGTGCGCCTCGACCACGACTGTCCCTTCCTCGACGACGAACATCCCGGAGCCCGGGTCGTCGGCGAGCGCCAGGACCGATCCGGCCGGATAGTCGATCTGTGACGTGATCGAGACGACGTGCGCGAGCGAGTCGTCGGACAGCTCGGCGAAGAGGGGAATCGTTCTCAGGCTCTCGAGCATCAGGCGATCTTCATATCACGACCGGGCGGTGCCGTCGGCCAGGCGCAGCTCGACCTTCCCCTCCATGCGCCGGATCTCCTCCACCCGCACGCCCAGCGAGTCGCCGAGGCGGAAGACGCGTCCGCCGCGCCGGCCCTGGAGGCCGGTGCCGAGCGGCGTCAGCTCGTAGTAGTCGTCGCGGATCGTCCGCGAGGGGACGAACCCCTCGAACACGTCGTCGAATCGCACGAACAGGCCGGCTCCGATCAATCCCGTGATCTCGCCGTCGAAGGTCGCGTCCCAGCCGCTTTCGAACAGCCGCCGCTCGAGGAGCCACGCGAGGCAGATGTCGTCGGCGCCGTGCTCCACCTCCGCCGCTTGTCGCTCCCGGGTCGAGATCTGCTCCGCCGCCTCCCCGATGTCGTCCGGCGGTGGATCGTCGCCCGCGCCGATGGCACGCAGCAGAGCGCGATGACAGACGAGATCCGGGTAGCGGCGGATCGGCGAGGTGAAGTGGCAGTAGGCGGCGCTCTGGAGACCGGAGTGGCCGAGGTTCGCCGGGTCGTACCGCGCCTGCTTGAGCGCGCGCAGGACGAGTGAGGGGAACGCAAAACGGCCCCGACCCGAGCTCCCGACGTAGGCCTGCACCCGCTCGGAGATCTCGCCGGCGAGCAGAGCCGCCGCGCGCGGCGTCAGGCTCTCCGCCTCAGGCGTCGCGGGCGTCGGGACGCCGAGATCGGTTAGCGCGGTCGCAAGCCGGGCGATCGATTGCGCCTCGGGCGGCTCGTGCACGCGGTAGAGCGTCTCCGCGCGCCGGTCTGCGAGGAAGCGGGCAACGGCCTCGTTCGCGAGGATCATCAGCTCCTCGACGAGCGCGTGCGCTGCCGGCTCCGCGTCGAGCCAGGCGTCTTGGATCCCGCCATCGCCGTCGAACGAGAATGCGACCTCCGGGGACTCGATGCGCAGCGCTCCGCGGGCGAACCGCCGGCGGCGGAGCTCGCGTGAGATCCGTTCGGCGAGCGCGACCGTCTCGGTGACGCCGGCGTCGTGCGTGCTGTCGCCGGAGAGCATGCGCTCTGCCTCGCCGTACGTGAGCCTCGCGTCACTCCGGATCACGGATCGGTAGAAGGTCGCTGTGCCCGCGTTGAGCTCGGTGTCGAAGGGGATCTCGACGGTCAGAGTCGGGCGGTCCTCGTTCGGACGCAGGCTGCAGAGGTCGTCCGCAAGCTCGGGTGGAAGCATCGGGGCTACCCGTCCCGGAACGTAGACCGATACTGCGCGGGCGATGGCGCCCCGGTCGAGAGGCGTGCCTGGCGCGACGAAGTGGGAGACGTCGGCGATATGGACAAACGCGCGGAGCTGCTCACCGTCGCGCTCGACGGAGATCGCATCGTCGAAGTCCTTCGCCGTCTCCGGGTCGATCGTCACCGTCGTCAACCCGCGTAGGTCGACACGATCCTCCATGGATGGCGCGGGAGTGTCGTAGGGCTCGGTCGCGCCGGTCTCTCCCGCCTGCTCGAGATGCGCCTCGAGCACGGCCTCGATGCGGTCCGCCGGGCCGAGCACCCGCTCGATCTGCGCGCGGCCGCGTCGGGTGCGGACTACGGCGAGGTCGCCCACGCCGGCATCTCCGAGGCCGCGCCTGTCGATCACGATCGGGACTCCGGGAACGAAGGCCGGGTCGCCGACGACGAGCTTGCCTCGACGCCGGATCTCGACGACGAGCAGCTCGCTCGCCGGCGTGGCGTTATCGGGTGATCGGCGCTGTTTCGACACGATCGCGTATCCCACCCCTCACGAGTTTCGGACTACGATCGAGATCGGGAGGAGGCACGGGGTGGCCCCGTGAACGGCTCAGACGCGGAGGAATCGGTGGAGCGTGAGCGCCGAGCCGAGCGCCCCGAGCAGCAGCCCGGCGCCGAGGATCAGCAACGCCGTCACTTCGAAGGCGAGCGCCTTGACGTCGGGCGTGCTGTTCACCTGCGGCAGCGACGGCAGCACGAGCTCACGGCCGATCACGAGCATGAGGATCGCAGCGACGGATCCGATCAATCCGCAGATCAGCCCTTCGACCATGAACGGCCCACGCACGAACCAGTTGGTCGCGCCCACGAGCTTCATCACCTCGATCTCGCGCCGCCGGGAGAAGATCGACAGCCGGATCGTGTTCGCGATCAGCAACGTCGACGCCACGAGCAGCACGATCAGCCCGATCAGGAACACCGCCTCGATGATGCTCGCCACCTTGATCACCCTGCGGGACTTCTCGCCGCCGTCTTTGATCTCATCGAGCCCGGCCGGCTTCGTCGCGCCCGGCCCCGAGATGAGCAGGTCACGCTTGATGTCGGCCGTGTACTCGGCCTTGGTCGGAATCACCTCGAACGACGCGGGCAGCGGGTTGTACGTGAGGTTCGCCGTGTAGTCCGGGTAACGCTTCTTCATCTGCTTGAGCGCCTCGTCCGCAGAGATGAAGCGGAACGTCTTGATGCGGTCGTCCTTCGCGAGCCACAGCCGCACGCCCTCGACCTCCTTCGGCTTCACGTCCTCCTTGCACTGGTGGTAGCCGGCGGTGCAGAAGTAGACCTTGTCGAGGAGCTGCCGCTTCGCATGGTCTGACCACGCGAGCACCCAGGTACCGAGCGCGATCGTCAGCCCGAGGACGAACATGCCGATCAGCACCGTCAGCGTGGCCGCGACCGTCGTCGACATGCTCGCGCCCAGCGAGCGGAACGCTTCGCCGAAGACGACCCTGAGCTTCATTCGTAGCCCCCGCGGCGCTCGTCGCGCATCAGCCGACCCTCGTCGAGCGCGATCACGCGCTTCCGCATCTTGTCCACCATCTCCCGGTCGTGCGTGACCATGAGGATCGTCGTGCCGGCGCGGTTGATGCGGTAGAGGAGCTGCATGATCCCGACGGACGTGTCCGGGTCGAGGTTCCCCGTCGGCTCGTCGCAAACGAGCAGCGGCGGGTGGTTGGCGACGGCACGCGCGATCGAGACGCGCTGTTGCTCGCCACCCGAGAGCTCGTCCGGATACGAGCTCGACTTGTGCGAGAGACCGACGAGGGAGAGCGCCTCGGGCACCGTGCGGCGGATCTCGTCGCTGCCCTGACCACGCACCTTGAGCGCGTAGGCGACGTTCTCGTACGCCGTGCGGTTCGGCAGCAGCTTGTAGTCCTGGAACACGCACGCGACGTTGCGGCGGAGCAACGGGACGCGCGAGCGCTTGAGCCGGCCGAGGTCGCGCCCGCCGACGATGATCCGTCCTCGCGTCGGCTCGAGCTCCTTGATCAGGAGGCGGATCACCGTCGACTTCCCCGAGCCCGAGGCGCCGACGACGAACACGAACTCGCCCTTGTCGATCACGAACGACACGTCCCGGAGCGCGGTGACGTCGGGCTCGTAGACCTTCGTCACACTCTCGAAGACGACCATCGAGGAGGGGCCGGCGACCGGCGAGGCAGTCTCCGCCGGCTCCGCGACCGCAGTTGCCGCCTGGGATGGGGAGTTCAGCTCTGACACAGCAAAAAGCGCGCCGACGTCGTAGACACCGGCCGATGTCGAGGCGGAAGTGTAGCCAAACCCCGAGCGCCCCTAGCGCACTCTGCCGGCCGCGCTGTCGAGGAGATACGCGTGGACGAAGCCGTCCAGATCGCCGTCGAGCACGCCCTGCGCATTGCCCGTCTCGTGCTGCGTCCGGTGATCCTTGACCTGCTGATACGGGTGCAGCACATAGCTCCGGATTTGACTCCCGAATCCCGTGTCCTGCACCTCTCCTCGCTCCCGTGCAAGCTCCGCCTCGCGCTTCTCGTGCTCGAGCTCGACCAGCCGCGAGCGGAGGATGCGGAGCGCGGTCTGACGGTTCGAGATCTGCGAGCGCTCGTTCTGACACTGGACGACGATGCCCGAAGGGAGGTGCGTGATCCGCACGGCGGAGTCGGTCTTGTTCACGTGCTGGCCGCCGGCGCCCGACGCGCGGTAGGTGTCGACGCGGATCTCCGACTCGTCGATCTCGAGCTCGGCACTGTCGTCGAGCAGCGGGCTGACGATGACCTGTGCGAACGACGTGTGGCGCCTGTGCGCCTGGTCGAACGGCGATAGCCGGACGAGCCTGTGCACCCCACGTTCTGCCTTGAGCGTCCCGTAGGCGTTCTCGCCGCGCACGGAGAACGTCGCGGACTTGAGGCCCGCCTCCTCGCCGGGGCTCGCCTCGAGCAGCTCCGTCTCGAAGCCTCGATTGGCCGCCCAGCGGAGGTACATGCGGAGCACGATCTCGGCCCAGTCCTGGGCGTCCGTGCCGCCGGTGCCGCCGACGACGGTCACGACCGCGTCGCCGGAGTCGTACTCGCCGTTGAAGAGCGCGTCCTCCTGGAGCCGTGCGAGCTCCTGACCGAGCGGAGCGATCGACGCCACGATCTCGTCCTCCATGCCGCCGTCCATCGCGTACAGCTCGGCCGCGTCCTCGTAGTCGGAGCGGAGCCGCTCGTAGCGGTCCAGCCGCTTCGTCAGACGGGCGTGCTCGGACGAGACGCGCGCTGCGTGCTGCTGCTCGTCCCAGAACCCCGGCGCGCCCAGCTCCTGCTCGAGCTCGCCGATGCGCGTTCGCACCGTATCCGGGTCAAGGTAATCACGGACCCAGTCGAGCTGGGCCCCGATCTCCTTCAGCTGGTCGTCGAGCGAAACTGTGTCGGCCATAAGGAGATCGTATCCGGCTCGATCAGCGACAACCGGTGACGACCGCCTTCGCAAGCGCGTTCTGCGCTGCGGCCTTCTTCCCCGTCACGCGCCAGGTGCCCCAGCCGTGCTTCTTCCCCGTCACCTTCACGGAGACGAGCCAGCCGTGCGGCGCCGTCTTCAGGCCGTAGGCAGTCACCTCGAGACGGCAGCGCTCGTCGACCTTCGCCACCTGCTTCAGGACGAGGTCGCGCGCGACCATGCGTGTAACCGACCCCGGCCGGAGGCCTGCCTTCCCGATCGGCGCGATCTTGCTCACCGTCGTCGGCGTCACCTCGACCTCCTGATTCGCCGTGAGACTCAGCTCAGTGCGACCACCGGTGGGCTGCAGGTCGACGACGCCCTGCTTCACCGACCACACCTCCGCCTTGCCGACCGGATCGCGAAACACAGAGAAGATCGTCCCGCGCACGGACCCGAGCGACGGTCCCTTGATGCGGAAGTCCGATTTCGTCGCTTCCGACTTGTTCACCTTTGCGGCGACCTCGCCCATCTTGAGCAGGATCTCGGTGCGGACGACGCCGCCCTCCGTGAAGAAGCTCGCGATCTTGAGTTGTGTCGTGTGCCGCATGACCACGGTCGAGTTGTCCGCAAACGCGATCACGGCAATGCCGTCGGGATCGCAGGAGATCTCGTCGCCCGCCTTCAGCACAGTGCCCTTCTCGACCGGCAACCACTCCTCGTCCGGCGCGCCCTCCTTGTGGTACTGGACGTCCGGCTCGACGCAGACGACGCGTATCTCGTTGATCGCGGCCGCGCCGCCCAGCGGCGCTCAGCTGGCGGTACTTCGAGCAGTCCTCCTTCGGCGGCTTCGACCCCGCCCCGGCGGCCCGATAGGTGAAGGTGATGTGCGGACCGTCCTGCAGGCCGACGAGCACCGTCACCGCCGACCCGGGCGCCACCGATCCCTGGCACGAGCTTGACCGCCTTCGACGCTGCTGCGCTCTTGCCCGCCTCGGCGAGCGCTCCGACCTGAACGCGTCCGCCCTGGACGACGCCACCTTCGATCGCGAGCGCCGGCGCGAACCTGTTCGGCGCGGTCGCCGTCACGTTGACCGCGAGCGTCATCGACGTCCCGGCGGCCGGAATCGAGCCCGGCATGGCGTACTTGTAGGCGGCGTTGCCGAAGTACGGCGTCCACGTCGCGCTCCCCTCGGAGACGCTCCACGCCTCGGGGTACAGCATCCCGGTCCTGTCGATCGACGTCTTCTCGAGCGTCAGCGTCGTGCCCGCCGACGTGGCGGCGCCAACCGTCTGGCCACCACCCGCGAGCGCGGCGATGACGAGCACGAGAACGAACACCCCAGCGCCTCTCCGAGGAGTCATGCGGCGAGTCTATGCCGATTCAGGGGCGGAGCCTAGGCTCCATGGCATTTCTTGTACTTCTTGCCGCTTCCGCACCAGCAAGGGTCGTTGCGGCCGACCTTCTCCTTGTCCGTGACGACACGCTGCTGCGTGCGCGGGGCGGCCGCGACGGCCACGTCGCCACCTCCGCCGTCGGCGCCGAACGCCGCCGAGATCGCGTCTGCGCCGGCGAGCGCCTCGTGGGAATATGCGAGCCCGCCGTCGAGCGTCGGCGCCTCGGTCGCCTGCAGGCTGTCGGCGTCCTCCGGCGCGAGCTCGGCATGGAAGAGCGTGAACACGACCTCCTCGCGGATCGCCGTGCTCAGCTCCTCGAACATCTGGTGCCCCTCGGACGTGTACTCGACGAGCGGGTCCTTCTGGGCCATCGCGCGGAGGTGTACGCCCTCGCGGAGGTGATCCATGTTCTCGAGGTGCTCGCGCCAGCGCGTGTCGACGACCTGGAGGATCACGTAGCGCTCGAGCTCCCTGAGCAGCTCCTCCCCCAGCAGCGTCTCCTTCTCCTTGTACGCCTCGTGCGCGTCGTCCGAGAAGTCGTCGATCAGCGTCTGGCGGTCGAAGCGGCCGCTGAAGTCCTCGCGTAGCTCGTCCGCGCCGACGTCCGAGCCGTAGAGCGAGTGCATCGCCTCGCAGAGCTGGTCGAGGTCCCAGCCCTCTGCCTCCTCCGTCTGGAACGTGTCGACGGTGCGCTCGACGATCTCGTCGATCCACTGGCCGACCTCCTCGGAGAGGTCGTCGCCCTCGAGCACGCGGCGCCGCTGCTCGTAGATCACGGTGCGCTGCAGGTTCATCACGTCGTCGTACTTGAGGACGTTCTTGCGCATGACGAAGTTCTGCTCCTCGACCTTCTTCTGCGCGCCCTCGATCTGGCGGGAGAGGATGCTGGCCTCCATCGGCTGGTCCTCGGGCACCTTGAAGCGGGCCATGATGTTCTGGATCCGGTCGCCGGCGAACAGCCTGACGAGGTCGTCCTGGCCGGAGAGATAGAAGCGCGTCTCGCCCGGGTCTCCCTGACGTCCCGAGCGGCCGCGGAGCTGGTTGTCGATCCGCCGCGCCTCGTGGCGCTCGGTGCCGACGACGTAGAGGCCGCCGAGCTCGAGGACCTCGTCGTGGTCTTCCTGCCACTGCGGGCGCCGCTCGTCGACCTGCGCACGCAGCTCCCCCTCGTACTCGTCGGTGCCTTCCTCGTAGCCCTCGCCGAGCAGCTGTTTGCGCACCTCGTACTGCGTGTTGCCGCCGAGGATGATGTCGACGCCGCGGCCCGCCATGTTCGTCGCGATCGTGACCGCGTGCTTGCGACCTGCCTGCGCGATCGTCTCGGCCTCGCGCTCGTGCTGCTTCGCGTTGAGGACGTTGTGCGGGATGCCGCGCCGGGTGAGCAGCTCCGACAGGTACTCGGACGTCTCGACGGCGATCGAGCCGACGAGCACTGGCTGGCCGACCTCGTGCCGCTCTGCGATGTCCTCGAGCACGGCGGCGAACTTGCCCTCCTGCGTCCGGTAGATCAGGTCGTTGTGGTCGTCTCGCGCGACGGGCTGGTTCGTCGGCACCTCGACGACGTGGAGGCCGTAGATCTCCGTGAACTCCTTCTCCTCCGTCTTCGCCGTGCCCGTCATGCCCGCGAGCCGCTCGTACAGACGAAAGTAGTTCTGGAGGGTGATCGTCGCGAGGGTGACGTGCTCCTCCTGGATCGACACGCCCTCCTTCGCCTCGACGGCCTGGTGGAGTCCCTCCGACCAGCGACGCCCTTCCATGATCCGGCCCGTGAACTCGTCGACGATCTTCACCTCGCCGTCCTGAATGACGTACTCCTTGTCGTTGTGGTAGAGCGCCTGCGCTTTGAGCGCCTGCGAGAGGTGGTTGACGAGCTGGACGTTCCGCGGGTCGTAGAGGTTCTCGATATTCAGCGCGCGCTCGATCTTCTCGATGCCACGCGGGAGCGGCGAGACGGTCTTGAACTTCTCGTCGTACGTGTAGTCGACGTCCGGCTCCTCGCGCTTCTCGATCTTCGACGGCGGCTGGTACGGCGCGCCCTCGAGCGAGCGAACGACGCGCGCGAAGTCGTAATACATCTGCGCCGCGACCTCGGGCTCGCCGGAGATGATCAGCGGCGTCCGCGCCTCGTCGATCAGGATCGAGTCGACCTCGTCGACGATCGCGTAGAAGTGGCCGCGCTGTGAGGTGCCGTCCAGCGAGACGGCCATGTTGTCGCGGAGGTAGTCGAACCCGAACTCCGAGTTCGTGCCGTACGTGATGTCGCAGTGGTACGCAGCCTGGCGCTCGTCGAACGGCATGAGGTTGCGGATCGAGCCGACGGTAGCGCCGAGCGCCTCGTAGACCGGCCGCGTCCACTCGGAGTCGCGCTTGGCCAGGTAGTCGTTCGTCGTCACGAGGTGGACGTTCGAGCCCGAGAGCGCGTTCAGGTAGAGGGCCTGTGTCGCCACGAACGTCTTTCCCTCGCCCGTCTTCATCTCGGCGATGTCGCCCTCGTGGAGCACGATCCCGCCCATTGTCTGCACCTCGAACAGCGAGATGCCCAGCTTGCGCCGGAACGCCTCGTGTACGGCGGCGTACGCCTCGAAGAGGATCTCCTCGAGCGTCTCGCCGTTCTCGACGCGCTGCTTGAACTCGGCGGTCTTCCGGCTCAGCTCCTCGTCCGTGAGGCTCTCGAGCTCGGGCACGATCGACTTGACGTATGCCGCCTGTTGAGCAAGGCGCTTGACGCGCCGGCCCTCGCCGACGCGCAGGACTTTCTCGAAGCTGCCGAGGCCCTGGGACACGCGCTTAGGGTACCGGCGCTACAGAGGGGTGATGCGCACGTCCCAGTACAGGCCGTCGAGCCGTTCCGCGTGCGCGACGTAGGCCTCGTAGCGATCTCCGGCGAGCCGCTCGAGCGGCGCCACGCCTCCGAACGTCGGCATCCCATCGATGACGAGCGACCGCTCGCCGTCCCTCACTGTCAGGTCGATCACGTCGCCGTCGACGTCCGGCGAGAGCTCCGCCACCTCGATCGTGCGCCCTGCAACCGCCCACTGCGATCCGTCCTTCCGGATCGCCCAGGCGCGATACGGAGGCGGCAGCTGTGTCTCGAGCGCATCCGCGAGCGCGGCGCAGTCGGCGTCGCCGTCGACGATCAGGGTGCCGTCGGGAAGCGTCGCAAACGTCACCTCGTCCTCCTCGATCCCGGGAGCCTCGGAAACGGCGGTCGCGTCCCACTCCCGCATGCGTGGGATGCCGTGGATGCCCGGCCCGCCCCAACGCGGGGTCGTATCGACCGGAGGTGGCTCGTCGACGAGGATCTCCGCCTCGCGGGCGAGCCGCCGGTGCAGCGGCTCCTTTCGGAAGAAGCGCACTACGCGGGCTCGATCAGGCCGTAGTCGCCGTCGTTTCGGCGG
The DNA here is from genome assembly GCA_963826585.1 of uncultured Actinomycetes bacterium. Taxonomy (GTDB): domain Bacteria; phylum Actinomycetota; class Thermoleophilia; order Gaiellales; family Gaiellaceae; genus PALSA-612. The sequence continues at coordinate 14,130 of CAWGXP010000006.1, forward strand.
TAGAGGACGTTGATCTCGCCTGATTCGAGGTTGCGGAAGACGAAGAACGCATGGCCGATCAACTCGAGCTGGAGGATCGCTTCCTCTGGCGTTAGCGGGTTGAGCGCGAACTGCTTCTTCTTCACGATCACGGCGTCCTCCTCGGCGGGAACGGATGACTGATCGACGCGCAGGCTCTCGTGGTGCCGCTCGTGCTCGTGGCGCGCCTTCTGCCGGTAGCGCACCACCTGCCGCTCGAGCTTGGCGACGAGCTGGTCGATCGAGGCGCGCATGTCCGGCGACGCCTCCCGGGCGCGTAGGACAGGACCCTTCGTCCATACGGTCGCCTCGGCGACGTGGTTGTCGGCGATAGACGGGTTCTTCTCGACGGCGAGCTCGACCTCCACGTGCGTCGGATCCGCGAGCTGCTTTGCCAACTTCCCCATCTTTCGCTCCGCGTAGTCCCGCATCTCCGGCGTCACGCTGACGTTCCTGCCCTTCACGTCAAGCCGCATCGCGCCTCCTCGATTGGATCGGGACTGGGCTGAATCTACCGAACGGCCCGCGCGAACGTCACCACCGAGACGGTGCGCGCGCCGCCTTTGCGCAGCGCTGACGCGGCCGCGTGCGCCGTGCCGCCGCTCGTATAGACGTCGTCCACGAGACAGATGCGCCCCGGGACGTCTTTCGTCGCGGCGAATGCGCCGCGAAGGTTCGTTCGCCGCGCCGCGAGCGGGAGCTCCGCCTGGCGCGCCGCCTCCCTCGTACGCCGCAGCACGGAGACGGCCGGGAGCTCCCAGCGTCTGCCGAGCGCAACCGCGAGCGCTGCCGCCGGGTGATGGCCGCGAACGAGGCTCCTGTCACCGTCGGGTGGAACGAACGCGATCGCATCTACGTCGGGCCGCGCGACAGTGCCGACGACGACGTCGGCCGCGACGCTCGAGAGCCCGCGCACGCCGCGCTCCTTCCACGAACGGATCAGAAGCTTCGCCTGCGCGTCGTAGATCACCGCCGCCCTCGCCGATGCGAAGGCGAGTCGGCGGCCGGCGCACTCGCCGCACCTGCGAACGGGCCATGCCGTCGGCGCGCCACAGCGCTCACACCACGGCGGCGGGATCCTTCGGAGCGCCTCCTCGCATGCGCCGCAGAGCTGTGCGCCCAGGCGTCGGCAGATCGCGCAGCGCTGCGGAAAGAGCAGCTCGAGCATCTCCGCGCACCGTAGGCGGGCGACGGCGACGGGTCTGTGTCAGCTCGGTGCCGAGAAGATCCGGTCCGCTTCCTCGAGCTGCTCGCGCGAGCCGATGTCGTACCAGCGGCCGGGCACCTGCCATGTGAAGACGTCGACGCGCGGGTAGAGCCACTGGACGAGGCGTCCGGGCTGATCGGGGTTCTCGCCGGCTCCGAGGTATTCGGCGATCAGCGGCAACGTGTGGCGTGGGTAGAAATAGAGCGCGATCCCGGAGAGCGTCGAGCGCGGCTCCTGCGGCTTCTCCTCGAAGTAGGTCACGCGACCGGCCTCGTCGATCTCGATCGAGTTGTAGCGGCCGCGGATCAGCTCGAGATCGCCGATGTCGTGGACGGCGAGCAGCGGTGTGTTCCGTTCGCGGGCGAGGCGACCGAAGTCACCTAGCGTCTCCGAGAAGAGGTTGTCGCCGGCGACCACGACGAGGTCGTCGTCGATCTCCTCGCGATCGATCACGTGGCCGATGTCGCCGATCGCCCCGAGCCGGTCCTCCTCGCTCGTCGTGCCGTCGTTGATGACGGTCACGTCGCGCCCCTCCGCCCACTCGCGGAACTGGCCCGCGAACTTCGCGTTCGTGACCACGTAGCGCTCGTCGAAGCCGATCGGATCGAGGCTATCGAGCAGCCGATCGACCATCGGGCGGCCGCCGATCGGGAGCAGCGGCTTCGCGCGGTCGAGCGTCAACGGGTAGAGCCGCGTCGCGTAGCCCGCGCCGAGTACGAGCAGCCTCACGGCAGGCTCTCCTCGTAGGGCGGATGGTGGACTCCGCGCTCCGTGACGATGGCGGTGACGAGCTCGGCCGGCGTGACGTCGAAGGCCGGGTTGAACGCGGGAAACCGCGCGGTCACCTCGTCAGGCGAGCGCTCCTCGATCGTGATCTCCGCTCCGGTCGGCGTCGAATGGTCGATGGTCGACGTCGGCGCGACGACGACGAACGGGATCGCGTGGTGGCGCGCGAGCACAGCCAGACCGTACGTGCCGATCTTGTTCGCCGTGTCTCCGTTCAAGGCGATCCGGTCGGCGCCGGTCAGGACCGCTCCGATCTCCCCGGCCGCCATCCGTGACGCCGCGGCGGCGTCCGCGATCACGGAGAACGGGATCCCGAGCTGTTCGAGCTCCCACGCCGTGAGACGGGCGCCTTGGAGGAGCGGACGCGTCTCGCCGACCCAGACTCGCTCGACGAGCCCCTTCTCCCAGGCGGCCCGGATCGCGCCTAGCGCGGTCCCGTACCCGCCCGTCGCCAGACCGCCGGTGTTGCAGTGCGTGAGCACGCCCACCGGTCGATCGAAGAGCGTCGTGGCCTGGCGCCCGATCTCCCGGCAACGCTCGACCTCCTCTTCGTGGATCCGGCGCGCGTGCTCCGCGCTCGGGTCGTCGTGCATCCGGTCGAGCGCCCACGCGAGGTTGACTGCCGTCGGGCGCGATCCACGAAGCACGGCGTCCGCGGCCTCGAGGTCGGCTCCCTGCTCGGCTGCGAGCGCGTACCCGTAGGCGGCGGCGACGCCGATCGCCGGCGCGCCGCGCACGGCGAGTGCCCGGATCGCCTCCGCGACCTCCGCCGCGGAGGCGCACACCAGCTCGACCTCGTCGTCGGGCAGCCGTCGCTGGTCGAGGACGACCACGCGGCCCGGCTCGAGGCGGACGATCTGTTCGGGGGCGAGCTCGGCCATGTCGAGAACGTACAAGGGGACAGTCACTGCGACTGTCCCCTGTGCAGCGAAGCCTTGTCCGAGCGGGCTAGGTTCCCTCGTCCCACGAGGCGAGGTACTTCGCCTGCTCCTCCGTCAGCTGGTCGATGTCGATGCCCATCGTCGCGAGCTTGAGGCGCGCGATCTCAGCGTCGATCTCCTCGGGCACGGAGTAGACCTTTCGCTCGAGCCGCGCTGCGTTCTGCACCGCATACTCGGCGGAGAGGGCCTGGTTCGCGAACGACATGTCCATCACGGACGCCGGGTGACCCTCGGCGGCCGCGAGGTTGACGAGCCGACCGTCTGCGATCAGGTAGATGCGGCGCCCGTCCTCGAGCAGGAACTCCTCGACGAACTCCCGCGCCGCGCGCGTCTCGGACGCGAGCTGCCGGAGTGCCGGAATCTCGATCTCGACGTTGAAGTGTCCCGTGTTGGCGAGGATCGCGCCGTCCTTCATCGAGGTCAGGTGCTCAGCCGTGATCACGTGCTTGTCACCGGTCGCCGTGCAGAAGATGTCGCCGATCTTGGCCGCCTGCGCCATCGGCAGCACCTCGAAGCCGTCCATCGCCGCCTCGAGGGCGGGGATGGGATCGACCTCGGTCACGATCACGTGCGCGCCCATCCCGCGCGCCCGCATCGCGACGCCGCGCCCGACCCAGCCGTAGCCGGCGACAACGAAGCGCCGCCCCGCCAGCAGGACGTTGGTCGCGCGGATGATGCCGTCGATCGTCGACTGCCCCGTGCCGTAGCGGTTGTCGAACAGGTGCTTCGTCTGTGCGTCGTTGACGGCGATGATCGGGAAGCCGAGCTTGCCGTCGGCCTCGAGCGCCTTGAGGCGGATGACGCCCGTCGTCGTCTCCTCCGTGCCGGCGATGATCTCGCCGAGCTGCTCACGCCGCGCCGAGTGGAGCACGCCGATCACGTCGGCGCCGTCGTCCATCGTCAGGTGCGGCTTGTGATCGACGGCTGCGTCGATGTGCGCGTAGTACGTGTCGTTGTCCTCGCCCTTGATCGCGAACGTCGACACGTCGTACTCGTCGACGAGCGCCGCCGCGACGTCGTCCTGCGTCGACAGCGGGTTCGAGGCGCACAGGACGACGTCTGCCCCTCCCGCCGTCAGCGTCCGCATCAGGTTCGCCGTCTCCGTCGTCACGTGGAGACAGGCGGACACGCGGTAGCCGGAGAGCGGCTTCTCGCGTTCGAACCGTTCCCTGATCGCGCCGAGCACGGGCATCTGCCGGTCGGCCCACTCGATCCGCCGAATGCCTTCGGGGGCGAGAGCGAGGTCCTTCACGTCGTAGCGCTTCGTCGCTGCCATGGTCATCTTCTCCTGTCTTGTCTTCTTCTAGGCGGCGAGCAGCCGCTCGTGCTTTCGCTGCTCCCACTCGAGCGCTTCGAGATCCATCCCGGCGAGCCAGCTGTCCAGCGATGCCCGCAGCGCTGCATCGCGGCGGAGCCGTGACGCGAACGCGACATCCGAGATGTCGATGTCGAACCGTTGGAGGAGCTCCCGCAGCGAGCGAAGCTGGTTCAGCTCGCGGAGGCCGTAGCGCCGGTAACCGGTTGCCGTGCGCTCGGGAACGACAAGCCCCGCGCGCTCGAGATACCTGAGCATGCGCGGCGACCAGCCGGTTTGCGCAGCGGCGCGGCCGACGGTGTGTCCCCCATCCATGACGCTAACCTTAGCACAAGCTTGTCAAGGTTCTGACGTCCCGGCCCGCCCGTAGACGTCCTCGAGGCGGACGACGTCGTCGAGATGAGCGGTGGAGACCTCGACGATCAACGTGTCCTCGAGCGCGCGAAGACGGTGCACCGTGCGGGACGGAAAGCGAAAGCAGTCCTCGGGGCCGATCTCGACGAGCGTCCGCTCGCCGTCGTCGAGCGCGCCGAGCTCGAGCTCTGCACGCCCCCGCTCTACGTACCACGATTCGTCCTTGACCTCGTGGTACTGCAGCGAGAGCGCCTCGCCCGCCTTCACGAACAGGAGCTTCCCGCAGTAGTCGTCCGTGAGCGCCCAGATCAGCTCCCAGCCCCACGGCTTCTCGACCCGTCGCGGCTCGACGGCGTACTCGCTCATGCTGCGAGCCACTCGGGGTTCGCGGCGACGTGCTCCTCCGCGCGGCGAAGCTCTTTCGGCGTGTTCACGGTCAACCACAGACCCTCGTGCCGGAACGCCCGCAGCCGACCCTCGGCGGCCAGCTCCGGGAAGGCAGTCGACTCGTGATCGCCACGGTCGGGGAAGCGCTCGATCGCCTCGGCCGAGAGCACGTAGATGCCGCAATTCACCCAGTACGGATCGTGGCCGGTCTCCGTGAACCCCGAGATGACATCGTCGTCTCCGACCTCGACCACGGCGAACCGCGATCGTGGCCGCGCGATCGCAACCGTTGCCGCCGCTCCGCTCTCACGGTGCCGGCGGAGCAGGGCGGTGAAATCGACGTCGATCAGCTCGTCGCTGTTCAATGCGTAGACGTCGCCTGTCTCCGCGCGCTCTCGAGCCGCGAACTTGATCCCGCCGCCGCGACCGAGACGTTCGGGCTCCTCGGCGCAGACGATCTCCGCACCGAAGCCGGCGAGCGCGCCGAAGAACTCTGCTCCCTGACCGGCAGCGCACGAGACGATGACGCGGTCTACGCCCGCCGCGACGAGCCGCGCGATCTGGTACGTGACGAGCGGCCTCCCCGCCACTGGGACAAGCGCCTTCGGCCGGCCACCGGCGGCGTCCCCCAGCCGCTCGGCCCTGCCGCCGGCGAGGATGATCGCCTCCATTAGCGGGCGAGCTCAGTGTCGGGCACAGGCCGCCCGATGCCCTCGTAGACGAACCCTGCAGCGCGTGCCGCCGCGGGGTCGAGCAGGTTCCGCCCGTCGACGATCACCGGCGTCCGCATCGCCTCGAAGACCTGCGGCGTCGCGAGCATCGCGAGCTCGGGCCACTCGGTGACGATCACCGCCGCGTCGGCGCCGGTGACGGCCGCGAGCACGTCGTCGTACATCTCGACCTCTGGCAGCAGGTGGCGCGCATCGGCGACGGGGTCCCAGCCACGCACCTCCGCGCCCTCCGCGATCAGCCGCGCGGCGATGACGAGACTCGGGCGCCTCCCGCAGGTCATCGGTGCCCGGCTTGAACGCGAGGCCGAGCAGCACCACGCGCTTGTCGTGCAGGTCGCCGAGATGCGTCTGAAGCTTCTGGATCACGCGCCGCTTCTGGAGCTCGTTCACCTCGATCACCGCCGAGAGCAGCTGGAAGTGGTAGCCGGAGTTCCCGGCGAGCTGCTTGAGCGCGGAGACGTCCTTCGGGAAGCAGCTGCCGCCGAAGCCGAGACCGGCCTTGAGGAAGTGGGGCCCGAGACGCTCGTCGAGCCCGATCCCGTGCGCGACGTCCACGACGTCGGCTCCGATGAGCTCACACACGCTCGCGATCTCGTTGATGAAGCTAATGCGCGTGGAGAGGAATGCGTTCGACGCGAGCTTGATCATCTCCGCGGAGGCGACGTCCGTCTGCACGATCGTCGCCTCGAGCGGCGCGTAGAGCTCGGCAACCAGCTCGGCGTCTGCAGGCTCGAACGCCCCGATGACGACGCGGCTCGGGTGCATGAAGTCGCGCACGGCCGTCCCCTCGGCGAGGAACTCCGGGTTCGAGACGTAGCCGACCCCACCCAGCCCCCGGGCGTCGAGCGTCCGGCGCACCTTCTCGCCGGTCCCAGGCGGCACGGTGCTCTTCATCACGAGCGTCGTCGACGCGTCATCCGGCAGCTCGTCGACAACCGTCCAGATCGCGGACAGGTCGGCGTCGCCGGAATAGGTCGGCGGAGTACCGACGGCTACGAACGCGAGCTCGGCGCCGTCGAGCGCCTCTCCCACGTCGAGCGTGTAGCGAAGCCGGTCTCCCGCGCGCGCGATCACCTCGTCGAGCCCGGGCTCGTGGATCGGGATCCGACCGGCGCGCAGCCCTTCGATCCGCTCGGGCACGATGTCGCGCACGACGACCTCGTGCCCGAGATCGGCGAAGCACGCGCCCGAGACGAGCCCGACGTACCCCGCTCCGAAGACCGCGATCCTCGCCACTATCGTCCTTTCTGCTTCTTCGCCGCGTGCTTCTTCGCGTGCTTCTTCGGGTTGAGCGGCTGAAGACCCTTCGCGATCGCGATCATCGTCTCGTTCGAGAGCGAGTCGAGCAGGGTGTTCACGACCCAGTACGTCGCGCCGTCCTTGCGCAGGACGATCATGTGGAGCTTCTGACCGCGGTAGTAGAAGTCGTATCCCCGGCCATTGATCACCCGGTGGAAGTTCCGGTTCGCTAGTACCGGCGCGTCCTCCCAGTTCGTCTCCTGGACGCCCCAGTACTCGAGGCCACGCCGGAACACGAGGCGAACAGCGCCGTAGTCGTCGCCGATGCGATACGTCCGTACCGGCACGTCCGAATCAGGCGACGAGGCACGCTCGAGGACGGATGGGACCATGAGCGGGAACGAGACCTTGCGCTGCTGTGCGCGCACCAGCCCGACCGTTGCAGGACGATCCGTGCGCACGTACGGAAGCTGGCGCGTCAACGTGGTGCGCGCAGGGGCCGGAGGCAGGGTGTTGTGGAACGTCTGCCCCGTGACGACGGTGAGCATGGCGTCGTCGGCGAGCGGTCGCACGAGGCACCCCTTCGGCTGCCCGACGGCCGGGCCGACGCACTTCTTCGGCTTCGCGTACGCGATCGCCTCCGCGGCGCCGAACAGCTTCGCGAGCTGACGCGCGGCGGCCGCCGCGCCCTTGCGCTGGGCGTCGTAGTAGATCGCCGTGTGGAAGTAGTCGAACGTCGGCGCGTTGCCAGTCGCGCCGTTCGCGGGCTCGACCATGTCGTAGCCGCGCTGACCGAGGAGATACGTGGCCTCGCCGCCCGACCCCGCGACGCCGTTGCCGTTCAGCACCGTCACTGTCGTCTCCGATGGCTTCGGCGCCTTGGTCTTCAGCTTGCGGTTGAGCGCGACGGCCGTGGCCACTGCGGGGGCCTCGACGTCCGGGTTCGAGAACTCTGCGACGGCGTTCTGGACGTTCGTGCTGTCCGTCGTCAGCTCGGAGTAGCCCGTAAGACCGTCGATCTTCGCCTGGAAGAAGTGGCCGGGCGGAAGGCCGTATGCGAACAGCGCGTAGCGGAGGATCGTGCGCGGTGACAGCTCCTTGCCGCCGCCGACCCCGACCTCGACGTTCTTGGTCACCGCCCCGACGAGCTTCGGGACCTTCGTCACCGAGAAGCTGTTCTTGAACTGCTCCTTCATCGCGGTCACGAACAGCTGCTGGCGCGCGACGCGGTGGAAGTCCGAATCGGTGTGGCGAAAGCGCACGAAGTCGAGCGCCGAGCCCCCGGTGAGCCTCTGATAGCCGGGCTGGAGGTTGATCTTCGCGTAGCCATACCCTGGGCTGACGCCGGCGTTGTTGTTGTAGTACCGGCGGTCGATGTCCACCCAGACGCCGCCGAGCGTGTTGACGATCTTCTTGAACCCGCGGAAGTTGACGGCGATCAGATAGTTGATCGGAAGGCCGGTGAGGCCACGGATCGTCTCGAGCGACCCCTTCGCGCCGCAGGTGGCGTAGGCCGCGTTGATCTTCGAGCGGAACTCGTTTCCGGGACAGCGGATGTCAACGATCATGTCTCGCGGGAACGAGAGCATCGAGATCGACTTCGTCTGCGGATCGGCCCGGAGGAGCATGAGCGTGTCTGAGCGCGAGGGCGTTCCCTCCGACTCACCGTGCCGGCGGTCGTAGCCGATCACGAGCGCGATCGCGGCCTTGTCCGCAGGCGGTACCGAGTCGAGGCGCGCCTGTGCTTCCTTCACGTCGGCCGAGTGCGCGCTGACCGCGGCGACGCTCTCGTGGACGAACAGATAGACGCCGCCGACGAGCGAGAATGCGAGCATGAGCAGGCCGGCGCCGACGATCGCGAGGATGCGGCCGACGATCCCGAGCCCGGTTCTCGAACGCGGGTCTGGAGCCTGATACCGGTTGACCGGCGTCAGCGCGTCGGGCGGGAGGCTGATGCGCCCGTCTCCGTTGGCGCTACGGCCGTATCCCCTTTTCAACGTCGTCCGCACGAGGTCTCACACGTCCCGTCTCGCCTCCGGGGCGTGCGGGTCGCGCAGGGGTCAAGATACCGGACGGCGCGGGCAGCCCTGACGGTTAGGCGGCGCTCCCGGCGGGCTCGTACGCGAGGTTCGGAGCCAGCCAGCGCTCGACCTCCGAGAGATCCGCGCTCTTGCGCTCCGCGTAGTCCGCGACCTGGTCGCGGCCGATCCGCCCCACGGAGAAGTACTTCGACTGTGGGTGGTGGATGAAGACGCCGCTGACGCTCGAGGCCGGGAGCATGGCGCACGTCTCGGTGAGCGACATGCCGGCTGCGTCCGCGCCGAGCAGCGCGAACAGCGGCCGCTTCTCCGAGTGGTCGGGACAGGCGGGATAGCCGAACGCGGGCCGGATGCCCCGGTAGCGCTCCTCGATCAGCCCGCCTGCCGGGAGCGTCTCCGTCGGCGCGTACCACTCGCGCCGCGCGAGCTCGTGCGCGTGCTCGGCGAAGGCCTCCGCGAGCCGGTCGGCGAGCGCCTTGACCATGATCGCGCGGTAGTCGTCCTGCTCGGCCGCGTACCGGTCGGCCAGCTCGTCGGCGCCGTGGATCGAGACCGCGAACGCACCCATCGAGTCGCCGCCCGGCGCGACGTAGTCGGCGAGGCACCGGTTCGGCCGGGAGTCGCCGTGATCGGCCTGCTGGCGGAGGAAGCAGAACCGTGTCTGGCCGTCGACGACGACGTCGTCGCCGTCGGCCGCGGCGGGCCAGAAGCCGTAGATCCCGCGTGGCTCGAGCAGGGACCCGCGCACGAGCTCCTCGAGGAGCTCGGAAGCCTCGTCGAACAGCTCCTTGGCGGCCGGCTGCTCGAGGATCGCTGGATAGCGGCCCTTCAGGCCCCAGGCGTGGAAGAAGAACGTCCAGTCGACGTAGCGCGTGAGCGTCTCGAGATCGGGCGAGAGGTCGCGCGTGCCCGTGAACGGCGGCGGCGGAAGCTCGTCGAACGAGACCTCGTGACGGTGCTCGCGCGCCTCGGCGAGTGACAGGAGGCTCTTCCTTCCCCGCGCCGCATGCTGCTCGCGGAGGGTGTCCTGGAGCGCGACGTTCTCCCGCTCGAATGCGGGACGGCGCTCCGCGTCGAGCAGGGCGGAGACGACCTTGACGACGCGCGAGGCGTCGAGCACGTGCACGGTCGGCGACGAGTACTCGGGCGCGATCCTCACGGCCGTGTGGAGCTTCGAAGTCGTAGCGCCGCCGATCAGGAGCGGCCGCGTCTCGCCCCGGCGCTCCATCTCCCGCGCCGCGTGCACCATCTCGTCGAGCGACGGCGTGATCAGCCCGGAGAGCCCGACGATGTCGGCGCCCACCTCGTTCGCGGTCTCGAGCACCTTGTCGGCCGGCACCATCACGCCGAGGTCGATGACGTCGTAGTTGTTGCAGCCGAGCACGACCCCGACGATGTTCTTGCCGATGTCGTGGACGTCGCCCTTCACCGTCGCGAGCACGACCGTGCCCCGCGAGCGGCTCGCCCCCGTCTTACCGCGCTCTGCATCCATGTAGGGCTCGAGGTAGGCCACGGCCCGCTTCATAGCGCGCGCGCTCTTCACGACCTGGGGCAGGAACATACGGCCCGAGCCGAAGAGGTCGCCGACCACCTGCATGCCGTCCATCAGTGGCCCCTCGATCACGTCGAGGGGTCGATCGTGCTTCTGGCGCGCCTCCTCGACGTCCTCCTCGATGTAGTCGACGATTCCGTGCACGAGGGCGTGCTCGAGCCGTTTCTCGACGGGCTCCTCCCGCCACGACAGATCGATCTCGCGCTTCGTCGCGTCGCCCTCCACGCGCTGCGCGTACTCGAGCAGCCGCTCGGTCGCGTCGGCGCGGCGGTTGAAGATCAGGTCCTCGACGAGCTCGAGCAGCTCCGGCCCGATGTCCTCGTAGACGGCGAGCTGGCCGGCGTTGACGATGCCCATGTCGAGCCCCGCCTGGATGGCGTGGAACAGGAACGCGGAGTGGATCGCCTCACGGACGTGATCGGCGCCGCGAAAAGCGAAGGAGAGGTTCGAGATCCCACCCGACACCCGCACGCCGGGACAGCGCTCCTTGATCAGGCGGGTCGCGTCGATGAACGCCTTCGCGAACTCGGCGTGCTCCTCGATCCCGGTGCCGATGGCGAGGATGTTCGGGTCGAAGATGATGTCCTGCGGCGCAAAGCCGGCGCGCTCGATGAGCAGCCCGTAGGCGCGCTCGCAGACCGCGACCTTGCGCTCGACCGTCTCGGCCTGACCCTGCTCGTCGAACGCCATGACGAGCGCGGCCGCGCCGAGACGCCGCACCCGGCGCGCCTGGTCGAGGAACGGCTCCTCACCCTCCTTGAGACTGAGCGAGTTGGCGACGCCCTTGCCCTGGACGCACTTCAGGCCAGCCTCGAGGACGGAGAAGCGCGAGCTGTCGACCATGATCGGCAGCACTGACACCTCGGGCTCCGTCGCGACGAGGTTGAGGAAGCGCGTCATCGCCGCCTCCGAGTCGAGGAGGTCCGCGTCCATGTTGACGTCGAGCAGGTTGGCGCCGCCGCGGACCTGGTCGAGCGCAACGTCGAGCGCCTCCTGGAACTCGTCGCCCTCGATCAGCCGGCGGAAGCGAGCGGACCCCGTGACGTTCGTGCGCTCGCCGACGAGGACGAAGCCCGTGTCGCGCTCGATGGCGAACGGCTCGAGGCCACTGAAAACGGTCTGACGCTTCAGTTCCGGGATCTTCCGCGGCGCGAGGCCGCGGATCGCGGCGGCGATCGCCTGCACGTGCTCCGGCGTCGTCCCGCAGCAGCCGCCGACGACGTTGACGAGCCCGTCCTCTGCGAACTCGCGCAGGTAGCGGCTCGTGTCGCCCGGCTGCTCGTCGTGGAGCCCGAGCTCGTTGGGGAGGCCGGCGTTCGGGTGGCAGGAGACGTATGTCGACGCAATGCCCGCGAGACCCTCGACGTACGGGCGCATCTCGGTCGCGCCGAGCGAGCAGTTGACACCGACGATCAACGGCTCGGCGTGCTCGATCGAGCGCCAGAACGCTTCGACCGTCTGTCCCGACAGGTTACGGCCGCTCGCATCGATGGCGGTGAAGCAGATCCAGCGCGGAACCTCGGGCGCGACGTCGATCGCGGCCGCGATCGCCGCCTTCGCGTTCAGCGTGTCGAAAACCGTCTCGATCAGGAACAGGTCGACGCCGCCTTCGACGAGCGCCGTCATCTGGTCGGCGTAGGCGGCACAGACCTCGTCGAACGTGACAGCGCGGTACGCGGCGTCTTCGACCTTCGGCGACAGCGACAGCGTGACGTTGAGCGGACCGACCGACCCGGCGACGAACCCGCCCACCTCGTCAGCCGCCTGCCGCGCGAGCCGGGCACCGGCGACGTTCATCTCCGCGACCCAGGGCTCGAGCGCATAGTCCGCCTGGCCGATCGACGTCGCCGTGAACGTGTTCGTCGTCGCGATGCGCGCCCCGGCCGCGAAGTACGCCCGGTGGATGTCGAGGACCGCGTCCGGCTTCGTCAGGTTGAGGAGATCCGGGTCGCCGGCGACGTCCCGCGGGTGGTCGCGGAACTGCTCGCCGCGATACGCCTCCTCCCCGCGCACCTCGCGTTGGATGAGGACGCCCCACGAGCCGTCGAGGAGGACGATCTCCTCCGCGAGCAGCGCTTTCAGCCGGTCGGTGACCGTGGGCATCCGGCCTCTATAGCAGTCAGGACCCCCGTCGCAGGGGTGGTTTCCTAGACCCCACCGGAGACGGAGAGCTGGTTCTCCGCGTGCCGAACACGCTGCTCGAGCTGCCAGCGGTCGGCATCCGAGCTCCCTGCCTCCACCTTCTCGAGCTCGGCCGTCGCCTGCTCGAGCTGCGCCTGCGCGCGCTCGCGGTCGATGTCGCGGGCGTCGACGGCGTCGTCGACGACCGCGAGCGCACGGTCCTGCTCGACCTTGAAGAAGCCGGGACCGGTGGCGAACTCGATGATCTCACCGGCGCCGACGTGCACGCGTGTCGAGCCCGCCTTCAGCATCGCGACGAGCGGTGCATGCCGTGCCAGCACGCCGATCTCCCCGGCCGCGCCGGGCACGACGAGCATCTCGGCAAGGCCCTCGTACGCCATGCCCTCCGGCGTGACGAGCGAGACCTCGAACGTCTTGCGGTCGGCCAACGCGCCTCGCCCTACGAGGTGGCGACGGGCTCGGCCTCCTCGGCCTCCTCCGCTGTCTCTTCGGCCGCGGGCTCATCGGCGACCTCGGGGACCGTCACCGAGCCGCGCGCCGCCTCGATCGCCTCCTCGATCGTGCCGACCATGTAGAAGGCCTGCTCCGGCAGGTCGTCGTGCTTGCCCTCGACGATCTCGCGGAAGCCCTTGACCGTGTCCTCGAGCTTGACGTACGCGCCCGGGCGGGCGGTGAACGCCTCGGCGACGAACATCGGCTGCGAGAGGAAGCGCTCGACCTTGCGGGCCCGCGAGACGGTCAGCTTGTCCTCGTCGGACAGCTCGTCCATGCCGAGGATGGCGATGATGTCCTGGAGGTCCTTGTAGCGCTGGAGGATCTCCAGCACGCGCGTCGTCGTCTGGTAGTGGTCGTCCGAGACGATGCCCGGCTGGAGCGCTCGCGAGAAGCACTGGAGCGGGTCGATCGACGGGTAGATGCCCTTCTCGGCGATCGGGCGCCAGAGGACGATGAACGCGTCGAGGTGCGCGAACGTCCCCGCCGGCGCCGGGTCCGTCATGTCGTCGGCCGGCACGTAGACCGCCTGCACCGAGGTGACGGAGCCGGTGGTCGTGGACGTGATCCGCTCCTGCAGCTCGCCCATCTCGCTCGCGAGCGTGGGCTGGTAGCCGACCGCGGACGGCATCCGGCCGAGCAAGCGCCGACACCTCGGAGCCCGCCTGGACGAAGCGGAAGATGTTGTCGATGAAGAGCAGGACGTCCTGGCCCTGGTCGCGGAAGTACTCCGCCATCGTCAGGCCGGAGAGCCCGACCCGGAGGCGCGCACCCGGCGGCTCGTTCATCTGCCCGTAGACGAGCGCGACGCGGTCGATGACGCCGGACTCCTGCATCTCGAGCCAGAGGTCGTTGCCCTCGCGCGTGCGCTCGCCGACGCCGGCGAAGACGGAGACGCCAGCGATGCTGCGTCGCGACGTTGTGGATCAGCTCCTGGATCAGCACGGTCTTGCCGAGACCGGCGCCGCCGTAGAGCCCGATCTTGCCTCCGCGCACGAACGGCGCGGTCAGGTCGACGACCTTGAGCCCGGTCTCGAACACCTCGAGCTTCGGCGAGAGCTCCGGGAACGCCGGCGGGTCGCGGTGGATCGGCCAGCGCTGTCCGCCCGCCACCGGCTCGCGCTTGTCGATCTGCTCGCCGATCACGTTCCAGAGCCGGCCGAGCGTGCTCGTCGCCGACGGGCACGCTGATCGGTGCGCCGGTGTCGATGGCGTCGGAGCCGCGCGCGAGGCCGTCCGTCGAATCCATGCGCGACGGCGCGGACACGGTCGTCCCCGAGGTGCTGCTGCACCTCGGCGATCAGGTCGTGCGACGAGCCGTCCGAGCCGGCCATCGGGATGCGCAGCGCGCTGTAGATGGTCGGCAGCTGGTCGGGAAAGACGGCGTCGATGACGACGCCCCTGATCTCGGCGATCTTGCCGACATTCTCGCGGCTCTGCTCCTTGGCGGACATACGACTCCTGGCGTTTACGGGAAGGGAATCCGGCGTCTTCACACGGTGGATCCGGCCGGCGGAGGAAGTCTATCGGAGGCGTACGGTAGGTCCTCCGGCTTCCTGCGGCACGCGGCTACTCTGTTTGCGCGATGCGTCTCGCAGCCATTCCCGCCTTCGCGTTCGTCGCGCTCGCCATGCTCCTCGGCGGCTGCGGCGGCACGCCGACGTTGACGAAGCCGGAGTTCCAGGAGTCCGTCACGAAGGCGCGCAACAGGACCGATTACGCGCTCACCCAGATCACGCAACAGACGACGAAGAAGGGGTTTCTCGACCAGATGGCGGCATCCGCGGACCTCGTCGACGACGCAGCCAACGACTTCGCCGACGGCGGATCCGCCAAGGGTTTCGGTGACGAGTCGAAGCAGCTCACGGAACAGCTTCACCAGCTCGCAGCCGATCTGAGAGGAACGGCCGAGCAAGTTCAGATACCGGGCTACGAGGACCTGCTCAACTCGAAAGGGCTGAGCTTCGGCAGCTGGGTGAAGATCAACGCGATCCTCGCGAGCCTGACCAAGCACGGCATCGCGGTCGAACCGCTCGGCCGCCACTAGATGTCGGCGGGTAATCTGACAATTTCCTGCCGCAAGATGGTCTCCGAGAGCGGAGGTGGAGCCGCGCCCGCGCATGTCGGCCGCGGCGGGGACTCATCGGAGGCGATGGACATCAGCTCTTTCCCGCCGGAAAGTCGAACGCGTAAGCGAACTCGACTTTCGGCGGCTAACTAAAGGGCGCGGCCCAGGAGCTGGACGGGATGTCCGACCCGTGCCCGCTCGAGGATCGCCTGCTCACGCTGCTCCTGCCGCTGGGTCGGGAACTTGATCTGCGTCTTTCCGGCCGGCACGAACACCGGGCGGATCTCCAGGTCCTTGCCCCGCATGAGCTCAGCGGCGCCGAAGAGAGCGGCAACTGCGAGAGCGGCTGCGGCCCCGACCTGACGACGGTTCATGACGCAGCCGGCGGCGTGGGCTGACGATGACGGGTCTGCTCAGCGACTCGGGCGGGGCCTCCCGCAGGGCGTGCGTGAACGCCGTCACGTCCGCCTCGTAGGCGTGGCAGTCCGTGCAGCGCGCGAGGTGCGACGACGAGCATGGCCTGTTCGAGCTGGGACAGCTCTCCGTCGAGCGCGTCCGAGATCTGCGCTCGTACGCGGTCACACACGAGCGAGTGTCGCGCGGGCTCCATACCCGTTCAGACGAGCCATGAGCGCCAGAGTTAGTAGCGAAGCCCGGTCAGCCCGATGTTCGCGCCGTCGACGTCCGGTCGGCGAGCTCGAGCGGCTTCATGATCTCGGCGAAGTGGCAGGCGACCGGCTGGCCGGCGTACCCCGCGTTCGACGAGCGGCGGCTCCTCCTGCGCGCAGATCTCCTGCGCCTTCCAGCAGCGCGTGCGGAAGCGGCAGCCGGACGGAGGGTTCGCCGGGCTCGGCACGTCGCCCTCGAGCACGATCCGCTGCGCGCTTTCCGCGCTGGACCGGGTCGACTCGATCGGCACGGCGGAGAGGAGCGCCTGCGTGTACGGGTGCATCGGCGCGCCGTAGACCTGTCGCGCGTGCCGATCTCGACGATCTTGCCGAGGTACATGACGGCGATGCGGTCGGAGATGTGGCGGACGACCGAGAGGTCGTGCGCGATGAAGAGGTACGTCAGCCCGAACTCCTTCTGCAGCTCGCTCGAGCAGGTTGACGACCTGCGCTTGGATCGAGACGTCGAGCGCCGACACGGGCTCGTCGAGCACGATCAGCTCGGGATTGAGCGCGAGCGCGCGGGCGACGCCGATGCGCTGCCGCTGACCGCCGGAGAACTCGTGCGGGAACCGGTTCGCGTGCTCGGGGCTGAGGCCGACCGTCCGCAGCAGCTCCTCCACGCGCAGCCGGCCCTCGCGGCCCTGTCGAGGCCGTGGATCCGCAGCGGCTCGGCGACGATCTCGCGCACCGTCATCCGCGGGTTGAGCGACGCGTACGGATCCTGGAAGACGATCTGGATGTCGCGCCGCGACGGGCCGCATCTGCCGGCGCTTGAACTTCGTGATGTCCGTGCCCTTGAAGATGATGTCGCCGCTCGTCGGCTCGACGAGCTTGATGATCGTCCGGCCGAGCGTCGTCTTGCCGCACCCGGACTCGCCGACGATCCCGAGCGTCTCGCCGGTGGAGCGTCGAGGTCGACCCCGTCGACGGCGCGCACGCTGCCGACGGTGTTCTTGCAGGACGCCGGCCTTGATCGGGAAGTGCTTGACGAGATGCTCGATCCGGAGGATCTCGTTCGGGTCGGCCGCCTCGGACGCCGCAGCTGGCGTCGGCGGCCGCCAGCTCACTCATCACGCTCGCTCCCGAGGGCGCGCCGCGGTGCACCACCCGGTCGAGCTCCTCGGCGAAGTGGCACGCCGAGTCGTGCGTCGCGCCGCCGCCGATCTGCCGCAGCTCGGGCACCTCGTCGCGGCACCGCGTCCGACCTGGCGACTGCACGCAGCGCGGATGGAACGCGCAGCCCGGCGGCGGCGTGATCAGGCTCGGCGGCTGCCCGGGGATCGGCTCGAGCCACTCCTGCTCGCCGCTCGAGCCGGGCGAGCGCGTTCATCAGCCCGACGGTGTACGGATGCCGACGGGCGAGTTGAAGATCGTGTAGACGTCACCGAGCTCGACGACACGGCCGCCGTACATGACCACCACGCGATCGGCGAGCTCCGCGATGACGCCGAGGTCGTGCGTGATCAGGATCGTCGCGGCGTTGCGTCTCGCGCTGGAGCCGTCTCGCAGCACCTCGATGATCTGCGCCTGGATCGTTACGTCGAGCGCAGTCGTCGGCTCGTCGGCGATCAGCACCGACGGCGAGTTGGCGATCGCCATCGCGATCATGCCGCGCTGTCGCATGCCGCCGGAGAACTCGTGCGGGTACTGGTCGAAGCGCTGCTCCGGCGTTGCGGGACGCCGACGAGCGCGAGGAGCTCGATCGCGCGTCGCTTGCGCCTCGCTCGCGTCGACTCGCCGGTTGTGGGCCGTGATCGCCTCGGCGATCTGGTAGCCCACGCTCAGCACGGGGTTCAGCGACGGTCATCGGGTCCTGGAAGATCATCGCGATCTCGCCCCCGCGGATCGTCCTGGAGCTCCTCCTTCGACAGCTCAGCAGATCGCGGCCCCTTGTAGAGCGCCTGCTGCCGCTCGCGATCTGCCGGGGACTCGGGATCAGACCGAGGACCGACATCGACGATGACGCTCTTGCCCGAGCCGGACTCGCCGATCACGCCGAGCATCTCGCCGGGGAAGAGGTCGTAGCTGACGTCGGTGACGGCGTGCGACGACTCCGTCCTCGGTCGAACTCGACCGTGAGGTCCGTGATGGAGAGGATCGGCTCGGTCATGACAAGAGGCTAGCGGGATGGACTGCGCGCTGGATCGAGAGCTAGATCGTAGCGGCGCCGAACGCCCCAGCTCAGGCACGCACCCTCCGCTGCGTCGGATCGAGCGCGTCGCGCAGCCCGTCGCCGACGAAGTTGACGCAGAGCGACGATGGCGACGATCGCGAGCCCCGGGAACGTGCACGAGCCACCACAGGTGAAGCCCTCCCCTCGTCCGTCGGCGATCAGCTTGCCGAGCGCCGGCCTGCGGCGGCTGGATGCCGAAGCCGAGGAACGAGAGCGCCGCCTCGGTGAGGATCGCCGCCGCGATGACGAGCGTCATGTTGACGACGATCGGCCCGACACAGTTCGGGAGGATGTGGCGCACGATGATCCGAGGTCGCTCGCGCCGGCGGCCTTCGCCGCCTCGACGAACTCCTTCTCGCGGAGCGAGAGGAAGAGGCCGCGGACGATCCGCGCGAGGCCCGTCCAGAAGAGGAAGGCGAGGATCAGACCGATGATGAGCGGCTGGGGGATCGTCACTGTCGTGACGCCGAGGTCTGAGGGTGCTTGTCCGACTGCCCGAAGAACGCGGCGGCGTGAGCAGCACCGCGAGGCCCGGCAGCGTGAGGATCAGGTCGGTGAAGCGCATCAGCAGGTTGTCCGTCTTGCCGCCGTAGTACCCGGCGATCGAACCGACGACCGTGCCGATGAACGTCGACAGGAGCGCGACGAGGATCGCGACCCAGAGCGACGTCCGGATGCCGTAGATGACGCGGCTCAGGTAGTCGCGACCGAGCTGGTCGGTGCCGAACAGGTGCAAGCCACTGAGCGTCGGCGAGGCCGTTGAGGTTGTAGAGGTCGAGCTCGTCGAAGCCGTAGGGCGCGATCTGCGGAGCGAAGACGCCGACGAAGCCGAATGCCGATCAGGATGCACGAGGCTGACGACCGCGAGCTTGTGGCGGAAAAAGCGCATGCGGGCGTAGGCCCACTGGCTCCGCGCCTTGACCTCGACGCCGTGCTCGTAGGTGAGCTCCGTGGCGTCGATGCCCGGCGCTGCCTGCGGAACTGCCACGCCACCGCCCGTCGACGGGTTGATACCGGTCGCCTGGAGCACGTACTCCGGCTTCCCCTGAGGGCGGATGGGGGGCCGCGGATCAGTCATAGCGCACGCGCGGGTCGAGCACGCCGTAGGTGATGTCAGCGATCAGGTTGAAGACGATGACCATCGTCGCGGTGATCATCAGCCACGCCATCACCGGGTACGGATCGGCAGTGCCGAGGGCGTTGACGAAGTAGAGGCCCATGCCGTCGAGCGAGAACACCGTCTCCGTGATCACGGCGCCGCCGATCAGCGCGCCGAAGTTGAGCGCGATCACCGTGACGAGCGGGATCAGAGCGTTCCGGAACGCGTGCCGCATCTGCACCTTGCGCTCCGGCAGGCCCTTTGCCCGCGCAGTGCGGACATAGTCGGTGTTTACGACCTCGAGCATCGACGCGCGCATGTATCGCGAGTACGTGGCGATGCTCGCCACCATGAGCACGATCACGGGCAGCACGAGGTGGTGCGCCCGATCGACCCAGAAGTGCCAGCCCGACCCCGGATCGACGGAGTTCAGGCTCGTGGTCGGGAAGATGTTATGCCCCGTCTGCTGGTAGATGCAGTACGACGCCGACCTGGAGCATCAGCGCCAGCCAGAAGACCGGTGTCGCTAACCCGAGGAAGCTGAACGTCGTCGCCGTGTAGTCGAAGACGGAGTACTGCCGTAGGGCCGACAGGACGCCGATCCCGATGGCGATCAGGATCGCGAGGAACTCGGCGACGAACACGAGCTGCAGGGTGTTCCTCATCACCCGCCAGAGGTCGGGCAGGATCGGCTTGTTCGTGAGGAGCGTCGTTCCGAACTCGTTCGTGAAGGCATCCTGCACCCAGTACCAGTAGCGCACGGGGATCGAGTCGTTGAGGTGCTTCTCCCTCTCGATGCGTTCCACGGTCTCGTGGCTCACGTTCGGCGTGACCCGCAGCGACGCAAGCGGGTCGCCTGCGCCCTTCACGACGAAGGAGAAGACGAGAAAGCTGGCGAGGATGAGGACGACGATGCTGTAGAGAAGCCGGCGGATGATGTACGTGAGCATCGCTTCGTTTCCTTACCCGATCTTCGGAGTGTAGAGACCTCGACCCGCTCCCGCCTAGGCGGCGGGAGCGGGTCTTGGTCTATGGTTCGCGTCTACAGCCGAACTGGTCTCCTACGCAGTCCAGGTGCGAGACGTTCCAGGGGCTGCCTTCCGTCGTCGGGTTGACGACCGGCCCCTTGAGGCTTGCTGCGTGGATCACGAACACCGGGCGTGCGTAGACGGGGATGGACGGAATGTCCTTCACCATGTACTTCGCCTCGGCGGCGTTGAGCATCTTCGCCCGGTCGGACGCCGAGAGGGTGTTCGCAACGGCGTCGAGAACCTTCGTGAACTTCACGTTGCAGTAGTTCATGTAGTTCTGTTCGCCCTTGCACGCGTACAGGTCCTTGACCGTGATCTGCGTGCCCGGGCTGCCGACCCACGTGAACAGCAGCAGTGTCCCAGTCACCGGACGGAAGCGTCGTGCCGAACAGCGTGCCCGCCACCTGGAAGCGCGGGACGAGCTCGATGCCGACGCTCTTGAGCTGCCGCTGCATGATCTCGAACGTCAGTGCCCGGAGCTGGTTACCGGTCGTCGTTCCGAAGCGGAACGACAGCTTGCCGACGTTCGGGCAACTGAAGATGTCGCTGTTGTTCGCAGCGGGCTTGTCAGGACCACCGGTGCAGCCGTGGGCCTTGAGGATGGCGATCACCTTCGCCTGGCTGAACTTGTAGACAGCCCAGTTCTTCTTGTACGTGCTCTGGAACGGAACGAACATGTGGCTGTAGAGAGCGGGCAGGCCCGGTGCAATCGTCGCGTAGAGCGCGTTCGCGATCTGCTGCTGGTTGATACCGGTGATGAGCGCCTGCCGGACATACGGCTGCTTGAGCGCCGGCAGCGCCCTGCGGGCCGAACTGAATGTCCAGGTGCTCCCATGCGAAGCCGATCTGGCGATCGACGACGAACTTCTTGTCCTTCAGGAAGTCAGCGATCTGGAGCTGCGGCTGCGGCTCCATGACCTGACCCTCGCCGGCCTTCATGGCCTGGAAGCGAGCGTTCGTGTCGAGGATGTAGCGGAACACGAGCTTGCCGATCTTCATCGGCGTGCCGGCCTTGAACTTCGGGTTCTTGACGACCGTGATCTGGACGCCCTTCTGCCAGCTCGAGAACTTCCACGGACCACTCGACATCGGCACCGAGTTCAGGAACATCTGGTTCATGTCCTGACCGTCGACGATGCTTGCCTCGTAGACGCCGCCGGAAACCAGCGACTCCCAGTCGGCGTACGTGCCCTTGAAGACGACCGTGAAGGTCTTGCCACCCTTACCGCTGACCTTGACGGACTTGATGTCCTCCCAACCCGTTCGGCTGATGACGTTGTTCTGCGGGGTTGACGAACACCTTCCACGTGGCAACGAAGTCCTTGCCCGTGACCTGCTTGCCGTCTGGACCACACCGCGTCGGGGCGGAAGGTGGCCTGCACGGTGAGAGGCTTTGTCTTGAGGATCTTCGGCGCGGCCGTAAACAACCGAGGAGTGAAGTCACCCTGGGCGTTGCGGATCTGGCCGCCGTACCAGATGTTGTTCAGCACCAGCTGCGTGGCGTAGAGGTTGTTCCCTACCCACGGTCCCTGGAGGTTGGGCGGCTCCTGGTCGTGAATGAAGACCACGGTCGCGGCGTTCGCCCGCTCGGACTTCGCGGACGCCGCCGGCCCGATGATGAGGCTCGCGCAAACCACGAGAGCCCCAACAAGGAGCGCAATGGACGTCTTACGCATGTATCTCCTCCATACGAGTAGATGCTCCTGCTGCTGTTCGAACGCCATGCTCCAAAACACGACCCGGTCGTGCCCCGACACAGGCAGCCGATCCCGGCCGGAAGCCCGTCAAATTTCGTGTCCTCGGCATGGTCAAGTGCAGGATCGTAGTCTATGACGTACAGACTGCGGTTCAGTTAGGAGACAGAATGTCCAGTTCGTTTTACTCTGGTTCGCTCTTTCCCAAAAAGGGCCAGAAGCAGCGGCCTGCAAATGACTTCGTCGCCGCCGAGGACGCCCAGTGGCTGGCCGAGAACGCCGTCACGCGCGTCGAGGATGCGCTCGGCTCGAGCTGGTACGAGCAGCACGGCACCGCCGCCGACCTCGCCGCCCTGACGCTCTGTCGCCTACGCCGCGCGCGGGCAGGCGAGCGCGGCGGGCCACAGGCAGGCGACGAAGCCGTGCGCGCGGTGCTCAAGGCGGCCGACCCGAAGGCGCTCCTGTGGATCGCGAGCCGCGCGTTCTCGTACATGGACGAGAACGGCTTCCCCGAGGCCGTCGAGCCCTGGTTCGGCGAAGAGACCGCGCTAGACGACTAGCGGCTAGCGGTCGCGGCGCCAGAGGAGAAGCGTCAGCGGTAGGAAGGCGGCGAGAGCGAGGTAGGGCGCAAGCGCGTGGCGGCTCGTCCGCGTCCCGCGGACGACCGTCGGTCCCGTGCCGAGCAGCGCGCGTGCCTTCCCGGCGACCTTCGCGACTTCGCCTTCCGAGTAGACGGTCCCTCGGGTCGCGGCCGCGAGCTTGTCGAGGTTCGCCCGCGCGGCCGGGTCGGGACGGTACTGCGACTCCGGTACGCCGCGCGTGTAGACCCGCTCGTTCCCGTGCCAGAACTGGACGTAGATCGCCTTGACGGTAGGTGGGATGTTGAACACGCGCGCGATCCGGGCGATGTTGATCGACTGGCTCTCGCCGTCCGTCAGCACGATCAGCAGCCGCTTCTTCGCCGTCGGGCTGAAGAATCGCTCGACCGGCATCGCCGCGAGCGAGTCGATGCTCGTCGCGTTCGTGAGAAAGCTCGACCTGGGCGGCGGCCGCTCGATCCCGATCGCGCGCTCGACCGTCGCGCGGAAGACCGTCTCGTCCGGGCTCGGAAAGAGATGGGGCAGCACGCGGTCGGTGTACGACGCGATCCCGATCGGCGTGGTCGGAAGCTTCGCGCGCAGCGCGTCCGCGAACACCTTCGCCCGGGTGAGCCGCGACTGGCCGCTCTCGCTTCCCTTCGCGAGCATCGAGCGGGTGACGTCGAAGACAACGTACGCTTCGGCGTCCGTGCGCGTACGGCGGTCCACCGTCTGCTCGACGACCGGCTGCGCGGCGGCGAGGCCGACGAGCAGGGCCGCCGCGATCGCCGCTAGCACCGGCACGAGCAGCGACAGGCGCCGGAGCGAGCGGAGCCCGAGGAGCTGTCGCACCCGTGCCCCCCTCCGTGTGATCGCGTAGAGCGCGCAGAGCGGGAGGACGACGCCGAGTGCGAGCAGCACGCCGATCGGCGAGAGGAACACGACGCCGATCGCGAGCAGGCCCATCTAGTAGCCGCTGCCGGCTTCGCCCGCTCCGGCGCCCTTCGCGCCCGCGCCGCCCGGCGACGGATTCTGCCCGCCGGCGCTCTCGGTCGGCTGGATCGCGCGACCCCGCTGGAGGGCGAGCTCGAGGTTCGCCTTCGGCTCGGCGTGCGTCGGGTCGAGCGCGATCGCGCCCGTCAGCGCCGCGATCGCGTCCTGGATGTGGAGCAGTTGGTCGTTCGGCTCGTGGAGCGCGCTCGCCAGGCTGAGGACGCCGACGAGACCCATGGCACGGGCGCGCAGCCGCCGGTCGCCGCCCTTCGAGCCGGCGATCTCCTGGAGACGCGCACGGGCCTCACCGCGCTGGAGCGCAAGACTCGGGTCGGACGTGACGCCGAGGTCGAGCCGGCTGAGCCGGAACGCCCGCAGTGCCTCGCGGAAGCGGACGTCGTCCGAGACTCCGAGCAAGTGCCCGGCGAGGTCTCCGGGCAGATGCGTCGTCGGCTGCCAGAGATCCTCCGCTTCGGGCGACGTGCGGTAGCGGACGTCGTCGGCGCGGAACACCTGCCTCCAGCTGCCCGCGTCCGACGCGAGCGCGAACGAGGCGGCAGCGAGCGCGAGGCAGAAGACGGCGCCCAGCGCGTAGAGCACGCGCCTCATGCGGCCACCTTCTCCGGACGGCTGGCAGGCAGCGCGAGCCGTCCGGCGAGGCCCTCGTGGAGGGCGAGGACGAGGAACAGCAGACCGCCGAGCACGAGCAGCGCCGTCGGCACCGGGCTCGTCGCCTTCGCCGACAGCGCCTGCTCGACCTGCGACTGCACCTCGGGCAGGCCGACGAAGGCGTGCTTGCCGAGAATGCCTTGGAACAGCTCGATGCCGTCGGACGAGGCGGCAAGTGGATCAGGCGCACGTCGACGTGCTCCTGCTGGAGACGCCTGAGCGATCGCGAGACGACCTCGACGTCCTCGGGCGCCGTC
Organism: uncultured Actinomycetes bacterium; assembly: GCA_963826585.1. Classification (GTDB taxonomy): domain Bacteria; phylum Actinomycetota; class Thermoleophilia; order Gaiellales; family Gaiellaceae; genus PALSA-612. The sequence goes on from CAWGXP010000006.1 coordinate 38,566, forward strand.
TCGAGGTCCGAGACGAGGACGATGTAGCCGTCCTTGACCTTGTCCCTGATCAGCATGCCGCGGGCGAGGTCGAGAGCCGACGAGATGCGTGTGCCGGCGCGGAACGACTGCCACCACGGGTTCTGTGGGGTGCCCGTGCCCGTCGGCGCGAGCACGCGCAGAAGCGGCTTGAGCTCGGAGGCCGGGGTCCCCGGGGGCAGCAGCTCGTACGGCACATCCGAGAAGACGACGAGCCCGACCGGCGCGTCGACCTTCAGCAGCCGTCGGATCGCGCGCTGCACGTCCGGGTAGCTCTTCTCCTCGATCGAGAGCGAGAGGTCGAGAACGACGACGCCCGTCGAGCCGCGCGGGAGAAAGCCGCGCTCGCGAACGTCGAGGTCGACGAGCCGAGGCGGCAGCCGCCGCGAGCAGCGCGAGCGCCGCGCCGGCGAGGACGATCCGCAGCGCGAACGTGCGCCGCCGTGCGAACGTCATCGTCACGGCGTCGCCGCTCTCGACGGCTCGACGACGTCTAGGCCAGAGGCGCATTGCCCTCCGACGGTTCGTCCCTGTCGGCCTCGGCCCGTGGACGACGATCGCCGCCCGGACCTGGGTCGCCAGGACCCGCGTCTTCGACACGGGCGGCACGTCCTCGGACCAGGCGAGATCGCGCGCACGCCGTGCCAGCAGCGGGTCGAAGTCCCGAGCCTCGAGCTCCTCGGCGACGAGCTCGAGCGCACGGCGCTGATCGGCGCCGCCGTTCGAGCGCACGTCGGCTTCGAGCAGGACGAGCGCGTGCTCGAGTGGCGCGAGCCATTCCTCCGGCTCCTGGGGCTCCGGCTCGGGCTCCGGTTCGGGCGGCGGCCGCGACGGGATCGCGAGCACCGCGAGCAAGATGCCGACGACGGCAAGCAACGCGCCCAACCCGAAGGCGACCGCCCGGACGACCTGCGGGCTGATGCGATAGGACACGCCTGGCAGCGTGACGGCGTCCGCTCGCCACGGGCTCTTGACCGCGGCCGGGTTGTCGTAGTCGTCGGTGACGATCTGCGAGTGCGAGACGAGCACGGGCCAGTGGGTCTGGACCTGTCCGCTTCGTCCCTTCCCCGACGCGGCTTGAAGGTGACGTGGACGGGATCGAACTCGAGCGACGAGGTGTCTCGCTTGCGGCACACACGCGCCGATCACGCAGCGGAGCACGTACGTCGTTCGTATGTACGACGGGCTCGGCGTGTCACCGCGTACGCAGCACGGGCGGGGCGACGACACCCAGGGTGCGAACTGCGGCTTGACCTGGATCGAGTCGCCGTTCGACCCGTCGTCGGTCGAGCGTGACGTCGATCCAGGCATTGATCGTGTCGCCGAAAGGGCGACGCGCGGGGAGAACGTCGACCGGATTGCGATCGGGCCGAATTGGAACACCGGCGCGGCCGGTCGCTCCCGCTGCGCCGCCGCGGTCGCGGATACGAGGAGGGTGATCCCGACGGCGGCGGCGACACAGGGCTAGCGCGACGAGGAGCGCCTGTGCGGGTCACGCGGCCCTCCTAGCACGTCGCACGTCTGACCATTCGAGGAACGAGGTCAGGATCTCGACGGGCTCGTTGGACGAGAGCGACCAGCGGGGTCGAGGTCCATCGCCCCGAACATCGAGGAGCAACTGCTCTAGCCGCGCTTCGTTCGCCGCGCGCCTGTCTGCCGCCTCACGCCGAGTCAGCCGGAGGTCGGAGAGGCGACCCGTGCGCGGGTCACGAAAGGGCACGACGATCCCGCGCACGTCGGGAAAGCTCTGCTCCCAGGTTGGGTCCTGGATGATCGACCGGGACGATGTCCCATCGATGCTCGAGCGCCGTCAGCCAGCTCTCGTCGCCCGGCGGCTCGAGGAAATCCGAGAGACAGAAGACGAAGCTACCGGGCGTCACGGCGCGCGGATGCTGGGCGAGATACGCGAGCGAGCTCGCGAGCGTGTCCTCGGGTGCGCCGAAGACGTCGGAGGTCAGACGCTCTTCGCGGAGCTCACCGAGGCGCCTCCCACCCTGCGGCGGCAGCCACCACGCCTCGCCGTCTGCAAAGTCGAGGTAGCCGGCGAAGCCGCCGACGAGCGCGGTGCTCTGCAGGAGGAGCTCGACGGTGTTGCGCATCGCCTGCGCCTTGTCGAGCCACGGGAGCACTGGTCCGAGGCCCTGCATCTCGGGCCTCCGGTCGACGACGACGACGACGCGCGGCGCCTCCTCGGCGAAGCGCTCTCGAACGATGAACTCGTCGCGCTGACGTGCGAGGGAAAGCCGCGCCGATGCGGCCCAGTCGATCGCGTGGATGTCGTCACCGGTGTGATACGGCCGCGAGCCGGCAACGTCCGACCCCGAGCCGCGGCGGAGGCTGCGCATCGTTCCGAACGAGAGCCCGACCAGCCTGCCCCGCGGGACAAGGGGAAAAGTCAAGCGCGCTCCTCGACGGCTGTGGCTTCCGCCGCCGCAGGGGCCATCATGCTCCTGTGTCGTCGGCGGGCCGAGGCCCCTCGAACAGCGGATCCTCCTCCGAGCCGGGGACGGGTGCGACCTCGAGGCACTGGCGGCGAAAGTCCTCGATCGCGTCGGCCCAACCCATCGTGCGTGCGCGGGCAAGGAAGGCGGGACGAAAGACGACGCGGTGGGCGATGACGGGGACGAACAGGCGCTCGACGTCCATCGGGATCACGAAGTCTCGCCCGTGGAGAAGCGCCCACGCCCGTACGGCGCGCTCGAGCGCGAGGCTCCCCCGTACAGACGCCCCCATCGAGACGTCCTCGAGCGTGCGCGTCGCTCTGACGAGATCGACGATCCAGCGGCGGAGGACGTCGTCGACGTAGACGTGCTGGACGGCCACGCGGAGCGTATGGGCGTCCTCGAGGGTGACGGCGGCGCCTAGCGTGTCGAGCGGATGGGCGTAGCGCTGCTCCTCGAGGATCGTCAGCTCGTCCTCGACGCCGGGATAGCCGAGTACCGTCTTGAGGAAGAACCGGTCGAGCTGCGCCTCGGGGAGCGGGAAGGTACCTTCGTACTCGATCGGGTTCTCCGTGGCGAGCAGGAGGAACGGATCGGGGAGCTTGCGCGTGACGCCGTCGACCGTCACCTGCTGCTCCGCCATCGCCTCGAGCAGCGCCGACTGTGTCTTCGGCATCGCGCGGTTGACCTCGTCGACGAGCACGATGTTCGCGAAGATCGGCCCCGGACGGAACTCGAAGTCACGCGTCTTCTGGTCGAAGACCGAGAGCCCGGTGACGTCCGTCGGCTGGAGGTCCGGTGTGCACTGGATGCGAGTCGTCGTCGCACCGTCGACCGAGCGCGCAATCGAGCGGGCCAGGACGGTCTTCGCCGTGCCGGGCACGTCCTCGAGCAGCACGTGCCCGCCGCTCGTGAGCGCGGCAAGAACGAGCCTGATCTCTTCGGTCTTGCCATGGACGACCGTCTCGATGTTCGCGAGGAAGCGCTCGGCGACTTCGACCGCCCGGTCAAAGCTCTGTCCCGGTCTCGAGCGGCGCTATTTCTGATTCCACGCTGTCTCGATCGTCGTGCGCGTCACTCGCGACATAAGACTCCGTCACGAGCTGGAATGTTTGCGATCACTCTGGCTTACACATTGCGGGCGCGGGTGAAGGCGGCGACAACCGCAGCGCGAGCCGCCGCCGAGGAGAGGGCTTCCTTGGCGCTGTACGAGCCGACGACGAAGACAGCATTGCCGAGCCGGAAGGCGTGCGTGATCACGACCTCTCCGTTCGCCTGCCCGGTCGCCGCCCACGACTCGTCGCCGACAGCGGCAGGAGCGAGTTGCGAGAAGCCGAGGTTGATGGAGTCGCCTTTCGACTTACCGAGCCAGCGACTCGCGGAGTTGGGATTCCTCATCAGCCACACGCGCTCGGCGACCACGCGGTCCGACTTTGGCGACTTCGCAGCGAAGACGGCGTCGCGGACGCTGCGGAAGCCATACGAGTGGAGCTCCCTGATCTGGCGCGGCAGGATGAAGCCGAGCTGCTCGAGCGTCCTGTGCCCTGACTCGCTCCTGACGTATCGCATGTCGGCCGGCGAGTCCTTGGGCTGGAGCACGAGGCGGGCGAGCTCCTTCTTCGTGTAGATGCGCGACGGCTTGGCAGGCGGCGGAGGTGGTGCGGGCGGCGACTGAGACGTCGCGGCCGGTGGCGGTGGCGCCGTGAAGGTCGTCGTTGGCCCCTGGGCCGAGGACGAGCTGCCGCAGCCCGCAGCGAGGGCGAGCGTGGCAAGCAGGAGAGCCACCGGGACGAGCGAGCGCATTGCGTTCGAGTGTAGCCTCGGGTTCTTCGCTACTGCGTCAGTGCATCGGCGCCGGCGACGACCTCGAGGATCTCCTGCGTGATCTCCGCCTGTCGCGCGCGGTTCATCGCGAGCCGCAGCGTGTCGATCAGCTCGCCTGCGTTCTTCGAGGCGTTGCGCATCGCGGTCATCCGCGCCCCCTGCTCCGACGCAGCCGACTCGAGCAGCGCACGGTAGATCTCCGTCTCGAGGTAGAAGGGCAGAAGCCGGGTGAGGATCTCCTCCGGCTCGGGCTCGTAGATGACGTCGCCGAGCAGCGCCGCCTCCCTCTCCGTGTCGCCCGCCTCGAGCATCTCCTCGGGGATCGGCAGGACGTCCTGCTCGACGACCGTCTGGACGAGCGGCGAGACGAAGTGGTTGTAGACGATCACCGCGCGGTCGATCTCCTCCGCGACGTAGAGCTCGGCGAGCCGGTGCGCGAGCGCCTGGGCGTCGGTGTACGCCGGCCGGTCCGAGAAGCCCGTCCACGACTGGTCGACCTCGTAGCCGCGGAAGCGGAGCGACGACGCGCCCTTGCGGCCGGCGACGAGCCAGCGGACCGAAATGCCTTCGGCCCGCAGCTGCCGGTCGAGCGCAAGCGCGTGCCGGAGGACCTGCGCGTTGAACGCGCCGGCAAGGCCCCGGTCGCCGGTGAGCGGCAGGATCGCCACCGTCTGTACGTCCCGGCGCTGGAGCAACGGCAGTCCGTGGACCGACGTCGCGGCACGGGCCGTTCCCACCATCAGCTCCATCATCCGGTCGGCGAACGGACGCATCGACTCGATCCGCAGCTGCGCGCGGCGAAGGCGAGCGCTCGCCACGAGCTCCATCGCCTTGGTGATCTTCCGTGTGTTAGTGACGGAGCGGATGCGCCGCCGGAGATCCTGGACTGTTGCCATCTGCTAGCTAGGCGGTCGTTGCCTCGGCCGGCGTGAAGCGGTCGGCGACCTTCTTCAGCTCCACGCCGAGCTTCTCGCCGAGCTCGTCCGAGATCTCCTTCTTCTCCCGGACCTCGGCGTAGATCGAGCCCTCCGTCCGCAGGTGCTCGCGGAGCTCGTCCTGATAGCGCGTGATGTCCTCGACGGGGATCGGGTCGAGGTAGCCGTTCGTACCGGCGTAGATCGCCACCACCTGCTCCTCGAGCGGCCACGGCGCGTACTGCGGCTGGTTGAGCGATGCCACCATCCGCTCGCCGCGTCCGAGCACGTCCCGGGTGGCCTGGTCGAGCTCGGAGCCGAACTGGGCGAACGCCTCGAGCTCGCGGTACTGCGAGAGGTCGAGGCGGAGCCGCCCGGCCACCTGCCGCATCGCCTTCACCTGGGCGTTGCCGCCCACGCGCGAGACCGAGACGCCGACGTTGATCGCCGGCCGCACGCCCGAGTAGAAGAGCTCGGCCTCGAGGAAGATCTGGCCGTCCGTGATCGAGATCACGTTCGTCGGGATGTACGCGGCGACGTCGCCCGCCTGCGTCTCGACGACAGGCAGCGCCGTCAAGGAGCCTGCGCCGAGCTCGTCCGACAGCTTGCACGCCCGCTCGAGCAGCCGCGAGTGGAGGTAGAAGACGTCGCCCGGGAACGCCTCGCGGCCGGGGGCCGCCGCAGGAGCAGCGACATCTGGCGGTAGGCGTCCGCGTGCTTCGTAAGGTCGTCGTACATGCAGAGGACGTGCTTTCCCTGGAACATGAAGTACTCGCCCATCGCGCAGCCGGCGTACGGCGCCATCCACTTCATCGGCGCGGCCTCGTTCGCCGGGGCGTGGACGATGATCGTGTAGTCCATCGCGCCGGCGTCCTTCAGCCGTTCGTACACCTGCTTCACGGTCGACGACTTCTGCCCGATCGCAACGTAGATGCAGATCAGGTCCTGATCCGCCTGGTTCAAGATCGTGTCGACGAGGAGCGCTGTCTTGCCGGTCGACCGGTCGCCGATGATCAGCTCGCGCTGGCCGCGGCCGATCGGGATCATCGAGTCGATCGCCTTGATGCCCGTCTGCACGGGCTCCGTCACCGGCTGGCGGTCGACGACGCCCGGCGCCTTGAACTCGAGCGGGCGCGTCTCGGCCGACGCGATCGGCGGTCCGCCGTCGACCGGCTCGCCGAGCGGGTTGACGATACGGCCGATCAGCTCGTCGCCGACGGGCACGCTCGCGACGCGGCCCGAGCGCCGGACGGACTCGCCTTCCCCGACGAGCTCCCAGTCGCCGAGCAGCGCGGCGCCGACGTTGTCCTCCTCGAGGTTGAGCGCGATGCCGATGACGCCGTGCTCGAACTCGAGCATCTCCATCGCGACGGCGCTCTCGAGCCCGTAGACGCGGGCGATCCCGTCGCCGACCTGGAGCACCGTCCCGACCTCAGCGAGGTCGGTCTCGACGGCGAAGTCCTCGATGCGCTGCTTGAGGATGGTGGTGATCTCGTCGGGGCTGAGCTTCACAGGTGTCCTTTCGTCTAACGGGTCAAGAGGTCTTGCTTCATGCGTTCCAGTCGGCCGCGCACGCTCCCGTCTGCGCGCAGCGAGCCGGCCTGGAGGACGATGCCGCCGATCAGCTTCGGGTCGACCGTGCGCACGGCCTCGACGCGGCGCCCGGAGGCGCGCTCGATCTGCTGCACGATCTCCTTCGCCTCGTCGTCCGACAGCTCGTGCGCCGTCGTCAGCTCGACGGTCAGCTGGCCCTCGGCGCGGGCGACGATCCGCTCGTACTCCGTGTTGATGCCCTCGATCGAGCCGGCGCGCCCCTTGTCTGCGAGCAGGCGCAGGAAGTTCGTCATCAGCCCGCTCGGCTCGCCAACCGCTGCTTCGAGCACGGCGGCCTTCGAGGCGGCGTCGAGCTGCGGGTTGCCGACGACCGACCGCAGGTGCGGGAGCTCGGCCATCGCTTCTGACACGGAACCGAGCTCGCCCTGGACGTCCTTCACCGAGCCCGCGTCGAGCGCGGCCCCGTAGAGCGCGCGGGCGTACACACGGTCGGCTACCGACATCTAGACGGCCTCTTTCTCCAGAGCAGAGAAGTCGAGCTCGTCGATCGCCTCGTCGATCAGGCGGCGCTGGTCGTCGCCCGTCAACACCTTCCCCGTCACCTTCTCCGTCGCCTCGAGCGTGAGCGACGCGACCTCGGAGCGGATCTGGCCGATCGCGCGCTGCGTCTCGGCGTCGATCTCCTTCCGCGTCTCCTCGAGCCGGCGCTGGCGCTCGGCGTCGAGCTCTTCCTTCAGCCGCCGGTTCTGCGCGTCGGCGACGTTCCGCGCTTCGGCGAGCATCGCCTCCGCGTCGACGCGCGCCTGCTGGAGCGCCTCGCGCTGCTCGGCCACGAGCTTCTCCGACTCGGTGCGCGCGCGGTCTGCCTCGTCGAGCGCCTCGCGGATCCGGTCGCGCCGCGTGTCGATCGCCTTCTGGATTCCGCCGAAGATGTACCGCTTGAGCACGTAGAAGGTGATCCCGAACGTGATCAGCGTCCAGATCATCAAGCCCGGGACGACCTTGATCAGGCCCGAGTCGGCGACGATGGTGGAGGCGAGCGGCATCAGATCAGGACGTACGCCAGCAGACCGCCGAGGAGACCGTAGAAGACGACCGCCTCGGTGAGCGCGAAGCCGAGCCACTGGATGCCCTGGAGCTCCGAGCGAAGCTCGGGCTGGCGCGCGACCGCCTGGATCATCGAGCCGAAGATGTTGCCGATGCCGATGCCGGCGCCGAGCGCGCCGAGGCCGATGCCGAGCGCGAGGGCGATCGCCTTGCCGGCGTCGGCGACGTCACCGGTTGTTGCTGCGAGCAGACCGAGCATGAAACGCTCCTTTTCCGTAGTGTTCGGGCTCGATGGCCGAGCCGATGTAGATGGCGGACAGGGCGGCGAAGATGTACGCCTGGATCGAGACGACGATAACGACTTCGAAGAAGTAGAAGGCAAAGGCCAGTGTCACGGACGCCGGAAATACCAACCAGTTCGTGAGGAAGATCAGGCCGATCGAGACGAGGATCAGCATGTGGCCCGCGAGCATGTTCGCGTAGAGACGGACGGAAAGGCTGATCAGCCGCATGAACTGCCCGAGGATCTCGAGCGGGATGATCAGGGGCAGCATCGCCTTCGGCACGTCCGGGATCCAGCTCTGCAGGTAGCGCATGACGCCGTTGTGGCGGATTCCCTCGACGTGCGTGAAGACCCACGTCATCAGCGCAAGCGCAAGCGTGACGGAGAGCGTCGAAGTCGCGGCAAAGATCGCGAGCGTCGGCACTTCGACACCAGCGATGTCGACTTTCTCGTCCGAGAGGGGCAGTGGAATGAACCCGAGCAGGTTGACGACCCAGATGAAGAGCATCAGCGAGGCGACGTACGGGAACCACATGCCGATCGCCTTCGTCGGCAGCCCCTGCTCGGCGACCTGCGTCTGCGCGAGCTCGTAGAGGATCTCGCCGGCCGTCTGGCGACGTCCGGGGCGCGTTCCCAGACGGACGCGCATGAGCACGAAGCCGAGAACGATCGTCAGCACCGCGCCGAGCATCAAGTACGCGACCGCCTTGTTGATCGAGAGGTCGATCGGCCCCAGGTGGATCGGCACCCACTCGTGCAGCGTCCACTCCGAGGAGGGGTCGAACTCCTCGTCGACCTTCTCCGCTGCGGCGGCGACGGCAGGAAGAGCGAGCGCGAGTGTCGTGACGCCCAGCAGGGCGCGCCGGAGCTTCACTTCTCGCTCCCGAAGTACGAGGCGAGCGAGAGACCGAGCTCGGCTGTATAGGCAAGCGCGAACAGGAGGATCGCCGGCAGCGCGAGATCGGAGTCCGTGGCGGCGACGGCGACGAGTACGACGAGTACGACGAGCGCCTTGAAGAAGAGCTCGAACGCCCGCAACGCGGAGGCGGCGGTCTCGGACGCGCCCTTCCGGACGTGATCGAAGAGGAGCGACGCTCCGCGGACGCCGACCCAGAGGATCGTCCCGAGCGCCCAGCCGCGCACGTTCCAGCCGGCGACGAGGAAGAGGGGCAGCGCGAGGGCGAGCACGAGCACGGCCGCGATCGCAGGCGCCGTCTTGCTGGGCACCGGCCGCGGCGTCGCGATCAGGCTCTCGCGCATCAGAGGACGTCCCGGTAACGGAGGTAGACGCCGAGCACGCCCGCCGGCACGCCGACGATCACGCCGACGAGGATGCCGTAGCCGATTCCGCCAGCCGCCCAGCCGATCAGTGCGCCGAGCCCCGCGCAGGCGGCGGTGATCGAGGCGAGGAGCATGCCGGCACCGGCCGGATGGACCGTAGGTCGCTGCGAGTGCTCCATCGCCGCGAGCATACCAGCCCGAGGGGTCGATCTTGTAACAGTCGAATCCCTTTGGAATAGGAGAAATTCGTGGCGCTTGTGCGGCTGTCGCGCGGGCCTCGAGATCGACGTGCGTGCGACCTCAGCGCTCTCTGGTCCAGACGACGGCGTAGTAGTTGCTCCAGCCGGCAATCAGCCCGCGGTTGTTGATCGCAGCCGGCGCAGTATCAGACGTGGCCCCGCGAAGAGCTGGAAGAAAGGACTTTTCGCCGCGTTCCCAGAGCCATGCCCCGTCGTTCGCGTAGCCCACGACCTGCCCTCGGTCGTTGATGATCACACTCGTCTCCGGATCGCCTCCGGTGAGCGTGGCCGCCCCGAGGTTCACCATTGCCCCCTTATCCCAGAGAAACGCCACCTCTCTCGAGCGCTTCGTCTCGGTAAACCCAACAACCTGGCCACGTGCGTTGATCGCAGTAGCTTCACTCGTCTCGCCGCCGAGCGTGCCGAGGTCTGTCATCTTCCCCCGTTGCCATAGGAATGCGTGGTCGACGCCGAAGCCTGAGCCCGTCCAGCTCCAACCGACGATCTGTCCTCGATCGTTGATGGCGACCGCCTCACTCTCCTTTCCTCCCAGCGTGCCGAGGTCGATTGCCTTACCGCCTTGCCAGAGGAAGGCGCGGAAGCTCTGCGTCGTTGGGGGCCTGGCCTTCCCTACGACCTGTCCTCGATCGTTGACGTCCGAGGCGACCGAGACCCAGCCTGGTGGGAGCAACTTTCCGAGGTCTCTCATCTTGCCGTTCCGATAGACGAACGCATGCACGACGCCCCGCGCTGTCACACTCCAGCCCGCAACGTGCCCAGTATCGCTGATTGCGCTGGCGAAGCTTCGCCAGCCGCCGAGCGTGCCGAGATCGGTCGTGCGGCCGCGTCGCCAGAGGAAGGCGTGCTTCTTGGGATTGACGCCCGTCACAGCCCCACTCGCATTGATTGCCGCGACGCGCCCCTGAATCCTCTCGATGCGCCCGGCCGTCCATACGAAGTCTGGCGGATCGCTGGCGGTCAGTCCCGGAACGCTGACGATGATCTGGCCACGGTCATTGACCCCCACGGCGAAAGACAAAGCCGGGCGGCTTGGCCCTATCTTCTGAATCGCGTACTCAGCAGGCGAGGCCGTGCTCGCAGAGGCACCGAGCACAGCGAGTATCAGCGCGAGTGCTGAAGCCGGAAGAAGGCGCCGACATGCGTCCGTGCCGCGCACGGGCGGATTCTCTCAGATCTCCGGGTCGTTTCAGAACGCGCGTATTGCCGCTAGTCAGGCGCTCTTGCGCATATCTGCCTCGCGCTCGCGCGCCTCGCGGCGTCGGACGCGCGGGTTTGCGAGCTTCACGATCTCGAGCAGGTAGACGATCGTCAGCGAGGCGAGCAAGGCGACGAAGGCGATCGCGACGACGGCGACCGTCGGCCACAGGTGCCACTCGCCTCTCTCGCGAAAGGGGATGAAGCGCGTCGCGAGCGCGGCGCCGGCGAGCGTCGCGCACCAGAGCCAGATGATGACCGTCGTCCGCCGCTGGGAGAAGCCGACCCGGAGGAAGCGGTAGTGCAGGTGCTCGCGGTCGGGCGCCGTGATCGGCTGCCGGTACTTGAGCCTGCGGGCGACGACGAAGCCGGTGTCGAGGATCGGCACGGCGAGCACGAGCAGCGGTAGGAACAGCGCAACGGTCGCGGCCGTCTTCAGGAGGCCCTCGACGGCGACGGTCGCGAGCACGAAACCGAGCAGCATGGCCCCCGAGTCGCCCATGAAGATCCGCGCCGGATAGAAGTTGTGGCGGAGGAAGCCGAGGCAGGCGCCGAAGACGATCGCCGAGACGATCGCCGCCTGCGGCTTCCCGAGCGAGAGCGCGATCACGGCGAACGTCGCGCCGGAGATCGAGCACACCCCCGCGGCGAGCCCGTCGAGCCCGTCGAGGAAGTTGACCATGTTCATGATCGCGACGATCCAGAGCACGGTCAGCGGCTTGCCGATCCACGGCGACAGCTCGTGGACGCCGACGAAGGGGAACGTGAAGTGGTCGATCCAGATCCCCGAGGCGACGGGGATCACGGCGGCGCCGATCTGCCCGCCGAGCTTCTCCCACCAGCGCAGGCCGCGGAAGTCGTCGATCGCGCCGACGGCCGTCGCCACCGTCGCGCCGAGGATCAGCCCGCGCATCTCCGGCGAGAAGTGGAGAAACGCAAGCGCGGGAATGAGGATCCCGAAGAAGAGCGCGAGGCCGCCGAGCTTGGGGACGATGCGCTCGTGGACCCGACGACCGCCCGGCTTGTCGACGACGCCGAGGTACCGGGCCACGTTGCCGACGACGGGCGTCAGGAGGACGACGATGACGAGCGCGAGCAGCGCGCCGTAAACGACCTGGGGGCTGTCCTTCAGCTCTTGCCAGACCATTACTTCGTGCCGTACAGCCGGTCGCCGGCGTCGCCGAGGCCGGGAACGATGAACCCTCGCTCGTTGAGGCCGCGATCGATGGCGGCGACGACGATGCGAACGTCTGGGTGTGCTGTCCGCACCCGCTCGATCCCCTCTGGCGCGGCGATGATCGCGATCAGGCGGATCGACGATGCGCCGGCGGCCTTGATCACGTCGATGGCAGCGGTCGTCGAGTTGCCAGTGGCGAGCATCGGGTCGAGCACGATCACGTCGCGCGCGGCGATGTCCTGCGGGAGTTTCACGTAGTACTCGTGCGGCTGGAGCGTCTCCTCGTCGCGGTAGAGCCCGATGAAGCCCACGCGCGCGCCCGAGATCAGCGAGAGGACCCCGTCGAGCATGCCGATGCCGGCGCGGAGGATCGGACAGACGGCGACCTTCTTGCCGGAGATGCGCGGCACTGTTGTCCGCTCGAGCGGCGTCGAGACCTCGACGTCCTCCGTCGCGAGGTCCTTCGTCGCCTCGTACGTGAGCAGGAGCGTCAGCTCGTTGACGAGCCGGCGGAAGTCGGCCGTCGACGTCGACTCGTCGCGGAGCAGGCCGAGCTTGTGGAGCGCGAGGGGATGGCTGACTTCCGTGACGGTCATGCGACGTAGGTCGTGTAGCCGCGGAAGCCAGGGTACAGCGGGTTCGCGTCGCAGAGCGCACGGCTCCGCGCGCGCAGCTCGCCCAGGTCGACGTCGTGTGTCAGGGCGCCGCACATGATCGCGCCGACCTCGCGGAAGTCGGCCTCGCCGAAGCCGCGCATCGTCGTCGCCGGCGTACCGACGCGGAGGCCAGACGAGACGGTCGGCGGACGCTCGTCGAACGGGATCGTGTTCCGGTTGACCGTGATCGCGACCTCGGCCAGCCGCTCCTCTGCGTCCTTGCCCGTCCAGTCCGTCTGGCGAAGGTCGACGAGGAGCAGGTGCGTGTCGGTACCGCCAGTGAGGACGTCGAGGCCGCCCGCCTGGAGCGCCGAGGACAGCGTGTCGGCGTTTGCTCGCACCTGCCGCTGGTAGTCGCGGAACGCGTCGGACGCGGCGACGGCGAAGCACGTGGCCTTCGCCGCAATCGTGTGGTTGAGCGGCCCTCCCTGCATGCCAGGGAACACCGCGCGGTCGAGTACCTGCGCGTGCTCGGCGCGGCAGAGCACGAACCCCGCGCGCGGCCCGGCGAGCGTCTTGTGCGTCGTCGAGGTGACGAAGTCGCAGTGGGGCACCGGGCTCGGGTGGAGACCTGCAGCGACGAGACCGGCGAAGTGCGCCATGTCGCAGAGGAGATACGCGCCGACCTCGTCGGCGATCGCGCGGAAGCGGTCGGCCTCGACGACTCGCGGGTACGCCGACCCGCCGCAGACGATCAGCTTCGGCCGGTGCTCCTTCGCGAGCCGGAGGATCTCGTCGAAGTCGAAGAGGCTCGTCTTGCGGTCGACGCCGTAGTGGACGATCGTGTACAGGCGGCCCGAGAAGTTGACCTTCAGCCCGTGCGTCAGATGGCCACCGTGCGAGAGCTCGAGCGAGAGGATCGTGTCGCCCGGGTCGAGGCAGGCGAAGTAGACGGCCATGTTCGTCTGCGCGCCCGCGTGCGGCTGGACGTTCGCGTGGTCGGCGCCGAACAGGGACTTCGCGCGGTCGATCGCGAGCTGCTCGATCTCGTCGACGACCTCGCAGCCGCCGTAGTAGCGGCGCCCCGGGTAGCCCTCCGAGTACTTGTTCGTCGGCGTCGAGCCGATCGCCTCGAGCACGGCCGGCCACGTGAAGTTCTCCGATGCGATCAGCTCGATCTCGCCGCGCTGGCGCTCGAGCTCGCGCGTCAGCAGATCGGCGATCTCGGGGTCGACGTCGGTGAGCGGAGCCGCACGCAGCTGGTCGAGCGAGAGTGCCGTCGCAGCCATCCGCCCCGGATCGTACTCAGGCGCCCCTGACGGCGGCGACGAGGGCGAGCGCCTCCGCGGACGGGACGGCGCCTTCGCGGAGGACGACGGGCTCGGCGCCGGAGAGGTCGAGCACGGTCGACGGGCACGCCCGGCAGCTCTCCGCCGTCGACGACGGCGCCGCACGCATCGCGCAGCTCTTCGGGGACGTCGTGCGAGCGTGCGCGGATCCGGACCTCCATGCAGGTTCGCGCTCGTCGCCATCACCGCGCCCATCTGTGCGAGCACCTCCGCGACGGCGCCGGTAACCGCCGGCACGCGGACGCCGATCGTCTCTGCGCCGAGCCAGGAGTAGCGCCGACCCGTGTTCTCGAAGACGAGCGTGACCGGGCCTGGAAGGAGCGCGGACAGAACCGCCGCGGGAAGCTCCGGCACCCTCGCGAGCAACGCGTCGACCGAGCCGCGACGAGCGCCGCCGGCTGTCCCGCCGGCCGGCCCTTGAGCGCGTAGCGCCACCCGACATGCCGCCTCCGACTCCGCGTCGGCGCAGAGCCCGTAGACGGTGTCCGTGGGCAGGACGACGGGCCGGCCCGCGCGGAGCGCCGCGAGGGCGGCGGTTACGACGTCCATCTGCCTTCGGCGACCCGGTCGCGCCCCGAGAGATCCGGAGTCGCGCGCACGTCGGAGAAGCCGAGCGCCTCGAGCAGCGCGCAGACGGTCGACGCCGTTCCTTCGGCGACCTCAAGAACAAGCCTGCCCGTCGGCCTCAGCACGTAGCGCGCGCCTTCGGCGACGAGCTGCGTAACGCCCTCGCCGACGAGCGCCCCGCGCGGCTCCCAGTCCCGCACCTCGGCCTGGAGATCGTCGACGTCCTCCGGCTCGACGTAGGGCGGATTCGAGACGACGAGGTCGAACGGCCCGGGAGGAAGCCCGCCGGCGAGGTCGCCCAGGACGAAGGTGACACGATCGCCGAGACCGGTGCGCTCCCCGTTCGCGACGGCGAGCGTTAACGCCTCCTCGGAGATGTCGGTCGCCGTCACCGTCGCATCCGGCCGCTCGTCCGCAATCGCGAGCGCGATCGCGCCCGTCCCCGTGCCGACGTCGAGCACACACGGGCCCTCGACGCCCTCGAGCAGCGCGAGGCAGCGCTCGACGACGGTCTCCGTCTCGGGCCTCGGGATCAGCGCGCGCTCGTCGACGGCGAGCGTCAGCCGGCGGAAGCCCCATTCGCCGAGGATGTACGCGAGCGGCTCCCGCTTGCCCCGCCGCCGCACGAGCTCGCGACAGGCCGCGATCTCGTCCTCGGTCAGCTCGCGGTCGTACTGGAGATAGAGGTCGAGCCGTGTGACGCCGAGACCCTTCGCGATCAGGTGCTCCGCGTCGACGCGCGGGCTCGGAACTCCCTTCGCTTTCAGGAAGTCGGTCGACGCGAACGACGACCTCCGAGACGGTCACCGAGAGGCAGCTTCGAGCGCCTGCCGCTGATCCTCGGCGGTGAGCGCGTCCGTGAACTCGTCGAGCTGGCCTTCGAGGATCGAGTCCAGACGGTGCACCGTGAGCTTGATTCGGTGGTCGGTGAGCGCGGTTCTCGGGGAAGTTGTACGTACGGATCTTCTCCGCCCGCTCGCCCGTCCCGATTTGCGCGCGTCGCGCGGCAGACGCCTCGGCCATCTGCCTCTGGTGCTCGAGCTCGTAGATCCGGGCTCGAAGGACACGCATCGCCTTGTCGCGGTTCTTGAGCTGCGACCGCTCGTCCTGCATGGCGACGACGATGCCCGGTCGGCACGTGCGTGATGCGGACGGCCGAGTCGGTCGTGTTCACGCTCTGCCCGCCCGGGCCAGTCGAGCGGTAGACGTCGATCTTCAGGTCCTGCGGGTCGATCTCGACGTCGACCTCCTCCGCCTCGGGCATCACCGCGACGGTGGCGGTCGAGGTGTGGATGCGGCCCTGGGACTCAGTCGTCGGGACGCGCTGCACGCGATGCGTCCCGGCCTCCCACTTGAAGACGGAGTACGCGCCGTCGCCCTTCACGGCGAAGACGACACTCCTTCGTCCCGCCGCCGTCGTTCGGGCTCGCGGAGATCTGCTCCCAGCCGTAGCCACGGTGCTCGGCGTAGCGCGTGAGCATGCGGAAGATGTCCGCCGCCCACAACGCGGCCTCGTCTCCGCCGACTCCTTGCCGGATCTCGACGATCACGTCCTTGTGGTCGGCCGGGTCCTTCGCGACGAGGGCGAGCTTCAGCTCTTCCTCCACCTCGGCGAGCCGCGACTCGAGCTCCGGGACGAGCTCGCGGAGATCGCTGTCGTCGCGTGCGGCCTCGAGGTCCGAGCGCGTCGTGCGCCACTCCTGCGCGAGCTTGTTCGGTGCTTCGAGCTCCTTCAGCCGCCGTCCGGCCTCGGCCGCCTGTTTGTGGTCGTTGTAGACGGCAGGGTCCGACATGCGCGCCTGCGCCTCTGCATGCGAGCGCTCCAGCTCGTCGACGAGCGGTTCGAGGTCTGCCACCTGTCAAGCGTAACCGCCCCCTAACCCGAGCCGATCGACGCCGTCTACACAGACATGAGGCTGGTGTTCGCGAGCCTCTTGGCCGGCGCGGTCGTCGCAACGCCGTCGTCTCCCGGAAGGCTCCATCCGGCGGCGTCGATGAACGTGCCGCGGGCGGTGCAGACGGAGACGGCGCTCCAGGACGGCCAGGTGCTCGTGGCGGGCGGCTGCACCGTCCCCGGCTGCGATCTCGGAAGCCCCGGCAGCGACACCGCCGAGATCTTCGATCCGAAGAGCGGCCGCTTCAGGCCGGCGGGGAAGATGCACGGCTCCCGCGACGACCACGTCGCAGTCCTGCTCCGCGACGGCTCCGTGCTGCTCGCGGGCGGCTGGGGAGATAGACGCCGCCCGTCCGCTCGCGACGACTGAGCTCTACGACCCGCTGACCGCGACGTTCACCGTCGGGCCGCGCATGGACGTCGCACGGGCGGGTATGGCCGCCGTTCTCCTGCGCAGCGGCCTCGTCCTGCTCGCGGGCGGGTTCACGGGCAGCAAGTCGACGACGCGGTACGCCGAGCTCTTCGATTCGGCGATCAACACGCTGACGCCGACCGGGAAGATGACCGTGCCGCGCGGAGGCCAGTCCGCGGCGCTCCTTCCGGACGGTCGGGTGCTCGTCGCGGGCGGCCTGAGCAACGGACGTGCGGTCGCGTCCGCAGAGCTCTACGACCCACACACCGGCAAGTTCACAAGAACCGGCTCGATGACGACCGCCCGCTACAAGACTGCCGCGGTCACGCTACGGAGCGGCCGTGTACTCGTGATCGGCGGCTCAGCGGACATCGATGGCAGCCAGCTGTTCGCGTCGACCGAGCTCTACGACCCGCGCACGCGCAGCTTCCGCCCCGGGCCGACGATGCGCTTCGCGCGCTACAAGCTCACCGGCTCGACGGTCGTGCTGCCGGACGGGAACGTCCTCGTCGCCGGCGGGGCGCTCCAGGCAGAGCTCTACGACGCGTGGACGAGGACGTTCCGGCTGGTCCCCGGTCGGCTCGACCACACGCGCCTCTTCCTCACCGCGGCGGCGCTCCCGGGCGGCCGCGCGCTGCTCGTCGGCGGCTACGACAAGGGCATCACGCCCACGGCCGCCACCTGGATCTACCGCTAGATCGGCCGACCGAGCTGCTCTCGAAGACTTGACAGGCGATCTCTCGCGATATATCGTAACCGATCGCAAGAAAGGAGAAACAATGACTTCAACCACAGTTCCATACCCGTTCCCCCGCGGCAGACGCCGCCCGGCGCACGGGATCCTCTTCATGACAGACGACCGGCCCGCGCACCGTCGGCGGCGCAGCGGCCGGGGATGGGGCCCTCGCGGCCACGGCGGACAATTCTTTGGAGGACGCCGGGCGCGGCGCGGGAACATCCGTACCGCGATCGTCACCCTCCTCGCGGAGAGGCCGATGCACGGCTACGAGATCATGAGTGAGCTCGCGGAGCGCAGCGGCGGCGTCTGGCGCCCGAGCCCAGGCTCGGTGTACCCGACGCTCCAGCTGCTCGAGGACGAAGGCCTCGTCGAGCCCGCCGAGTCCGAGAGCGGGCGCCGCGTGTTCCAGCTCACGGCCACGGGCAAGAAGGAGGCATCAGCGCACACCGGCCCGGCACCGTGGGACGCTGTCGGCGCGGAGGCCGACGATGCGATCGTCGAGCTTCGCGAGCTCGTCTTGCAGGTGCTCGAGGCGACGCGGCAGGTAGGCCAGGCCGGCACCGCGCGGCAGATCTCCGCAGCGCAGGACGTCCTCCGGTCGACGCGCAAGAGCCTGTACCGCCTGCTCGCCGAGGACGAGTCGCCCGAGACCGACGAGAGCGCGTAGCGCTCGCCAGACCCGTGGGCGACGGAGATACTGTCGCCCACGATGGTCTGTCCTACGTGTGCGACGGAGAACCAGCCCTCCGCGAAGTTCTGCGTGGAGTGCGGCACTGGGCTGGCGCTCGCGTGTCCCTCGTGTGGCGCGCCGCACACCGCGGGCCAGCGCTTCTGTGCGGAATGCGGAAGTGCGCTCTCCGGTGCACCGGCGGAGGCGCCCGCGGCAGAGCGCGAGGCGCCCGCTTCCGAGCGGCGTCTCGTCACCGTCCTCTTCGCCGACCTCGTCGGCTTCACCGCAGCCTCGGAGCACCGCGACTCAGAAGAGACGCGTGAGCTCCTTTCGCGCTACTTCGACGCATGCCGGCGCCTGATCGAGCTCTACGGCGGCACGGTGGAGAAGTTCATCGGCGACGCGGTGATGGCTGTCTGGGGAACGCCCACGGCAACGGAAGACGACGCGGAGCGCGCCGTCCGCGCGGCACTCGACCTGGTCGCCGCGGTCTCGGCCCTTGGACAGGAGTCCGGCGCCGAGGAGCTGCGCGCCCGCGCAGGTGTGCTGACCGGCGAAGCTGCGGTCACGATCGGCGCCGAGGGCGAGGGCATGGTCGCGGGCGATCTCGTGAACACCGCCTCGCGCGTGCAGTCGGTCGCCGATCCCGGCACGGTCTTCGTCGGAGACTCGACCCGGCGCGCGACCGAGCAGACGATCGTCTACGAGGACGCGGGCTCGTTCGAGTTCAAGGGCAAGGAAGGACTGACCCCGCTCTGGAAAGCGCAGCGCGTCGTCTCCGGCCTGCGCGGCTCACTCAAGTCGCACGGTCTCGAGGCGCCGTTCGTCGGCCGTGACCGCGAGCTGCGCCAGATCAAAGACCTCTTCCACGTTTCGGCCGAGGAGCAGAAGGCCCATCTCGTCTCCGTCACGGGCATCGCCGGCATCGGCAAGTCCCGTCTCGCGTGGGAGTTCTACAAGTACTTCGACGGCATCGCGACGACCGTCTACTGGCATCGCGGACGCTGCCTCTCCTACGGCGAGGGCGTGACGTACTGGGCGCTCGCGGACATGGTGCGCATGCGCTGCCGCATCGCCGAGGAGGAGGACCCGGAAAGCGCGAGGGGGAAGCTCCACTCCACGCTCGAGGAGCTGATCCTCGACGCCGAGGAGCGCGAGTTTCTGGAGCCGCGGTTGGCGCACTTGCTCGGACTCGCCGAGCACCAGGCCCGCGACCAGCAGGATCTCTTCGCAGCGTGGCGCCTCTTCTTCGAGCGCCTGGCCGAGAGCTATCCGACGGTGCTCGCGTTCGAGGACATGCAATGGGCGGACGAGAGCCTGCTCGACTTCGTCGAGTCGCTCGTCGACTGGTCGCGAAATCATCCCATCCTCGTGATCACGCTCGCGCGGCCGGAGCTGCTCGAGCGTAGGCCGACCTGGGGCGCCGGCCAGCGGAGCTTCACCTCGCTCTACCTCGAGCCGCTCTCGCCGTCTGCGATGGAGGAGCTGCTCGGCGGCCTCGTGCCCGGCCTGCCGGCGGAGGTACGCGACCGCATCCTCGCGCGCGCCGAGGGCATTCCGCTCTACGCGGTCGAGACCGTCCGCATGCTGCTCGACAGGGGGTTGCTCGTTCAGGACGGCGCCACCTATCGGCCCACCGGCGAGATCGAAGCCCTCGAGGTGCCGGAGACGCTGCACGCGCTCATCGCCGCCCGACTCGACGGCCTGTCCACCGAGGAGAGACGGCTGCTCCAGGACGCCGCCGTGCTCGGCAAGACATTCACGCGAGAGGCGGTCGCGGCGCTGACCGGTGCCGACGCCGACATCGAGCCACTGCTGGCCGGGCTTGTCCGCAAGGAGGTGCTCGGCATCCAGGCGGATCCGCGCTCGCCCGGAGCACGGCCAGTACGGCTTTCTCCAGGATCTCGTGCGCCACGTCGCGTACGAGACGCTCTCGAAGCGCGAGCGCCGTGTCCGGCATCTCGCGGCAGCTGCTTACTTGAGCGCCGCATTCGCAGACGACGAGGACGAGGTCGTGGAGGTGATCGCGTCCCATTACCTCGCCGCCCACGAGGCCGCTCCGGACGCCGACGACGCCGCCGAGATCAAAGCCAAGGCGCAGGCGATGCTCGTCCGCGCCGGCGAGCGCGCCGGGTCGCTCGCAGCGGCGTCGGAGGCACGCCGCTACTACGAGCAGGCTGCGGCGCTCGTCGAGGAACTGTCCGAGCAGGCTGCGCTTCTCGACCGCGCGGGCCAGATGGCCGCACTAACAGGCGATCCCGACTCGGCTCGAACGCTCTTTGAAAAGTCGATCGAGCTCTACGAGAACCTGGACGACGCGCACGCCGCCGCTCGCGTCCTGTTCAGGCTCGGGAGGGTCGACGTCCGCACGGGCCGCCGCGACGAGGCGATGACACGGCTCGAGCGTGCCTACGAGGTGATCTCGCGCGACGAGCCCGACGAGGACCTCGCGCTCTTGGCAGCGGGTCTTTCGCTCGGCTACTGGTTCGGCGGCGATCTCGAGCGAGCGGCGGAGCGAGCCGAGCTGGCGCTCGATATCGCCGAGGCTCACGCCTTTCCCAGGGCGCTCGCGATTGCGCTCCGGGCTAAGGGTGCCGTCGTCGGGAGTCGCGGCCACGGCGTGGAAGCGGGTGCTCTCGCCAAGCAGGCTCTGCAGATCTCGCTCGACCACGACCTGATCGACGACGCGAGCGTCTGCTACTTCATCCTCTCCGACTGGTGCTTCCATCGCGACGAGTACGCCGCCGCGCTCGAGTACCTCGACGAAGCTCTCGCCCTCTCGCGAAAGGTCGGCAACCGCCCGTATGAATGGGCCGTCCTCGCGGAGCGAACGCACCCGCTCACGATGCTCGGAAGGTGGGACGAAGCGCTGGCGGAGGAACTCACGCAGGAGCAGGTCGACTCCGGAGGCATCGTCTTGAGCCTGCTCCAGTCGGCCGTCGACATCAACGTTCAGCGCGGCGAGCTCGACGAGGCGCGCCGCATTATCGCCATGTTCTCAAAGCTCGAGGACACGACTGATGTCCAGGATCGCAGCTCCTACCTGGCCTCGCGGGCGGAGTTGCGGCGGGCCGAGGGGCGACTCAAGGAAGCACTCGACGACGGCGAGGCCACGATCGCGACCGGTCGCACGCTCGGCATCTCTTCGCAGTCCGTAAAGCAGGCAATCGTCGAGGCGGTCGAGGTGGCAATAGCGCTTGGTGACCAATCGAAGGTCGAGGAGCTGCTCGCACTCATCGAGAGCATCCCCTCTGGCACACGCCCGCCCTATCTCGACGCCCAGGCGAAGCGCTTCCGGGCGCGGCTGGACGGCGATGCAGCGGGCTACGACGTTGCCTCTGGTGTCTTCCGGGAGCTCGGCATCCCCTTCTGGCTGGCAGTAACGCTGCTCGAACACGCCGAGCTGACCGGCGACGAGGAATCGCTCATCGAGGCGCGGGAGATCTTCGAGGGTCTCAAGGCGACGCCCTGGCTCGAGCGCTCTGAAGCTGTCGCCAAAGCGGAGGTGATGGCGTGACCTGTGCGGTCTGCGGTCACGCGAACCGCGAGGAGCAGAAGTTCTGCGGCGAGTGCGGGTCGCCGCTCGAGGCAGGGTGCCCGGCGTGTGGCTTTCAGAACCCGCCGGGGCAGAAGTTCTGCGGCGAGTGCGGGACGGCGCTCACGTCCGTCCCTGCGGCGTCGCCACCGAAGGCGCCCGCTCCGCAGCCGGCGTCGGAACGCCGGCTCGTGTCCGTCCTCTTCGCCGATCTCGTCGGCTTCACGACGCTCTCCGAGAGCCGCGACGCCGAAGAAGTGCGTGAGCTCCTGTCGCAGTACTTCGACCTCGCGCGCACGCTGATCACGCGCTACGGGGGCGAGGTGGAGAAGTTCATCGGCGACGCCGTGATGGCCGTGTGGGGCGCTCCGACTGCCACCGAGGACGACGCCGAGCGCGCGGTGCGAGCGGCGCTCGATCTCGTTGCCGGAGTGCCGGAGCTCGATCCAGCGCTTCAGGCGAGGGCCGGCGTCTTGACCGGCGAGGCCGCCGTGACGATCGGGGCGCAAGGCCAGGGCATGGTCGCCGGCGACCTCGTCAACAGCGCGTCGCGTGTGCAATCGGCAGCCGACCCCGGAACGGTCCTCGTCGGCGAGTCGACCAAACGTGCGTCGGAGCAGGCGATCGCGTACGAGCCCGCCGGGGTGCACGAGCTGAAGGGGAAGGCCGAGCCTGTCGAGCTCTTTCACGCGCTTCGCGTCGTCTCCGGCCGCCGTGGCGATTTGAAGTCCGCCGGGCTAGAGGCGCCGTTCGTCGGCCGCGACCGCGAGTTGAAGCTGATCAAGGACCTCTTCCACGCCTCGGCGGAGGACCGGCGCGCGCACCTTGTCTCGGTCACCGGCATCGCGGGCATCGGCAAGAGCCGCCTGGCGTGGGAGTTCTACAAGTACTTCGACGGCATCGTCGAGAACGTCTGGTGGCACCGCGGCCGCTGCCTCGCATACGGGGAGGGCGTCGCCTACTGGGCGCTGGCCGACATGGTGCGGATGCGCTGCCGCATCGCCGAGGACGAGGACGCAGCCTCGGCGCGGACGAAGCTCCGGACGACGCTTTCGGAGCACCTGCTCGACGCGGAGGAACGGGACTTCGTCGAGCCTCGCCTCGCACACCTGCTCGCGATCGAAGAGGGGTTGAGCGCCGACCGTCAGGACTTGTTCGCCGCCTGGCGACTGTTCTTCGAGCGGCTGGCCGATTCCGGACCGGCGGTGCTCGCGTTCGAGGACATGCAGTGGGCCGACACAAGCCTGCTCGACTTCATCGAGTACTTGCTCGAGTGGTCGCGCGACCACCCATTGTTCGTGATCACGCTTGCGCGTCCTGAGATCCACGACCGACGCCCATCGTGGGGGGCGGGGCAGCGAAACTTCAGCGCGCTCTATCTCGATCCGCTCTCCGAGAAGGCAATGCACGACCTGCTGGACGGCCTCGTCCCCGGATTGCCGGCGCGACTCCGCGACCAGATCCTCGCGCGTGCCGAGGGCGTGCCGCTCTACGCGATGGAGACCGTCCGCATGCTGCTCGACCGCGGCCTGCTCGAACAGGCCGGAGCCGTCTACCGGCCAACGGGCGAGATCGAGACGCTCGATGTCCCCGAGACGCTCCACGCGCTCATCGCCGCGCGCCTCGACGGCCTCACGACCGAAGAGCGGCGGCTGCTCCAGGACGGAGCGGTGCTCGGCAAGACGTTCACGAAGACGGCCATCGGGGCCGTGTCCGGCCTCCGCGAGGCCGAGCTCGAGCCTCTGCTCTCGTCGCTAGTCCGCAAGGAGGTGCTGGGCGTCCAGGCCGACACCCGGTCGCCGGAGCACGGGCAGTACGGCTTCCTCCAGGATCTCGTACGGCACGTCGCCTACGAGACACTCTCGGCGCGAACGGAAGGCGCGCCACCTCATGGCCGCCGACTACGTCGAGCAGGCGTTCGGGGACGTCGACGAGGTCGCCGAGGTGCTCGCATCTCATTACGTCGCCGCCTTCGACGCGATGCCCGACGCCGACGATGCGGCCGAGATCCGGGCGCGAGCAAGGGAGATGCTCACGCAGGCAGGTGATCGTGCCGCGTCGCTCGGAGCTCCGGAGGAGGGGCAGCGCTACTTCGAGCAGGCCGCCGAGCTCGCCGACGACATCGCCACGGAAGCCGCGCTGGTCGATCGGGCGGGCAGGCTCGCCGCGCCCGCCGGACGGCTCGCCGAGGGACGCGAACGCCTCGAGCGGGCAATCGAGCTCTACGAGCAAGCGGGAGATACGAGCTCTGCTGCGCTCGCCAGCGCCGCTCTCGGCGACATCGATGTGCTCGAGGGCAAGCTCGAGCAGGCCGCGACCCGCTTCGACGCGACCTTGCCCACGCTCGAGGAGAGGGGGTCAAGCGCCGAGCTCGCAGCCACCCTCGCGCAGCTCGGACGGGTGCAGGCGCTGAGAGGCGAGCGCGAGCAAGCGCTCGTCACCCTCGACCGCGCACTTCAGCTCGCCGAGCGCCTGGGGCTCGACGAGGTGCTCGTGCAGGCGCTGACGAGCAGGGCGATTAGCGTCATCTACGAAGGCCGCTTCGTCGAGTCGCGGGTCCTACTCGAGGCCGCGGTCGAGCTTGCCGACGAGCGCGAGCTAAACGCCGCCTGGTTCCGAGCCGCGGGCAACCTCAGCGTCATGCTCCAGGACTCGGATCGCTACGGCGAGTGCATGGAGTTCATCGACTCGATCGAGGCACGTGCCCGGCAACTCGGCGACCGGGAGCAGCTCGCGGCGACCCGCTTCGGCTGCGGCTCCGTGCTCATCGCCATGGGTCGCTGGGACGAGGCGCTCGAGCGCGAGCAGGAGGCAGACCTTTTCGAGGCAAGCGCGTTCTCCCGGTCAGAGCTCGTCGACCTCGTTCGTGTCCGGTGCGAGCGGGGCGAGCTCGAGGCGGCCGAGGAGATGCTGCGTGCCCACGAATGGATGCGCGAGGCGGAACAGACCGAGATCTCCAGCATGATCCACTCCTGCGAGGCACGGCTCCTGCGCGCCCAGGGCCGGGCAGCCGAGGCGTTGGCGGCCGGCGAGCAAGGGCTCGCCCACCTCGACGAGCTGTCGATGACGAGCATCCGTATCAAGCTCAGCCTCATCGAAGCGCTCGAGGCTGCGTTCGTGCTCGGCGACCTCGACCGGGTTGGCGTGCATCTCTCGACCATTGAGCAGCTCCTGCCGGGAGAGGTGACACCGCTCCTCCGTGGGCACGGCGCACGGTTCCGCGCGCTTCTTGACGCGCGGCGCGGACAGGACGAGGCTGTGGAAGGCAGCTTCCTCCTGGCGGAGGCGACCTTCCTCGAGTTCGACATGCCGTTCTACCTCGCCGTCACACAGCTCGAGCATGCCGAGTGGCTCGCCGGGCAAAATCGTCCGGCCGAAGCCGAGCAACTCCTCACCGAGGCGCGAGAGACGTTCACGCGGCTCGAGGCAGCGCCCTGGCTCGAGCGGGTCGATGCCGCGGCGCCGAAGCGCGTGGAAGCGCCTGCCTAGCTCGCGAGTCGCGCTTCGAGCAGGATCTCGACGTTGCCCTTGAGCGCGCCCGAGACGGGGCAGTTGTCGCGGGCGCCCTCGGCCGCCGCGACGAACGCCGCCTCGTCGATGCCCGGCACGGTGCCCGTCACGTCGAGCTTCATCTGCGTGATGCCTGTACCGGGGACAAACGTCGACGTGGCCGTGACGTCGAGCTTGTCGGGCGGGTTACCGGCCTGCGCGAGGCCGTGGGAGAGCGCCATGCAGAAGCACGATGCGTGTGCCGCCGCGATCAGCTCCTCCGGGCTCGTTCGGCCCGACTCGTCGGGCTCGGAGCGCGAGGCCCACGTCACCTCGAGCCCCCCGATCGCGCCGCTCCCCGTCGATTCGATCAACCCGGAGCCCTCCATCAGGCTCCCGCTCCATGTCACGTGCGCAGTTCTCTCAGCCACGTTCCCTCCTCCGACGGGATCGGGGACAGGATGAATCCAGTCCCCGATGCAGATTGACTAGGCCATCACTTCGACGCGTTCCACGCCGACCGCCGTCTTCTCGTGCTCCAGGACTTCCTCGAGCGCCCGGATCGAGACCTCGAGCTGCTCGAGCGTGGGCTGGCGCGTCGTCAGCCGCTGGAGCCAGAGCCCCGGGGCGAGCAGCGCCATCACCCAGGTGTTGTGCTGGTGCTTCCCTGCGAACCGGATCACCTCGTAGGCGAGACCGGCGATCACCGGGAGCATGAGGATGCGGCTCGCGATCAGCCAGTACCAGTGCGGCCGGCCGAACGCCGCGAAGACGAAGATCGCGATCACCATCACCCACAGGAGAAACGCCGTCCCGCAGCGTGGGTGGATGAGGCTGAAGCGCTGGACGCGCTCGGGCGTCAGCTCCTCGCCGGCCTCGTAGGCGTTGATCGCCTTGTGCTCGGCTGCGTGGTACTGGAACAGCCGCCGGAGATCGGGCAGGAGCGAGATCAGGAACAGGTAGAGGATGAAGATGCTGACGCGGATCAGCCCCTCGACGACGACGAACGCCTGTGTCGAGCCGAGATCGAGCTGGCTCGTGATCAGCGCCGGGCCGACCTTGAACAGCGCGATCGTGAACCCGATCGCGATCGCAAACGCGAAGATCAGCTGGCCGCGGCCGAGCTCGAAGTGCTCCGCGTCCTCGTCGTCCGCGTCCTCGGGCTGCGCGGCGTAGTTCGCCGAGATGGCGAGCGCGCGAAAGCCGATCGCGAGCGACTCTCCAAGGGCAACGATGCCGCGGATCACCGGCAGCCGGTAGATGCGCCGCTTCGCCATCGGCGACGAGATCACGCGGCAGACCTGCGCGATCTCCCCGTCGGGCTTGCGCACGGCCACGGCCCAGTTCCCGGGCGTGCGCATCATCACGCCCTCGAGGACTGCTTGCCCTCCGACTGTCATGTGAAGGGGTTAGCGCTGCGCGCGCTCGAGCCGGCGCTGGAAGCGCTCGACCCGCCCGCCGGTGTCGACGAGCTTCTGCTTCCCGGTGTAGAAGGGGTGGCACGCAGAGCAGATCTCCACGTGGAGGTCCGGCTTCGTCGACCGGGTGACGAACTCGTTCCCGCACGAGCAACGCACGGTTGCGAGGACGTAATCGGGGTGAATGTCAGCTTTCATGGGCCTCGGCGAGGATAGCAGCAGCGACCTTCGGGTCAGCGTTGCCTCCGGACACGATGGCGACCACCGTCTCGTCCGGGTCGAGCGCGATCTTGCCGGCGAGCAACGCGGCCGTCGACGTCGCGCCGGCTGGCTCGCACGCGAGCTTCGCTCGAGCGTAGAGGAAGCGCATCGCGTCCTTGATCTCGTCTTCCGTCACGAGCACGACGTCGGAGACGCGGTCACGGACGACCGACAGGGTGTGCTCCCCCGTGAACGGCGCGCCGAGGCCGTCGGCGATCGAGCGCGGCTGGATCTCGATAGGCCGACCGGCTTCGAGTGCCCGGGCCATCGTCGGCGCGAGCTCGGGCTCGACGCCGACGACACGGCAGCCCGCCGCCGAGGCGATGCCCGCGATCAGCCCGCCGCCGGCGATCGGGACGACGATCGTCGTCGTCTCCGGTGCGTCCTCGAGGATCTCGAGCGAGATCGCCCCGTAGCCGGCCTGGAGCACGGGATCGTCGAATGGATGGACGAACGTCGCGCCCGTCTCCTCGACGAACGCGAGCAGACGGTGATGCGCCTCCGCCGGGCCTTCGGACTCGAGGTCGACGTCGGCCCCGTAGCCGCGGCAGGCGGCGATCTTGATCGGGTTGGCCGTGCGCCACATGAAGACGCGGCAGGCGATCCCCAGCTCTCGCGCAGAGAACGCGGCGCCGGCCCCCGCGTTGCCCGCCGACCAGGTGACGATGCCGCGCGCCTTCTCGTCGGCCGTGAGCGAGGCAAGCTTCGCGAGCATGCCGCGGGGCTTGAACGAGCCGGTGCGCTGGAACAGCTCGGCCTTGAGGTAGGCCTCTGCACCGATCCGATCCGCCAGCGCGCGTGACGAGAAGAGCGGCGTCCGGTGCAGCCGCCCGCCGATCGCCTCGCGCGCGGCGAGGACGTCGTCGTGCGAGATCACGTGAGCGAGTATTCGGGGCCGGCGCCGCCCTCGGCGGGCGTCAGGCGACCGCCCTTCGCCGTGATCGCGCCGCATTGGACGCAGTTCGACGGCGTCACGATCACCTCGACCTTGCCGGCATCTGCGCGCCCGACCTCGTACACCTGCGCCGGGCACATTCGCACCCACATCTCGGCGACCTCCTTCGGCACGCGCGCTGCGATCCGGATGTGGCTCGGGGCGTCGTCTCGTGTCTTGTTCCCGCTCAGGAAGACCGAGGAGAGCTTGTCGAACGTCAGCGTCCCGTCAGGCGTCGGATAGGACTTCGCACGGTCGGTGCGGATCAGCTCCTGCTCGGCGTCCGGCTCCGTCTTCAGGCGCTTGCGGGGCACATGGCCGCGCGACATCGTCATCGCGCCGGCGCGCGCGCCGCCGAACCAGAAGCCCTTCGCGAACGCCTGGCGCATGTTGCGCACGCGCTCGAGATCCGACGAGACGAAGCTGTCCTTGACCGCGGCGTCGTACGAGGCGAGCGCGCCCGCTCGGCCAACAGCCTCGCCGGGCTGCAGCGCGCGGACGATCGACTCCGCAGCGAGCATGCCCGTCTCGACGGCGTAGTGGATGCCCTTGAGCGCGGGCACGTTGACGAAGCCCGCGCCGTCGCCGCAGAGCACTACCCCCGGGGCATGAAGCTGCGCGGGCAAGGAGTAAAAGCCGCCCTCGGGAATCGTCTTCGCGCCCCACGCGATCCGCTCGCCCCCGGCGAGGATCTTGCGCACGAGCTTGTGCGTCTTCAGCTCCTGGAGCAGATCGTGGACGGACAGCTCGACGTCGCGGTAGTCGAGCCCGACGACCATGCCGAGCGTGACCATGTCCTCCCCCATCGGATAGATGAAGGAGCCGCCGAACTCCCGATACTTCGCCCGCCCGCGGAGCGGCCAGCCCATCGTGTGGATCACCCGGCGAAGCGGCTTCGGAACCTGCCAGACCTCCTTCACGCCGAGCGCCCACACCTGCGGGTTGACGCCCTCGAGGCCGAAGCGCTCGATCGCGGCGCCGGTCAGATACCCCTGGGTGCCTTCGGCGAGCACCGTCAACTGCGCCTGGATCTCCGAGCCCGCCTCGAACCGGGGCAGCTGCTCGCCGTCGCGGCCGCGCCCGCGGTCCGCCGTGCGAACGCCGCTCACCCGTCCGTGGGAGACAAGGAGCTTCTCTGCAGTCGTTTCGGGAAGGACGGCGACACCGAGCCCCTCCGCCTCCTCCGCGAGCCAGCGCCCGAGCTGCGAGATCGACGCCACGTAGTTGCCGTGGTTCCGCATCGGCGGCGGCGTCGGGATCCGGAGCTTCCGCCTGTGCGTGAGGTAGTAGACGCGCTCGGAGTCGACGCGCGTAAGAAACGGCATGTCGTCTGTCGTCCTCCGTCCCGCAAACAGGCGCCGCAGCGAGACCGGGTTGACGACCGCGCCAGAGAGCAGGTGCGCCCCCGGCCGCGAGCCCTTGTCGAGCACCGCCACCGGCACCTCACCGAGCCTCTCGGCGAGCCGCGGCGACTCCTCGAGCAGCTGGCCGAGGCGAATCGCGCACGCGAGGCCCGCCGGGCCGGCGCCGACGACGAGGACGCCGACGTCGATTCGCTCCTCGGGCGGAGCGGTGGGCTCGGCGATCGCGTCCGCCGCGCTCAGCGGAGGCGGGTAGTCGGCCGGCCGCGACATCAGCTCTTGCGCGCCCGGACGAGCTCGGTCAGCTTCGGGACGATCTGGTTCAGGTCGCCGACGACGCCGATGTCGCAGAACTCGAAGATGGGCGCGTTCGGATCCTTGTTGACGGCGACGATCGTCCCGGACGACTGCATGCCGACCTTGTGCTGGATCGCGCCCGAGATCCCGCAGGCGACGTAGAGCTTCGGCGAGACCGTCTTCCCCGTCTGGCCGACCTGGGTCGGGTACGGGTACCAGCCCGCGTCGACGACCGCGCGCGTGGCCGCGACCGCGCCGCCGAGCGCCTTCGCGAGCTCCTCGAGCTGCGCGAAGCCCTCCGGCCCGCCGAGGCCGCGGCCGCCGGCGACGATCACGTCCGCTTCCTCGATCGACGGCCCGGCCTGCTCCTCGAGATCGTGCCCCGTGAGCGTCGTCGCGGTCGAGAACGGGCGGAGCTCTGCCGACGCTTCGACGACCTCGCCCGCGGCGCCCGTCTCGGCCGGCTCGAAGCTGCCGGCGCGAAAGAGCGCGATCGCCGGTGACGAGGTCCAGCCGACGTCGACGTAGACGCTGTCGCCGAGCGCGGGCCGCACGCCGACGTACGAGCCTCCTTCGTCGCGCACGTCGACGAGGTCCCAGTTGAGCCCCGCGTCGAGCCGCACGGCGAGGGCCGCAGCGATGTCGGCGGCGAGGACCGACTGCGCAAAGAAGACGGCGTCGTAACCGCCGTCCTTCACGACCGCCTCGATCACGTCGACGCGTGGCTGCGGCAGCGGGGCGTCGAGCTCGCCCCCCTCCGCGACGTGAACCCGCGTCGCCCCGTGCTTACCCGCAGCGGCCGCAGCGGCACTGGCGCCGGCGCCGACGACCACGCCGGCCGCCTCACCGAACGACGCCGCCTTCGCGAGCACGCCGAGCGCGCCCTTCTGCAGCTCGCCGTCATGGTGCTCGAGGAAGACCAGGGTTTTCACAGCAGCTTCCTCTCGGCGAGGAACTCGACGATCTTCTCGGCGCCCGAGCCGTCGTCCTCGATCTTCAGCGTGTCGCCGCGGGCGGGCGGCGCCACGAGGGCGAGCACGGATGTCCGCGCGCCGCCGTCCCCGGCGGCAGCTGCAGTGAGCTCGAGGTCGGTGAGCGCGAGCGTCTCCTGCGGCTTCGACTTCGCCCCCATGATCCCCTTGAGCGACGGATAGCGCGGCTCGTTGATCGCATCGGAGACGGCGATCACAGCGGGGAGCGGCGCCTCCATGCGGTCGTAGCCGAACTCAGTCTGGCGCTTCGCCTTCGCGGTGCCGGCGGCGACCGTGAGCTCGGACACCTGTGTGACGAGCGGAAGCTGGAGGCGCTCGGCGACGGCGGCCGCGAGCACTGCCCCATCGGAGTCGATCGCCTGCTGGCCGAACAACACGAGGTCGGCGCCCTCGCGCTCGAGCGCCTTCGCGAGCACGGCGCTCGTGCCGACGAGATCGGAGCCCCCGAGCGCGTCGTCGGCGACGAGGACGGCACGGTCGGCGCCCATCGCCAGCCCCTTGCGCAGGGTCTCCGCGGCGCGCTCCGGGCCCATCGAGACGAGCACGACCTCGGCCTCCTCCCCGCTCTCGCGGATGCGGAGCGCCTCCTCGATCGCGTTCGCGTCGAACGCGTTTAGCCCCGCTTCGCCGGAGCGGTCGAGCCGCATTGTCTGCGGATCGATCTTCCGCTGGCCCCCGCCCTCCGGCACCTGCTTCACGCACACCGCGATCTTCATCGGGCAGAGACTCTAACGGCGGAGGAAGCGGCAGCCCCTGGTAGGCTGCTGCCCTTCGCGCGTCACACGACGGATCGTGGACTACCGCCGGACGACAGCCCGAGGGCTCATCATCATCGCCACACTGCTGACCGCAGCAGGTGTCGTGACGTCGACCTCCGCCGCACCGGCCGGCAAGGTGCCGCGTCTGATCTTCCCGATCGTCGGCGCGGCTGCGTTCTCGAACGACTTCGGCGCCGCGCGCTACAGCGGCACGCACCAGGGCAACGACCTGATGGCGCCGCGACGCACGGTCGCTGTCGCCGCCGAGCCGGGGAAGATCAAGTTCTGGACGTCGTCCGCACGCGCCGGCTGCATGCTCTATCTCTACGGCGACAGCGGGACGACGTACCTCTACATCCACCTCAACAACGACGTCACGAAGGGGAACGACAACCGGGGCAAGTGCGTCTCCGGGATGTCGTACTGGAAGGGCCTGCGAGACGGCGCGCACGTCGAGGCCGGCCAGCCGGTCGGCTACGTCGGGAACTCCGGCGACGCGGACTCGACCGATCCTCACCTTCACTTCGAGGTGCACCCGGGAGACGGCGGCGCGACCAACCCGTACCCGTATCTGATGAAGGCGGAGCGGCTGATCTTCGCGACGTCGATGCACACGACCGTGACGCTCACGGTGACGGGGACGGTCACCCACGCGTCGGCCGGAGCGCTGGTCATCAACGTGACGAACCTCCGCGCCTATCCCGCCGGGACCGTGCTCGACAAGATGCGACGCCCGCTGCAGCTCGCCGTTGCACCGGCAGTCCAGATCGACCTTGGTAAGGGCAAGGTCGTAGGTGCGGAGGAGGCGCCGTCGCTGTTCGGCAAGAGCGTCCTCGTGCTCACCGAGCCGACGTTCGCCACGCTCGCCGCGGCGGCCGTCCGGCCCGGCGCCTACAGCGCCGGCCGCGTCGTCCTGACGAAGACGGCTGTCACCGGCCCCTGAGCCGAAGCTCCGCACAACGAATTCGGCACTCTTTCGTCACACATTCAGTGCCTGGCACTGA
Source organism: uncultured Actinomycetes bacterium (assembly GCA_963826585.1). Taxonomy (GTDB): domain Bacteria; phylum Actinomycetota; class Thermoleophilia; order Gaiellales; family Gaiellaceae; genus PALSA-612. The sequence continues at coordinate 70,835 of CAWGXP010000006.1, forward strand.
GGTGTTGGAATTCTGTGCCGAAGCATCCACAGGTCCGGGTGCGGCGGCGAGAGAGAGGCCTCAACGGCCGGTGAAACGGGGCTCGCGCTTCTCGATGAACGCGCGCATGCCCTCCTGCTGATCCCCGCTCCCGAAGAGCCCGGCGAACGCCTCAGCCTCCGCGCCGAGGTCGCCGTGGAATGTCCGCGCCATCGTGTCCTTGATCGCCGCGAGCACGAGCGGGCTCTTCGCAGCAAGCGTTCGGGCGAGCTCGAGCGCCTTCTCCATCAGCTGCTCGGGCGCGAAGACCGCGTTGACGAGCCCGATGCGAAGCGCCTCTTCCGCGCCGACGAGCCGGCCCGTGAGGATCAGCTCCTTCGCGGGGCCGATGCCGACGACGCGCGGCGAGCCGCTGCGTGCCGCCCCAGCCGGGGATGATCCCGATCGAGACCTCGGGCTGGCCGAGCTTGGCCGTCTCTGCCGCGTACCGGATGTCGCACGCGAGCGCGAGCTCGCAGCCGCCGCCGAGCGCGAACCCGTTGATCGCCGCGATCGTCGGCTTCGGCATCGTCTCGAGCAGCGACGCCGTCTCGTGGCCGAGCCGCCCCACGCGAACGGCCTCGTCGCGGCTCATCTCCGCCATCGCCTTGATGTCTGCGCCTGCGACGAACGCCCGCTCGCCGGCGCCTGTCAGCACGACGACGTGCACGTCTCCGTCCGCGGCGAGCTCCGACGAGCCGGTCGCGAAGCTCCGTCAGCGTCGCCGGTCGAGCGCGTTCATCGCGTCCGGACGGTCGACCGTGACGACTGCGACGCCGATCGTCGCGCTCGACGCGGATCACGCCGTCGGCACGCGCTCGCGGAGGAAGTCGACGATCGCGCCGGTCGTCGAACCCGGCGTGAAGATCGCCGCCACGCCGAGCTCCTCGAGCTCCTTCGCGTCGTCGCCCGGGATCGTGCCGCCGACGATCACGAGCACGTCGTCGGCCTCGTTCTCGCGCAGCAGCTCGAGGATCCGCGGCACGAGCGTCATGTGCGCGCCGGAGAGGATCGATATGCCGACCGCGTCCGCGTCCTCCTGGATCGCCGTCTCGACGATCTGCTCTGGAGTCTGGTGGAGACCCGTGTAGATGACCTCCATGCCCGCGTCGCGCAGCGCGCGCGCGATGATCTTCGCGCCGCGATCGTGCCCGTCGAGGCCGGGCTTTGCGATCACTACCCGTATCTTCCGCGTCACTCGCCGCGTCAGTATAGGAGCATGAAGTTGACCGTCGTGGGGTCGAGTCCCGCGTGGCCGAACCCCGGCGGCGCCCAGTCCGGCTACCTCGTCGAGGGGCCGGGACGGCTCCTGCTCGACTGCGGCCCGGGCGTGCTCGCGCGGCTGCGCGAGCTGAACGGCGGCTGGCCGCGCGTCGACTCGGTCGTGATCACGCACTGGCACCTCGACCACTGGGGCGACCTCGTCCCCTGGGTCTGGGGGAACATGGTCGGGCCGGGCAAGGGAACGGACCAGCCCGAGCTCTGGCTGCCGCCGCAGGGGCGCGCGCGAATCCGTGACTTCGGGACGCGACTCGGCTGGGAGGACATGTTCGAGTCGACCTTCGAGGTGCGCGACTACGACGAAGCTGTTCCGTTCACGACGGCCGCCGGGCTCGAGGTCGTCGCCATCCGGCTCCCGCACTACACGCTGCGGACGTACGGCCTTCGCGTCTCGAACGGCGACCACACGCTTGCGTACTCCGGCGACTCGGGCCCCGACGCGAAGCTCGCGGAGGTCGCGCGTGACGCGGATCTCTTCGTCTGCGAGGCGACGCTGCTCCGCGGTGAGCTCGACGGCAGCCCGCGCGGACACCTGTCCGTCGATGAAGCCGTCGAGGCGTTCGAGGCGTCCGGCGCCAAGCGGCTCCTGCTCACGCACCGCCCGAACGAGCTGCCGGCGCCAGACGGCTGGGAGCTCGCCTACGACGGCCTCCAGATCAGCCTCTAGTCGCTGGGTGCTCTAGAGTCCCCGCATGGACTGGGGCGCTGCCGCGAAGTTCGCCCTCCTCGCCGCCGGAGTGATCGCGGCGGCGCTCTGCGCGATCTTCATCTTCGACGCCGTCTGGGCGCGTGCCGGCTTCGGCGCCGCGGCGATCGTGCTCGCGATCGGCATCTACATCCTGAAGAAGTGGAACGACCGCAACGCCGCACGCCAGCGCGCGAAGTTCGAGTCGTCGCGCTAGCGACGCGCTAGAAAACTGGAGTCTCGCGCCACACGCCCCACACCTCTCGGAGCGCGTCGCACATCTCGCCCATCGTCACGTAGTCGCGCGCGGCGTCGACGATCAGAGGCATCAGGTTCACGTCCTCGCGCGCAGCGGCGTCCTTGAGAGCCGGCGAGCCGCGCCTCCACGGCCGCGGAGTCTCGCCGCGCCCGTACCGCCTGCACTCGCTCGATCTGCTGCTGCTCGAGCGCGGGGTCGATGCGGAGGATCTCGAGCGGCTCTTCGTCCTCGAGCTCGTAGCGGTTGACGCCGACGACGATGCGCTCGCCCGCCTCGACCTCCGACTGGTAGCGGAACGACGCCTCGGCGATCTCGCGCTGCTGGAAGTTCTCCTTGATCGCAGCGACGACCCCGCCGAGCTGCTCGATGCGCTCGAAGTACTCGTACGCCTCCGCCTCGAGCCGGTTCGTCAGGTCCTCGACGAACCACGAGCCGCCCAGCGGGTCGATGGTGTTCGTGACGCCCGACTCGTGGGCGATCACCTGCTGCGTCCGGAGCGCGATCCGCACCGCGTGCTCCGTCGGCAGCGCGAGCGCCTCGTCGAACGAGTTCGTGTGCAGCGACTGCGTGCCGCCGAGCACCGCCGCCAGCGCCTCGATCGCCGTGCGCACGATGTTCACCTCCGGCTGCTGCGCGGTCAGCGAGACGCCGGCCGTCTGCGAGTGGAAGCGCATCAGCCACGAGCGCGGGTTCTTCGCGCCGTAGCGCTCGCGCAGCTCGCGCGCCCAGATCCGCCGCGCGGCGCGGTACTTCGCGATCTCCTCGAAGAAGTCGATGTGGGCGTTGAAGAAGAAGGAGAGGCGCGGTGCGAAGTCGTCGACGTCGAGGCCGCGGGCGACGCACGCGTCGACGTACGCGAGGCCATCCGCGAGGGTGAAGGCGAGCTCCTGTGCCGCCGTCGAGCCCGCCTCGCGGATGTGGTAGCCGGAGATCGAGACCGGGTGCATGCGCGGCAGCTCCTCCGCGCAGAACTCGATCATGTCGACGACGAGCCGCATCGAGGGCTCGGGCGGGAAGATGTACTCCTTCTGCGCGATGTACTCCTTGAGGATGTCCGTCTGCACCGTGCCTCGGAGCTCGTCGCGCGGGCACTCCCTGCTGCTCGCCGACACACGACGTAGAACGCAAGCAGCATCGCCGCAGGTGAGTTGATCGTCATCGACGTCGAGACCTCGCCGAGCGGGATGCCGTCGAACAGCGTCTCCATGTCGTCGAGCGAGTCGATGGCGACGCCCTCGCGCCCGACCTCGCCGAACGAGCGCGCGTGGTCCGAGTCGTAGCCCATCAGCGTGGGCATGTCGAAGGCCGTCGAAAGCCCTGTCTGCCCGTGCTCGAGCAGGTAGCGGAAGCGGTCGTTCGTCTCCGCGGCCGTGCCGAACCCCGCGAACTGCCGCATCGTCCAGAGACGCCCGCGGTACATCGTCGGGTAGACGCCGCGCGTGAACGGGAACTCGCCGGGGTCGCCGAGGTCGCGCTCGTAGTCGACGTCGGTCGTCTCGGGTGTGTAGAGCGGCTCGACCGGAAGGCCCGAGATCGTCGAGTCGAGCTCGCGTGCGTGGGGCTCCGTCGTCGCCATCGCTACTCGGACGCCTTCCCGTTGACGCGCGCCAGCACGTCCTCGACCCGGCGCAAGGCTGCGTCGAGGCGCTCCTCGCGTGAGCGGAAGGCGACGAGCTCGCGGTCCTTGTCTCGGAGCTCCGTCTCGAGCTCGTGCGAGTGCGCGCGTAGCTCGTCGAGCGCCGACTCGACGGCGCCGACGGTCTCGACGAGCCGCGACAGCGCCTCCTCGACGTCGTCGCGACGGTAGCCGCCGCCGAACCGGCGGTAGCGGAGGACGGGCAGCTTCGTGATCAACTCGTTGGTCATCGGATGCGCAGGAGATACCACAGCTCGCCCGCGGCGACCGATGCTGCACCGAACGCAAGCTGGACGCCGATCAGCTGGTCGGGCGTGTCGTGGAACAGCGCGTAGGCCACGAGCTGCGCGCAGAACAGGGCCGCGAGCACGATCCCGAAGCGAGCACGGCCGAGAGCGAGGAAGTGGTAGAGGTACACGATCGTCAGGCCATAGAGTGCCATCGCGAGACTGAGCGGCCCGAGCCACGCCTCGGCGTCCGCGTACTTCGAGCCGAACGCGACGTCGACGAGCGACCCGGCGAAGACCCAGAGGACGAGCACTGCGAGCGCCGACGCCGCGCCGACGCCGACCAGGCCGGCGAGCAGATGCCTGCGCTCGCGCGCACGGTTGTTGAGGCTTGCGATGCGCGGGAAGAGGACGGTCGTCGCGGCGATCGCGATCAGGAGCAGCACGCGGGCGCCGACGGACGCCGCCGCATACGCACCGGCCTCGTCCCCCGAGAAGACGATCCGCGCGACGAGCAGGTCGCTGTAGACGAGCGCCCACAGTGCCGTCAGGCCGATCGCCGCGCCGGCGTTGACGCGCGTAGCCAGGGACTCCCGCTTCACCTTCTCCCGCGGCAGCAACGACCGGAGCGGCAACACGCTTACGGCGTCCGTGATCACGGTCGCGGCTGCGAGCCCTAGCATGATCGCGCCAACGCCTCCGCCGAGGAGGCCGATCACGAGCCCCGCGCAGAAGCGCGTGCCGGCGAAAACGACCTGCGCACCGGCGAGGACATAGAAGCGACCCGCGCCCTGGAGGCCGCCCCAGACGACCGGGATCACGAGCGCCGCCGCAACGGTCAGGCCGGTCGCCCCGTATGCGAGCGGGTCGTCCACGCCGGTCAGCGCGATCAGCCCGAGCAGGACGATCGAGCAGATGGCGAGCGCATCCGCCCACAGGATTGCCGAGCGACCCATCCCCCTGAGCAGCCGTCCGGCTCCTTCGTGGTCGTTACGCGCCAGTCGTGACGAGACCTCACGCGCAGCCGTAGCCTGGAAGGCGAGCGGCGGAATCGCCGCGACAAGAACGACAGCGACGAGCGCGGCAAGGAGCGCGTAGTCCTCGGGGTCGAGGATCCGCGCGAGCGAGAACTGGAAGAACGCGTTGAGGACGTTCGCCGCTCCGACGCCGGCGGCGATCACGAGCCCCGACCTCACGAGCGTGCGACGTGCGGAGGGCTCCTCCACCGGTTCGGCAGTCGCAGCCACTGCGGGAGTCTAGGAGCCCGACCTCAGCGGACCGCGGCCTCGACGGCGAACACGATCGCGATCGCGATCAGCGCGACACCGAGCGCTCGTCTCAAGCCGAGCTCCGAGAAGCGGCCCGTCTCGCGAGCGCCGAGCCACCCTCCGGGGATCGCCCCGACGAGGCCAGCTGCGAGCAGCCCCCACTCGATCTCACCCCGGACGGCGTGGCCGAGGAATCCGAAAGCGCCGAGGAAGAACCCGACAACGAGGTTCGTCCCGACCACGCGCGCCGCCGTCAGCCCGACGGCGTTGAGCAGCGCTGGCACGCGGAGGGTGCCGAGAATGACGCCGATGGCGCCACCCAGCGCGCCGATCAGTCCGCCGAAGACGACGGCGGGGGCAAGGCTCGGCTTCTCTCGTGGGTGCCCTCGGAACGGGCGCACGAGGAGATCGAGCCCGTTCCACGCGAGCACGGCCGCGACGACGACGAAGAGCAGCCGGTCGGGGACGAGATGGCCGAAGTACGCACCGACGAGCGCTCCAGCGACGGACGGGGGTGTCATCCACGCGACGATGCGCCAGTCCACCCTGCCGGCGCGGCTGTGGCGAATCCCACCCGATGCTGCCGAGGCAGCGCTGATGGCGATGTTCGTCCCCGCCCCGGCGGTCGGATCGCCGGACGTAAGCAGCAGGAGCGGGAGCCGCAGCGTGCCGAGCACGAGTCCGATCATCGAGCCGAGATAGCCCGCGACGAACGAGCCCGCGAAGACGACTAGGAGCTTCCAGGCTTCCAGAGGGGCTCGTCGGTCCCGAGGTTCGCGCTACGGGCGAGGATGAACAACAGGTCGGAGAGCCGGTTGAGGTAGACGGCCGGCCGCATGCCGACGTCTGCCGCGAGCACCGACCGCTCGGCGCGCCGGCACACGGCGCGCGCGAGAAACAACCGCGCGGCGAGCTCCGTGCCACCGGGCAGGACGAAGCTCTTGAGCGGCGCGAGCTCGGCATTGAACGTGTCGCAGTCCGCCTCGAGCCGGTCGACCTGCTCCTGCGTGACGCGGAGGGCGTCCTTTCTTGTCGGGACCGTGATGTCCGCACCGACGTCGAACAGCTCGTTCTGAACCCGCACGAGGACGTCGTGGATCCGACCGTCGGCGACGACGATCGTCCACCCGACGAGCGAGTTGAGCTCGTCGACGTCCCCGTTCGCCGCGACGCGCGGGTGGAGCTTCGAGACACGGGAGCCGTCGCCGAGGCTCGTCTCGCCCTTGTCGCCGCCGCGCGTGTAGATCTTCGTCAGCCGCACAGGCTCCTGAGGATCCCGCGGGCTCACGCAGCCGTCCCGAGGATCGAGCGCGCGATCACGATCCGCTGGATCTCGCTCGTCCCCTCGTAGATCTCGGTGATCTTCGCGTCGCGGTAGTAGCGCTCGACAGGGAACTCCTTCGTGTAGCCGTAGCCGCCGAGGACCTGGATCGCCTCGGCCGTCTGCCGCCGGGCCATCTCCGAGGCGTAGAGCTTCGCCTTCGCGCCCTCGGCCTTGTGGGACGAGACCGTGCTCTTTCCGCCAGGCTGCGCGATACGTGAGCAGACGCGCCGCCTCGATCTCGACGGCCATGTTCACGAGCTTCGCCTCGATCGCCTGGTGATGGGCAATGCGCCGCCCGAACGTCTCACGCTCGAGCGCATACGCGCGCGCCGCGTCGTAGGCCGCCTGGGCGATGCCAACGGCCTGCGCGGCGATGCCGATCCGGCCACCGTCGAGCGTGTCGAGCGCAATTGCGAATCCGCGCCCCTCCTCGCCCAGCAGCCGATCGCCGTCGACGCGTGCGTCCTCGAGCAGGAGGTCGGCGGTGGAGGACGAGTTGAGGCCGAGCTTCTCCTCCTCCCGCGTCACCGTCACCTGCGACGCTTCGAGCAGGAATGCCGAGATGCCGTCGCCACCCTCGACCTCCGGGTTCGTGCGTGCGAACGCGAGGATGTGGCCCGCATGCCCGCCGTTCGTCACCCACTGCTTCTGGCCCGACAACAGCCAGCCGTCCCCGTCCCGTTTCGCCGCCGTGCGGAGAGCTCCCGCGTCAGAGCCCGCGCCCGGCTCGGTGAGCGCGAACGCCCCGAGCGTCGACCCCGAGGCGAGCGACGGGACGAGCCGCTCGCACTGCGCCTTCGTCCCCCACGCGAGCACCGGCAGCGTCGCGGCGCTCGTGTGCACGGCGACCGAGACCCCGATCCCTGCATCCGCGCGCGACAGCTCCTCGAGCACGAGCACGTACGCGAGGAAGCCCGCGCCGGCCCCTCCGTACTCTTCCGGCACGCACACGCCCATCAGGCCCAGCTGGCCGAGCCGTGCGATCACGTCGAGCGGGAAGCGATGTTCGCGATCCCACTCGCCGGCGTGCGGCGCGATCTCGGCATCCGCCACCTCGCGCGCGAGCGCCTGGATCTCTCGCTGCTCCGGCGTGAGCTCGAAGTCCACTTCTGGGCGAGTATATGAGCGGCCGAAACGGCTCCTCCACGATGACCACTGACGCCCGCCGCATCCTCCTCGCCCAGGGCGCACGCGGCGTCGTGTACGGGCTCGGAAGCATCGTCATCGGCGTCTCGCTCGAGAAGTCGGGTCTCTCGACGACGCAGGTCGGGCTCGTGTTCACCGCCATGCTCGCCGGCGTCGCCCTCGCGTCGATCGTGCTCGCGCGCTACGGCGACCGCATCGGCCGTCGACGTGCGTACCGCGCCTTGCTCATCGGCATGGCCTGCGCGGGCCTCGTCTTCGCGCTCACCGACTCGCTCCCGCTGCTGATCGTCGCCGCGCTGACGGGCACGGTCTCGACTGACATCGTCGAGTCCGGGCCGCTGACCTCGCTCGAGCAAGCGATGCTCCCACACGCCGCGGCGGACGCGAACGTCGCCTCGCTGTTCGGCACGTACAACACCGTCGCCACGCTCGCGGGGTCGCTCGGCGCGCTCGCCGCGTTCGTCGCAGCGTCGCGCCTCTGGCTGCTCGTCTATCCGATCGCGGCGCTCGTGGCGCTCGTCGCCGTCTGGCCACTGTCCGAGACGGTCGAGGGCGGTCGCGAGCTGACGCTGGAAGGAAGCCCGCCGCTCCACAAGTCGAAGAGCATCGTCGCCAAGCTGTCCGCCCTGTTCGCCCTCGACAGCTTCGGCGGCGGCTTCGTCGTCCAGTCGTTCATCGCCTACTGGTTCGCGCTCAAGTTCGGCACCTCACACCAGACGCTCGCCATCGTCTTCCTGGCCGTCGGCTTCATCCAGGCGATCTCGTTCCAGATCGCCGTGCGGCTCTCGCGCCGGATCGGCCTGCTGCGGACGATGGTCTTCACGCACCTGCCCTCGAACGTCCTGCTCGCGGCAATCGCCTTCGCGCCTACGTTCCCGGTCGCCCTCGTGCTGCTCCTTTCGCGCTACGTCCTCAGCCAGATGGACGTACCGGCGCGCCAGGCCTACGTCGCGGTCGTGGTCGATCCGTCAGAGCGGACGGCAGCCGCTGCGTACACGAACACCGCGCGCTACGTGACGCGTCCGGTAGGGCCGCTCGTCGGCGGTGCAGCCCTCGCGGTCTGGCTCGGGGCGCCGTTCGTGATCGCGGGCGCCGTCAAGAGCGTCTACGACGTCGTCTTCTACGCGATGTTTCGGCGCGTCAAGGTCGACTGACGAGCTCTAGTACTCGTAGAAGCCCTGGCCGGACTTGCGGCCGAGGCGCCCTTCGGCGACGTGTTCGCGGAGGATCGGAGCCGGCGCGTACTTCTCGTCGCCGAGCCCGTCGCGGAGCACCTCCATGATCGCCACGCACGTGTCGAGCCCGATCAGGTCGGCAAGGGCCAGGGGGCCGATCGGATGGTTGAAGCCGAGCTTCGCGATCGTGTCAATCGCCTCCGCGTCCGCCACGCCGCCCTCGAGGGCAAGCGCAGCCTCGTTGATGAACGGCATCAGGATTCGGTTCGACACGAAGCCGGGAAAGTCGTTCGCCTCGGCCGGCGTCTTACCGAGCTCCCGGGCGAGCGCGACGATCGCGGCGGCCGTCTCGTCCGAGGTCAGCGGCGCACGCACGACCTCGACGAGGCTCATCACGGGCACGGGGTTGAAGAAGTGCATGCCGATCACCTGTGTCGGACGCGCGGTGGCGGCCGCCAGGGTGGCGATCGGAATGGAAGAGGTGTTCGACGCAAGGATCGCGCCGGGCGACAGGATCTCGTCTGCCTCGCGGAAGATCGCCTCCTTCACGGCCGGGTCCTCGACGACAGCCTCGATCATCAGGTCGGCTGCAACGATCGCCTCGACCGGCTCGACGCGCCCGAGCACCTCGGCCGGATCCGCGCCTCCCTTCTCGGCGAGCTTCCCGAGGCTCTTCTCCATGGCGCCGAGGCCACGCTCGACCGCGCCAGGGACCGAGTCGTAGAGCGAGACGTGGCGCCCCGAGGCGGCGACGACCTGCGCGATCCCGCCGCCCATCTGTCCTGCCCCGACGACGAGGACGTGCTCGAAATCCACGGCGAGAGGCTAACGTCTGCCGCCCATGGTCGATCTCCAGACCACTGCGACGTGGGATTCCGCTGTCGCAGACTGGCCCCGGACACGCGGGCATCGGCTCCTTCGGGCCTATGCCGACGAGCTGAACGCCCGGCTGGCCGAAGCGTGGCTCGTCAAGGGTCCCCGCCCGCACCGACTGCTCAAGACGGACCTCTTCGACGAGGCAGTCGGCTCGGGCCTCTATCCGTGTCTGCAGGAGCTCGCCGACGAGGTACACGGGATCGACGTCTCCGACGCCGTCGTCAAGGCAGCCGCCAGCCGCTATCCCGGGCTCGAGGCCGAGCAGGCAGACGTCCGGCGCCTGCCGTTCGCCGACGGGTCGTTCGACGCGGTCGTGTCGTGCTCGACGCTCGACCACTTCGACTCGCTCGCCGAGCTGGAGGTCGGGCTCGGCGAGCTCGCGCGCGTGCTCACGCCGGGTGGGCGACTGCTCGTGACGCTCGACAACGCGTCCAACCCGCTCGTCTCCCTCCGGAACGCGATTCCCTGGCGCTGGCTCGCGAGCATCCGTCTCGTGCCCTGCTACGTCGGCGCGACGTGCAGCGCGGCCGGGCTCGAGAGCCGGCTGGCCCGCAGCGGACTGAGCGTCGAGAGAACCGCGACGCTGATGCACGTACCGCGTTTGGCTGTCCTCGGACTCGGCGCCGTCATGTCCGTGCGCCCCTCGCACCTCAGCGCGCTGCTCTCAGCCGAGCGACTCGGCGATTACCGCACGCGAAGCGTGACGGCCCAGTTCGTCGCCGCGCTCGCCGTCAAGCAGGCTTGATCCGCCGGACGCGCGAGCTGCTTCGGCAGGAGGGCGTCCGCGGCGTCTGGTTCGGCGGGCTCGCCCGGCTACGCCTCTACCGCCGGCTCGAGCTCGTCGCGCTCGACCTGCGCCCTCCGCCTGCGCTCCGCGAGACGCCACTCGCGCTCGAATACGCGTTCCTGACCGCGCCGCGGGACGAGCGGGAGCGGGGCCGGCTCGCGCGCGGGGACCGCTGCTTCGCCGCCTGGCAGGGCGACCGCGTCGTCTCGTCGCGCTGGATCGCCGAGGGTCGCGCCTACGTCGAGTACCTCGATACGTGGCTCGCGCTTTCCGACGAGGACGTCTACCTCTCGGAAACGCACACCGAGCCGTCTATGCGCGGCCAGGGCGTCTCGGGCGCCGCTGGCACACGTCTCGCAGCCGCGCTTGCGGCGGAGGGGAAACGCCGGATCGTCGCTGGCGTCCTCGCCGAGAACCACGCCGGCCGGCGCGCCTACGAGAAGGCGGGGTATCGACGCCTGGGCCGAATCGGCTGGTACGGGCTCGGACCGTGGCGGCACGAGTTCGGATGGGACGATCCAGCGGCATGAGCGGCGTCGTGACGAGGACGGCGGGCATGGCGACGATCGCGCGCGCCGCACTCGGCCAGCGCAAGGCGCTCTTCGTCCCTCGCGATCAGTTGCTCGAGCGGCGTGACCGCCGCGTCCGCGAGACGGTGGCCCACGCAGCCGCCCACGTGCCCCACTACCGCGACCTGCTCCGGCGCGAAGGAATCGATGCACGCGAGATCACAGGCGCCGACGACCTCGCCCGACTCCCGGTCGTTCCCCGCGACGAGGTGCTTCGCGACCCGGAGCGCTTCCGCTCCGACGACACGGACCCGGACGACGGCCTCGTGCTCCAGTCGACGGGCACGACAGGCGTGCCACTCCGGCTCCTCCACGATCGACGGTCGGTGCTGCTGAACGTCGCGTACGCCGAGCGCGAGCGAATGGTCGAGGCGGGCCTCGTCGGCAAGCGCCTCCGCTACACGCGCCTCTACCTCGGGTCGGACTCGCCCGAGAACGTCGACCGCGTGCGCGGGATGATGGACCGCTCGAGCTTCCGCCCTTTCCGTCCCCGCTTCCGGCGAGCGGTGCTCGGCGCGCACACGCCCGAGCGCGTAGACGCGGATATCGACGCCATCCGTCCGGACGTCCTGATGGGCTGCGGCTCGCATCTCGAGGCGTACTTTCGGGCCGCCGTCGACCGCGGCGGGCCGACGCACCAGCCGAAGATGCTCCTCTACACGTGGGATCACATGTCGCCCGGCGGCCGGCGGCTGATCGAAGAGCACTTCGGCATCCCCGTCGTTTCGCGCTACAGCGCGATGGAGTCGCTGAAGATCGGCTTCTACTGCGAACGGCGCGAGGGCTTCCACCTCCACGAGGACCTCTGCCACGTGACGATCGTCGATCCTGCCGGCGCACCCGTGCCCGACGGCGAGCCCGGCGAGATCCTGCTCTCGAACCTCGTCAACCGCGGCAGCGTCCTCCTCAACTACCGCATCGGCGACCTCGGGAGGATCTCGAAGGAGCTCTGCGGCTGCGGGCGGACGTCGAAGGTGCTCGCGGAGCTCGAAGGGCGGGTCAGCGAGTACGTCACGCTCGCGGATGGGTCGCTGATGGGGCCGTTCGGCGTGACGATGGCCGTCAGCGGCATCGCCGGCGTCGTTCGGTACCAGCTCGTCCAGCTGACGGGCACGTCGTTCGAGCTCCGGCTCGCGACCGTCGACCGCGCAGCGTTCGACCGTGCCGCGCCCGTGGCGGAAAACGCCGTCCGCGAGATCCTGGGCGGCTATGCGGTGGGGGCAACGTACGTCGAGGATGTCGAGATCGAGCCGGGCAGGAAGTACCGCCCGATCGTGCTGCTCGACTCGCCGACTATCTAGACCTCGATCAGTAGCGCGTCGCCCTGGCCGCCGCCGGAGCAGATCGCCGCGAGGCCGAGCCCCCCGCCGTGACGCCGCAGCTCGTAGATCATCGTCGAGAGGATGCGCGCGCCGGAGGCGCCGATCGGGTGGCCAAGCGCGACCGCGCCGCCGTTGACGTTCACCGTCTCGGGGTCGGCGCGGAGCAGCTCGACCGAGTGGACGGCGACCGAGCAGAACGCCTCGTTGACCTCGACGCGCTTGACGTCTCCGATCGTCTTCCCGGCACGCTCGAGCGCCTGGTTCCCGGCGCCGCCGGGCGTTCGCGCGAGATACGCGAACTCGTCCGCGACGTAGCCGTGGGAGACGATCGTCGCGAGCACCTCCAGCCCTCGCGCCTTCGCGAACGCGTCGCTCGTGACGACGAGCGCACCCGCCCCGTCGTTGACGCCGGGGGCGTTTCCCGCGGTCGTCGTCCCCTCCGGGTCGAACACCGGCGGCAACGCGGAGAGCTTCTCGAGTGACGTGTCGCGCCTCGGTCCCTCGTCGGCAGAGATGCCGGCGACGGGAACCATTTCGTCGGCAAACAAGCCCTCGTCGATCGCCCGCACGGCGCGCTCGTGCGAGCGAAACGCCCACGCGTCCTGCTCCTCGCGGCCGATGCCGAGCTCGCGCGACACGAGTGACGCCTGCTCGACCATGTGCCGCCCGTCGAAGCTCGACCGGAGACCGTCGTGCACCATCAGGTCGACGAGCGTGCCGTCGCCGAGCTTGTAGCCGAACCGCGCCTTCGCGAGCGCGAACGGCGTGTTCGACATCGACTCCATCCCGCCTGCGACGACGACGTCGTGGTCGCCAGCGCGAATCATCTGGTCGGCGATCTCGACCGCGCGAATGCTGGACGCGCAGACCTTGTTGATCGTGTCGGCCGGCACCTCGATGGGCAGGCCCGCGCCGATCGCCGCCTGCCGCGCAGGCGCCTGGCCGACACCGGCCTGGAGCACCTGCCCCATGACCACGTACTCGACTTCGGAGCCTTCGAGCCCGGATCGTTCGACCGCCGCACGTATGGCGATCGCTCCGAGCTCCGTCGCCGGCTTCGACGAGAGCCCACCGGCGAGACGTCCGAAGGGCGTGCGGACAGCGGAGACGATCACCGAGCGGCTCACGCCCGGAGACTAGCCGCCGCGAAAAGCGTGCCGGGCGTCCCTCGATCGAGGTAGCCCCGACGAGGGAGGGCGTCTCCATGCCGGGCGGGCGAACGCCGATGCCCACTCCGTGAGGCTGAAGCTTGCCCTGATCCCCGCTGTCCTCGTCTGCGTCGTGGCCGGCACAGCCGGCGCCCGCACGAGCGAGAACCGTGCGTCGACGGTCACCCAGCGCATCGACCTGAACCGGTCGATCCTCCTCGAGGTCAACCGCGTGAGACACGCGAGAGGGCTCGACTCCCTACGCGCATCGGCGCCGCTCGGCACGGCGGCCCTCCGCCACTCGCGCGCGATGGCGCTCAAGGGCTTCTTCCGCCACTCGTCCGCCGACGGGGGACCTTTCTGGCGCAGGCTGAAGTACTACTACCCCGCCTCCGGCTTCCGCTCATGGCATGTCGGCGAGAACCTGCTCTGGATGTCGCCGGACGTCGATGCGAAGGAAGCGGTCCAGATGTGGCTCCGGAGCCCGGACCACCGCAGGATCCTGCTCGGCCGTGATTTTCGCGAGCTCGGCCTCTCGGCCGTCCACGCGGACGCGGCCCACGGCGACTTCCACGGTCTCGACGTGACGATCGTGACCGCGGACTTCGGCTCGCGCGTCAAGTAGCCGCTTCGAGGTAGACCCACGCGCCGCCGGTCGTCGGGAGTCGGCCCGTGGACGACCTTCGCGACGGCGTACCGCTCCCCGCGCTCCGGCAGCTCGATCGTCTCGCCTCGCACGGGCAGGCGCCCGCCCTGCTCCACGAGCGTGTAGCCGGATGGAGCAGGTACGAGCACGACATAGTGCTGCTCCGACGGAGGCTCGCGCTCCAGCTCAGGCTCAGGCTCCGGCTCCGGCTGAGCCGCCGGAGGCTCCGGTGGACGCTCGACAGACGCCTCGAGCCGGTCGAGGCGAGCCTCCACGGTCTCGAGCAAGTTGTCGAGCCGTCGCCCTGCGTCGTCTGCTGCGGCCACGCCGCAATCGTCGCAGATCTCCGGTAGGAACTGCCCCCGAAGGCGAGAACCGTGGGCAATGGCCTCCGAGGGTGGAATCGTCCTCGTCGCGCTCGGCGGCAACGCGCTCCTGCGGCGCGGGGAGCCGATGACCGCCGCAGTGCAGCGGGCGAACGTCCGCGCCGCCGCTGAAGCCCTCGCTCCGGTCGCCGAGCGCCACCGGCTCGTCCTCTCGCACGGCAACGGCCCGCAGGTCGGCCTGCTCGCGCTCCAGGCGGCCGCGTTCGAAGAGGGCGAGCCATACCCGCTCGACATCCTCGCCGCCGAGACAGAGGGGATGATCGGCTATCTGATCGAGCAGGAGCTCGGCAACCTGCTCCCGTTCGAGGTGCCGTTCGCGACGATCCTGACGATGGTCGAGGTCGATCCTGATGATCCCGCCTTTGACGACCCGACGAAGTTCATCGGCCCGATCTACGACGAGACGGACGCAAGGCGGCTCGAGTCGGAGCACGGCTGGGCGTTCAAGCTCGACGGAGAGCACTGGCGACGCGTCGTCCCCTCCCCGGCCCCGAAACGGATCTTCGAGCACCGGCCGATCAAGTGGTTGCTCGAGAAGGGCGCGATCGTGATCTGCGCCGGCGGCGGAGGCATCCCCACGATGTACGCGCGCGACGGCTCGCGGACGCTGCTCGGCGCAGAGGTGGTCGTCGACAAGGACCGCGCGAGCGCCCTCCTCGCCCGCGAGGTCGGCGCCGACCTGTTCGTGATGGCGACAGACGTCGACGCCGTCTATCTCGACTGGGGGACGTCCAGCGAGCGGCCGCTTCGCCGGACGACCGTCGAGGAGCTGCGCAGCCACGACTTTCCTTCAGGCTCGATGGGCCCGAAGGTCGAAGCGGCCTGCGCGTTCGCCGAAGAGACCCGGCGCCCGGCGGCGATCGGCGCGCTCGCCGACATCGGCGCGATCGTCGCCGGCGAGGCGGGCACGCTGGTCGAACCGGCCTGAAGCCGGCCGGAACTTTTCGCGTTGTTCCTGCGACTATCTGGTGATGGACGCACGACCGGCCCGCGCCGCAGGCGACGTGGCTCGGCCTGATTGCAGGCATTCCCGAGCGGCACTACTTCACGAAGTCGGCGACGAAGCGGCTGCTCGTCGTGCTCACGGACGGCGAGTCGCGCCCCTTCGGCAGTGAGCTGACACGGGCGTTCCAGTCGACGCCCAAGGTGCAGACGGTTTTCGTCCACGTGTGGAACGGGGACGAGCGCATCTACGAGACGGGAGTGGCCGAGGGGGCATACAAGCCGCAACCGGGCAGCACAGCTGCGCTCGATCGCGCCGCCCAGCTCGTCGGAGGCAAGGCGTTCGACGAGTCAGACGTCAAGGCGGCCGGCGACGAGCTCGTGCGGATGGCGGGATCCGGCGAGACGCGGAAGCGCACGATCGCCGGCTCGCGGCTGGCGCTGATGCCATACCTCACGCTCGTCGGCCTTCCTCCCGCTCTCCTTCCTGCTCTGGCGCCGGAATCGCTAGCCTGTTCGGAAGCTATGCGACTCGCCCGGATCGTCGCTCTCTCAGCCGTTGTTGCAGGCGTCGTCGTCAGCGCCGCGAGCGGCTTCGCGGTCAACGAGTTCCCGCCGCCGCCCGACGGCGCGGTCGGTATCCCCTACAAGTACGTCTTCACGCCGAAGGACGGCGCGCCGCCGTACGCGTTCTTCTTCAAGGCGGGCGACCTTCCGCCCGGCCTGAAGATCGAGGAGGACGGAACATTCCACGGGACGCCGACGCAGGCGGGCACGTTCCTGTTCGACCGTCGAGGCGACACAGTACTGCGGTTGCGCGTCCCAACGGACTTTCATCGTCAAGATCCGCGATCAGCTCGCGATCACGACGGCCGCGCTGCCCAACGGCAGCGTTGGCGCTCCCTACACGGCCACGCTGTCTGTGACCGGTGAACGGCGGGCTCGGCATGGGCTGGAAGATCGTCTCCGGAACGCTGCCTCCCGGCCTCACGATCGGCGCGAACGGCACGCCGGGCGACACGACGATCTCGGGCACTCCCACGACGCCCGGCGTCTACACGTTCACGGCGAAGGTCGGTGACACGGACGGCTTCGTCCCCGACCGCTCGACGTCGAAGCAGTTCACGATCAACGTCGTGACGCCGCTGACGGTCGCAGCGTCGCCCAACGCCACGCCGACGGGGGTCGTCGGAAAGATCTACCGGGCGACGGTCGCTGCGGCGAGCGGTGGCCTCGCCCCGTACACGTGGTCGCTCGCGTCGGGCACGCTCCCTCCCGGGATCGCCCTCGACCCGGCCACCGGAACGCTCAGCGGCCGACCGACGGGCGCCGGGCTCTTCCCGTTCACCCTCTCCGTGAAGGACGCCGCGGGCCAGACGGGCACGACCAATGGGACGATCACCGTCGCCCAGACGCTCGCCATCGCGACGGCGCAGCTTCGCTCGGGGAAGGCCGGCAAGGCGTATCACGCAAAGCTCGTCGCGCGCGGCGGGCTCGTGCCGCGCACCTGGGCGGTGACCCGAGGTGCTCTGCCACGCGGGGTCCACCTCGACCGCAAGACGGGCGTCTTGAGCGGCACTCCGAAGGCAAGCGGGACGTTCCGCTTCCGGATCACGGTCTCCGACCCCTTCCCGGAGAAGGCGTCGCAGGCCTACGTGCTCCAGATCCGCGCCTAGTCAGCCGCCGTGCGCATTCTCGTCGTCGGCACGGGAGGCGTCGGGTCGGCATTCGCCCGGATAGCACGCAGGCGGTCGTTCTTCGACGCCTGCACGCTCGCGGACTACGATCTCGCGCGCCCGGAGTCGCTCGTCGCAGACCTCGACGACGGCCGCTTCCAGGCGCGGCGAATCGATGCGCGAGACCCGGCGAATGTCCTCGAGCTGATCCGCGAGACGCGCGCAGACGCGGTGCTGAACGCCGTCGACCCCGTCTTCAACGTGCCGATCTTCGACGCCGCGCTCGAGGCCGGCGTGACCTATCTCGACATGGCGATGACGCTCTCAGAGCCGCACCCGACGAGCCCGCACAGCGAGCCCGGCATCAAGCTAGGTGACTACCAGTTCGCGCGCGCCGACAAGTGGGAGCGGCGCGGCGTCCTCGCGCTCGTCGGCATCGGCGTCGAACCGGGCGCCGCCGACGTGTTCGCGCGCTATGCAGCGGACGAGCTCTTCTCGTCGATCGAGGAGGTCGGGATCCGAGACGGGTCGAGCCTCGTCGTCGAGGGCTACGACTTCGCGCCGACCTTCTCGATCTGGACGACGATCGAGGAGTGCCTCAACCCACCCGTGATCTGGGAGCGCGAGCGAGGCTGGTTCACGACAGAGCCGTTCTCGGAGCCGGAGGTGTTCGACTTCCCCGAAGGGATCGGCCCGGTCGAGTGCGTCAATGTCGAGCACGAGGAAGTCCTGCTCGTGCCGCGCTGGATCGACTGCGAGCGCGTGACGTTCAAGTACGGACTCGGCGACGAGTTCATCAGCGTGCTCAAGACGTTGCACAAGCTCGGCCTCGACTCGAAGGAGAAGATCCCGGTCAGAGGCGTCGAGGTCGCGCCGCGCGACGTCGTCGCCGCGGCGCTTCCCGACCCGATGACGCTCGGCGACCGGATGACGGGGAAGACGTGCGCCGGGACGCTCGTGACGGGCACGGGCAAGGACGGCCAGCCCCGCAAGACCTACGTCTACCACGTCGTCGACAACGCTTGGTCGATGCGCGAGTACGGCTCGCAGGCCGTCGTCTGGCAGACGGCGCTCAACCCCGTCGTCGCCCTGGAGTTGCTCGCCGAAGGCGACTGGAAGGGAACCGGCGCGCTCGGACCCGAAGCGTTTCCGCCACAGCCGTACCTCGGCAAGCTCGCGGAGCTCGGCTCGCCGCACGGCGTGCTCGAGCTCGAGCCCTAGCCTGCGGCCACGGACGTCGAGCGGGGCCTCCGGAGAGGCCCCGCTCTCGTGCCGCAGTCCCGTTAGGTGCTGCTGCTCTCGCCCGAGTCGCTTGGGGCGGCAGGCTCGGCCGGCGCAGGCGGCGTCTCCGCCGGAGCGCTCGGCGCGGCCGGCGCCTCGGCGGCGCCTCCGCTGCCACTCTTGCCCATCGCGGCGACACGGTCCTTCATGTCGCTGAGGCTTTCGCCCGCGAGCTTCATGTTCGCCCAAGCACCCGCAACGAGGACGATCGCGAGGACGAGCCCTATCCACGCCCATATCGAGCGATCAATCACGTCCGACACCGGTCCGCTTCCGGGCTTGTCGATGAACCTGATGAGCACGAAGACGAACGTGAGGACTGCGAGAACCGCGGTGATCATCGCCGGCGTGACGCCAATCTCGACGTTGATGTTCGCTAGGCGGACCGCCTGCCAGGCGATGAGCGCGAGCACGAGCAGTCCCGCGATGACGCCGATCCCATGCCACATGTTCTCGCCGTAGGGCCCGTAAGTGAACCAGTGGAAGAATGAGACGATGAGTAGTGCGATGGCCGAGCCGAGCACCACCTTTGCGCCGTGGTTGAGCTCTGCGAGTTTGTCCACTTTGACGGTTTCCTCTCTCCGGGGGACGGTAACCCGGTCATTGTCTCAGGTCTCCGAGGTTTTCACCACCCGCGGCCTGCCGACTTCTGCGACGAGGTAGATGAACCGGTTCTGGAACGCATACGAGCCGTCGGGCTGTCGATAGGGCGCGGCGGCCTCGACGATCACCTCGCGGACCGGGTCGATGCCAGCGTGCTCGATCGCCGCGCGGACGCTGCCGCCGGGCGCCGCGAGGGCACGAACAAGCATCTCCTCGTTCGGCGCCACGAACGGCACGTCGATCACGTCAACGCGGCGAACGGTCAGCCCGACCGCATGTGCGAGGCCCTTGAGCACACCCGGCTCGCCGACGACCGGAGCGCCGGGGCTCGACTCGGGCGGCGACGGGAGCAGTGGCCGCGCGGCCGCCATGACCACGGCGAG